>NZ_JBGOSH010000041.1:0-1498 GCF_041537925.1 Ruegeria hyattellae | reverse complement strand
TCGTGCGCTTCACCACGGTTGGCGATGACACGCTGCTCGAGATCAACCCCGACGGCGCCAGCGGCTTTGTCCCCGTTGCCCTGCTCACCGGCGTCAAGAACCTCGCCGGAACCGAAGCCGCAATGGAAGCCAACGGTCGGCTGCTGACGGCCAGCGCCAATGACGCGCCGGTGGCGGTGGACGATGCGGCAAATGTGGACGAGGACCAGAGCGTCACGATCGATGTGCTGGCCAATGACAGCGATGCGGATGGCGGCACCCTGTCGATCCAGTCGGTGGGCCAGGGCCAGTTCGGCACGGTGGTGATTGATGGCGATCAGCTGACCTACACGCCGGATGCGGATGCCAATGGCAATGACAGTTTCAGCTACACGGTCTCGGACGGCCAGGGCGGCACGGCGGTGGCCACGGTCAGCGTGACGGTGGCGCCGACGCCGGACGCGCCGGTGGCGCAGGACGATGCGACCAGCGGCGAGCAGGACGGCCCGATCCAGATCGACGTGCTGGCCAATGACAGCGACGCCGATGGCGATGCACTGAGCATCGATATCTCCGGCGCGACGCCTGCCAACGGCCAGGTTGCGGTCTCGAACGGTCAGATCGTCTATACGCCCGATCCCGGCTTTGTCGGCGATGACAGCTTCAGCTATGCGGTCAGCGACGGCACCACCAGCAGCACGGCCAATGTGACGGTGACGGTCTATGAGACCAACGCCGCCCCGGTGGCCGCACCCGATGCCGCCACCACGCCGGAAGACCAGGCGGTGGCAATCGACCTGCTGGCCAATGACAGCGACGCCAATGGCGACCCGCTGAGCGTGACCGCGCTGACCAGCACCTTCGACGATCCCGGCACCGCCGGCGTGGTCGAGACCGAGCACGGCTCGGTGACCCTGGCGAACGGGATCGCGACCTATACGCCGGATGCGGATTTCAACGGGGTGGACAGCTTTGGCTACACGCTCAGCGACGGCAAGGAAACCTCGGCGGGCACGGTCTCGGTGACGGTCGACGCGGTCAACGACGCGCCGGACGCCCAGGATGACACGGCGGTCACCGACCCCGATGTCGCGGTCTCGATCGACGTGCTGGCCAATGACAGCGACGGGGATGGCGATGCGCTGAGCCTCGATATCTCGGGCTCGGCACCGGCCAACGGGTCGGTCTCGCTGGTCAATGGCGAGATCCTCTATACGCCGGACCCGGGCTATATCGGCTCCGACAGCTTCAGCTACGCGGTGTCGGACGGCATCGAGAGCCGGACCGCGAGCGTGACGGTGACGGTGGGATCGATCTATGACCCGATCGACCCCGAGGCGGTGCAGCTGAGTGATGGCAATGACGACAACAGCGCACTGATCAGCGGCGGGTCGGATATCTTCGACGGGCTGGCGGGCGATGACACGCTCTATGGCGGCGATGGCGGCGACCGGCTCTATGGCAATATCGGCAATGATGTGCTGAACGGCAATGACAGCGGCGACAGCCTGTATGGCGG
>NZ_JBGOSH010000040.1:0-2774 GCF_041537925.1 Ruegeria hyattellae | reverse complement strand
AATAGGCGGATTATGGAACGGTCCTGCTCGGTTTCACGCAGGAATTTGCCGATCTTTAGACTGCCGGTTTCAGACTATGGTTCTTGCCATTTTGGCACGGTACGCCAGCGTTGCAGGTCCGGGACGACACACTCAGTCGTCTTGGAATCATAACAACACCGATTTCAGGGCGGTTTGTTCCGTTCTGATACTTTGCGTCGGCCTTTTGGCTGGTGCTTCGGCATGCGGGGCGACTGGAGCAGTAATGAACGACATGAACCACTCAACGGAGATGAACCACTCCGGGCATGGAACTGGCGGGGCTGAGCAGGATCTGACCGGGTCCGGCACCACCACACGCGCCGAAGCCGTCATGATGCAGCAGGAGGCCCTGTCGGGCGCGCATCATTCTGCGCATATGGACGATTCCGTCAAACAGGGCGAGCATCTCAACCTGATGAAACTGCTCCCGGATGCCAGCGAATGGAGCACCTCCGTCGCCATCAATGGCGGGTCCTGGTTCGATGGCTCTACCTGGACCGGCGGGAAAGTGCCCGGCGCCGGGGCGGATGTCTATATTCCGCACGGCATATCCGTTGTCTATGACGGTGTGAGCACGGCCGAGCTGGGGACGGTGGGCGTTGATGGCGGGCTGCATTTCGCCGTTGATACCGACACCCGGATGGAGGTCGAATCCCTGCTGACCGGCGCATCCTCCACTCTGACGATCGGGGTCGAGGGCAACCCGGTGCAGCCTGATGTCAACGCCGAGATCGTGATCACCGATAGCAAAATCAACCTGTCCGAGGATCCGAGCCAGCTTGGCCACGGGGTCGTCACCCATGGCGCGGTGGAAATTCACGGCGCCACCAAAGCCCCCTATCTCAGGCTGGCCGAAGAGCCCGAGGCCGGCGACAGGACGCTGAAGCTGGAAGGCGATGTCGACAGCTGGCAGGTCGGCGACAGCCTTGTGGTCATGGGCACCGAATATGTCGGCAATTCAAACGGTATCCTGCAGACACAGGACGAAGAGGTGACGATCGTCGCGATTGACGCTGCGACCGGCACCGTCACCATCAACCGGCCCCTCACATACGATCACACGACGCCGGATTATGAGGGCCGCGACGGGATCGACAACGAACTGTCCGTCTATGTCGGCAACTCCTCGCGCAACGTGACGATCTCGTCGGAGAACCCCGAAGGGGTGCGTGGCCATGTGATGTTCATGCACAACCCGGATGTGGAAGTGCGCTATGCCGAGTTCGACGAGTTGGGCCGGACCGACAAGTCCAAGCCGATCAACACCAACGAGCTCTGGGACGAGGACGACTGGTCGAACCGCGGCCCCGGCATCAAGAACGGCCCCGGCGAGGATGTCATCGGGACCGCGCGCAATCCCGGTACCGAGAATGTGGAGGGCCGCTATGCGCTCCATATCCACCGCACCGGCGCGGAAGAGGACGCAAAGCTCGCCATCCTCGAGGGCAATTCGGTCACCGGCAGCCCCGGCTGGGGCATCGTCCACCATGACAGCCACGCGGCCGTCGATTATAATTTCGTGTATGGCGTCGCCGGCGCCGGGATCGTTTCGGAAGACGCCAATGAGACCGGCCAGTGGATCGGCAATTTCGTCACTTCCACCGTCGGCACCGGGCGCGATCCCAACCGCGATGGTGACGCGAACGTCCTGACCCTGGAGAAATCCGGCGATTTCGGCATCGAAGGCGTCGCCTATGAAAGCCAGGCGCGGCAGATCATCCAGCAGGACAACATCGCCGCGAACTCCAAGACGGCCTGGATGTTCAACACCTCCGAGACCAGCACCCAGGGGCCGAGCACGGATGTCGTGCAGTTCGATCCCTCGGGCAACCCATTCGAGGAGCGGGACCGCTACGACGAGGAAGAGACGTCCATCATGGGCTTCTCGGGCAACCAGATCATCGCCGTCGAAGAAGGTATCTTCACCGGCCACCGCAACATCGACAACGCCACCGACATCCAGCAGACCTTTTCGGATCTGACGATCTACGGCGTCCAGAACGAGGCGGTGCACATCTTCAACTACACCAATGAGTATGTGTTCAAGGACACGCTTATCGTCGATGTCGGGCGGGGCTTCAAAATCGGCGACAAGGCCGAGGGCATCAACCTGTCCAATGTCCATGTCGAAGACGCGTTCGAGGTGTTCAACTCGCGTGGCTACAATGCGGATGGCACCTTTGTCGACGTGACATGGAATGACGTTGACCGCGGCCTTACCGGGCGCGATATGAACGGAAACCTGGTCAGTTTTGACAACCGGATCATTGATGGCTCAAAAGTGGCGCCGGTGAACCAGATCACCTTCAAGGCGGATTCAGGCACCAAGATGACGATCCGCCCGGACGGTGGCGACATCGACATCCGCGGCACGCTGACCGACAGCGTCGGCACGTTCAAATTCCACGCAAACACCTGGTACCGTCAGGACGTGCATACGTTCGACGGGCTGCAGACCGAGCTGCGGTCTCGCGATGTGGACTACGCGCTCGACAAGTACGGCGCGATCCAGAACAGCAACGGCACCTGGGATCTGGCGTTCTACTGGTGGGTCGGGGACCGGATGACCGGTGAAAACCAGGCCGTGTTCATTCCCTTGCGCCTTGAAGGGTTCAAGGATTCAGAACTGCAGCAATACAAGGTCGCAGGCTTCACGCCTCCGTCCAACGAGATCAAACATTATTACCAGGGCGGGATCGACTCCATCGACCAGGACTTCGGCACCGGTGGCACAGGCCACGGCGGAGATGACA
>NZ_JBGOSH010000039.1:0-3446 GCF_041537925.1 Ruegeria hyattellae | reverse complement strand
ACTCCGGCCAATTAGTCACCTTGTACTTGGCCGCCGCGAATTTGCCACGACGGCTGGCATTGAATTTGTGGGGCATACAAGGCAACCTTCGGTCTAACAGCACGCGGTTCCTCTACGAAATCGGCGACCCATGCAACAACGCTAAGTCAAGAACCGCCTGGCGCGCGGATGTGTGTGTGTCCAGGTTGCACATGCTTACTGACGTCGATAGTAGCTCCCGCTCAGTTCCGGCGCATTCATCCCGCAATTCGCGCGTCCGAGATTGGTGTTTACGCTATTTTGCGGCAGGTAAATCCCGGTACCCATACGGTGCAGGACCATAATCTCGTCGCCCGCATCCGTCACAATGAGACCGCTTTTGTCAATCTTTCCAGCACCCGTCACCGGACCACATGTGTAGCTTGCCCCGCCACCCACGAACGTCACTGAAATAGTGCTTGCTTCGCTGCCCGAAATATCCAGCTCCAGCTCGTCATAAGGGCCGTCATAGGTCCCGGCCCAAACGCCAAAGATATCGTAGTCGTTTGTTAGAGTGCGGAGGCGCGCAAGATAAGTTTTTGTTATGCAACCCCCGTCGCCTTGGCAGTCGTTACGCCGCTCGAGCCAGGCCCTCTGATCGCTTCTTAATTGCCGCTCTTGATCGCCGGCCGCCTTGCTTTCGGCGGCCTTGTAGGCATCCGCCATACCGTTATCGAGCGCCCCTAGCTCCGCATTGATGCAAATTTCCTTCTCTGTGCTGTTACCAGCTTTGGAACAGTCGAAGGCCTGAGCTGCGCCCTGCACGGGTAAGAGGAATAAGGAGACCAAAGAAAGCGCACTCATCGAGGGCCACTTACAATAATCTTGCACGAGATTTCTCCTTAGCCTGTCGAAGAGTGGCAATTAGCGTGCCGGGTTCCCAGGATGGGTCGCTTCGATCACGCGATCTCTTCTCTCCAGATCTCCGCTGAGCGATGCCTACTAGCCAGTTTTTTTGTCTTCGGCCAACGGTAGACGCGGTACTTTCGGTTGTTGCGAGGATAGAGTGTAGTGATTCAGAAGAACTCAGGTTTTGCTATCGGTCAAGATAGATGCGACAGGCGATTCACTTCGACGCCGTCGCCCGCAACTCGGCTGTGATCACTTTGCAGTAGGCTAGTGCAATAAGGTTCACGACAGTCGACAAGACTGTGATGCTCAACCGTCACTCGGTGCAAAACGCCTTGTACCGTGTGGTATTCGGCGGGCTGGTGGGCAAACACACGCCCATCCGCCCTCACCACGATCAACTTTCCCCCAAAACTCACACACTCGCACACAAAGGTTCAATCACTGGCTATCTGCGGACTTAGAAGTTGAGATCCGGAGTGTCAAATGAACTCTTCTTACTGATTGAAGCAACTCGCTGCGAATGCTGGGCTTCGACTACTGACACTTGTGACATTGTCTTACATTGCGTGATGCTGCCACTCTGCATTGGGCTGACGCAGCTTAGTCGTCTTCGGGGCGAACCAGGTGTGATAGGTCATCCCGACCATGGCTTGAACGTCATTTGCCAAGCATCGGAGATCGGTGAACTGCGGTAAGCCTTAGAGGCGCGATGCAACGAATTGTTCAACCAGCCCGTTGAAGATCTTAGGCTGTTCCAAGTTCACCAGATGGGCACACTCTTCAATGACCTCGGTCGTCGCATTTGGAATGCTCCTTCCGATCAAAATGCACCGGTCCTGAATGTGAGGAAAATCCAGATTTCCCCATACAATCAGTGTCGGAACCTCAATTGACTGCAGCTGATCCATCGAGCTTTTGGGCTGAATTTCCTTGGTCAACTCGGGATGCGCAAGAGCTATTCCATTCATGTCCAGAAACAGGTCCCGAAGTGGGCCCGTTACCCTTCCCTCTTCGCTTGCCGGACCGTCCAGCCACAGGTGGGCCTCAGCGTCGTTGATGAGTGCTTCATCTGATTGCTGCTCTGCGGCATCCAGTTTTTGAAAGGCGGCGGCTATCTCAGGCGAAAAAGTGGAAGGATTATCCGCGCCTGAAATGGCAGGCGCTGCCAACACAACTGCAGAGACCTTCGCCGGATACCGCAATGTAAAATCCACTGCCAATCGTCCCCCCTGAGAACACCCCACCAGAACCGGTCTGTCCAATCCAAGATCGTCGAGAACGGCCTTGAGATCCTGAACGTGACTAAACGCCTCATCCGGGCTCTGGGTCTCACCAAATCCACGTCGATCATAAGCCATTGCAAGGTTGTGTTTTCCGAAGTGAGCAAGCGACTTTGACCACATCCGTCGATCGGCGACGCCTGCATGCAGGAATACAATACCTGAACCTTCACCGATCGACGTCACCCTGATGGATGCGCCTCCGATGCACAATGTGTTTTCAAATGGTGACAAAGGCTATTCCACTGTTCAAATCCTGAAGCCCGAAGCCGTGCCTACATTACAACGGCGCGCGGTTCTGTCCACTCGGTGAGCTTCCACCAACAGAAGGTGGCCTGAACCTATGATGCTGAGCGGAAGTCCATCAGACGGTAAGTAGGAAGAACCCAAGGACAAGCAACGCTGTTCGTCGCTTGCTTTTATGGCTTGTGATTACATCGACCTGTGATCGTGTTCATTGCCTTTCTGAGAATCCACGCACCGCAAATGGGGCGGCCCACATCGGTCACCCCCTCTCCTCCATCGGCGCACCTATTGGCGTCAGATTTCCAGGTCGTCGATAGACTTGCCAGCTTTGATCGCGTCATTGACCCAGTTCGGCTTGCGACCCCGACCCGTCCAGGTTTGTTTCGGGTCCTCCGGGTTACGGTACTTGGCGGCGGCTTTGGCCTTTTTCTTCGGACCGGAGAAATGTGCGATGACTTCCTCAAGTGTGACACCATAAGATTTGGCGACTTTGTGGATCTCTTTGAGGGCTTTTGACAGCGCCTCTTTTTCGGCATGCACAAGAGTCTCCTCAATGTCTTTTGCCAGTGCTTTGAGGTCTGCTGCACTCATTTTCTTCAAATCGATTTTCATGTCCCTGCCTTTTTCTTGAAACTGCGATGTAACCAATATCAGTGGAGGGCGTAAAGCAAGGGCGACTTTTGTACCGAGCATTTACGCGCCATTTCGGGAGTTGAAGTTGGACGAGTATTGCCAAGTTGTTCCCCGCTATGGTCTGGGCCAACAGGTGCGGATCAAGAGACCGATGACCATGCTTCGCTCGAAGGGCTTCTGTATTCCTGGTGAAGGATACGGGCTATGTTGGGCGGTTGATGCCAATGACAACCTGCTCGATATCCTGGTACAGAGGGACTGTGTTGCACGGATTGGTCGCTCAGAGTATTCCCAGCGTTTTCTGCGACGTGAGTGACGGTCGATGCCCCACAAATTCAATGATGCCCGTCGCGACAAGTTTCCCAAAGCAAAGTTCCGGGTCACGAACTGCTCGGATTACAACGAAAGTCTCCGGCG
>NZ_JBGOSH010000038.1:0-3867 GCF_041537925.1 Ruegeria hyattellae | reverse complement strand
TCGCCGCCATAGAGCTGGTCCGCCCCCTCGCCGCCTGATAGCGTGTCGGCCCAGCCGTCGCCCCGCAGCGTGTCGGCACCTGCGCCGCCCTCGAGCGTATCGCGGCCATCCTCGCCCTGCAGCAGATCCCGGCCATCACCGCCATCGAGAAAGTCGTTGCCGCTGAGCCCGGCGATGTCGTCATTGCCGTCGCCGCCTTCGAGCGTATCGTTGCCATTGGCGCCGCCGTCGATGGTGTCGCGCCCACCGCGGCCCTCGATCCGGTTGTCCTGCCCGTCCTTGCCGGTCAGGTCGTCATGCCCGTCGCGCGAGCCACGCACATATTCGATGCCGCTGATCGTGTGGGTGAAGGCCTCGCCCCGCCAGGTGCCGGTTGCGATGCCCGTGTTGAGATCCAGCGTCACCGCATCGACCCCGGTCCGGTCATAGCGCAGCATATCGAAGCCGCCGGCGCCATCGACCGTGTCATTGCCGGCCATCAGGACCATCCTGTCATCGCCACCGCTGCCCCGCACGCTGTCATTCAGCATTGTGGTGCGGACTTCGCCCAGATTGGCCACCCCATTGATCGTGTCCTGACCGCCCCAGCCGTCATTTGAGACGATGCCGGTGGACAGGTTGATGACAACCCCGGTTGACGCCCCCCAATGCCCGGAATCGAGTTGAACGTAACCGCTGCCGGGTTTGATGTTGATGACATCGTTGCCGCTGCGGCCGACCACCGAGACGAAGCTATCTGGGGCTGACGTGACATTGATCGTGTCGTTGAATTCAGAGCCTTCGACGGCTAGCCCATCCGCCTGCATGGCCTTCTGCACATTCACGAGTGTCGTTGAGCCATTGGCCCCCTTGTCGATGTAGCCGCTATTGGTGGCACCGTTGACCCAGGCGGTGATCCCGGCATCGAGATCCCAGTGTTCCAGGCCAAAATACCCATCCGACGCGGCAGCGAAGTTCACCGTGTCCTGTCCGGCGCCCGCCGCAATGCCATCATAGTCGGCATCGTTATCCCCGGGATTGAGTGAATCATTCCCATCCCCGCCGCGCAGGCGGTCCGCCCCGTCGCCGCCGAACAGCACGTCATTGCCCGCATCTCCGCGCAGTTCGTCGTCGCCGTTGCCGCCGCGCAACGTGTCATTGCCCTCTTCGCCGCGCAGTTCATCGTCACCGCCGCGGCCTTCGATGCTGTCATTGCCGCCGCGGCCTTCGATATATTCTCCGGTGCCGTTGCTTCCGATGATCGTGTCATCGCCCTGGCGCGATCCGCGGATTTCCTCGAAATTGCTAATCGTATGGGTAAAGGCCTCACCTCGCCAAATACCAGTTGCGGTGCCGGTGGTCAGGTTGACATTGACCGCCTCGACCTGGCTGCGGTCATAGCGCAGCAGGTCGAACCCGCCGCCACCATCGGCGGTGTCATTGCCCGCCATCAGGATGATCCGGTCGCGGCCATCGCTGCCGATGATGCTGTCATTCATCATCGTGGTGCGGATCTCGGTCAGATTGGCCACGCCGTTGATCGTGTCCGAGCCGCCATGACCGTCCTGTGAAATGATGCCGGTTTGCAAATTCGCCACTACGCCGGTGCTGGCATTCCACCAGACGGAATCGAGCCGCACATGGGTATTGCCGACCGCGATATTGAAGGTGTCATTGCCGCCCACTCCACCGATCACGATGAACCCGCTTGAACCGGGGGTGATGTTGAGGATGTCGTTGTGATCCGTGGCATAGAGCCCGAACCCGCCGTCGCTGGCACTCATCGGGTTGTTCACGTTGAGGATCGTGGTGGTGCCGTTGGCGCCCTTGTTGATGAAGCCACTATTGGTGTTGCCGTTGATGGTCGCGGTTACGCCAGCGTTGAGATCGAACATGTCGATATCGGCAAAGCTGGTCGAGTTCGAGATGGCCGAGAAATCCACGGTGTCATTGCCCGTGCCCGGCTGCACATTATCGTAATCGCTGTTGTTGCCGGGGTTCAGATAGTCGTTTCCGGCCCCTCCTTCGAGGTAATCCGATCCGCTGCCGCCGCGCAGCGTGTCATTGCCATTGCCGCCGGTCAGCATATCATCGCCACCGAGCCCCTCGATGCTGTCATTGCCGGCACCGCCATCGAAACTGTCGGCACCGTTCGTCCCGACGATCACGTCATTTTCGGTGAATGAACCGCTGAGCGCGTTGAACGCGATATCCTTGTTGGGGCCAAGCGGGCTGGCACCGGGGGGAATATCCAGGGAGTCCAGGGAATTGTTGAGGAAATTGTTCCAGGCCGCCAGCGTGTTGAAGGTGGGCAGCGCATCACCACCCAGCAGGAAGATATTCTGGGTATCGACCGTGCCATGGGGCGGCACATTGGCATCAATCTCTTCGACGATCAGAACGGTCGAGACGCGCTGGACGTTGCCGGCGTCGGTCCAGTTGACCTGAAAGATCGAGGTATCGGGATCGGTGTCCGATCCCTGAAACAATGCGCCGTCAATGCGGACATTGTACTCGTCCAGCTCGATTTCGACATAGAGATCATCCGGCGCCGAGTCGCCGGGAGCCAGCGGCAAAACGCTGTAGCGCATGGTGGTGATGTCGTCGCGCACGGTCAGTTGCAAGGTCGTGCTGGATTTCACGCCCACATCCGCGTCGATATCGTTGTCGTAATAGGTGGAAAAGCCGTTCAGCGTATATGTTGTCATCTAGAGCGTCCCTCAAGTTCATTATTCATTGGTACTGTCTGAGCGTATGTGGCCCGTTCAACTCGGGTTTGCGCCCTAAAAAATACGATCATGTCGTTTGCCCCCGCCGGGATAAAAGCAACGGGCTCTTAACAGGTCAATCAAATTGATACGAAGCGAAGGCATCTCATGCGGCTGCCGAACCAGGCCGATGGCGTCCGGGAGTGGATAGCAGGCGCGAAATCGGCCATCATGCGGATATGCCGTTTGCCGCATGAGAGTGATTTTTTAAAGTATAACGAAGGAGCGCGCTCTGTGGATGACCGAATAAACTGGGGAAATCTGACTTCGAATATCGAGTTTCTGGACCAGACCGGACTTTTGAAGACCCCGTTGCACATCCTCGAAATCGGATGTGGTCGCTGCCAACTGATGCTCAAACTGAAGGCGGACGGGCATGAGGTGGTCGCGATCGACGCCGATCAGGAGGTGGTGGATGCCGCCCCTGCCGGATTGGACGTGCGTCTGGCGGAAGGCAGCGAACTGCCTTTCGATGATGGCAGTTTCGATCTTGTGCTGAGTTTCGATGTCATTGAGCACATTCCCGATACCGATGCGCATCTGAACGAGGTTCGCCGGGTGTTGAAACCCGGTGGGCACTACCTTTTGCAGACCCCGAACAAATGGACGAACATCCCTTTCGAGATGGTGCGCTGGTCAACCACTTACGGGGTGCGGCGCATGTTCGATTTTTTGAAACCTCCGCAGCATTGTGCGCTGCACAGCTACCGGCAACTCAAACGCCGCATGCGGGACAATGATTTCTCGATCCAGTTCTATGACATTCCGGTGGTCAACGAGTATTTCACCGAGAAGGTCCGCAAATATCTCGGATCACCGGGGGTTGCGGCGCTGAAGGTCGTCAACCCGGACAAGCTACCGATCCCGATGCGGACGAATTTCTACGTGAAAGTGCAGCCTGCCAAATAGAGAAGGCGCGCTGTGCCGTCCGCAGTTTGGATATCGCAGACGGCACCAGACCGCGCCGCGGGGCGGGATCAGAAGATGAAGTCGCCCGCATCCAGAGCGCCTTCGGCCACGCCCACAAGCGTCATCGAGTTGCCGGCGACGTCGGTGATGACCGCCTCGGCGCCGCCTGACAGATGGTTGGTCTGCAGATCGGCGAAATCGGTGATCGAGG
>NZ_JBGOSH010000037.1:0-5069 GCF_041537925.1 Ruegeria hyattellae | reverse complement strand
GAATGGAGGAAACACTACAACACCAAACGACCCCATAGTGCTCTGGGATATCGCCCTCCGGCTCCGGAAACCATCGTCCAGATAGACCAGAGACCGGTCATGCACTAACTTTCAAATTGGACCACTCAAGTGGGGCTGATCAGTCTGGGAAGCACTGGCTGCAACTGGTGCCGGAGCCGTACTGCTGCCGGTCGCCATTTCTGAGCGCTACATCACGCAGGTCCGCTTGGCGCATCCGTCCGGTGCCACCGTTTCAGCGGGCGGATACCAACTCACCAGGCCGTTCGACCGCCTGGCAACACAGGCAATGAACACGTTTCGCAGTGGCTGTCCGCACAGAAAACCGTCGAAACGTGAGAGAGAGACACGAGGTGCTTGCTTGTACAGCCCTTTTCAGTTCTCGATTACAACAGAAGCTTCTCTTTAGGCACCACCAGCTTCCAAAGACGCATAGCGCAACGAATTTAAAGCTGACGCTCTGGCCCAAAGCGGCATCGTGCAAATGCGAGCTCGCGCCAATCATCGGATGTAGCACTGCATCCATGCTTACACTACTCCGAAATCGAGCGGTCGAGAAACCTATGTTCCTGCGTCCGTGCCTTGTTCATGTCCGTAAAAATTTTTTCTCTCCGCCAATGGTTTCAAATCTGCCCGCCAAGAAAGTGGGCAAGCGCAATAGGAACCGGTAGTCTTGCGATAGGCCAGTTCAATCAGGGATGTTCGAATGCAGATTTCCATAGGCACCTTTAACCTGAACAACCTTTTTTCGCGTTTCAACTTTCAGGCCAGCGTCCCCGCCTCGCCGTCACCCGATGCAGGCGGGATCACCATGACTTTTGACAATGCCGACCTTGTGGTGCGAACGTTCAAGGGTCGTCTCGTCAAGGGAAAGGACCCGGCCGATACTGCCACAATCGCGGTCCGCATCCGCGATGTGATGAACCTCGATATACTTGCCGTACAAGAGGTCGAGCACATCGGGATTCTGAAGGAATTCAACCGATCGCACCTTGGCGGGATGTACCCGTTTGTGGCGCTGGTCGAAGGCAACGACCAGCGCATGATCGACGTCGGCATCCTGTCGAAACTACCCTTGGGTGCTATCACCTCGCACCAAATGGCAGTACATCCTAACGCGCCGGGGGAACGGGTCTTTGGTCGCGACCTGCTGCAGGTCGAGGTGCTGGATACGTCCGGGGACCGCCTGATGACGGTCTACAACACGCACCTTAAAAGCCATTTTGTCCCGTTCGATCAGGACCCGGAGGCGGGTGCTATCGCCGCTAATGCACGGCGGCGACGGCAGGCGGAAATGGTGTCTCGGATCCTCTCACACCAGGAACGGCGCGGCGGCCGGTTCGTGCTGCTGGGCGACATGAACGATCCCGAGGACTCACCCGATCTTGCACCGATGCTGACGGCGGATTTTGATGCGCTGGTGAACGGGCTTGCACATGCGGTGGAAAGCCGGCCTGCGAAATCCGAAACGCCCGGTCAGGGGCCGGGGCCGGCGTCGCCGCAATGGACACATCGCTTTAACCCCGCTGGCCCGGAACCACCACGGTATGAGCTTTACGACCAGGTCTGGCTGAGCGCCAAGCTGGCACCGCTCCTGGTGTCTGCCCACATTGACCGGCGAACCAAACACGGCGGTGACGGGTCCGACCACGATCCGGCGTGGGTCGTGCTGGATTTTTAGGAACCATCCCAGCGAGAACGGCCCATTCCGGACCTTGGCTACCATATTCGTTTACTGCGGTGCTGCTCGGCAAAGCCGCCATTCCATGCCTGAGCAATCTCACTGAATGCAAGAACGACACTCAACAAATTTGACGGAGATTTCGGTGGTTGGATTCTGCAACTCTAAGACCGATGAAATAATCGATCAACTTACCAAAACTCAATCCGGAGAAACCTGGGCCGCGTTCGCAGTCAATGAAATACTCCGCTAAACTCCACCCGGCCTAAGGAATGGCCGGGTGGAGTGTCAATTGTGCTTCAGACTAAGGACATTCCCAATGCTTCCAGCTGGCCTACCAGCGCGCTGTTCGCCTCGTCGATGGAGTTCCAGTCGTCCGCAGTGAGTTTGCCAAGGCTCAGGTCTTCTGCCTGAATGTCCTGGAGCGTCACCGTATGACCGCCGTTTCCGACTACTTCAAACACCAGATC
This sequence comes from Ruegeria hyattellae, assembly GCF_041537925.1. Lineage (NCBI taxonomy): Bacteria > Pseudomonadati > Pseudomonadota > Alphaproteobacteria > Rhodobacterales > Roseobacteraceae > Ruegeria > Ruegeria hyattellae. The sequence continues at coordinate 2,900 of NZ_JBGOSH010000037.1, read as the reverse complement.
GTCACCGTTCTCACTGACTGCAACGTCGCTTTCACTGAGCGAGTTGAAATCCAGCACATCTTCACCCGCATCGAAACCGGTGATTTCAGTCTTCACACCCCAGTCCCAGGTCAGCTCGGCAACATCGGCACCTGCGCCGAAGGTGACAGCGCCTGCTGTTTGGTCATCGTCTGTATCCGTGGTTCCGCCATCTGTGACAACACCGTTGTTTGTATCTGAAGAGCTCCCTGTGAGATCTCCAGGTCGGGTCTGATGGCCGTCTGTCGTAGCACCAGCAGGTGCTTCGGGTGTCAGCAACATGGTGCGATCAACCAGGGTCACATCGTTCTGTTCAAACCCAAACGGGACCTCCAGATTGTCTTCCATCACCTGATCATGATGAAACTCCACCAATCCGGGGATCAGATCTGCCTTGGAGACGCCAGTCAGAGTGACGCTCTGCCCGGTCGGTAGCGATGAAATGATCAATCCCTCACTGCTATCCTCAACGCTCAGACGCTCCCGCGTGCCAAAATACAGGAAACTGATCTTCATTGTCGCTGGGTCGAAACCGTCGATCACCTCATGCACACCATATTCATGGCTGCGGACATAGGTCGTGTCAGCTTCGCGCGGACCGACGCCTTGTTCCCAGCTGACAACGGCCCCCATATCCTGCCGGAAATGTTCGTTACCAACGACACCGAAATCTTCGATCGTGACATCCTGGTAAGTCACGCCCTGAACAATCTGGGCCGCATCAGACCAGGGACTGTCGATCACGATCTCTCCACTGGATGATTTGGTGACAATCATTCCGTGTACTGACGTTCCACCGAAATCCAGTTGATCCGTGCCTGGGCGGAACCCGGTAATGTCGTCGGCGTTGCTGTCGGCCCGGAACTTAACGCCGCCTGAATCGGTTGCTCCTGTTGTGTCGGGTGGGTTTGAACCATCGGTGTCGTAGCTCAGTTGATAACCATCGCCGACACCCGGAGTGAAAACGATCTGACCCAACGCAGAGGAGACCTCGTTCAGCACCGCCTGATCCGTGATCGAGAAATTGCCCAGATCGAGATCACCCAGTCCAAAGCCGGTGAATATGATCTGTTTGGTCACGTTGCCTTCGGTCAACTCAATGCGGACCGTCTGGCCAAGAGCATCACCGCTTTCTTCGAAAATCGCAAAGCTATCGGACGTGATATCCGGGCCGATTTCGATGACATCGCCCATTGCGGGCATGAAATCGTCTATCACTTGTGCGTCTGATGCGAAGCTTAGTGTGACATGCATATGCTGATGGCTGTGACCATTGCCGCTACCGCCGGGGGTTGTCCCGTGCGACCCCACCATGCTGAGGACCTCAGTCGCTGCAGTGCTGTCCAGTATTGTGAAATTGGTGGGACTCAGATCTGCCAAAGCCACACCGCTCAACTCGGTGGACTGGTTGTTGGACGGGATCGCAAACACGACCGATCCATTGACCTCACGAACGTCCAGCGCATCTGCGCCTACCCAAGAGATGAAGATCGTATCGGTCGCTGGATCAAAATCCGAGACCGTTACTTCCGTGCCCCAAGCCCAGGTTATAACAACATCCGCCGTGTCCTCTGTAGTGTCGGCGGTTCCATTGCCTGTCGGACCGTTCGGCGCCGGCGGCTCGGGGGGTGGAGAAACATTTCCTGAACCGCTCCCGCCGCCTGTATCCGTTGGCAAAACACCATCGGTATAGGCCTTGATGGCGTCTTCTACCGATGGCGCGTCGTAGCCGCCGAATTGATCGATATAGCGCAGAATGGACGTGCCGTATTCATCAGTTGATACATTGCCGCCCTGCAAAAGGGACAGGGTTCCCCAAGCCCCGCGCAAATGCGCCGCCGCCATAATCCCTGTCATGGTGAGGGTAACGGTTACTTCTTGCCCGTTATCAATAAAAGTCCGGGTGGTGCCGAGGTAATCGCTCAGGCTTTCGCCCTGATAGCCCAATCCGGTCTCGATTACCTGAAGGTTATAGCCAAAGGCTTCCTGTATCGCGCGCTCCTGCGCGGCTTCGGTGGTAAAGTCCTCGAGCGAATTGACGCCGTTTTTGCCGGTCCAGGTGCCATCCCATGTATTCGAGGCCGCACCATTCCCGTAATAGATATCATCGGTGTAATACCCGAGATCGATCAACAGGGCTTCGCCGAATTGATAGCCAACAAAGCCAAGCGAGTTCATTGACCGGTAGGACATCGCGTCCCACTCGTTGCTGATCAGATCAGACCAGCTAGAGTATCCGGGGTAAAATCCGGTAACTTCGCCACCGGCCCATTGGTTCAATTGCCAGTCCTGAATAACCCCTGCGTCATAGCGATCCCTATCCCAGCCCGACTCAAATGCGCGCAAGGCGTCGCGAAATTCTTCGTAGGTTCCATTAGGCATTTGACTGTGTCTCCCATCATTTTCTGCAAAAATTTCATGCTGGTTTTTTTCGAGGCATTCGAACGCGGATTGACTAACAAGCTCCAGAAGAGCGTAAGATTAAGATTTCATTAAAGAATTAATCCAAGCGAATAGCGGCCATTCTCTGATCGCAGGCACGCGGAACTTCGCTTGAGATCAGAGCTTTGTTGCGGGCATTGGCAAAGAGTGGACCAGTTTGCGCGGGTGCTTGCTGTAAATGGGACAGCGCAGAAATTAACTTGCGCTGTTTTTCAACGTCGCGGTGTGAGCGAACCGATTCAGACCCAAAGGAACGCTTCGCTCTATGTTCCACTGGAACAAAAATACCCCAGCCGGGACCGTGTTGCACGGATCGCGCTTCAGGATTAGCTCTGTTGCTTTCCCTCCCGTGAGTTGCTGTGGATGCCATACAAATTCAATGATGCCCGTCGCGACAAGTTTCCCAAGGCTAAGTACCGGGTCACGAACTGCTCGGAATA
>NZ_JBGOSH010000036.1:0-5639 GCF_041537925.1 Ruegeria hyattellae | reverse complement strand
ACCGACAGGTCGCGGAAATCCAAGTCCGTGTCGCGGTGCTCAACCGCTACACCGCTCTTGGCATACCTGTCACTGAAGCCGTAGGCTAAGTCCGTCCGGGCAAAGGGGAAGTGCGTTCACGCCGCGATTTGTGCAACAAAGCCAAGATTACCACTAAGGGATTTCGGCAATAGGTAGAGATTTGTAATCTTTGTAACCAATTGGTCCGGACAAAAACGCAATGTAACTTATGTTGCGGGCTAGCTCTAGGACCAAGATCCCTGATATCAGGTCACTTGGATGTTGGTCTTTTGGTGCATGTCTTCGACTTAACCCTTTCAAGAACAAGGAGATTTTGTCATGTACAAGAAAGTCCAGTTCTTTACACCCCCCAATACGATGAGACCAATAGGGCCTTACAGCCATATTGCAAAAGCAGGCGATTTCATAACCATTGGTGCGACAGCCGGCGTCGACCCAGCCACAGAACGGCTCGTCGGCTCGGACGTAACCTCGCAAACGTTACAGATACTTGACGCATTTGAGACCATGTTGGAATCTGTCGGCTCCGACCTTGCTCATGTCATCCACATAAATGTTTTTTTGAAGGATATGAACGATTTCAACGCGATGAATGCCGCTTACGAAGCCAAGATGGGGAAACGAAGACCGGCACGTACAGCGATCGCGGTTGTCGATCTGCCAAAGTCGGACGCCCTACTCACGATGAACCTGACTGCAGTGGTGGCGGGTTTGCTGTGAATGCTAAGAGTTGGTCACGGGAACCAGCTGGATTGCCGCAGCCTTGTTGCATGTGTGGATACCTCCATTGATGCAAGTGTTTTTGGCGTTCAGAACATGTGATCGGGTGCGTTCATGTGTCAGGCCTTGATTGTGCGACACTTTACATGGCCGCGGGCCGGTTCTCTGGTTGCGGTATTGTCAAGTGGGGATGCCGTCCTCCAGAAATCATGGTTCTCTGGGAGGTCAAAAACGTTGCGCCTCATGATGGTTTGGCTGTGTCGCAAACTTTGGTCGACGTGTTGCACCTTCGCGCGGTTTGATCCAATGGCTGGTTGGTCTTTGACAACGTTTAGGAATGCCCAATGATCGACTTCAAAGGTGCACACTACCCGAAATCTGTGATCCTGTTCGCGGTCTATTTCTACGTTCGCTATGGCGTCTCTCACCGCGACCTGGAAGAGATCATGGCGGAACGTGGGGTATCGGTTGATCACGCGACGCTGAACCGCTGGGTCATAAAATACTTGCCTCAGGCCGCTCGCGAGGCGCAGAAACGGAAGGCCAACACCGCCGAATCTTGGCGCATGGATGAGACGTATATCAAAGTTCGTGGTGAATGGGTGTATTTGTACCGGGCCGTCGATCGTGATGGTCAAACCCTTGATTTCATGCTTTCGGAGAAGCGAGATACGAAGGCTGCAAAGAAGTTCTTCGCCAATGCATTATGCAACAATGGAATCCCGAAGCGGATCACCATTGACAAAAGCAGGAGCAACGCGGCCGGGATCAAGGAGATCAACAAGATCTTCAAGCGATTGCGGATACCGGTTAAGATCGACACTGTCAGATCTAAATACCTAAACAACATTATCGAGCAGGATCACCGATTCATCAAACGGCTCACGAGGCCGATGCTCGGCTTCAAGAGCTTCGTCTCGGCTGCGGCAACACTCGTGGGGATCGAGACCGCCAACATGATCCGCAAGGGCCAGCTAGGACCTTCGACAAGCGGATTCCGTCAATTTGCAGAGCTCGCTGGATAATAACCGCCTGCCAATGCGATAGCTCTGATCGACGCCAGAGTTTGCGACAGAGCCCGGCACGGGTGCTGCTTGACCACGCGTCGTTCGGCGCGCCGCCGACCACAGGCCAAGCGCCTCATCGCTGATCCAAATCGTCAGATCACCGCGCTGCCTCAAACCCTCGTTGTATTCAGCCCAGTTGGTCACACGATGCTTCTGCTTGGGGATCTTTGCCCGGCGACTAGCGTTGAACTTGTGCGGCATTCACGACATCCTGATGGAAACAAACCGCGTCAGTAACAGCCAACTGCCGATCTATGCAACAAGGCCCCCATTTGCCGTCTGTGAAAGCGGCCTGGCGCGAGATGAACCCTGGCTGTTTGCTGACATGCTCATCTTCGATGGCCTTGTCGACCGGTTCGAACGCGTCGGCTGTAACAGAAGTCCGTTTCTAAACAAGAACTGTTCCGCCTATATTGAGTTATGTCGCGAGAACACACTCATAGGCGCCTTGCAGCGATACTTGCCGCGGACGTTGTCGGGTACAGCCAGCGCATGTCGGCGGATGAGGTCGGTACGTTAGCCCGCCTGAATGCCGCCTACGCAGAAACCGTTCGTCCTGCGGTTTCCAGGCATTCAGGGCGTGTCTTCAAAGAAATGGGCGACGGATTGCTTGCCGAGTTCGCCAGTGCAGTGGATGCAGTGCTGTGTGCTTGGGAGATCCAAGAAGCCATTCGTCAACAACGGCTAGAAATCGGCGACGATTGTTTGGAATTCCGTATCGGGATCAATGTCGGAGATGTGATTATTGATGGAGACGACGTTTTTGGCGACGGCGTGAACGTCGCCTCGCGATTGGAGGCGGTCGCGGATTCTGGTGGAGTGGCCCTCTCCGAAGAAGTTTATCGTCACGTAGGGCGGAAAGTTGATCTGAATTTCGACGACCTTGGCAATCATCAGTTCAAGAACATTTCTCAGCCGATACGTGTCTACCGTCTCGTCACTGCGGAAGAGCCCATTGCGCCAATAGACGTTGAGGTCCTTTTAGCGAGACCTGCCCTCGTAGTGCTTCCATTGACGAACATGAGCGGTGACCCAGATCAAGATTACTTCGCGGACGGTTTGACAGAGGACATCATCACGGCGCTGTCTTGTTGGCGCTACTTCCCTGTCATTGCACGCAACTCCTCATTCGCCTTCAAGGGTGAAACCGTTAACGTGAAGACCATCGCAGATAAACTTGGAGCCCGCTATGTCCTGGAAGGCAGCGTTCGCAAATCTGGTGATCACGTAAGGATTTCCGCCAGATTAATTGATGCAATAACCGAGCATCACGTTTGGGCTGAGAGATTTGACGGCGCCTTAGGGAGCATTTTTGAACTTCAGGACGAGATTACTAAAAAGATCGCCGCTATTGTCGCGCCCGAGCTTGAGCGAGCCGAGCGCAAGCGCCTTTCTTCGGCAAAAGGGGCAATAAGCGCCTGGGACCTCCACCAACGAGGTATGTCCTGCTTTTATCAGACCAATCGACAGTCCAACGCGACCGCGAAAGATTTTTTTAAGAAGGCGATCGAATCTGACCCGAACTTCAGCACGGCCTATGCATCGCTGGCATTTTGTTATCATGCCGAAGTCGCAATTTGGCAGGTAGATAACCGAGAAGAAATCCTGTCCAAAGCGATTGCAGCCGCAACAAAGGCGGTTGAACTCGACAAGGGCGATTCCTACGCTCAGGCAATTCTTGGGACAGTCTACTTACGCATGGGGAAACACGACCTTGGACTGGCATGCTGCCGACACGCCATCGCTCTAAATCCCAGCAATTCGCTCGCACACGCAATTTTGGGGAACGCACTCTCGTTCGCGGGGCATCCGATTGAAGGGATCTCCAGCATACAACGGGCTCTCCTTCTTAACCCACATGATCCCAATGCACACTTCTACATCAACATGATTGCACGTTCATATTTGACGGCACGGGAACATGATCAGGCTGTCGAGTTTGCGCGGGAGTCGATCGGTAGACACGCAAACCACGCATTCGCCTACATTGTGCTGGCATCGGCGTTGGGTCACCTTGGAAAGCGAGAAGAGGCACAGACCGCAATTGACGAATGTGAACGAATTGACCCCGGGCGGATTGGGATGGAGGCCAGAGTGCTCCCAGTGGTTTTTCAGAATCTGTCGGACGCAAAACACGTTATGGACGGCTTGCATAAAGCTGGATGGACAGAATCACCGCGGTTATCCAAGCCGATAGGCAAATTGTAGACAGAGGGAATGTCCACGTTGGGACTCACTACCGACCTCGGAGGCGGCGCAGCATCGGCCCAACGCGAGCCGCCAAGCACAATCAAGGGCGGCCCATTCCCGACATTCACGTGTATCCAATTTCGACCTGCCCGCTTCGCCTAAACCGACCTTGACGCTCTGCGCAATATTTCGGAACCATCTAGGGAAGTACGCCAGTTGAACCGGACTTAACAACGTCGTTAGCAATGGACAGTAAGCAGCGATATGCTGTTATTTGAGATCATTCAAAAACCGCATCGGCGAATGATATGCTGCATGGCATTTTGGAACAAGAAACGGCAATCCGTCTCACTGTTTTCCTTGGCGTCCTGATTTCCATGGCGGTCTGGGAGTTAGCAGCCCCACGTAGAAGAGTGGAAATCCCTCGACTTCTGCGCTGGTCGAACAATCTTGCCTTGATTATGTTGGACACTTTGATTGTCAGGCTTGCATTCCCGGTTGTCGCTGTCGGGCTTGCCGTGATTGCCCATGTACATGGCTGGGGTCTCCTCAACCAGATGAGCATCCCAGGCTGGATAACCTTCCTAGTTGCGGTTCTGGTACTGGATCTCGCCATTTATTTGCAACATGTGCTGTTTCATGCGGTACCGGCACTTTGGCGTTTGCACCGAATGCACCACGCTGACCTGGAGTTTGACGTGACGACGGGCCTGAGGTTTCACCCAGTGGAAGTCCTGCTTTCTATGGTGATAAAGTTAGGCGTTGTGATGGCTCTCGGGCCGCCTGCATTTGCGGTTTTGATTTTTGAAGTGTTGTTGAATGCAAGCTCGCTGTTCAACCACTCCAACATTCGTCTTCCCCTCAGAGTCGATGCGGTGTTGCGGCTTTTCATCGTCACACCGGACATGCACCGCGTGCATCACTCAATTCACCCGTCGGAGACCAACAGCAATTTTGGTTTTAACGTGCCATGGTGGGATCGGATATTCGGAACCTATCTCGCACAACCCAAATCCGGGCATGAAGGCATGACAATTGGAATTGAGCAGTTTCGAAGTAGGCGCAATCTTTGGCTCGATCAGATGCTCATTCAACCGCTCCTTGGGCGGGCCAGCCGGTATCCGATAAACAGAGCGGACGAACCTTCGCAAAGTGATCCTGAACTGTAACTGACTGCTCTGGGCGCCCAGCAGACATTCCGAACACTGCAGCGACATGTGCATTGGGCTCCAAGCTGAGTTCAAGCGCGGTGCGGCATCTGTCCTGACTAGCCTCTGTTGTAGCCGACCTTGAGCACGTCATTTAAACTCTGCGGTCTCAGCCCGCTCTTCGGACATTTGCCGCAGGTGCAACTTTTTGAGGCTGGTAAACTCACAAACAGGCAACAAGGAGTTGTCACGTTAACACCCAGTCCACAAAGAAGTGCTGATGCTCAGATTTCAAGCTGCTTGGGTGGCGACATTCCAGGCGTCAAATGCCTCGAGACGGTGGTATCGAGTTGTTAAGGCGGAGCGGCGGCGAGCGGGGACGCTGAAGCAATTGCGGATTGCTGAGTGGGTCGCCACGAACCTTTGCAACCCTCCCGGAGAGCGATGGCCATGCATCGTCCTTTCCCGCTTTCGGAAAGGGAGATGACTGTTT
>NZ_JBGOSH010000035.1:0-7785 GCF_041537925.1 Ruegeria hyattellae | reverse complement strand
TTTCGGTTGGCGACGGTCGCGATGGCCAACAAGAGCGCCCGGATCATCTGGGCGATACTGACGAAACAACAGGAATATCGGCAGCCGGCCGCCTGATCGGATCGACCTGCCAGAAATGCAAGACGTTTGATGTGATGATGCGGCTGTAAGTCAACCAAAAGCCAGGACACTCCGACGAAAGTCGCGGCCCTCAGAGGTCGTATTCCCGATAGGAACCTCGCTTGCGGAACTCATCCACTGCCCGGCAGGGCATTGCGTAGCAATGTCCCGAAAGGGAGGCCAGCAGTCGACAACACTGGCTGCGTCAACAGGCCGAACACACGACGGTACTGACGGACCGCCGCCATCAACGCAGAAAACACTTGCAATGCAGGCGCCACCCACACAGGACTATCGAAGATGGTTGATTTGCGACATGTCTCGTATTGTTGCTTTGGGCCATAAGAGGAAATCGCCTTGGGTCTGCCCAAAACTAGCAGATGGTTTAGCTTATTCGGGCATACCGCCCGCACGCAGGCCGTCGAGTATCACGTCGAGATTTCTTCTGCATTTGAATCGCAAGAGCTCTTCGTATAGCGAGACCGTCGCTCCAGGGGCGATCTCCAACAACCTCTCAACCGCGGCAACGCCTTCCAACGGGCGACCGAGCTGGCTCGATGCCGCAGCCAAAACGAGCTGGGTAGTGTCCCAGCCCGGGTTAAGAGCCATTGACTTGCCCGCCATTTCCGATGCCTGTTCAGGTTGGTCGGACAGCAGCAGCGCCATCGCAGTGCCGGTAAGAGCGAAATAACTGCCGGGATCGGTGGGGCTCAGTCGAAGTGCGCGCTGGAAGCAAGTCAGGGCGATGTCCGGCCTACCGGCGAAGGTGTTGGCCCAACCCGCAAACATCGAAATCGGCGCCGTATTCGGGTTTATGGAGAGGGCGCGATCGATCGTGGTCAGACCTACGTCATAGTCTCGGTCAACCACCAACAGGACGAAACCGGCTGTAGCCAGCGCATTGGCATCGTCGCTGTTGGTGGCAACCGCGCGACGGGCCAATGCGACGCTTGTCGCCGCGTCGGAGACCTGGGTCGTTTCCCACCCCCGCGTCAGGCGCTGTTCGTAACACCAAGCGGCATTTGCGAGCGCGGGTGCATAGTTTGGGTCATGTTCGATGGCGTCGTGTAATAGCCGTAAGGCTTCGCTGTTTTCGTCTGGTTGCATGGCATAGGCATGGGGTAGAGCTCGAAGATAGAGGTCATACGCGTCGAGGTTTTCCGGCGGAATCCTTCGCGACCGTTCGATCTCGGCCTTACGCAGCGTCGGCCCTATCGCGCCAACCACACTTTCAGTGATTTGATCTTGCAGATCGAACACATCTTCGACGCTGCCATCAAAGTTGTCCGCCCACAGGTGAGCACCGCTAGCGCCCTCAATCAGCTGACCGGTGATGCGAATACGACCACCCGCCTTGCGCACACTTCCTTCCAACAGATAGCGAACGCCAAGTTCCTTGGAGACCTGCCTTACGTCCACGGATCGGCCCTTGTAGGTAAAGCTGGAGTTGCGTGCGATGACGAACAACTGGTCGAGCCGGGAAAGCGCCGTAATGATGTCCTCGACCATTCCATCTGCGAAATACTCTTGCTCTGGATCGCCACTCATGTTGTTGAACGGCAGAACGGCGATGGATGGCTTACTTGGCAATGGCCGCACAGGCGCCGTTGGCGCAGATACTACAGGTTCACCACCAACACCTGACTTCACTCGGAATACCCTAACCGGTCGAGCAATATTCTTTACCTCTACCTCGCCCAAGTCCTCCAGTTCAATCTCCATGCGGTCGCGTATCTGGTCGCGGACTGCGCGGGAGAGGCAGACACCGCCCCGTTCAGACAAAGCCTCCAGCCGTGCCGCGACGTTGACGCCGTCGCCGAGCAGATCTTCACCCTCGGCAACCACGTCGCCAACATTGATGCCTACGCGGAATTGTATTTGCTGGTTCTCTACAATTTCATCATTGCGCTCATCCATGCCAGATTGAATCTCCAACATGCAGCGAACTGCGTCAACGACGCTCGGAAACTCGACCAAGAGGCTATCGCCCGCCGTATTGGCGATACGGCCTCCGTGTTGAGCAATTTTCGGATCGATCAACTCAGCGCGGTGCGCGCGAAGCGAAGCTAGCGTTCCTTCCTCATCAGCCCCTATCAAGCGACTAAACTCCACCACATCCGCTGCCACGATTGTCGTGAGTTTTCGTTTTGTTGCGTCACCAGACATGTAAATGTGTATATACGAAACCTTGTTGGGTCGACAACGCAATCTGACCGAAGCAACATGAGGGGCTACGGGAAAGGGTTTTGTCACGTTAACACCCTACCATTCAAAAATTCGCAATTTGAAGTTCCCGGCTATGTATGATTGATCAGCGACGCGAAAAACGCGTCCAGGATCTCGAGGTGATCCTCGGGATCGTCACCTTCTGAAACAGCAAGCGCGGCCCTGTCAAAGAGTGCCGAGAGTTGGACAGTCAGGGCGTTGATCGGAAGGTGTTTGATCTGCTGAGTTTCCATCGCTTCTGCTAGGCCCAGCCGCAATGTGTCGGCCGAGGTTTCCCGGTCGATCTTGTCGAGCTCCACTTGCCCAACGACAGCTGGACCATCAAGTAGCATGATCCGAACACGGCCCTTGTCCGACATCGCCTGTAGATAACCGCGGCTGCCCTGCCGCAAGGCATCAACCGCTGAATCCGGTTTTGCCTTTGCCGACGCCGTGATCTCGCCCGCGACTGCAATATACTCTTCCCTAACTACTGAACGAAAGAGCGCCAACTTGTCCTCGAAGTGATGATAGAGCGCGCCGCGCGTGACCCTCGCCGCTTCAACGATCTCAGGCGTCGAGGTTTCGGCATAGCCTTTGTCGGAAAACAGCTTTCTCGCAGCGCTCAAAAGCGCTGACCGGGTTGCTTCCGTGCGTGCCTGATTTGATCGCGGCTTACTTTTTTGTTGCATGCATACAGCCTGTATGTTTATAACACTTACTACATACAGACTGTATGTATCATGATCGGGAGAAGCAACATGAAATGCACCCAGTACTATCCAGTGATCCAAACCAACGACGTCACAGCGACGAAAGCTTTCTATGTCGACAATTTCCGCTTCAATGTCAGCTTCGATGCAGATTGGTACTGCCATCTCCAATCAAGCGAAGATCCGAAGGTTAACATCGCGATCCTCAAAGGAGATCACGACACCATTCCGACCGAGGGGCATGGGACGATCAGTGGCTTAATCCTGAATTTCGAGGTCGAGGATGTTGACGCTGAGTTCCAACGCGTTCAGACAGCAGGCTTGCCCATCCTCAAGACATTGACGGACGAAGACTTCGGCCAACGGCACTTTATCACGCGCGATCCGAACGGGGTTTTGATAGATGTCATCAAACCGATTTCACCAGTCGGCCAATTCGTCGATCAGTATGCGTCCGAAGCGCTGCCCACTTAAAATGCCGGCGTTAGCTGCGAGACTCGCCTCTCTCTGCCGGTTCTTGCATTCAACTCCAAACATTCGCAAGTTGTGCAGCTTCGATCACAGGGGCTATTGGCCGACTTCGGATGCACATCGGCAATTACGGCCAACGAGACCTCTACCTTGGACCGTGTTGCACGGATCGTTTTCCCGGGCTAGCTCTGGTACTTCCCTTTCCGTGAGTTGCCGTGGATGCCCCACAAATTCAATGATGCCCGTCGCGACAAATTCCCCAAAGCAAAGTATCGGGTCACGAACTGCTCGGAATACAACGAAAGCCTTCGACAACGTGGTGACGTGACGATCTGGGTTTCTGATGATGTGGTGCAGAATTGGACATCGCCACGCCGCAAGACTCGCGGTGGCCAGTCGCGTTACTCAGATCTGGCAATCGAGATCTGCCTCACTCTGCGGGTCGTGTTTCGACTCCCGCTCAGGCAAACTCAAGGCTTCATGCGGTCGATTGCCAAGCTGATGGGGTTGGACCTCGTGGTGCCGGATTACTCAACCTTGTCGCGTCGCGCTAGGGGGCTGAATATCGCCCTAAACCGGCGAGCTACAAGTAAGCCAATCACACTTATTGTGGATAGTACGGGTCTAAAAATGCATGGCGGCAACGACTGGCATGAAGAGAAGCACGGCACCAAGAAGGCCCGCAGAACATGGCGCAAGCTCCACATCGCCCTCGATCCGGTAACGGGCGAAATCACCGCGACGGAGTTGACCACTGAACATGTGGGCGATGAAACGGCACTGCCAGCATTGCTCGCTGACATTGATGATGATGTGAGCCGGTTTCTGGCGGATGGTGCCTATGGCGGCCAGGGGGTGGCAGACTGCCTGATCGAGAAGTACGGGCACGGGGTTGAGATCATTGTTCCTCTGCCGAAAACTGCGGTTCACGGCAAGAATGCACAACGCAATCAACACATCGATATCATCGCTCAGCATGGCAGATTGAACTGGCAAACGAAGACGGGATACAACGAGCGATCACGGGTTGAAGCCCAGATCGGCAGATGGAAACAGGGTATCGGCGATCACCTGCAAGCGCGTGATTTTAACAATCAAACCGCCGAAGCGAAAATAGCATCAAAGGCGCTCAACCGCATGACTGGTCTCGGTCGTGCGATGTATGAGCGCGTCGTCTGAAGTGATGAGGTAAGGGGCAAATTCGCCTCAATCCATATCCATGCAACACAGTCGCTTCGAGCAGGTGTTCGAGGAATTCCCACGCCGTTTTGCGATTGGCCTTCTCTACCAACTGTGCCACCGCGAACTTGCTGGTTCGATCAATGGCGACAAAGAGATGGAGCTTTCCTTCTTCGGTTCTGACCTCTGCGATATCGATGTGGAAGAAGCCGATTGGATAGCGCTTGAACTTTTGTCGCTTTGGTTTGTCACCCGCGACGTCCAGCAATCGAGATATCCCGTGCCGTTGCAAGCAACGATGCAAAGAAGAGCGCGTCAGATGCGGGACCGTTGGCTGTAGAGCATAAAGGCAGTCATCCAGCGGCAGGAGCGTGTGCCGCCTGAAAGCAATGATCATGGCCTCCTCTTCTTCGCCAAGAACGGTTGAACGAGGCTCTTTGGGACCGGTCTTCTGATCCTGAACAGTCTGCCGCTTCCGCCACTTCGCAACCGTCTTTGGGTTGATGCCAAGCTCTCGGCTCAGCTCCGCGGTCGAAGCTTGCGATCGCTGTATTGCTGCTCTGACGGCGTGCGTGGTCGTGGCGCAGCCGTGACGTATCTGTCCCATAGGGTATCCTTCCATTCCATCGAATGGATCGCACCATCAAACCCTGGGATCAAACACCTAGGCTCCTGGTTTCAGTAATCCGCGCCCTGCCGGGTATCCCATAGGCGCAGAATTTCTATCTGGGTGGGCATTACACGATAGATCAGCGTGAATGGGGTTCGCGGCACTGAAAGCTCCCGTATGTCTCGGCGTGTGTCACTCGGGTGACCTGCATAAGGGTTGGCTGCAAGAGTGAGTTGAATGGCTTTGAGTTGAGCTCGTGCCCTTTCGCTGCCTTCAGGAAAAACTGACGTGTAGTAGTAACGGAACCACTGAATGTCCCGGGCCGTATCTTCGAGAAATACAATCTTCATTGGCTATTGGATTGCCCGCTTGCTACCGGAGCCGAAAGTTCATTCTCGGTATCCCAGCTGTCTATCCAGGCATTCATTTCGTCTGCCAAGATGAACTTGCCTTGGTCTGCTTTTTCAACAGCCGCATCAATGGCTGCACGTTTAGCGGCTTTGGATTCTAACATCATTCTAATTGCCCGTACGGCGAGTTGTGCAGGCGGTCGATCTTCGATCGCAGCTTCGCGTTCCAGGGTCTTTCTCAGGTCTTCATCGAGACGGATTGAATATGGGCTGGTACTCATCGCAATCACCTGTTTCCGTATTGTAGTACAATGTAATACATTGGCATTCAATTCACAATAGACCGATGGCATGAACTACATCTGTTGCTCTGAGCTCATGAGCGTGAGGTGATATCATGGGGATGGCCTGCACTTCCGCGGACTCTTGAACTATGCGCTAACAATGCGGTTGGTTGCATATCTCCCCGATCGATTTTCGAGATCAGTGAGTTCAAATAGGCTTGGTGAGACTTTATGTTCTCAGCTCGTTGAAAAATATATCCGAGCACCATGAAACGGAGAGCTGGGCCATATGTCGATTTCATGGCATACCAGGTCTGATCAAATCGTAGGTAGTCGGCGATATCGTCCATAAGCCGGTCACAATGTGCCTGATCCCGGGCAAAGCGAAGTTCCGAGCACAAACGTGGAAAGCTGCGCTCCATTTGATCTGGAGAAACTTGAAACTGAGATTGTCTTTCTTTTTTAACTATCGGATTCAAAGAGTCCTCTTTGTGCCCCTCATTTTCATGGTCATTGGCCCTCAAATTTTCTGTATCTGCCTGTGTTATTTGGGAGATTTCCACAGAGATTTCCGCCAGAAGTTCGCCTAGTACATTTGCATCTGGTTTGCGACGCAGAGCATTGCGCACGGTGGCCATCAAATCCGTGATTGCGGTGTCGTCTGCCACGAGTTCCTTAAGGCGCGCCAGAGCGGCTGAAACCTTGTCACGTAGCACTGTGAACTCAAGAACACGGTCGGTGTGTTTCTGGGCTTCTTGAATGAATTCCGCGTGCCGTTCCGACAGTGGCATCAGGGACAGCCCGGTTGCGGTGACCACCCTGCCCTGTCGGTCACGGCGTGCCCAACGTTTACGGTTAGCACTCATTACGCGGCGGACAAGACCAAGCTCAGCCAGCACCGAGATATGTCGTTCGACAGTCTGAACGCTGACATGGGTTCGTTTGGCAATCGCAGCGTTGGACGCGAAGCAGATATGGTGCTCGTCTTGGTCCGCAGAAATCTGATCTCCATTCATAAAGGATATCATTGCTCTCAGGACGTTGAGCGACGTGGATTTAAGGCCAAGCGGTTCTCTGGCTTCTTCGACGGCTCGAAGTAGCATCCATTTCTTGGGCGTAATAGCCCCCTGCCCTGCCGTTGCCGACAAGGTTGCTCCGTTTGGAGCCAATGTTTGTAGTGTTTTCATGAGTTCTTGTCAGCAGACAAAGAAAACCTGTTCACCCAGAGGCGTTTTTTGTTGTCTCGTGATTCGCGGGCTGTTAGGGTTTAGGTGTCAAATCTATAACCACTAGTTGGTTTTCAGCCCTCGGAGCCTTAGGTTTCGGGGGTTTCTTTTTGCTTCCTCCTTTTGCTCGTTGCCTCATGTAGAGTTAACAGTTGTTAACTCGCTTTTTCCTCGGCGCTTTCTTTGAAACGCTCGTAGGATTCCTGAATAAATTGACTAAGGTTTTCCTCAAGCCAACGCGCATAGGCTTCATTCTCTCCTGATCTTTTGATCGTCATGTTCACTGTGGAATTGCTGGTCCTGATGACAACGTCTGGTGCCGGTCGGGCTTCTTGTGCTTCTTTCTTAGGGGTTAAGCTACCTAACAGCCCGTTCAATCGATCGTCGGAATCAGATGCGTTGAGCTTTTCCAGAATTTTCTTTGCGCTAACCGCTGTTATTGCCTTCTTTCGCAATGCTTCAGCGAGAGCCGTCCATTTCGGGCGACCAGACTTTGGTGCCGGCCAGCGTTGTTGCATGGGTCGCCGATTTCGTAGAGGAACCGCGTGCTGTTAGACCGAAGGTTGCCTTGTATGCCCCACAAATTCAATGCCAGCCGTCGTGGCAAATTCGCGGCGGCCAAGTACAAGGTGACTAATTGGCCGGAGT
>NZ_JBGOSH010000034.1:0-8768 GCF_041537925.1 Ruegeria hyattellae | reverse complement strand
TCGGCGAAGTCTTGCGGCTTTCAGGCACATCCTGAAACATCTGCGTAAAGAACATATAAGCTTTCGCATCAGTCTCGATCAGCGTCTTCAGATTTTGCACCGCCGGAAGCAACGGACTGGTGTCCTTATCAGCCTTCGCAGCGATCTTTGCCGTCCAGGCATCCAACACGCCCTGATCCGATGGTAACCATTTGCCGACCTTGTAGTGCACATTGACCGAAGTTTCGTGTGCGGACATCAGGGACTCCTTTGTGCCATGTTTGGGCGGTATGTTGTCACGAAGCTAGCATAGCGCAGCGGCTCTGTCGCAGGTTTTGCTCGGCCCATGGACGCCGCCGCTATCTCAGACCTTTCTGTCGCCGCCAGCGCAATGTGCTGACTTCCCCCATTCGGGACAGGTGCAGCAAAAGCAACCTTTGTCCGCGTCTCGCTCATTGCCTGACGAAGTTTCGCTGCGCCCGGCACGAATGGCTGCTCTATATGCCGCACTGCCGTGTTCAAGATGATGCCCGCGCGGCAAAATCTGTGCTGCGAGCGCGCGCAGCGAGAAAACCAAATTCACAGGATGGGCTCTCCCGGCACCTTCGCCGCGAGATCCATGAACGACCGTTTCGGGATGGAGCGCCTTTCGCGGCGCGACGAACGAACTAGCAATACGCGGGACGAAGCGGACTTTGGCAACAATGATGAAATGGCTATGCGACTGAGCGAAACCCAGCCTTAGTATTCCCCTTCGGGTATGCAATCTCTGGCTCTGAAAGACCAAGCCCTCTGCACAGTGGCTTCCAACCGACTCCAAGCGGCAGATCAATCAGCCGGTCAGCGGGAACCTCGGCACGAACACTGGCGATCGATGCCTCGTAGATTGAAAGAACATGCGCTTTGTCGTCGATATTGCCCGCAAAGACCCGCTCGGTGATGACCCTTGAGCCAATACCCCCTACGTCTTTGCCTGATTTCAAAGCTTGCTGTATTGTGCCAGTGAAACTCGACCACCAATCTTCGGCGGGTCTGTGAGTCAAAACCACCTTTGCGTCTGGATAAAAGGCCACAGTATCGCGCCAGTAAGCCGCAGAAGGCCAGTCCACGGCGCTGTTGAATCCGTCGAAAAGTTTCGGCCAATCAGGATCGGCTCCGTTCACGAATGCGCTCCAACGATCCCGTTGTTTCTCGCTGTCCATGACCTCGTACATGTGATGCGTGGGCCCAAGCCCCAGAATTTCAAGGGCACGCTTGAGGCTTTCTGTTCCCGTTCGTCCGAATCCAGCGCCAATCACTTTCAAAGTCATCTCATATCTCCTGTCTCTAAGTCCTAATTCATGAAGCTGAGCTTCGGCTGCGCATTGAACAATCAGATCAATTCGATATTCTAGATTGAATTTTTCAACCTAACTCTCAGGTCGCATCCATGTCCCTTTCACCTGAAATTCTCGCACTGGATTTTGCGGCGCTGCGGACTTTGAAATTGGTTTACAAGCACCGTTCATTTGCAAATGCAGCCTCTGAATTGGGGATGAACCCATCCTCTATCAGCTATACCATCGAACGCGTCCGAAAAGCCGCCAAAGACCCACTTTTTATCAAACAGGGTGGTGGCGTTGTTCCTACTGAACATTGTGGCAGACTGATCAAACGTGTGGATGTCATTCTGGGAGAAGCTGAACAATTTCAAGATGATGAAGAGTTCAATCCTTGCCGCGCCGCTGGCGAAATCACCGTTAACGTCAGCAGTTACGAAACGATGTTGGTTCTGCCAAATGTCGTGCGACGTCTCAGAAGCGAGGCACCTGGTATCAGATTGGTGCTGAACTACAATTTTGGCTCGGCAAAGGAAATTCTTCTTAGTGGACGCGCCGACATCTATCTTGGCCCACAGCGAATAGACACAAACGGTGTCTACGGAGAAGAATTCCTCAACAGCGAACAACACCTGTGCATGATGGACCCGTCAAATCCGCTGGCAGGAAAATCGATCATTAATTTGGCCGATATTCGTGATGCTGACTTTATCTATTTTGAGCCGAGACCCGGATGGCAGCAGGCCCCTGTTCGCTATGCCAGAGAGCAGGGGATCAATCTTAACCGCGCAGTTGTAAGCAGCGATGCAATTTCCTTTGGAGACCTTCTCGTAGGAACAGATCTACTGGCTGCTCTGCCGTCCAGAATGGCGCAACGCTTTGCAGACCGATTGACCCTGAAGCCTTTCGCCTTCGAGACAGGTATGGCCGAGCACATGTATTGGACAGCCTCTTCTGACCGCTCAAAACTGGCCGCCTGGGTGCGTTCCGTCATCAAAGAAGAAGCCCAAATGGGTCAGTGACGAAAGGCAACTTTGGGCTCTCTCTGCCCGTTCTCTGCGCTCCGCCTGAAAGGCAGCTTTATCTTTGTGGAACCTTGATGACCTCGACATAAGGTCCGGCGACATCAGACAAAGCGGGCCTGGGAGCTGCCTCCCGGCAATCCGTAATCAAAGGGAAGCCCCCTGGCCAAATTGAAAGCCAAGACTTGCACCAACGGTTTGAGATGTCTCTCAGATCAGCTTGAATTTGCGTATTTTTTCCAACGCCGACTTCACTGCATCCTTGTGAGCTGCAAATCGCTCGATGCCCGGATACTCGGCAGTAAGTGCTTCTATCTTTCCAAGAATCTGGTCAATTTTGGATTGAATAACTTTCACACGCGCGGGATCGCGAAAGGCTCCGGCGTCAAACTCAGACACCAGTTTTTCAGACGACGCTTGAAGCGCGAACACTTTTTTCCACATCGCCTCGCTCCCCTTCATAGTGGTTACAAGGCCGCTCTCTTCTGACTTGCAGGTGTTACCAAAAGCGGCAGCAGCAGTTCCGGCGTTCTGGATGGACTTCTGGATCAGCTTTGCCTGTTTGCGGTCACTGTCACGGTATCTGATGAGCTCTTTAGGGCTTAGCCAATCGGGGATTTTGAGATCCGGCTTCTTCCCGCCTTTGAGCTCGAACTCGATCGCTGCCCAGGTGTCGGTGCCGACTTTGCCGTCGGGCTTGAGCGGGGGCTTGAGACGTTTCTGGAACTTCTTGACCTCGCCATCGGTGAGCGGGCCGAAGATGCCGTCGACTTCCAACTTGGGCCGGGCGCCGAGCTTGTTGAGCTTGGTCTGGAGCGTTTCGACGGCAGAACCGGTGGAGCCGCGAACGAGAGTGGGCTGTGCCATAGCGTTTGTCCTTACCTTTCGAGTAAGGTCTGTCAGCAGGAAGAATAGCGCCTCGGGGCTCTGTTCACCATGTAATTCTGGATGATGGGTCAAGTTGAGCGACCGCCCGCTCTGGGCTCTTTGCAGACTCATGCGGCGGCGCAGACGCTCGGTGGCTTTTCGTATCGTGGTCTGGCGATCCCTCGCTAGACCCAAACTGGTTTTCCATCGCTGAACAGCGGCATCAACCTTTTAACCAGTTCGTCGGGCGAAAGCCGGTGCGCGAGTTCTACCAGCCGAGGATCTGTTTCGTGGCTGATCGGCGCCAGGTTCAACAGGCTGCCGAGATTGCCCGCGAAGCTTGGTGCTTTGACCGTTGCCATGGCCTCGATCAGCTGCCGATCTTTGGGGGTTTCCTCTTCGCTGGTGGATTCACTCGGATCTTCGAAGAAGTCGTATCCAGCAACGCCGACGTCAGGAAAGGATGGCGCGGCTGGCCCCGAGGCCGCCACGCGTTGTGACAGAGGTGGCTTTGAGACCGGCTCGGGTTCCGGTTCTTCAGCTTCGTTCGACTTCGAGGACCCGACGTCCTTCAGGAACTCATCATACCGGGTCACCACACCAGTTTTAACCACTGGCACAACCGGCCAGGATTTACCTTTCTGGCTGTCATTGAGGGCTTTGAACCGATGGTCTTTATAGTAGGACACGCGGTTTGTCCGGATGGGGAACATGCCTTTGCCGGTGATAATCACCTCTTCCTTGCCTAGGCGGCCGATTTCTTCCGGTGTCATCAACGCCCGGCTCTTCTCCGACCAGCTTTCCGACCGGCCGGGGTCTTTAGACCAGTTGCGTCCAGATACGGACTTTTGCGTCACTGTCTTGTTGCCAAGCGCCTTGGAAAGCTTTTGCTTTGTCTCTTCAGAATTTGGTGTCAGCCAGACATGCAGATGCGAGCTTTCCGTCAGGATTTCCTCGCCTGCTGGTCCATAGTGTTCCCGCAGCGAGGCCGGCGATTGCACGACCAGGCACAGCCGGCCACCATAGCCGGGCAGGGTGGTCACAGCTTCGAGCACGCCCTGCATCTTTCCAAGCGAATGAAACTCATCGATCAGAAACAGGACTGGCAGGAAAGGCTGTGTCGCAAACTCTTGCGTCGGTCAGAGCTATCGCATTGGCAGGCGGTTGTTATCCAGCGAGCTCTGCAAATTGACGGAATCCGCTTGTCGAAGCTCCCAGCTGGCCCTTGCGGATCATGTTGGCGGTCTCGATGCCTGCAAGTGTCGCTGCTGCTGAGACGAAGCTTTTGAAACCGAGCATAGGTCTCGTGAGCCGCTTGATGAACCGGTGGTCCTGCTCGATAATGTTGTTGAGATATTTCGATCTGACGGTGTCGATATTGACTGGCATCTGCAACCGCTTGAAGATCTTGTTGACCTCTTTGATCCCGGCCGCATTGCTCCTGCTTTTGTCAATTGTGATCCGTTTCGGGATTCCATTGTTGCATAATGCATTGGCGAAGAACTTCTTTGCAGCCTTGGTGTCTCGCTTCTCGGAAAGCATGAAATCAAGGGTTTGACGATCACGATCCACGGCACGATAGAGGTACACCCATTCACCGCGAACTTTGATGTAGGTCTCATCCATACGCCAGGATTCAGCGGTATTGGCCTTCCGTTTCTGAGCTGCGCGAGCGGCCAAGGGTGAATACTTCACAACCCAGCGATTCAGCGTCGCATGATCAACCGATACACCTCGCTCGGCCATGATCTCTTCCAGGTCACGATACGAGACGCCGTACCGGACGTAGAAGTAGATCGCGAACAGGATCACAGATTGCGGGTAGTGCGCACCTTTGAAGTCGATCATCGGACATTCCTAAACTCTGTCAAAGACCAGCCAGCCATTGGATCAAACCGCGCGAAGGTGCAACACGCCGACCAAAGTTTGCGACACAGCCCTTTCGTTGTATTCCGAGCAGTTCGTGACCTGGTACTTTGCTTTGGGAAACTTGTTGCGACGAGCATCATTGAATTTGTATGGCATCCACAGCAACTCATGGGAGGGAAAGCAACAGAGCTAATCCTGAAGCGCGATCCGTGCAACAAGATCTTTTTGAACCTAAAAATCAAAACAGGTGCGCCCCCACGACACGAAGACTCGCGGGGGCCACTGTGCAGTGAAGCTTCAGGCCTTTATCGCCCGACCGCTCATCTACACAATCTTTCTGCCTTCCTTTTTTGCCTGTCGCAGTTCGCGCATGAATGAGGTCACGATCAAGGCCAGAACGATTGCGGAAATAAATGGCCAAATCAGGATATAGAGAGTCAGCATTGGTATGTTCCCTTTCTCGTTACTTAAGAAGGTTTCAGTTGTTCGTCGGCGACGCGGACCGCAGCCATGGCAGCGTCATCGTCAAAGCTCGTGACCCGTTCATTGATCACGTCGAAATCGAACTTTTCCTTGCCCATCAGACTTAGGGCGACACAGATAATTGTGCTGGCCCCGTAGGCGGTCAGCGACCCCAGCAACACAGTGTATTCGCGCAGGAAACCGGAGAAATAGACGGCGCAGGCCACCGCACCGACGGCCGCCACGGTCAACCCGATGATGCGGCCGAAAAACCCAAAGGCCATCAACCCCAGCACTACGCCACCGCCGACTGCAGCGACAAGTTCGAAGAACCCACCTACGATGCCGGTCAGCGGCAGGATTTCAAACCGCACGACGGTGAACATGATCAACCCACCGACAACGGCCCAGATAAAGGCTTCGTTGGTGACGCGATTCCAGTAGCAACTAGCGATGACAGGAAACACGATGGCTCCCCAAAGAGCCCCCACGAAAACCAGCATTACCAGAATATCGAGCGAGAAGCTGGCAAGTATTAGCCCGGCCATGGTGGCCACTATCATCGTCAACCGGCCCAGCAACAGCATCTTGCGCGGGTTTGGATTGCCCTTGGCCAGATTGCGGCCGTAGATATCCGTCATCATGATCGCCGCCAGCGCCGACAGATCGGAATCGGCAGTCGATGACAGGGATCCGATCACCAGTATGAAAAACAGCGCAATCATGGCGGGCGGCAGATAGGCTGAAGCCATCTGCGGAATGATATTGTTCAGATCACCTTCATGCGGTGCGATACCCAACATCAAGGCCATCAGACCCAACATGCCCAGCCCGATCACGATCGAGCCATAGCCGAGCGTCGCCGTGATGAAGGTGGGTTTTATCAGGTCTTGCCGAACCGCGAATAAACGCTGCGCGATGGTCTGATTGCCGATGGCATAGGCCAGCACAGCCACGAAAAACGGGGCGCCTTGCTCAAGGATTGCAGTGGTCGAGAAGAAATTGGCCTGCTCTTCAGTTATTATGGCAAATCCAGCACTCAATGCTTCGCTGCCACCGGCGCTGAAATAGACCCACGGGATAATGACGACCGCAATCGACATCATCGCTACAACCTGTGCGAAGTCCGTCAGGATCGACGCTCGGAACCCGGACCACAACGTATAGGACAACACGCCAAGACCGGCGATCAAAACACCCGCCTGGAATGACAATGGCGACAACACTGACACCAGCGCGCCTGCTGCTGTGAAATTCACCATCAAGCTGATTACGCTGCCAAAGAGGTTGGATATCGCCAGGATCAGCTGACTGCCTGAACCGTGGCGGGCGTGCATAATTTCGGCCAGCGTATGGGCATTGGGGGCCAGCGCGCGAAATCGCAGACCGAACGGGTAGATGAAGAGGATCATGAGAGCTCCCCAGAACCCATAGTGCAACGGCCCGGACAAGCCGTAGTTATAGCCCGAGATTGCTGCGCCATAGAAGGACGCTGCCCAAATCCATGTGGCAGTCATGCTTGCGGCAGATATGCCAAAACCGACCTCGCCGCTGGAGACCATAAACCCATCAACACTCTCATCCTTCTCGTTGACATATGTCGACATGTAGAATGTGGCGCCATAAAAGACGGCTAGAAGAATGATGACAGTCACTGTTGAAAACTGGAAAAATACTGGATCAGACATATGTCGTGCTCCCTGTTGTTCGAGTTCCGGCGGGCTTGTGCCTGCTCAGACGAAACAACGGGCGATCAATGGCCGAACGAACAAAATTGAAGCTTTCTAACCCGCATATCCGTGATTCATAAGTTATAGTTGTGCATGAAGTCCTTCAAACGATATAATCTATGTTTATCTCATCAGGAATACTTATGGAAAAAGTTCGAAGCCAGTTACCTCCGATGACAACACTCGCCGCATTTGAGGCTTCTGCTCGCCTCAGAAGCTTTACCCGTGCATCCGAAGAATTGTTTGTAACGCAAGCAGCGGTAAGTCGGCAAATTAAGATATTGGAACAATATCTCGGGGTGAAGCTGTTCGACCGAACTCACAGGCGGATCGAATTGACGGAAGCCGGTCAAAGGTTTCAGCATTCGGTATCGGTCGCCCTTGACTTGCTCGTAAATTCAGCCGGTTCCATACGTGTGGAGAACACCCCCCACGACTTGACATTGGGTGCGGATCTGTCGATGGCACATCTATGGTTGATGCCTCGTTTTCATGAGTTTCAGGAGCTGTTTCCGGAAATCTCCGTAAACATCAGCGCTTCTGACAGTGAAAAAGATTGCTTCAAAAGCGGCGTTGACATGGCGTTGCTGTACGGTGATGGAAACTGGCCCGGTTTTGATGCGACCCTGCTGGTTTCGGAGGAAATTTTCCCGGTCTGTGCGCCAGGGTATTTAGAAGCTAGCCCCCCAATACTGGAACCAAATGACTTTCTTGAACATACGCTATTGGACCTGCGTGGCGACCGTTGGGATTGGGTCGACTGGCACCAGTGGTTTACAGAGAAGAAAGTCCCATTCTCCGAAAACATGCGATCTCTAGGATTTAGCAACTTGCCTTTGCTCGTTCAGGCCGCGTGCGCTGGACAGGGAATTGCACTTGGGTGGGACAGGTTGTTGGATCAGCAACTGGAAAAGGGCGAGTTGGTGCAGCCACTAAAGGTTTCTCTTAAGACAGGGCGTGGGTACTTTCTCGTCAAACGATCAGGTGTGAAACTGACGCAGGAAGCCACCATACTCGAAAACTGGATCATGGAGATGCCATAAAGTGGCTCCCTCGCTTGAGACCAAACGAGGGAGCCAATTTTTAGGTTCAGAAGACCGTGTTGCACGGATCAGGACTGAGGCGAATTGGCCCCTTACCCCATCACTTCAGACGACGCGATCATACGCCGCACGACCGAGACCTGTCATGCGGTTGAGCGCCTTTGATGCGATTTTCGCTTCGGCTATCTGACGGTCGAAATCACGCGCTTGCAGGCGATCGCCGATAACCTGTTTCCATCTGCCGATCTGGGCTTCAACCCGCGATCTCTCGTTGTACCCGGTCTCAGTTTGCCAGTTCATTCTGCCGCGCTTTGCGATGGCATCGATGTGTCGGTTGCGCTGTGCATTCTTGCCGCAAACCGCATTCTTTGGAGGTGGGATTGTGATCTCAATTTCTGGCCCAAGCTTGTCCACCAGACAATCTGCGACGCCCTGACCGTCATATGCACCGTCTGCCAAAAACCGCGCCACGCTAAC
>NZ_JBGOSH010000033.1:0-11415 GCF_041537925.1 Ruegeria hyattellae | reverse complement strand
GTGCTGTTTGTGCTGGTGTCGATCGTGCCGTTTGGGGTGATGTCACAGGGTGAACTGGCGACATTGGCACCGCCCTCCACGGCGGCAATCCTGGGCAAGCTGGTGGGATTGTGGGGCGAAGTGATGATCAATATCGGCGTCATCATCGCGCTGCTCAGTTCCTGGCTGGTTTGGACATTGCTTGTTGCGCAACTGCCTTGGGCCTGTGCGCGAGATGGAACCTTCCCCAAAATCTTTGCCAAGACAAACAAAGCGGGGATTGCATCCTTCTCGTTGGTCATCTCGACCGCCATCATGCAGGCGGCGATCATTCTGGTCTTTTTTTCCAACAACGCCTGGAACCTGATGCTGTCAATCACTGGCGTTGTGATCTTGCCCGCCTATATCGGATCGGCGGCGTTTCTGTGGAAGGTAATCTGGTCCGGCGCCTATCCCGCGAATGCCAAGGTCGGCAAGGTGCCGGCCCTGGTGATCAGCATGATCGCAACGGGTTTCGGACTTTGGCTGGTCTATGCCGCGGGTGTGCAGTTCATGCTGGCCGGCGCGGTGATCTATGCCATTGGGCTGCCGGTTTTCTACTGGGCACGCAGGTCAAGCGCACGGGGCGAACACGCGTTCACTGGGGCCGAGGCGCTGACGGCGATCGCGCTTTTCCTGCTCGCGGCCGCCGCCGTCTGGATGTTGATCACCGGGCAGCTGCCGCAGGTCTATTCCAAATGATGTGCTAGACCTGCGTCTGCTTTCTAGGGTGATTTTCGCGGCCCGACAGTGGCGATCCGCTCGTTCACCAGAATGTTGGTGCTGTCCAGCCCCGGCGACTGCCCGTGTAGGTCAAAGGTGATATCGACCTCAGGCCGGAACAGCAGGCAATGCGTGGACCCGCCAAAGTGGAACATCCCGATCTCGTTACCCTTGGTAACGTGCTGGCCCTCATAAACGGTAACATCGCAGGTAGAGACCTCGGCCATGCCGATCGAAACGAAACACATCAGCCCGATATCGGGGTTGTCGGCCTCGATGAAGATCAGCGCACGCGTTGCAACCTCGGCGATGTAACCTTGCGAGGCATTGGGGCCTGATGGATCCAGGCCTTCGGCCATGATCTCGGAGTAATATGTGCCGTCGATCACTCGCGTCTTGACGACACGCCCCGAGACAGGGGCATGCCAACGGTGATAGCTGAAGGCGCTCAGAAACGCCTGATAGACGGTCCCGCCATCGAACTGATCCGTGTAGGGATCGTTGTCGAGCATGAATTGCAGTGCGTAGGGCTGCGCCTTGATCCAGAACTGGTCGCGCAATTTCACCTCCTGCGCCACACGGTAAGGCGCAGACTCACAGGCGTTCACGACAACGGCGTCGTTGTCCGGGTCGGCAATCGGCCGTATGCCCTCACGGAACCGGCGGGTAAAGAAATCGTCCCAGGACTTGAACCCGTAGTGGGGCAACGAGGGATCGCAGATGAAGTCCTCGGCAAAGGTCGGCATCGCTTTTTTCGCATCCGCGCCGAACCAACCGGATTTCGGATCATCGCTGAGGACCGATGTGCTTTCGGGTGATTGCAGGAACACGGCCCATTCGTTCAGCATCGCCCGCAAATAAGCATCGACCTTGTCGTCCAAGAACCCGGCCCAGCCGCCGACATTTGCCATCGACCAATCAAGGATCGCGTTGAATGGAAATCCCACAAGCCCACTTTCATTGAACTCGGGTGCATGCGTCATTATCGTATTGAAGAGGCGCAGCATATGTTCATGGTCGCGAACCTGTGGTTTGCCTGTCGGCGAAGTCTTGCGGCTTTCAGGCACATCCTGAAACATCTGCGTAAAGAACATATAAGCTTTCGCATCAGTCTCGATCAGCGTCTTCAGATTTTGCACCGCCGGAAGCAACGGACTGGTGTCCTTATCAGCCTTCGCAGCGGCTCTGTCGCAGGTTTTGCTCGGCCCATGGACGCCGCCGCTATCTCAGACCTTTCTGTCGCCGCCAGCGCAATGTGCTGACTTCCCCCATTCGGGACAGGTGCAGCAAAAGCAACCTTTCTCCGCAGACTGTGAGTTGGAACAGACACAAATTCTGGCAGCGCAGCGAATGGCCGCTAAGCAGCCTTTAGACGACTTTGTTGCACGGATTGGTGCCGTGACGTAGACGCTGACATATTTCCAAGGATGAGCGCAGTGAATGCCTTTCAAGTTTAGCGACCCGAACCGGGACAAGTTCCCGAAGCCCAGGTATTAGGTCACGAATTGGGCAAAGTACAACGAGAGTTTGAGGCTTCGAGGCGACCTGACGATCTGGTTTGACCGTGGTCTGTTGTCCGGTTGGCGCGCAACCGGGGCCAGGAAACGGGGCGGGAACTTGGTGTATTCCGACCTCGCGATTGAGACCTGCCTGACGCTGCGGTGTATCTTCAGGCAGGCATTGAGGCAAACGCAGGGCCTGGTGCGCTCGCTGCTGAAACTGGCAGGGATCACTCTGCCTGTGCCGGATTTCTCAACCCTGAGCCGTCGTGGCAGGACGCTCAAGGTTCGAGCAGCGGCACGGACAAGCTCAGGACCGATCACCTTGATTGTGGATAGCACTGGCCTGCGGGTTCACGGCGGTCGCGACTGGATGAAAGAAAAGCATGGCCTCCCCAAGACTAGAAAAACTTGGCGAAAGCTGCACGTCGGGCTTGATCCTGACAGCGGCGAGATCGTTGCATCCAGCCTGACAACCGAGCATGTCGGTGACCCGGCTGAATTGCCGAAACTGTGCCACCAAATCACGCAGCCGGTGAATAAATTCATTGCTGATGGCGCCTATGACGGCGAACCCACGATCGCCACGATACAGTCTGCTTTTGGTCCTGAGGTCGAAGTCACCATCCCTCCGCCGATCAATGCCGTTCCCGGTAAGAACGATCAGCGCAACAGCCATCTGGAGGCAATCCGAACCAGAGGTCGAATGGCTTGGCAAAAGGCCACAGGTTACAATTTAAGGTCACGCGTGGAGGCACAGATTGGGCGCTACAAGCAGATCATCGGACCAAAACTTCAGAGCAGGAAGCTGGAGACGCAAAACGTTGAAACCCAAATCGCTGTGAAGGCCCTGAACCGCATCACCCAAACCGGTCGTGCGGTCTACGCCCGTGTGTCATAGCTCCATGGGAAAAGGGGACTTCTCGTTCCCAAGTAGATCCGTGCAACACAGTCACCTCAAATGGCATCGTCAACTACTACGAAGAATTCCACCACTTTTCGATTTCGGTTCTTGAAATTGACGCATTTTGGCCAATGGCAACAATTCCGAATTTATCCGGTAACGCCCTTTCTTCAAATGTCTTGTGACGTCCCACAACGTGCACTTCCCAAGCATGGTCTGAGCTGGATGGCAAAAGAGCCTTTAACCTTAGTATGCCATCTGGAATCCTTTCGAGGCGCCTTAGAATATCGTCTCGAGACATTGAAATCGGCGTTGTTGCATAGATCGGCTGCGCTTTGAAACGCGCCCTACCCGAGATGGATTTCAGGCAACGCGTTCGAAACTCGGGCGGCAAAATTCGGTCATCCGGTTCAGAATTAGGACGCCGATCTGAGCTTCAGTCTTTTGGGTTTCGAAAGCGCGCGCCTTTAACTTGGGCCCGATGATCCCCTTCCAGCGACCCATGAGGGTTTCGACTCGGCTGCGTTGATTGTAGCCAGAAGCTTTCTGCCAAGCCACCCGCCCGTGGGCTGAGATGTCGGCGATACGGCAGTCTCGCGCCGTCGGATCCTGGCCCGCATTGGCGCTCAGGATCGCGGTTTTGGGAGGTGGGATCGTAACCTCGATCATCGATCCGAACCGAGCGGCAAGCAAATCAGATGTTGGTTCTCCATCATATGCGCCGTCTGCCAGAAAGAGAGCAACTGGTCCGCCTACTTGATCAAGCAGGCCCGGCAAGGCCGTTGGATCGCCGACGTCATCCGTGGTCAGATCGGAGCTGACAATCTCGCCACTGACAAGATCGAGACCGAGGTGCAGCTTGCGCCAAGAGCGCCGTTTGCGCTTGGTTTTATGCTTTTCCTCAAGCCATTCACCCTCACCGAATATTTTCAAGCCGGTACTGTCAACGACGAGGTGGATCGCGGATTGCCTGTCCGCCCTTGGCCTCGCCTGCAATTGCAGGCTGTTGCCCCGGCGAGACAGGGTGGAGAAATCAGGCACCGCAATCTCAACACCAAGCAAGGCCGCAATGGAGCGCATAAACCCTTGGGTCTGGCGCAGCGGTTGTTTGAAAACCACTCCCAAGGTCAGACAAAGTTCAATCGCCAGATCCGAGTAGCGGGGTTGCCCGCCACGCGTCGTTCGGCGCGCCGCCGACCACAGGCCAAGCGCCTCATCGCTGATCCAAATCGTCAGATCACCGCGCTGCCTCAAACCCTCGTTGTATTCAGCCCAGTTGGTCACACGATGCTTCTGCTTGGGGATCTTTGCCCGGCGACTAGCGTTGAACTTGTGCGGCATTCACGACATCCTGATGGAAACAAACCGCGTCAGTAACAGCCAACTGCCGATCTATGCAACAAGGCCGTATTGTAGTGAAAAACCTGCCGACAATGACTTGGTAAAGCTATAGCGAAATTCGCTTTGGAACGCGACACCGTCTTGTTCGATCTCTAAAGGCTCCCCGAGCAAGAACAGGTCATAATTCAGATCGGCCAGACCAAGCAAGAACATGATATTGTAACGGTTGTGGTCAAGCGACAAGCCGCTCCCGAGCGCAACAGCATAGCTTCCCTTGTTTGTTCCAAAGGCTCCTCCACCCAGGATGGAGGTATTGGATCCCTCATCAGCTTTGAACAAATACCCACCCCCCAAGACCAGCCCAGCCCCAAAGGTTGGGTCATTGACTGGGATTGGCACAGCAACGAAGGAACCCTGACCAAATCCCAGTTTGTTCTGCTCTTTTTTTGATTGTTTTGTGCCATTCGCGGGACCTGCGTCACTCGTTTCTTGAGCGGTTGTCACGGTAGGCGCGATCCAGATCGCCGTTGCGAGCACTGCTGACACGAGTTGTCTCCGGCCATTCATGTGAGTACGCTCCTATGTCGTCTTATGAATGTGGTTGATCAGATTGTATCGGTTCTTCATCTGCTATCTCGGCAACACGGATAGAGGTGCCGGGTCCGGCGCGGCTCAATGTGTGTGAGTCCGTTAAGCGATCCCTCCCAGCGCCGGAAGATCCGGGGACTCTGCCAGTTTACACCACCGATCGAGAACCGCTCTAATGGTCGAGGCAATGCCCACGCGCGATACCAATTTCCAGCGTTTCACCGACATTGTATTCGTTGATATCGTTACCCATGGATTTCGGCGTGACACCCGCGGTAACAGGATCGGTCGTGAACTGCACGGCAGAGAGACGGTCTGTGGTCTCACTCGGACCCAATCCACGTGCGATCGACATTTTTTCGCCAGGTCGTTTTTTTTGTTTGATCTCCGCGTACATGCCGGCAGCACACCAGAACGCGTCACCAGATACATCGTCGCGAGCGACAACTTCAAAAACGCTATCATCCACCGGATTGACAGCCATTCCGTTAGGTGCCTCGAATGCCATGGCGATGGTTGGCAAAATCGGTACCAACACCAATGGGACCGTCTGAAGGTTCAGTTTCATTTCAAAATCCTCACTTTTTGTTTGCTACGATGGGAACGACCTGGTCACCAAATTCTGATCAGTTTGGGTCGCCAATACATTTCTCCAGAACGCAACATTAGCATTGTGGAATTACTGATTTTGGGTGCCGTTGTAATGAATGGGCGCAATAAGGCTAGTGCTGCAGCAGATCTGGCCCACGTGATCATTCGCGTTCAAACCAGTTGGCACCGGATTTCGTTTGTCAGGTTCTTGGACTACCTTTCTTTATCTCGGCCAACGCCGCCTTTCTCATTTCGGAAACAAGAATGTGACCTGAAACCGAGCACCCCATCCGTCAGGTCCCCCATCCGGAGTGCCAGCCCAATAGCGCGCGCCAAGACCAAACTGGACCGGTTGTTTGCCCAACTTCACGACCTGGGAGACGACAAAGTTGATCGGGATCGACCATTCTTCTGCTTCCCAATCATACGTACTCTCGGTGTCGAGCGTGAATGTCGTGGCTTTTGGCGTTGTGTATGCCAGAAACGGTTGCAAGAACGTTGCAGACACTTTGCCGTTCTCCGAATTGCCACTGACGGACCAGATATGGTTGGCAAGACCTCCAACGGTCCAGGGACCTTGTTGTTTTAGGACAACTCCAGTCGGACCAATCCCCCACTGGTCCGGTGCGATGTCATCAGAAGCGGTCGGCAGTTGGATGACTGGTCCCACACCCCAGACGATACCGTTTGCGGTTGGCTTTTTTGGGGAAAAAAGAAGCTTTGAACGATATTGCCAAGTCCGCTTTGCGATCCTGATCCCTGTCTGAGATCATCCTGATCGACCAAAGGTATGATCGTCCGCGAAATGACGTTCCAGTCCGGACTGATCGAGATCGGGATCACAGGCTGGATATTGACGAAGCCCTTGTTGCCAGAGCCGTCGCCATACCCTTCGTCATAGTTGAACTGAAATGGTACGCTGATGAGATCTGCAATTGGGTTGGAGAGCTTTTTTGCAAGGTCTGCGCTTCCTCCTCCGGAAGAACTATTCTCCGTTTGCCCCGTCGCAATCGCTGGAAATGCGAGAGCTAGCATCAATATCAGGGTACTACGTAGCATTTGATGATCCTCCAAGCTGGTCTGGTCTTTTGCGTGACCCGCACCAGCAAAGATCCTGTTTCAATGGCGTGTCGGACTGGTAGGCCTGAGCGTTGTTCCCCTTCGCGGACCCTATGCTAGACACCATGGTTTGCGACCTAGAACCGATAGGCCGCGCCGAAGACCGGGCCGGATTGGCTGAATGAGAAGTCGTCGCCATCAATCGCGTGATCGACAGAAATGTATCTGTAGCCCCCCCGAAGTACCCATCGGTCCTTGAGTGCATAATCAGCTGTCAGGAGAACCTGCCAGGTTTCGCTGCCGCTGCTGAAACCTCCATAATCCATAAATGCAGTCCCCGCCCACTGATCGGACAGTTTGAATTGGGCACGGACACCAATGACCGGATCTGTCCAGTTGTCATCAACTGTTGTTGTCCGCCCCGCAGCCAAACCGGGGTTCAGCGTGAAAACGGTTTTGGTGTCGAACCAGCGAAATCCGGCTGCGGCGTCCAATTTCACTTCGTCTGTTTCATAAACACGGTAGGCGACGTATCCGTTCAGGATTTGGGTCGTGGCCGTCGTATCCAAATCGGAATACACTCCACCGGGCGTCGAATTTCCAAACGAAAGATCGGTGTACATGTAATCGGCCAGAAGGCTCCAGCGTCCGTTGCTGGCGCTGAAGGCCCCCATGAACGCCATATCCAGATTGCTCAGCGCATCGCTGAAACTCAAGGTACTGTCGACCTCGCCGAAACGCGTATCCATCGATGACTTCGTTTCGGCCGCAAACAGGTAAATGGTTGCTTCATAGCTCCAGTCGCTTTCCTGGGCCACCAACGGCGTGCAGGGCAGAGCGAGGCAGGAGCAGAGCGCTAATTTCTGTGCATAACAGGCCATCAAGCTCTCCGTTTTTCCTAAGCCAATGTTGAAGGCACCTTGCGAGTTTGAAGCGCTGCGTCGGCGTCACTCATGCACCCCGTAATCTGGTGTCTGCACCCCGGCGCCGCAGATTTTGCGCCGGGGCGTTCTTCAATCATCAGGCTCAATTACTTTACGATTTCGGCCTTCGGTGCTTTCCAGGTCTTCATCTCTTCCAGATCGGGCTGGTAGATCCGCATGATGATGTCGATCCCCAGATTCTCTCGGGTTATCGGAAGCCAGTTCTCTTTTGGAACGCCTTCGGGTTGCTCGGCCGAGATGTGAATCTCGATCCCGCCTTCGGCGTTCAGCTTCATGCCAGCATTTTGACCCACGCTGTATTTGTCTTCTTTGTTCGGGATGAAGTAGCCGTGCTTGGTGTCATAAAGTGTCGCTGACCAAAATGCGATTGCCGGCGGCATCTCGTCCTTGGTCATCTTGATAACATAGTCATTCTCGGCATTCATCGGCTTGCCGTCCGTAGTAGTAACGCCCGGATACATCGCCTCGCTGGCTGGCTGGCCCAACGGCCCGACCACGGATTGCAGGAACATCGTGTCGATATCAATCTTTCCTTTGGGCTGGAACACTTTGTAGAGGTAAGGCGCGACCTCTTTGGGCGAATTCCAGATGGAATTCTCGTGGGCGTACATTTTGGCCGCAGTTGCCGCCAAGCGCTTGTAATCCAATGTTTTCGGCGCATTTGGATCAAAGTCCTTGCCCGGCTCAACTCCAACCTGCTGGAGTGCGGCCAGTGCTTCTTTGTCCATTTCATATTTCTCGGGATCGAAAGAGGTGTAGTTGAACACCCACTGCATCACTTCCAGGAAATTCTCAGCATAGACATTCGCGTCAGTCGAGTATTTCGGCGTGTTCAGAGGGGTCACCGGTTTGGCAGGCTTGCCCTGGAACTCTGACAGGGTTTGCAGTTTGACTTCCTTGATCGCTGCCATGTTTGCTTTGAATTTGTCCGGGTCGTTTGCCTGCGGCATGACGCGCAGAAATGCCATCCCAAACTCTCCGGACATTTCAAATATCTGGTCGACGCCATCGACCTTTTCCCCGGAATACCCGTCGGTGCGTTCAGAATAGTACAGGATCTTGGTGGGTTTCTTGAAGTCGCCGTTGGATGTGGCAAGGGGAATGTTGACGTAGTGATCCATTGCCGAGACCTCAAGTGACACGAATTTGGAGTCGAATGCCGGGTATTCGATCACCACCGCGTCGTCACGCATGTCCAGCATCGAAAGCACATAAAGCGTATCGTTGTTTGGACGCGGAAGCGCGCGCACCGATGCATTGGCCAAGCCCTTTGGGTACGCCGTCTTATTCCACCCGCCCGAAGCCAGAGGGTTTTTGGGATCGACCACGAAGTTGTTGAGCGTATTGAACAGGGCAACGTATTGCGTGGAGCGCTTCACAAGGTTTTCCAGTTCCGCATCGCTCAGTTGATCGGCTTTCAATGGGAGAGCAACGGCGAGCCCGATGGTGGCGGCCGAGGCTATACTTTTAATAATTGGTTTCATTTTTCCCTCCGGAAAATTGTTAAATGCGCTAACCGTACTGGTAAGTATCGTTATGCTTCTTCATCGCCTGTATCTGGGGCTATGCGGCCCGATACTTGGTTGTTCAAATCTAACTGGCTGCTTTGGCCTCAAAACTTCTCAACCATGCCAGGATGAAATCACAATCAGTTCCGGATTTCTGACCATTTTGCG
Organism: Ruegeria hyattellae; assembly: GCF_041537925.1. Classification (NCBI taxonomy): domain Bacteria; kingdom Pseudomonadati; phylum Pseudomonadota; class Alphaproteobacteria; order Rhodobacterales; family Roseobacteraceae; genus Ruegeria; species Ruegeria hyattellae. The sequence continues at coordinate 2,072 of NZ_JBGOSH010000033.1, read as the reverse complement.
CCACGAACCATCTAAGGTTTCCGCCTGCAGGTACGGCGCCGATAGTTAACCGGGGTTGCCTCATTCCAACGTACAAAAGCGCGCGTAAAACTGCTGGGGTTTTTGTAGCCCAGCCGTTTGGAAATTGACGCAATAGAAAGCTCGGAATGGGCAAGCATGGTCAATGCTGCATGATTTACAGCCTGGTCGCGTATCCCCGAAAATGTGAATCCTGACGCGTTTAGGTATCTCTGTAACGAGCGTCGGCTTACACCCAATTCATCTGCCACGCGTTGGACCGTTGCCTCGCCGTCTCGTGCCAAAGCATTTACCACAACTGAAAGGGCGGCAATGTCGATCCGCCGTCCTGCGTTTGGGCGCGGCATACTCAACTCCCTGATGGCTCAAATTTCGGCTTCGATTGTACGTGGCGTGGTCACCGACGTCTGACCAATACGCGCCGCACTCGCTAAGATTGCGAACCGGCGCAATTTGTGGATACATTTCAAGGGCGACGGACAGCTATTTACATGAAGCCAGCCAGAGAGGGTTTTCTGGATGAGAGCATTACCTTTAATCCGCGCGGCACACCTTCTCACCTACACGTCTTCATTGCGCGACATCGGAGCGCCAGTTGATCGAGAGCTGAAACGCGCGAAGCTTCCGACAATGATCGAGGAATGCCCGGATGCTTATCTCAGCCTGCCGCAGGTTTTTGAGTTTATTGAGCGGTGTAGCCGTGACCTGAATATCGTTGAGTTTGGACATCATGCAGCTCTTTCGGCACGGATCTCCGGCCTGTCACAAAAAACGCAATCTGCATTGCTGAACGCGCCCTCTGGTCTGGCGCTTGTTCAGTCGTTCGCCTGCGTTGCGCACGTCGAAAGTACGGCCTCTTCTGTAGGCGTACAGCAAGAGGGGCCCCTCTATAGAGTTTGCTTTGATCTGGTCGATTTTAGAGACCACAATGCCTTGGCTGCGCCAGAATGGGTCGCGGTTCATGCGTTTGTCGAAATGCTGCGAAACGTCTGTGGCGCGAATTGGTGCCCCGATGAAATTACCCTGATGTCTCATTCTGCAGGGCATATCTCGACAGAAACAGCTTACCCAAACACCAGAATCAAGTTTGGTCATCGGCACACTTCCATCACTGTTCCTGTGGCCAACTTGGCAGTGCCCTGCGCGTCCCCTGTTGAGAACGGGCCCGCTGAGCCGGTGGTTTCTCCGGAAAGGATCGATTTCATCGGAAGCCTTCGACGGGTTGTCGCCCCGTATATTGAGGAGTCTCATCCATCCCTGAATCTCATGGCCGAAATCACAGGTACGTCGCGCAGGACTCTTCAACGAACACTGTCCAGACACGGCAAAACCTACACTTCAATAATTCAGGAAGCACGGTTCCAGAACGCCTGTTTGCAGCTGGATGATCCAGGCACAAAAATAATCGATATCGCATTTTCTGCGGGCTATGAGCACCCACAACATTTCACGCGCGCATTCCGGAAATACACAGGACTGACACCTAGCCAATATCGGCGAAGACCATCGACAGAGAATTCCGACTGTGCGAGCTGAAGGTTCGACTTTGTGCGCTCTTTGATTGTACTGGACGATGCGATGTACGGTTAACTGCCTTTGGCGCACGTGCAGCGAAAGTTCACTTAGTTGCGAAATCTGTGAGTTCGACACGCCTCCTTTCTCGCTGGTGCAGCGAATGGCGGCAAAGCGGGCTGCGACCGCAGCATGTAGGTTGGCTGCTGGATGTCTCCTTTGGGCCGTCATCAAAGAAGTATGTGGCCTTTGGTTTCCGCATGCTGCGTCAGCTCCGAGGGCAGCAGCGAGGCCAAAACGCCAGTTGCTGAGATCTATTCGAAGTTCCGTTTTTTGGTTGGCGGGTCAGCCAATTCCGACTCGCCATCCCTCTCCGGTATTTAGAACTTACCGTTCCCGTGGGCGTTGTTGCGTAATTCACGCGTGAAGCGTGACGGCCCCTTTCCCCACGGGTGTCATGCCACACGAACGATTTCGGCGGTGACGAGAGTATTGAAGCGGTTCATGAGAGCTACGCGGATGTGGATTTCTGCGGATTGTCG
>NZ_JBGOSH010000032.1:0-13850 GCF_041537925.1 Ruegeria hyattellae | reverse complement strand
CGCCAAAGACGTTTCTTGGTGCCACCATGTTTGCGGGCATTCCACTCACCTTCGCCCTCTGCTTTGATCCCGGTCGCGTCAATCAGCAGGTGGAGCGACCCCGTTCCGCCACGACAAGGGATGGAGACTTCCAACGTCTTCTGTCGCCGACACATAGTGCTGAAGTCCGGCACTCTCCAGTCGAGGCCCGCCAGCCGCAAGAGGCTCTCGACAAACCCCGTGGTCTGTCGGAGGGGCATCCCAAAAAGCACCTTCATCGTGAGGCAAACTTGAATTGCGGCGTCGCTGAACTCGGGCTGACGGCCTGGCTTGCCAGTTGCCGGTGGATGCCATGCCATCTCAGGATCAAACCAGATCGACAGTGACCCGCGCTGCTTCAACGCCGTGTTGTACGAAGGCCAGTTCCTGGTCTTGTACTTCGTCGGGGACCAACTGCTCATACGCCCCGGCTACCACGCTAATTTCAAACAGTGAATCCCTCAAAGCATTTGTGCAACAAAGCCCTATCTATGCAACAAAGTCGCATTTCTTTAATTGAGCGTATTTGGAGGATCAAACCATGTCCCGAGCTTTAATGCAGAACATGATTTTGGCTTCATGTATATATACTGGAGTCAACTACAGGCAACAGAGCTAAACTGTAACGACCTGCAACACCTGATCACGCGTCAGGTCATCTCGTGTGCCTTTGACCAGGATTTCTCCACGTCGCAACACGACAAATCTGTCAGCAAGATCATAGGCAAAGTCGAAATACTGCTCGACTAAGACAATTGCCATTCCGCTCGTCTTTCTGAGGTGCCGGATCACTTCGCCAATCTGTTGGATTATGTTCGGCTGAATACCTTCGGTCGGCTCATCCAGCAGCAGCAGGCGCGGTCTTGTGATCAGTGCACGTGCGATGGCCAACTGTTGCTGCTGCCCGCCGGAAAGGTCGCCCCCGCGCCGGTTCTGCATTTTTTTGAGGACCGGGAACATATCAAATATATCATCCGGGACGAAATGTTCGCTAGCAGGCAGACAGGAGAAGCCTGTTTCCAGATTTTCTCGAACCGTGAGCAATGGAAATATTTCGCGACCTTGGGGGACATATGCTACACCTTTCCAGGCCATCTGATGAGCAGGCAAAACACCCATTTGCTTTCCGTCAAGCTCCAGTTCGCCACCGGAACGGGGATGCGCCCCTGAGATTGCCTTCATCAGACTGGTTTTTCCAACACCGTTGGTCCCCATGACGCACGTTACTTCACCTTGTACGGCTTCCATGGAAATCCCGTTAAGGATTTGCGAGTGCCCATAGTGCAAAGTCAGATCGCTCAGCTTCAACATTTTCTAGCGCCCCAGATAGACGTCGATGACGTCCTGATTTGATGTCACGTGATCAAGACTGCCCTCAGCTAATACGGATCCTTCATGCAAAACCGTGACTTTGCAGTTCAGGCGCCTGACAAATTCCATGTCATGTTCAACAACCACAACCGCGCGGGTCTTTGCAGCTTGAATTAGCAAGTCTGTGGTATGTTCGCGCTCTTGCGGGGTCATGCCTGCGGCGGGTTCGTCAACAAGTAGCAGACGTGGGTCCTGCGCAAGCAGCATGCCAATTTCCAACCATTGCTTTTGCCCGTGACTCAGTTCACCCGACTTCCGGCTCAGTTCCTGACATAGCCCAATTTCGGTGGCCAGGTCCTCGACCTTCTGCAAATCACTTTTGGACGGACGGTAAAGCAGCACACCAACCCAGCCACGATTTTTCTTTAGCGCCATTAGTAGATTATCGCGCACGGACTGATCCTCGAAAACCGTAGGCTTCTGAAACTTCCGCCCGATTCCCGCCTGCGCGATTTTTGCCTCGGTCATATCCAACAAAGATACGGACTTTTCACCCCATATGACCCGCCCCTCATCTGGTCGGGTCTTGCCGGTGATGATGTCCATAAACGTAGTCTTGCCGGCACCATTCGGGCCAATCACGGAACGTAGCTCTGCGTCACCAATCTGGAAGGACAAGTTGTTGATTGCGCGGAACCCGTCGAAGGCAACCGATACGCCACTTACTTCTAACAGGGCGCTCATAAGCTAGCCTCTTTCTCACGCAATGCGCCTTCATCGGGTCCCAGATTGGCACCATGCCGATCGGGATGACGCTGGTTGGTAAACAAGTCGAACAAACCTCCGATACCTTGCGGAGCAAACAGCGTAACCAGCACAAAAGACACGCCCAGCAGCACTTGCCACCAGTCGACCCATTTGATCGTATAAAAACCAAGCGGGATATCCGGGGCCTGCCCGCCGGTGAACCAGGTGCTCAGCAGGCTGACAAAAGCCGCACCGATGACCGCACCATACAGGCGGCCCCGGCCGCCGATAGCGACCCAGACGGCCAGATATATTGAGGCGATGGGGGCCATCTCCTCGGGGTTCATAATGCCAGCCTGCGGATAATACAGCGCACCCGCGATTGCGGCGATGCAAGCCGTCAGGGTGAAGACAGCCAACTTGTAGGCTTCGACCGAATAGCCGAGGAACCGAACCCGCGCCTCGTTGTCCCGAATGCCGCGCAGGACCGAGCCGAACTTGCCCGACACGATCCATGCCGCCAGCATGTAACCCAGTCCCAACGCAAAAGCCGAAGCCCATAGGAACCAGAGCGAAACAACGTCTTGAGAGACAGTGACACCGGGCAGGTTCTGCAAGCCGGACAAGCCATTGTTGCCGCGCAAACCGCTGTCGTTCTGAAACAGATACAAAGCCAGAGCCAGCGTCATTGCTTGCGTCAGGATCGACAGATAGACGCCGGTCACTCGACTGCGAAAGGCCAGCCAGCCAAAGATCAGTGCCAGCAGGCCAGGCACCACAACGACCAGTATCAACTGCAGCGTCAAGCTGTGCGAAAACGCCCAGATAAGCGGGAATTCGGATGATCCGACTACGCCGAAAATCTGAGTGCCGATGGCGTCCACAACTTCGGCAGGCGTTGGCGGGACGTCGGCTTGTGACAATGACTCGACCACGATCAGCCGAGTGCGTTCGTACATCAGCCACATGCCGATCATATAGCCACCGAGCCCGAAGAATGCGAAATGGCCTAGTGATAGAATGCCGGTGAAACCCCAAACCAGATCCATCGCGACAGAGATCAAACACAGGCACAGGGTCTTGCCCAGCGTTTTGACGAAACTGGTTGAGATCACACCGATCCCGAACCCTTCGGACAGGACAGTTACACCCAGCGTGAACAGCGACAGGATGGCCAGAAAGACCAGCACAGATGGGTTCTTGACGACAAAACTACGTTCCATGGCTCAATCCCCCGCCGCGCGACCTTTGAGGGCAATAATGCCTCGTGGTCGGAATTGGATGAAAATGATGATGAAGATGATCATGTAGGTTTGCGCCGCGAGCGTGTTTGAAGGGTTCATCCACTCGATCCCTTTCTGCAGGAACCCGATCATCCCCGCGCCTGCCAGCGCGCCCCAGATGTTGCCGACACCACCGACAACTACGGTCATGAAACTTTGCACGATATAGTCGTTGCCCAGATCCGATGTGACTTTGGCAAAAAGGCCAATGGCCACACCCGCGATCCCAGCAATGCCGGAGCCGAGACCGAATGTCAGCATATTCACCCGCCCCGGGTTGATACCCATTGATCCGGCCATGCGAGGGTTCTGCGTGACCGCACGCATCTCAAGCCCCAGCCTTGTCCGTTTCATGATGTAAAGGAACAGCCCCAGAAAGATCAGCGCCAGTACGAAGATTGCAATGCGGATATTGCTGATCGAAACCACATCGTTCATCACCCAGGCACCGTCCAGCCAACCCGGAGCAGTCAGAGGGCGGGCCTGTGTACCAAAGATGTTCTTTGCCAGTTGCTGCAGGGCAATCGAGATACCAAAGGTCGCCAGCAGTGTTTCCAACGGGCGGGCATAAAGCCAACGGATCACCAGGCGCTCCATGGCGACGCCCATGGCAAACGTGACGGCGAAGGCCATTGGGATGGCGACGATGATCGATACCGTATGGTCGGGGACGAACTGCTGAACGACATAGCCCGTATAGGCGCCCATCATGATGAATTCGCCATGGGCCATGTTGATTACACCCATCACTCCGAAAGTGATGGCCAAACCAATTGCAGCTAGGAAATAAATCGAGGCCAGAGAGACCGCGTCCAACGTCAGGTCGAGCGTTTGGTTTAGGCCAACTTTCAGTTCGATCTTATTTAGCGCTTTTTCGGCAGCGGCGGTTACTTCGATGGACGGCTCGGCATAAGTCTCAAAGAACACATGTGCACCCAGCGCCGTGTCGATATCGGCCTCAGTTACGAACGCAGGCACGATTCCGGCTTCGGCCAGAGTGCTGTAGGCTTGCGCGCGCGCAGTAGTCTCGTTCAGTTGCGCGACCGGGATACCCCCTACGCGACCACCGTCGATGTTCGCAGCCAAAGCCAGGCGGATGTCGTCAGGCAACACAGGGGGCGCAGCCAAGTCACTCGCGACCAACAGGTGGTATGCGTCATCCCGCGACAAGGCCTCTGAACCGGGGTCCAGAATAATGGCGACGTTAACATCCGATGGCAGGTCCGCAGCGGTCTTTCGTGAGGTCACGACTAACGGGTTCAGCGCCGCGCGGACGTCGACACCCAGATCGTTCGACATTTCTTCAATTGCAGCCACGCGGGCCGCAACATCTTCGTCATATCCAATAGTCAGCAGCCGTTCGAGCCGTTGCTTCTGGGCCTTCAAATCCACATCTGGTTCATCCTCGATCGAGGCACGAAGAGGTTCGAGCAGTGCGCCTTCGGGATCACGTTGAATGGATTTTAGTGCGGCTAGGCGCTTCTTTCGATCCGGGTCGGTCAACTGAAACTGCACCAGAGCTGTCCCGATCATAGCGCGGACACCGCTGTTGGGTTTCAATTGCTTCAGGTCGGATTTCTCAAACGTGCCGACCACTTCGCCCGTGTCGAAATCGGTCAGTTCGTACAACCGCCCTTCGGCCTTTGTTCCGGCAAAGAACAGACCGTCAGACTTGCGCATCCACATGTCTTTGGCGGCCCATGTCTCAAGCATCACCTGCGCTTGCGGCAGCCCACTGGCGGCAAGCGCATCAATCGCCGGTTTGATCGTCTTGCGCGAACTTTTGACAATGATCTCCTGATGATCCTGCAAGATCGGCTGCAGGCCACCCTCTTGCGCGTTGGCGTTCAGGCAGGCGCAGAGAATTGCCAGGCCCGCAAGGAATAGTCTTAACATGTGGTGAAACCCGCGTGTCTTTGGGCAAGGCGGGCGATCACACCCGCCTTGCGTACGATTTAGTAGTTCGACAAAGTCTGAACGCAGCTCTCGGTCTCGGTGTTGTACATACCGCAGCCGAGATCTTTCCAATCCGATTTCAGCACTGCCGATTCAGGCAGGAAGTCGGTCCATGCATCGCCCGGCACAACGTCGGTTTCGCTGATGATGTCGAACTGGCCGTCTTCCTGAATCTCACCAATCAGAACCGGCTTAGCCAGATGGTGGTTCGGCAACATCACAGCAGTACCACCGGTCAGGTTCGGGAATTCCTGCCCGTACATGGCGGCGCGCACAGCGTCTACTTCGGTCGAGCCGGCTTCGGTCGCGGCATTCACCCACATATTGAAGCCGATGTAATGCGCCTCCATAGGATCGTTGGTCACCCGTTCGTCACCCATGGTGGCTTTCCAGGTTTCGACAAACTCGGCATTCACATTAGTATCCGCCGACTGGAAATAGTTCCAAGCCGCCAAATGGCCGACGAGGTTGGTGGTATCGAGACCGGACAGTTCTTCCTCTCCAACCGAAAAGGCCACGACAGGAATGTCATCTGCCGAAACACCAGCTGCGGCCAATTCTTTATAGAAACCAATGTTGGCGTCTCCGTTGATGGTCGAGATCACACCAACCTTTTTACCATCTTCGCCCAGTGCAACGACGTCAGATACGATCTTGGACCAGTCAGAATGGCCAAAGGGGGTGTAGTTGACGAAGAGATCCGCGTCCGCAATACCCTTTTGATTAAGGTAGCTTTCCAAAATATTGTTGGTGGTCCTGGGGTAGACATAATCCGTGCCGAGCAGAGCGAATTTCTCAACCCCCAATTCCTCCAGGAAATAATCGGTCGCAGGGATAGCCTGCTGGTTCGGAGCCGCACCGGTGTAAAAGACATTTTTAGAGCTTTCTTCGCCCTCATACTGAACCGGATAGAACAGCAGACCGTTCAGCTCTTCGATCACCGGCAGAACTGATTTGCGGCTGACCGAAGTCCAATTGCCAAAGATCACATCCACCTCGTGGACGGTCAGCAGCTCGCGCGCTTTTTCCGCGAACAGCGGCCAATCCGATGCGGGATCCACAACAACAGCCTCAAGCTGCTTGCCCAAAAGACCACCTTTAACGTTTTGCTGGTTGATCAGCATCAGCATGGTGTCTTTCAGAGTAGTCTCCGAGATTGCCATCGTGCCCGACAGCGAATGCAGCACTCCGACCTTGATCGTGTCTTCGGCCGACAACGCAGCGGTGGCTATGGCAGCAAATGCAACCGATCCGGCGAGCGTGGATTTGAGCGATTTCATGTAGTCCTCCTGGCGGGGCCGGGAGAGAGGGCTTGCGCAAAGGCACACTCTTCTTCTACCTGATCCCCGCAACTGTTGTTGCGTTCCGTGTGGCGGTTGTGTTCGAGGTCCAATTCGCGCAGCCGTCACACCCCCCCGGGTCATTTCCGCGGTGGCACCCATACGGTTTCTGCATTGCAGCAAGGTTGGCAACTTACCTTTAGCCCAATTTGGGAAATTGGCGAGATTCGCATATTTTTTCATCTAAGTCAGAGGTTACTGTCTAGAATTTAGACACACGATTCGGAAATAAGCAGATTCCGACACTGCAGATTAGTGTTCCGACACTTCAACAGAGAAACAGGTGGCACCAAACGACGCGCTAAAGGTGCCCTATTACACAAGTTGCAGCCATATTGCCCACGCACAGCGCGGTACCGCCACGTGCTGCAGGCACCGTCAGCTTAAGCACCAAGCAATTGGGCAACAGGACTGTGCTGGACAGTTTTCGCCAGTCTGGGTCCTTTAAATGCCTGTTCCCCAGAACGATCACGCCTGATCTTGATGCGGTTCTTCTGAACACGGCGGGCGGCGTGACCGGAGGCGATTCATTCCGGTTTTCTTGCAAGGCAGCAAAGAGCACGGCGCTGACCCTGACGACACAAGCCTGCGAGCGCGCCTACAAAGCCCAGCCCAAAGAACGAGGCCAGATTGCAAATCATTTGACGGTTGAAGCTGGTGCCAGGCTGAACTGGTTGCCGCAAGAGACCATTCTGTACAACGGCAGCGCTTTGGACCGACGCATCGGGATCGACTTGGCGCTCGATGCTGAAATGCTGATGGTAGAGCCGCTGGTCTTTGGGCGCGCTGCCATGGGCGAGACACTGACGGAAATTCGCTTGCGCGATCGGATCGAGATTCGGCGCGAAGACACGCCAGTGTTTCTCGATGCGATTAGATTCTCTGGTGATTGGCATACGCATTTATCCAAGCCGCATATTGCAAACGGCGCAGGGGCGATGGCGCTAATCGTCTTAGCGTCGAGTTCCGCCGAAGGTCATCTGAAACCTGTCCGGGAAATGCTACCGGACATCGCCGGGGCAACCCTGATCCGGAAAGACCTATTGGTCATTCGCATTCTGGCCAGCAACAGCTTTGCTCTGCGCCGAACGCTGATACCAGTTCTGCGCCGACTGAACAAAGACACACTGCCCCGATGCTGGATGCTCTGACATGAACCTGACCCCTCGTGAAAAGGACAAATTGCTGGTCGCCATGGCCGCCGAGGTCGCTCGCAAACGGCTGTCCCGTGGCATCAAGCTGAATCACCCCGAGGCCATTGCGTTGATAACCGACGCCGTTGTCGAAGGCGCGCGCGACGGCCGTTCGGTCGCCGACATGATGCAAGCCGGGGCTGAAGTGATCTCCCGAGACCAATGCATGGAAGGCGTGCCCGAAATGATCCACGAGGTGCAGGTCGAAGCCACTTTCCCGGATGGCACAAAGCTTGTGACTGTCCACAACCCCATTCGCTAATTTCCAAAGGAGTCACCCATGAACCGTATGCTGTTTCCCGCTCTCATTCTTGCTGGCCCGGCAATGGCCCATTCAGATAACCAAGTTCACGCCCATGGCAGTGATTACGCCGCGCTCGCAGCTGGGTTGGCTTTGATCGCGGTCATCACCATTACCGTAATTTTGAAGCTTCCTAAATGACCCCGGGTGAGATCATTCCTGCTGAGGGATCACTGACGCTGAACGCGGGACGCAGCAGCCGTCTTGTTGTTGTCGCCAATACCGGCGATCGACCAATACAGGTCGGCAGCCATTACCATTTTTCCGAAGCAAACGCAGCCCTGGACTTCGATCGCTACGCAGCTTTGGGGATGCGGCTCGACATCCCGGCGGGCACGGCTGTTCGATTTGAACCGGGCCAAACACGCGAAGTTATCTTGGTGCCGTTTGAGGGGCGCCGGCACATCTACGGATTCAATATGCACATCATGGGGGCTTTGAAAGATGCCGGGCAAGATCAGTCGGAGTGACTATGCCTCCATGTTCGGCCCCACGGTCGGCGACAAAGTACGATTGGCAGATACCGATCTGATCATCGAAGTAGAAAAAGATCTGATCGTGGAGCGCGCAACGACTGCGCGGTTCAGCGAAACCGGGCACCGCGAAGACGTCTACGGAGAAGAGGTTAAGTTCGGCGGAGGCAAAGTCATTCGCGATGGGATGGGGCAGTCACAGGCCACGCGCGCCGAGGGGGCCGTGGACACGGTGATCACCAATGCTCTGATCGTGGATCACTCGGGTATCTACAAGGCGGATGTCGGCCTAAAGGACGGGCGCATCGCCAAGATCGGCAAAGCCGGAAATCCGGATACGCAGCCCGGTGTAGACATCATCATCGGCCCCGGCACAGAGGTCATCGCTGGCGAGGGTCGCATCCTGACGGCTGGCGGATTCGACAGCCATATTCACTTCATCTGCCCTCAACAGATAGAGGACGCGCTGCATTCTGGCCTGACGACCATGCTTGGTGGTGGCACCGGCCCGGCACATGGCACTCTGGCGACCACATGCACCCCGGGTCCATGGCATATCGGCCGGATGTTGCAGGCGGCGGATGCTTTTCCCATGAATCTTGCTTTTGCGGGCAAGGGAAATGCTTCGCTTCCCGCTGCTCTGGAGGAACAGGTCAGAGCCGGGGCTTGTGCGCTGAAACTGCATGAGGACTGGGGCACGACTCCTGCGGCCATCGACTGCTGCCTTGCGGTCGCTGATGCGATGGACGTTCAGGTGATGATCCACACCGACACGCTCAACGAATCCGGGTTTGTTGAAAATACAGTTGCTGCGATAAAGGGCCGTACTATCCACGCTTTCCATACCGAAGGCGCGGGCGGCGGCCATGCCCCCGACATCATCAAGATCTGCGGTGAGGACCATGTCCTACCCTCCTCTACCAACCCGACGCGACCCTTTACGGTGAACACGGTCGAGGAACATCTCGACATGCTGATGGTCTGCCATCACCTAGACAAATCCATCCCCGAGGACGTGGCCTTTGCTGAAAGCCGCATCCGGCGTGAGACCATTGCGGCTGAAGACATCCTGCACGACATGGGCGCCTTCAGCATCATCGCGTCCGACAGTCAGGCTATGGGCCGCGTGGGCGAGGTGTTGATCCGTACGTGGCAAACCGCTGACAAGATGAAGAAACAGCGAGGCCGCCTGCCGGAGGAAACCGGTGACAACGACAACCTGCGCGTTCGCCGTTACATCGCCAAGTACACGATTAACCCTGCCGTTGCCCATGGCCTCAGTCACGAGATTGGCAGTATCGAGGAAGGAAAACGCGCCGACCTAGTCCTATGGGACCCAGCCTTTTTTGGAGTGAAGCCTGAGATGGTTTTGCTGGGCGGCACCATCGTTTGTGCACAGATGGGTGATCCGAATGCTTCGATTCCCACCCCGCAGCCGGTTTATAGTCGGCCAATGTTCGGTGCCTATGGTCGATCCGTTGAAAACTCGGCAATCACCTTTGTGTCGCAAGCCGCACAGGCCGACGGGATTGGTTATACACTTGGATTGGCAAAGCAGACCGTCGCTGTCCAAAACACACGAGAGATTGGCAAACAGGATCTTCTGCTCAACAACGCGACACCTCATATCGAAGTTGATCCAGAAACCTACGAAGTCCGGGCAGATGGCGAATTGCTGACCTGCCAACCCTCCGATGTGCTGCCAATGGCACAGCGATACTTTATGTTCTGACTAAAAATTATGCTGCATTGCACCGCGCGCAAGGCAGTAATGACCAAACACCCACTTCAATGTGAGGCCGATATGACAGATATTAATACCCAAGGGAGGACCAACGTTTACGAGGGTCCAAATGGCACACTCAGCAACACAATCTCACGCACGCTTTTCGCTGCCCGGTCTGATCGCGTCCATCGGAGCATCAATCTACGGGGCTCTGATCAGTGTGGCCGAAGCTCAATCGCGCGTACGGCAAGTCGAATTCCTGCAATCGCTCAGCGACGAAGAGTTAAAAAAACGCGGCCTATCACGCGAACGGATCGTGCACCGGGTGTTTACGGATTCAATCTGGCTCTGACCATTTCTGCTCCAGAGGAGGCGACGGTATGACCGCCCTGCTCTGCACCGCACGCCGTTACTCGGATCATATGCACGGCGACTCCGCAGATTGCCTGTCGCTGACTTATGATGATCGGTTTTTGCGTCGCAAGGTTCTGACCTGTGAAAGTGGCGAACAAATTCTCGTCGATCTGTCGCAAACGACCTCGTTGAACCACGGTGGCACGTTGGTTCTGGACGACGGTCGCGAAGTGGAAATACAGGCTGCACCCGAAGCACTGCTAGAGGTTTCCGCTCCGGACCTGACACGCATCGCGTGGCATATTGGCAATCGCCACACGCCCTGCCAGATCGAAAAGGATCGTCTGCTGATCCAGGTCGATCATGTGATCCGAGATATGCTTTTGAAAATCGGAGCCACAGTGCGCGAAGTGCACTTACCGTTCAACCCCGAAGGCGGAGCCTATGGCCATGGCAGGACACATGGCCACGCCCACTGACGCCGATATCCTGACGCTGATCCAGTGGTTGTCTCCGGCATACCCTGTGGGGGGCTTTGCTTATTCTCATGGGTTGGAAGCTGCAATTGACGAAGGAGCGGTCGCCAGTTCCCAAGACGCCGAAGCCTGGATTTCAGATGCGCTGGAACACGGATCTGGATGGAATGATGCTCTGTTCGTTGTGTCCGCGTACAACGCGCAGGACAAAGATGAACTTTTCAACATCGATGCCAAGGCACGGGCTATCTGCGCTTCATCCGAAAGGAAAATGGAAACCGAACTGCTGGGACAGGCATTCGGGACTGTCACAGGAGATGTCTGGGATTTAGACCTCCTACAGCTTTCCTACCCAGTTTCAGTAGGCCACGCCGCGCGTCCGCAAAACCTCCCCCTACTACTGACGACGAAGATGTATCTACAAGCATTCGCAAGCAACTTGGTCGCTTGCGCAACGCGCCTTGTACCTTTGGGGCAAACCGACGCTCAGAAACTTATCCGTAATTTGACACCGCTATGTGCTCATATCGCCGAAAAGGCGCAATTGGCAGGTTTAGAAGAATTGAGTTCGACTGCGTTCCTGACGGACATCGCGTCGATGAGACACGAAATACAGTATTCAAGGATATTCCGAACATGAGCACTATGAACGGCCCTCTTCGCGTTGGCATCGGCGGTCCGGTTGGAGCCGGAAAGACCACTTTGACCGCTGCCTTGTCTGAAGCCCTGCGCGAAGCTTGTTCAGTGGGCGTCATCACCAATGACATTTATACGCAGGAGGATGCCGAAGCGCTGGTGCGCATGCAGGTCCTTCCCCAAGATAGGATTATCGGCGTCGAAACGGGCGGTTGCCCACATACAGCAATCCGCGAGGATGCATCGATAAACCTTGCAGCTGTCGCTGAAATGCGGGAACGCCATCCCGATCTTGATATCGTTCTGATCGAAAGCGGCGGCGACAATCTGTCGGCTACTTTCAGCCCGGAACTCGCAGACCTTACAATCTATGTGATCGACGTCGCCGCTGGAGAGGAAATCCCGCGAAAAGGCGGACCGGCAATAACAAAATCCGACATCCTGATCATAAACAAAACCGATCTGGCGCCGCATGTTGGCGCTTCACTGGAGGTCATGAATAGAGATGCAGCCAGAATGCGCAAAGGACGGCCTTTTTTGTTCACGTCCCTTCGTCACAAAAAAGGGGTCGGCGCAATTGTTGACCTCCTGGTGAAGCGGGGAGGGTTATAAATTTCAGAACGGAATTGGCTCCCAGAACGATGATGCCAATTTGTCGGCACCTTTACCCGATTGGAGAGGTCGAAAGAACAATCTTTCATTTTCACGTTTGTCTAGATGTTATGTTTTGTCTTCACTTATCGGCTGTCCGTATACGAAGCGCACTAGCCAAGCTAGACAACTATCCGAAACCGGCGTTGTTGCGTAACTCATGCTCGAGGCGTAACGGCCCCTTTCCCCGCTGACGTCATGCCACACGAATGATTTCAGCGGTGCCGAGAGCATTGAACCGGCTTATGAGTGCTACGCGGATGCGGATTTCGGCGGTTTGTCGGTCGGCGTCTCTTGCAGCGATGCGCTCGCCGAATGCCTTGAGGCAGCGCATCTTCGCCTCGATCCGGCTCTGAGCGTAATAGCCTGTCCAACGCTTCCATAATGCTGGACCGTTATGTCGGGTAGCGCGCAGTGTTTCGTTTCTGATCCCGGCAACCGAGCAGTCTTCCTGCCAAGGTCGAGCGTTCTTGCGGATCGGAATGATCGGGGCGGCGTTACGCCCGATGATAGCGGTGTAGCAGCGCCGGGTGTCGTAGGCGCCGTCCGCAGTCACCGTGCCGATCTCGTCATCCTTCGGGATCTGGTCGAGCAACACTGGCAGGACCGGACTGTCACCATCTCGGTTTGGGGTGAATTCGACGGCGCGGATGTCGGAGGTAGCCGTGTCCATGGCCAGATGTACCTTGCGCCATTGGCGGCAACCCCGAACGCCATGCTTGCGGGCTTGCCATTCGCCATCGCCGAGAAACTTGATCCCGGTGCTGTCCGCTGCCCGACAGGGCATTGCGCAGCAATGTCCCGAGAGGGGACAAGAAGGTTGAGCGGGCCGTCGGCACGGCGATACGGGATCTGAACGGCTAAGGTCTTCTGCCGACGACTAAGGGTGCGTTATTGGGAACCGGCCAGTCCAGCCCGGCCATGCGCAAGAGGCTGGCGACCATCCCCGCTGTCTGTCTCAGTGGCAGCTTGAAAAGCACCTTGATCGACAGGCAGAATTGGATCGCCGCATTCGAAAAGACTGGCGGGCGACCAGGCCGACCCTCATGCGCCGCAATCCAGGTCATATCCTTGTCCAACCAGACAAGAAGGGACCCGCGCCTCTTAAGCGCAGCGTTGTAGTCAGACCAGTTCGTGACGCGGTAACGGGCGGATGATGGATTGCTCATCCAAGCCGTTTAACCATGAGGCCTAACGCTGTGAATCCCTCGCACAAAGAGTTCTGCAACAACGCCTCCCGGCCCCGAACTTGTTCTCCAGACAGTCTACCACACCCAGGCCATCATACGCACCATCCGCCAGAAACCGGCTCACATCTTCATCCACGTCGGTGAGCAAATCTGGAAGCGCCGTGTCATCGCCCACATGTTCAGTGGTCAGCTTCG
>NZ_JBGOSH010000031.1:0-21616 GCF_041537925.1 Ruegeria hyattellae | reverse complement strand
GCAGATCGACCGGCAAAACACCGAAATCCGGATATCTACCAAAGCCCTCAACCGTATGACCGAACTCGGTTGTGCGAAGTTCGAACGTGTCTGAAATCCCCCGGGAAAGGCGAACTGCGCCTTCTATCAGACCCGTGCAACAAAGTGCCTTTTTCCGAGGCGCACGAGTCTGCATTGGCGGCGCTTGCGCTGGGTGTAACCCATATGCATTCGCAATCAACGTCACTTCCCCCAATCTTGCTGTCAGCTCATGTCGATCAGTCATCAGGGCCGTCAATGATAGCAACTAATGAATGGCTGGCAGAGTTCCCTTGGACCTGAGGTGACCAATGCAACCAGCAATTCGTTGCAACGGCAACAGTAGGTGATTTGCATTTGCTTAACGAATTCTGCATCAACGCGGATCTGCAATAATTGCGAAAGCCCAAACTGAAGAATTGCGCCGCTTGCAAACTATGTTCAGTGTGCTTTTCGACCTTTGCGAACCACTGACTTTATCAATTCCGCGGTCGGCTTCTTTGAACGCTCCGCGATAAGCGAAACGGACTGGCCAAGATTGTTTCGAGCTGCGGTATCGGCACCCAGCTCGATCAACAGTGCAGCTGACTCCTCACGCCCGGCCCTAATCGCATCATAGAGCGGTGTCTCCCCTTTGGTGTCAGTCGCGTCCAGATCAGCACCGGCATCAAACAGTGCTTGTATCGCGATGGTGAAGTTTGCTTGCGCTGCGCGATGCAGGGCTGTCTTTCCCTTGTGATCTCGAACTGCCACGTCAGCGCCCCGTCTGAGCAAGCGTTGGATTTCTTCGATGTTCTCCGTCGCGTTGTGATTTCCACGGCAAGCCTCGATGAGCGGCGGAAATCCCAACCGATCTGGAGCGTTGATGTCGAGTTGGTATCCGTAGCCACTCAAGACGGAAGCCCAACGCCCAGACAAACACGCTTCGTTTGCGTCTCCAGGACGCAATGTCGCACCGTTGTCCAGCAGAAGTCGAAGCATGTCAGAATGTTCATGGCCAACTGCCCAACTCCCCATGCGCTCACCATCGGTCACCGCATCAGCGCCTTCGCTGATCAGAAACTTCGCGACGTCCAGTTGTCGGCCTGCCACGGCATAGTGCAGCGCCGACAAACGGTCCCTGCCCGGTTCTTCGCAGATAACCTTATTGATTAGCGTCTTTGAAATTAGGTCGCGAACTCTGTCCAGATCACCCAAGAAGCAGTAAGACTCCAACCGGTATTCTGAACCATATTGACGGAGCAATTCAGCGACCTTTGATCTGCCTCGAAACGTGGCAATACACCAAGGTGACAGCTCAACCAGTGTCTCATTGTTGTAGCAACCGCGCCCCTCAATGTCGGCACCCAATTCCACCAACAGCTTAACCATCGCGAACTTGCCGCCACGCGCCGCTTCCCACAACATCGTGCGCCCGTGCGGGCCAATCCTGTGCAAATATGACGGTTTGGTTTCCAGGTAGCTCTTGACCGCATCCACTTTTCCAGCAGCTGCCGCTGGCAGTACAATCTTGAGGAAATCGTTGTCTTGGCCAGTGAGACTTCTCATTGTTGGCTACACTATTGCTTCGATGGAACGGCATGCAACACTTTAGGCTGATAGACGGTCCCAGCGGCAACGCAGCAACGACGCGATAGGTAAGCATGTACTGCATCATCGGCACAAAGCCGACCTAAACCGCAGCTCCCGACTACTGAGGCGTCAGCCTGTCAAGTGCCAGGCCGTCGGCCCATGTTCCATGCAACGAGCCATTGGCCATCACCACATAGACAACGGGGAATTCAGACCCCCAGTCGACAGTCACGACCCTGCCATCAATTGATCCGGCGCCGTTAATGACTTGGGTACCGATCCTCCATTCGAAATTCACGAATGAGCCGTCCTGCGCGACAGTCGCCACGCCGTCATATATCTGGCCTTCGACATTGCGCCCCTGGACCGAATAGGTTCCGGCAATCGACCCATCAGCCGCAAGGATCTGTGGCACCAGTAATGCGCTTCCTGCAAGCACAAGCGCCGACAAAAGGCCTCTTCTCATCATCATCTTTCTCCTAATTCCGAAAATACATTGTGGCCATAAGGGCCTCTACACTGGGTTATGAACCAGCCCCACACCCGCTTTGGGGGCAGGACTGCAGTTTAAGCGAATACCGAAGCCTTGATCTGCTTGACAAGTTCCTTGTCGAGCGCCGCTTTTTTCTTCAATCGGATCAGGCGGGACTTTTCCAGACCTTCTATCGTCTTCTCGTCGAACTTGATCTTCTCCAGCGCACGACTCAATTCTCTGGCGGGCGCACTCTTGATCGCGTTGTTGTATTTGATCTCAAGCACTTCCAGATCCACCAAATGACGCATGATCTGGTCGACAGAGGAATTGCCGTATGCGTTGGCTGTTTCAATCATCTCCAAATACTTGTCGCGCACCGCATCCACGCCGGGGCTCGAATGACGGCGGCACAGCTCAAGGCTTTTATCCATGCTTTTTTTGTCAGCCACGCCAAGCGATTTGTATCGGGTGATCCGTTTTCTGGTCTTTTCAACCGGTCGCCGCTCCGGCGCATTCGAAGCCGCCTGCTTGATCTCGACGGCAAGCGCCTCGACCGTTTCCTCTGCACTGAGCAATGTGATGGCTGCATTGGCCGAGGTCTCGGAAAGTTTCTTTGCTTTTTTCACGACTCCGGCACAGGCCGACGGATTGCCGCGCTTGGCCTTCTGGAATGCGCGTTCCAGAACGACAACAGCTCTGGCGGGCTTGTCCTGCGCCAAAAAGGTATGGTTGAGCTCTTTCAGAGCCGCCTGCATCTTCTTTTGCAGCGCTGCCATTTCGGCTGTTTTCGTCTTTCCTGCAAGCTTCAACGCAGCGGAGACGATCCGGCGATGTGTTGCATAAACCTTGTGGTTGCTGCGGATCGATTTATCCATTTCTGGCCAGGGCCAGTCAACCTCTTGGCTTTTGTTTTTATGCAGCCCGAGTGCACCGAGCGTCTTTTCGCCCGCGATGCCATCCTGCTTGAGCCGCTTGGCCTTTTGAAACGCCTTGACCGCAGCTTCGGTCTTGACCCCGAAAATCCCATCGATCTTCAGCTTTGCCTTGGGAGGCGTCTTATTCAGAGTGGTTTGCAGGGTTTTGACGTCGGGCCCCTTGGATCCCATTTTCAATTTTTTCATTTTACCATTCCTTAAATCGTACAATACTCACGTGTCAGAGCACCGGCCATCCAAGCCGATGCAGGCGCGTCGGTTAGGCGGCTGTGGCGTCGGCGTGCAGGCATGCCTTGCTGATCTCGTCGATGTGGCGGTGGTCGGTGCCACAGCAGCCACCCATGACCGTCAGATTTGGGAGAATCCCGGCCAATTGGCGATAGTGGCCACCCAATTCCTGCGGGTTTCCCTCGTCCAACTCTTCTGCCGCATCCAGCTCTTCGTGACTCATCCGCGATGCGTTGGCCCGGATGCCCATGACACGTGACAGCCACGCAGGATTGCCCGTCAGTACATCTGCAAAGTGATCGGGATGCGCGCAGTTGATCATGTAATAGGCTGGGGCAAGAACGGCTTCCGCGTCGACTTGCTCAATCGCCTCACCCAGTCTCTGCCCTGATGGCAAGCGCCCGTCCGTCTCAACCGTAAACGAGATGACAACCGGAATCTGCACATCAGCGCAGGCATTGGTGATGCCGATCGCCTCGTCCGCATAGGTCATCGTGATTGCCGATACCATGTCGACATCCAGCGCCGCGAACCAATCAACCTGTTGCCCGTGATAGATCTGCGCCACGTTGCGGTTCATGAAGGTCTGCGGGTTGTAGCCATCATCCTGGGGCCCGATCACCCCATTGACTACAAACGGAGACGCTGGTGTTTCCAGTTCCGTACGCAGGTCATGCAGCCGTTCCACGGCCTCACAATGCAGCCTGGCAAGGGTATCGACCGAAATCTCAATATCTTTGGCCCACCGCGCACTGGCGCGCCAGGTCGGGGTATCAAGAATAAGCCCCCGGCCATCACGCAAGGCAATTTTGGCAAACCGGCGCATGTAGCGATCCAATGCCTGGCGTCCTGCCTCCTCTTGCAACAGCGTAAACGCCGCGAACATGGGCAGATCATAGCCTTCATTGAAAATGAGATGGGTCTCCAGCCCCCCATCGCTCAGACATTGTTTGCCGAGAAGTTGGGGCAAACGGTCACGGTATTTTGCACTCATATCTATTTCCTTTTCACCTAGACCCGGCGCATCGTTTTTGGGCCGAGCAATGAAACACCTAGACATGCGTGCGATCTGTCGCTTGAAGGGCACCTATAGAAATTCCATAGATTTCCTAGAATTTGTTATAAGGACATAATGAAATACAGATTTGGCAGGTTCCTGCTTGACCCAGAGACGTTTGAGCTACGCGAAGACGGCAAGTTGATTGCACTCGAACCGCAGGTCTTTGCGATCATCAGGCTGCTGATCGCAAATCGCCATCGGATGGTTTCGAAATCCGAGATGATGGATGTCGTCTGGGGCGGACGCATTGTCTCAGAGGGAGCTGTCAGCAGCCGGATCCGATCAGCTCGGCTTGCGCTTGGTGACACTGGCAAGTTGCAAAGCGTGATACGGACGGTCCATGGTCAGGGATTGCGCTTTATCGCGGATGTTGAGGAGCTTGATGACCCGGGCAAGGATCATTTGGTCCCCGACGCCGCAAAGGATACGGCCCGGACAAGGTTTGACCTCCCAGATGCCAGAGACAGGCCCTCCATCGCCGTGCTTCCCTTCGAGAGCTTTGCGCAAAGCAACGACGAGGTGGTTTTTGCCAAAGGCCTCACCGAAGAGACAATCTCCAACCTCGCCCGTTTCCGCGATCTGTTTGTCTTCTCGCGCTTGACGACGACTAAGCTCATAAATGACGGCGCGGGCGTCACCGATCTGAGCCAACGGCTTGGCGCAGATTTTGTGATGGAAGGCAGCGTGCGGCTGACAGGGGCCATTACACGGGTGAAGGTGCAGCTACTTGACGCAGTGACCGGTCTGAGCGTTCTTGCAGAGCAGTTCGAACGCGAGGCCAGCCCGGATAGCCTTTATGAGATACAGGATCAGATCGCGCTGCTTGTCGCCGGGCGGATCGCTGACCGATACGGGCCGATCGGCAAATTCATCACCCGCCATAATCGCGGTGCTCAGTTCACCAAATGGGATACCTACCTACAGATAGCGCGCTTCTACGACTACTACGAGACAAGAGATCGGAAGCTCCACGCCGACGTTAAGGCGGGCCTTGAGGCAGCGACCGCTGAAGACCGCGGGTCTTCTGATGCCTGGGCCGCGTTGGCGATTTTATATGTGGATGAATACCGACTGCCCTTTCATGCCGAACCCAAACCGGATCTGCTTGATCACGCGCTTACTTATGCCGAAAAAAGCGTGTCGTTTGATCGTGAAAACAGCTTTGCCTACCTTGCCCGCGCGCTGGCGCGATTCCATCGAAAAGAACTGGACGACTTCCACGTTGCCGCTGAGAAATGTGTATCACTCAATCCGGGTCACGCGCATAATCTGGCGGAAATCGCGTTCTGTTACTGCCTGATCAGCGACTTCGAACGAGCGGTTCCATTGGCCGATCGCGCCGTCGAACTCAGCCCAGTCCATCCCGGTTGGTTCCGCCTCACACGCGCTTGTGACTACTTCGTCAGCGGAGACCCGAGAGCCGCCATCGCCGAACAAAAGAAAACGCCGATGGAAGGGTATTTCTGGTATCATGCCTACATGGTTGCCTATAGCGCACTCGCCGGAGACATGGAGTTGACCCGCGCCGAGGTCGAGACCATCAAAGCTCTGTATCCCGACTTTGCAACGAGGATTTTCACCGAGGCCGAAGTCTGGTGTGTCGCCGGGAAAATGCCCCTGTTGATGCTGGAAGGATGGAGAAAGGCCGGGTTGGAGGTGTTTTTTCCCGAAAAGTATTCCCATCTGTCGTGATTGAAGACGCATTGTCCGGCTGAATCAATCGGTCGCAGATACTCTGAACTCGCTTAAAGATAACCAACGATTGGTTGTCGGAAAGCCAACTTAGAATCCTCGACTAGGGCTGGCACCCGCGGCCCTTACCAGACATCCAATAGCCAACCGAGATGCCGCGCTCGCAGCCCGCATTGTCGCCATTCGCCGCGCGTGCAAAATCTGAAGACACTCGAACTTACACAACGCGGGACAAAGCTGCCCCCAATTATTTGAAAAAGCAGATGTCATCCTGACAAAAAAACTGTGCCGCATTACCGTGCCAAACGGAAGAGTAACTGATCATTGTAACTTCGATAGTATTTGGCAATCTGACGGCCATGTGATGTAGTTCCAGCATACAAAAATAGGTGAATTAAGATGCGCAACATGATTGTCACACTACCAAAGACACTAATTTCAACGATTTTACTTTCAGGCGCTGCGCTAGCAGATGAGCCTGTTACCGTCGACACATTTGTGCGCGCTGAAACAGATATGACGATGCAGAGGTATGTTGATCAAGGCGCCTTCGGACAATTTTATCATATTCGCCAACCAACTCCGATGGATGCGCAGGACGTTATTCGCATGAACCGGGATACACTTTACTCTGCTGGTGTTTTCGATCTTACGAAACCGGTGACGATTGTAAAACCGGAGGCAAATGGACGTTTCCAATCTATGCTCATCATCAATCAGGACCATTCGATGGAACCTGTAGAGCACGACTCCGGCGAGTTTACTCTGACCCAAGAAGATATCGGTTCTCGATATGTCTTCGTCATCCTTCGCACATTCGTTGATGCCAACAGCCCTGATGATATCGCTGAAGCAAATGCACTGCAGGACCAAATTATTGTGAAGCAGGAAGACAGCGGAAAATTTGAAATACCTGAGTGGAACGAGGAGCAGCTTGTCGACTTGCGCGTTGCAGTAAACGTGCTGGCCGCAACAAAGTCTGACATAAAGGGGTTCTTTGGTGACAAAGAAAAACTTAACCCAATCGACCACCTTCTTGGCACTGCATACGGTTGGGGTGGAAATCCCGTAGAAGCGGCGGTTTATCAAAACGTGGTGCCTGCGATGAATGATGGAACGACACCGCATAGCATCACACTAACCGAAGAGGTTCCTGTGGATGGATTTGCATCCATTACGATTTACAACGCAGACGGTTATATGGAGCCAAACGAACTTAACTCATATTCGTTCAACAGCGTGACCGCTGTAAGAAATGACGATGGCTCGGTCACTGTTAACGCCGGTGGATGCGACGATGGCAGGCCAAATTGCATCCCGATCACAGTGGGTTGGAATTACATTGTTCGGCTCTATCAACCGAAAAAGGAAGTCCAAACAGGTGAATGGGTATTTCCAACAATGGCACCGGTAGAATAACTGCTCGCACTTTCTGAAGCTGCGTAGGTGTCCGTAAGGTAAGTACGGATCCGGCGTCAGAAAACGAGCAACAAGGGCTCCGACCCGGTATTCGCCGCGCTTGTCACGAAGGGCCAGTTCGGGAACAGCACCGCCGTTCGCTGCAGCGGGCGCGAACTGGTAAGATGCGGACAAAACCGTCCTTGGATTCTTCGCCTTCGCTGACACAGCATTGACTTGCAGTTGCGGCATAGTTTCTGCTGCGCTGCCGCATGCATAGCAAAAGCAGCCGTTCAAAGGCGGGATTTGACCCAATCCGATGCCGCGCTTTCATTGCAATTCAACCAAACCATCAAGACGCAGCCATTTTTGCTTTATGCAATTGCATCTGATTGAGGCGGCGAACAGACTCTCGTGGCCTCGTTGACCGTGTCGCCAATCCGCTTTCTAAGATCGCGTTCTAGGACAGGCCGCGCATGGCCAAGCTGCACCCATAGATTGCAGTGCGGTCATTGAAAATCGCTGCGAAGCGCACATTTCATCTTGCCGCTCAGCTGTTTCGCGATCTCACTCCGGCCTCTCGCACGGCAATTAGTGCAGTTCCCAATCATGATTGTGCGATAAGCCACTCCTCAACCTCTCTCACTTCGGAGCGCGCCCGGCCTGTGTGCTGGACGTCAACAAAATAGCCATGGGTCGGGGTAATACGCTCGTCGAAAATCCGAACCACTCTGTTTTCTGCCAGATCTTGGTCTATCAACGGAAGCCAGCCAATGATGACACCCAACGATTCAGCAGCGCCGCGCAACAGCGCGTTTGCGTCCTCGAAGATCGGACCGTGCAGCATATCGGGTGTTGCAACGCCCATTGCCTCAAACCAGTCCAACCAACCCCAGTGATTTCTTTGGTGTAACTTGGGGAGGCTCAACAGATCTTCCGGGCGTTCGATGGGTCCTTGCTTTGCGATAAAATCTTGCGAGGCAATGGCGACGGGGCTTAGCTCGATGAGTTTGACCGCATCACTTGCCATGTCGGCAATGCGGTCCCAGCTGATGATGACATCGACGTTTTCACGGTCGGGAGCGCCGGGATGACGGGCTGGCACCACTTCCAGTTCGATCTCGCGATGGGTTTCCCAAAAATCACTGATCCGCGGCATGAGCCAGCGTGCCGTAAGAATCGGCCCCGCCGAAACACGCACTGCTTTGCGTGCGCTTCGTCGCAAGGATCGAACCGCATTGTCCAGCAAACCAAAGGCCTGATTGGTCGCATGGGCCAGGCGCCTACCATCCTCGGTCAGGGCGACATCACGACCTTCGCGCCTGAAAAGTTTGACGCCAAGCTGATCTTCCAATCCGCGAATATGATGGCTGACCGCCGTTGGGGTCACTGTAAGGTCCGCCGCGGCCGCCCGAAAACTGCCGTTCCGGGCAGCAGCGTCAAAGGCACGTAGGGCTGTAAGAGAGGCTGTCACAACAATCCAAATGATGAGTTTTTCTCATTCATTGCTGAGAACGTTGCTTTTGTAAACTCGGTAAATTCCTGTGCAAGATAGAGGAGTACAAACCTGAGCTCATGAATCGATGACCAAAACAAACCGTCGGCGCGGTCGCAAGGATCGCTTGAAGCAAGTCTCGGAACCCGACCTGCAGCCACCGGTCTGGCCGGGTGTGGTCGGCGGGCGTCTGAAACCACTCTCAGCTGGTGAAGAGACAATGGTCGAAGAAGCGGCGCTGAAGCTTCTTGATCAGCTGGGCCTGAGCCAGGCGATCCCCTCAATGATTGCGAAAGTCACTGCCGCTGGCGGATCCATGACGGATGACGGTCGGCTGCTGTTCCCGCGCAAATTGGTGAATTGGGCGATAGACGAAGCGCGGCGGGGCTTTACCCTATGTGGTCAGCGCCCTGCAAACGACCTGAAGATAGAAGCGGCCCGGGTGCATATGTCCACGGGCGGCGCGGCACCAGGCGTGTTTGATCTGGATACGCACAAGTATCGGGATTCGACATTGCAAGACCTCTACGATGCGGCGCGGATCGTGGATCAGATGGATAACATCCATCACTTTAGCCGCTCGGTCGTGGCACGCGATATCGAAGACAATGCGCTGATGGATCTGAACACAGCCTATGCCTGTCTTGCCGGCACATCCAAACACGTTTCGATCTCGATCACCGAGCCGCAAAACGTCGCTGAGATTGCGCAGCTTTGCTATGCCATTGCCGGCGGCGAAGCTGCGTTTCGCGCCCGGCCTTTCCTGACGGTTATGGTGTGCCATGTCGTTCCACCCATGCGGTTTGCCGAAGAAGCCTGCGACGTGCTGGAATTGGCGATCCAGGCCGGGTTCCCCGTGCAATTGATCAGCGCCGGTCAGGCCGGTGCCACGAGCCCTGCGACAATTGCAGGTTCGCTGGTGCAAGCGGTGGCCGAGACTTTGGCGGGTTTGGTTTTCGCCCGTCTGGTTGATCCCGAGGTCAAAGCGATCTTTGCGCCAAAACCTTTGGTGGCAGACCTGCGCACCGGCTCGATGAGTGGTGGGGGTGGTGAGCAAGCCATTTTGATGGCGGGTGCGGCTCAGATGGGGCGCTACTGGGACCTGCCGACCAGTTCGATCGCCGGGATTACCGACGCCAAGCGCCTTGATGCGCAATACGGGGCCGAAAAAACTCTGGCGGTCACCATGGCGGCCCATGCCGGGTCGAACATCGTGACCCAAGCCGCAGGGATGATGTCCAGTCTGCTCGGCGTAAGCCATGCCGCGTATGTCACGGATAACGACTTGTTGGGAAACATCCTGCGGACCATTCGTGGCATCGAGGCGACGCCTGAAAATATCGCCGCTGATGTCATTGCAGAAGTATGTCGTGGCGAGGGGCATTACCTGGGCGAACAGCACACGTTTAGCCGAATGAAATCTGACTATTTCTATCCCGAGATCGGCGATCGTCGTGCACCGCGCGACTGGGAGGAAGACGGGGCGCAGCGGATTGGCGATGTAGCGCGGGACAAAGCCCGCGAGATCCTGAACAGCTATTTTCCGACCCATGTGCCCGACGATTTGGACCGGATGCTGCGGGACAAATTCGACATTCGCCTGACACGCACCCAAACCGGACGGCCGGAATGACCAATCAGAGCCTCAGTATCCAAGCACGGGCAGCTTTGCCGGGGGGTGTCAGTCATGAGCTGCGCTACCGCGACCCGCACCCTGTTTTCATCGAACGCGCGCAAGGCGCGCAGAAATGGGATGTGGACGGGCGCCGCTACATTGATTTCAAGATGGGCAGCGCCAGCCAGGTGCTGGGACATTGCCACCCCGCCATTGTGGAGGCGATTCAGAAACAAGCCGCGCGTTCGATCTTTAGTGCCGATTGCCACAAGGCGGAGATTGAATGGGCGGAGTGGGTCAACAATCTATTCCCCTGTGCAGACCGCACCCGGTTCACCGCATCGGGGTCCGAAGCCACCATGCTGGCCTTGCGATTGGGGCGCGCCCATTCTGGCAAGGACCATGTGCTGCGCGTTGAGGGGCATTATCATGGCTGGCACGATCACGCCCTGAAAGGTGCCAAACCCGGCAGCGATCAAGCAACCTCATTGGGCATTCCGCAGGTGATCAACGAACTAATCCATGTCTGCGCCGCCAATACTCAGGCCGTGGAAAGCGCATTGCAGGACACGCGCATCGGAACCGTTATCATCGAGGCCTCTGGGGCGAATTATGGATGTGTGCCCTTGGCAACCGATACCCTGCGTGCATTGCATGATGTTGCAAGGGCTGCGGGCGTGGTGCTGATCTTTGACGAAATCATCACCGGATTTCGATGGTCTCCCGGCGGGCGGCAAGCCCGCGACAACATTGTGCCCGATCTTACCACTTTGGCGAAAATCGTGACCGGAGGTCTACCCGGTGGCGCCATTTGCGGTCGCTCCGAGATTATGGAGCTTATGAACAACGCCACTGTTCGCGACGGCATTGGCCCGGCGGTGAGCCATAAGGGGACGTTCAACGGATCGCCCCTGGTCGCGGCCGCTGCAGTTGCGGCGATGCCGCTGCTGGCCAGCGGTGATGCGCAGGCGCAGGCAGATAAAATGGCGACCCGGATGCGCGACGGCATGAATGCCGCGATGGATGAACAGGGCGTAACGGGCATCGCTTACGGCGATAGTTCCATTTTCCACGTCTTTTTTGGCCAACGCAGCCTTGAGGGTCTTGGCCCGAAAGAAATCCGCGGGCTGCCCAAACCAATTGTCAAAGCCTATCGTGATGGGATGCTGTGGCGCGGGGTGGATATGATGGCCTACACCTCGGGCCTGACCTCAGCCGCTCATACCCCGGACCTGATAGATGAAGCCCTGACGGCTTTTAGCGATACCCTTTTGGACATGGTCCGTGACGGAGTCCTGCAATGACCCTCCCATCATCTGCACGTACGGTCATCATCGGTGGTGGCGTCATCGGCTGCTCCATCGCGTATCATCTGGCCCGCGAAGGGCGCAAAGACATCGTGGTGCTGGAACGCTCGAAACTGACCTCTGGCACCACCTGGCACGCTGCCGGTCTTGTGCGGCGGTTGCGCCCGTCAGCGACGCTGACCAAGCTGATCAACTACTCCATCGATCTCTATGGCGAGCTGGAGGTTGAAACCGGTCAGGCCACGGGCTGGACGCAGACAGGGTCGTTGACCCTGGCCACAAATGAGGACCGCCTGACCAACATAAAACGTCAGGTCTCGCTTGGGCGCGCCTTTGGTCTGGAGGCCGAGGTCGTCGATGCCGCACGTGCAAAAGAGCTTTGGCCTCTGATTGAGGTCGACGATGTCATAGGTGCCGTGTGGTCGCCAGCGGATGGGCGGGTGAACCCGTCAGACGTGGCGCTGGCCCTGTCCAAAGGGGCCAGGGCGCGGGGCGTGAAAATCTTCGAAGACACCCGCGTGACGGGATTGCAGAAGAAGAATGGTCGCATTTCAGGCGTCGAGATCGGCGAACACGTGATCGAAACTGACGAGGTGGTGATCGCCTCGGGCCTGTGGTCGCGGGAAGTGGCCGAGATGGCAGGCGCGCATATGCCGCTTTATGCCTGCGAGCATTTTTACATCCTGACCAAGCCGCTGGCCGAGGTGCAGGCGCTTGGCAAAGGCGCGCATCTGCCAACGTTGAATGATCAGGATGCCTATCTTTATGCCCGCGATGATGTCGAAGGGCTGTTGGTGGGGTCGTTTGAGCCGCATGCCAAGGGCATTTCCACCAAAGATCTGCCAGCCGATTTCTCCTTTGATCTGCTGGACGAGGATTGGGATCACTTCATGCCGATGATGGAGAATGCGTTGCGTCGCATTCCCGCGTTGGAAACAGCCGAGGTGCGGATGCTGTTGAACGGGCCGGAGAGCTTCACGCTCGACAGCCAGTTCATGATGGGTGAAAGCCCTGAGGTGCCGGGTCTGTTTCTGCTGGGTGGCATGAACTCCACGGGCATCGCGCTTGCGGGCGGCGCGGGCAAGGCGATGGCCGAATGGATCATTGCAGGCGAGCCCACAATGGAGCTGAACGAAGCGGATATCCGCCGCTTCAGCCCTGAAATGAACGTGCTTGGTGCGCTGGAGGCACGGATCCCCGAAGTGCTGGGCCGCCACTATGACAACCCCTATCCGGGCCGCTCGATGGACACGGCGCGGGGGCAGCGTCGCTCCCCCATTCATACCGGCCTGGTCGCGGCGGGTGCCCGGTTCGAGGGGCGCGGTGGCTGGGAACGCGCTGTCCATTTCGGAGGAGAGGCGGCGCATCTGCCGCTCACCTTTGATGTACCGAAATGGCGCGAACACGTGGCCAAGGAAGTGGAGGCCTGCCGCTTTGGCGCGGCCATTCTGGATCAATCGGCCTTTGGCAAGATCAAGGTGCAAGGGCCCGACGCCTGCGCCTTTCTCAACCGCCTTTGTGCGGCTGAGATGGACATCAAAGAGGGCCGGATTGCCTATACCCAGATCCTCAATACACGCGGCGGCGTTGAAAGCGACCTGACCGTGCAGCGCCATGGGCCAGAGACCTATCTGATGATTGTTGGGGCAGGCGAAGTCGTGCGCGACATGAAGCGCATGCGCGAGACCAAAGGCGATTTCCGCGTCGAGGTCACGGATGTCACCAGCGGCTATGCTGTGATCGGCCTTGCAGGGGCCAAAGCGCGCGACGTGCTGCAAGCCACAAGCAATGCGCCGTTGCCTGATCTGAAGCGCTTTGGCTTTGCACCGGTCGAGGTCGGTCTGGCCCGCGGCTGGGCCGGGCGGCTGAGCTTTACCGGCGAAGAGGGCTACGAGCTCTACATCCCCTCCGACATGGCGATGGCCGCGCATGAAGCGCTTGTCGCAGCGGGCGCAACCCATGTCGGGCTCTACGCCAGTGGGTCTTTACGGATCGAAAGCGGGTTCCGCGCCATTGGCCATGAATTGACGCCCGGAACCTCTCCGCAAGAGGCCGGGCTGGGGGCGTTCTGCGCCTTTGGGACCGGGTTTGTCGGCGAAGAGGCGTTGGCCGCAGCCGATCAGCCTAAGCGCCAGATCGTATCATTGCTGTTTGATGATCCAGATGCGCTGCCCATCCATGATGAGCCGATCTACTTTAGCGGCAAAGTTGTGGGGCAGATCACCTCAGCCGCCTGGAGCTATCGCTTTGACCGCTCTGTCGCGCTCGCCATGATTGATGCGCCGCTGGATCAGCTCGCACAGCAAGATGTCGTGCCAGGTTTCGAAGTTGAAATCGCCTGCACGCGCTTCACCGCAAAATGTTCTCTCAAGTCCGCTAAGGAGGCGTTCTGATGTCAGACACGCTCCGCACCACCCGCGTCGCCATTATTGGCGGTGGCATCATGGGGGTCGCCGCCCAATACCAACTGGCCGAGGCCGGCTGGACCGACACGATCCTGTTTGAAAAGGCCGAATTGACCAGCGGATCGACCTGGCATGCTGCTGGTCAAATCGCACATGCGGTGGGGTCACGCGTTATGGGGTGGATCAACAAAACCTCGATCGAAACCTACAAGAGCGTCGAGCGGGAAACCGGGCAGAGCATCGGCTGGCACGAGGTTGGCGGATTCCGCATTGCGACCACGGATGATGAAGTCGATTGGATGAAGTCGATCATGGGCGTCGGCCGATTGTTGTACCTGCCGATGGATTTGGTCGGGCCGGAGGAGGTCTCTGAGGTCAACCCATTTTACAAGGTCGACAACGTCAAGGCCGCCGTGCGCACCTATGAGGACGGGCATATTGACCCCTCCAGCGTGACGATGGCGCTGGCGGCGGCGACCCGTGCACGCGGGGCCAAGATCGAGCGCCACAATCAGGTGCTGGGGGCCAGTCGTAAGGGTGATATGTGGCTGCTTAGAACCGAAAAGGGCGATGTGCTGGCCGAACATATCGTGATTGCCGCCGGATCCTATGCCAATCAGGTTGGCGAATGGTTTGGTTTGAAGATCCCCTCTGTCAGCTGCCTGCACCATTACCTGGTCACCGACACAGTTCCAGAATTCGAAGGTCGACCCGAACTGCCGGTGATGCGTGACAATTCCTATGGCGGTTATATCCGTCAGGAACAGAAATCGGGCCTCATTGGCATTTACGAAGGTCATGTCTGCCCGACGGTCTGGGAAATGCCGGATGGCGCGCCTTGGGCCGCAGAGAACGAACTGTTTGAGGCCGATTACGACTCCATCGGCGATTTCCTGATGGTTGCTTTCGACAAAATGCCAATTCTCGCTGAGCTCGGCATCAAGCGTGTTGTGCGCGGAGCAATCACCCATACACCCGACGGCGGCATGCTGGTTGGCCCGTCTGGTGCACCGAATGTCTGGCTGTCCTGCGGCTCATCGATCGGTCTGGCTTGGGGTGGCGGTGCCGGTAAGGTGCTTGCTGACTGGATGGTGCATGGCGAAACCGCGATCAACACGCGCGGTATGGACCCGCGTCGCTATGGCGATTTCACCACGGATCACTTCATTGTCGAACGCACCAAGGACGAGTTCATGCGCCGCCATGACACGCCGTGCCCTGGTAAACAGTTCAACGCGCTGCGTCCGCTTAACCGGCATCCGCTTTATGATCGTCTCGCCGCCAAAGGCGCGGTGTTTGGCGAGGTCGCGGGCTGGGAACGTCCGCGCTATTTCGGCGAGGTTGGTGAGGTTGAGCAGATCGGCTGGGGTCATCAACCCTGGCACGCACATGCACTGGATGAGGCCAAGGCGACACGCGAGGCCGCTGGTGTGATCGACCTCTGCGCCTTTGCGCAATTTGAGATCACCGGCAAAGATGCTGGCAAGCTGTTGGACCGTCTGTCGGCCAACCGTATTCCGCGCAAAGATGGGCGCATGAGCCTAAATCATCTGCTGACGCCAAAAGGCCGGTTCGAAACCGAAATCACCATCTGGCGCATCACAGAGGACCGCTATTTCACCGGCTCACCCATTGCCCGTGCCAACCCGGATTTCGACTGGATCAAGAGCCAAATTCGCGAGGGTGAAGATGTGCAGATGGTCAATCGCAGTGCGGATTGGGGGATGCTGGCGATGTCTGGCCCGGCGTCGCGTCGTATTCTGGCTGAGTTGACCGATGCCGATCTTTCAAATGCGACCTTCCCTTGGCTGTCAGGGCAGGAAATCTCGGTCGCGGGCATCCCCTGCTATGCGCTGCGCGTGTCCTTTGTGGGTGAATTGGGCTGGGAGCTGCACGCGCCCCTTGATCGCATCGCCAGGATTTACGACGCCCTCTTTGAGACGGGTGAGAAGCACGGGCTGCGTGATCTTGGTTCTTACGCCTTCAACGGCATGCGGATGGAGAAGGCCTATCGCGCCAGTGGCGAGATGACCACCGATATTGGGCCCTATGACGTTGGGCTGGAGCGGTTCGTCGTGACCAAAGATCGCGATTTTATTGGCATGGATGCATTGCTGGCCCGCGATCCCGAATGGGAATTGTTCTATGCTGAACTTCACGCGGGCGATATCGACATTCATGGCGGCGAGCCGGTTCTACACAATGGCGATATCGTCGGTCTGACGACCTCTGGCGGCTTTGGCTACACAGTCGGCAAGTCGCTTGGCTGGCTGTTTGTGAAGAAAGGCACCCCGCGCGACGGGCTTAGCGTTCAGATCCTGAACCGCGACATTCCCGTCTATATCCACCCCGAAGCAATTTTTGACCCGCAGAACCTGCGGCCCCGATCCGAGGACTAATCTATGACTACGATCAATGGCGGCGATGCCGTATATCGCGTTTTGAGGGCCAATGGCATTGATACCGTTTTTGGCCTTCTGGGCGGGTCGATGTTGGAACTCTATGACGCCATGTATCAGGGTGGCGAGATCGCCTATGTCGGCGCGCGGGATGAACGCGCGGCGGGCCATATGGCCGATGCCTGGGCCCGGATGACCGGCAAGCCGGGTGTGGTGCTGGGTGCACAGGCCGGGCCCGGTGTCGTGAATATCGTGACCGCCGTGGCAGAGGCACATCTGGCCTATTCGCCCATGGTTGTCATCGCCGGAGCGATCACCCGTGCCGATCAATGCAAGGACACGTTTCAGGAGGTCGATCAGGTCGCCCTGTTCGCGCCAATCAGCAAACGCTCGGTGATGGTCACAGATCCTTCTCGGTTGGCCCCAATGCTGGAGGATGCGATCCGGTTGGCCAATACCGGTCGTCGTGGGCCGGTCGTGCTGCATGTGCCACGCGACCTCTTTGCCGAAAACGTGCCCGCAATTGAACCGAAGCCGCTTCAGATCGCACGCCCTGGCCCTGCAGCACCGGCCGATATTGCGGCGATTTCCGAGCTGCTGGCGGGCGCCGAACGGCCCGTCATTTTTGCCGGAGGTGGCTTTAAATGGGGTCAGGGGCACGACGCGTTGACGGCGCTGGCCGAGACGTTGGAAGTGCCGATTGTGGCCTCAACCGGCCATGCCGATGTGATGCGCCACGGTCACCCCTGGTTTGCTGGACAAGCCGGTCCACGCGGCAACCGCGTGGCCTCTCGCCTGATCAAACATGCGGATGTGATGGTGGTTCTGGGTGCGCGGCTTGGTTTCAATTCGACCTTCCATTCCAACGATTACGTTGGCGCTGAAACCCGCATCGCCCATGTCGATGTCGAAGGCTCAGCCGTTGGTCGGTATTTCCCGGCAGAGATCGCCGCGCAAGGTGATGCAAGGCTGACAGCCGAGGCCTTGACCGAGCTGGCCGCGAAACCTGCTTGCGATGCATGGCGTGAGAGCTTTGTCGCAGATATGGAAAGCCTACGCGCCGAACGTGCTGAAGAGGCGGCCATCGAAACCCTTCCCATGCACCCCCGCCGCGCTTTGGGCGAGCTGCGTGAGGCCTTGCCTGAAGATGCGATTGTGACGCTCGATACCGGCAATACGTGCCTTCAGGGTGCTGATCGCTTGGCCCATTACGCACCAATGTCGCTGATCACGCCGCTTGATTTTGGCCTCGTCGGCTTTGGCCTCGCCGCCGCAATCGGCGCCAAGGCTGCGACGTCGGATCGCCCTGTCGTGGCGATCATGGGTGATGGCGCGGTTGGCTATACGATGATCGAAATCCAGACCGCCATTTCGCACAATCTTCCGATCACCATCGTGGTTCTGGATAACGAGGCCTGGGGTGCGGAAAAAGCTTATCAGCAGGAATTTTACGGCGGCCGCTTGCTAGGTGCCGAAATTCAAAGCCCGCGCTATGACAAATTCGCCGAACTTTGCGGCGGCAAAGGCATCTGGGTCGACGGCCCCGGCGGAATGGGCCCGGCCCTGCAAGAGGCCATCGAATCGGGCAAAACCACAGTTATTCAAGCCAAAATCGATCCCGGAGCGCTTATGACGCTGCGCAAGGATCTGTTCAAAGCACCGCAGAAAGAGGCCTGACCATGAGCACCTGGGATACTATTGTCATCGGCGCGGGCAACGCCGCGTTTTGTGCCGCACATGCCGCGCGGGAAAAGGACGCGAGCGTTCTGATGCTGGAATGCGCGCCCGAAGCTGAAAATGGCGGTAACTCGCGCTACACGGCTGGCGCCATCCGCTTTGCTTATGATGGCGTCGACGATATTCGCGCGCTTTGTCCCGACCTGTCCGAAGAGCAGATCGCGATCACCGATTTTGGAACCTATACCGAGGAACAGTTCTTTGACGACATGTTCCGTGTTCCCCGTTACCGCACCGATCCCGCCCTTTGCGAGCGGCTCGTACGCTCGTCTCGCGAAACGATGCACTGGATGCGTGAAAAGTGCATCCGATTCCTGCCGATCTATGGTCGTCAGGCGTTCAAAGTCGATGGGCGTTTCAAATTCTGGGGCGGACTTACGCTCGAGGCATGGGGTGGCGGCGAAGGGCTCGTGGATGCCCACACCAAAATCGCCAAAGAGTCCGGCGTCGAGATCCGCTATGAAACGCGCGCGGTTGAAATCCTGACCGATGGCCATGCTGTCACCGGGGTCAAGGTGCGCCACAAAGGCCAGATCGAGGAACTGCGCGCCAAATCGGTTGTCGTCGCCGCAGGCGGGTTTCAGGCGAGCCCTGAGATGCGCACGCGTTACTTGGGTCCAGGCTGGGAAATGGCCCGCGTGCGCGGGTCGCGGTTCAATACCGGCGAGGGCATTAAGATGGCCATGGATATCGGCGCCTCGACCTACGGCAATTGGTCTGGCTGCCACGCAGTTGGCTGGGATTATAACGCGCCTGAATTCGGTGATCTGGATGTCGGTGACGGGTTCCAGAAGCACTCCTACCCTTGGGGCATTATGGTCAATGCAACCGGAAAGCGGTTTGTCGATGAGGGAGCGGATTTCCGCAACTACACTTACGCCAAATATGGCCGGGTCATTCTGAACCAACCCGATCAGTTTGCCTGGCAGATCTTAGATTCCAAGGTCACCCACATTCTACGCGATGAATATCGGATCAAACGGGTGACCAAAGTCACTGCGCCGACGCTTGAGGCCCTGGCAGAAAAACTCGAAGGGGTAGATCCACAAGGCTTCTTGAGGAGATCAAAGCCTATAACGCCGCGGTTGATACCGACACGCCGTTTGATCCCAACGTCAAGGACGGGCGGGCCACCAAAGGCCTGGCGGTGCAAAAATCCAATTGGGCGAACACCATCGATGAAGGCCCATTTGAGGCCTATCAAGTTGGCTGCGGGATTACGTTCACCTTCGGTGGCCTACGGATCGACCCCGACACCGCTCAAGTGCTCGACAATGACCTAACGCCGATCCCCGGCCTCTTTGCGGCGGGTGAACTGGTCGGCGGCGTGTTCTTCTTCAACTACCCTGGTGGTACCGGGCTTATCAACGGATCTGTCTTTGGCCGACTTGCCGGCACCCACGCAGCATAGAAGTAATTCTGGTGGATCTGTTTTTAGACACTACACATCGTCAGTTGGGTCTGCCTGAGCCTCAATTGCATCAGAATGAGTTCTTCTCTTGCTGTAATACTGGTGCAGCGAGCAACAGCAGCAAAACAGTGGAATTCACAGCTTGGCTCAGAATGAACTTACGCCCTTTGAAATACCGGCAACTGGTCCCAAATGGCGAACGGAAAAACCGTTCGCCAAGGTCTGTTAGAGGTCGATGCGCTCGGCCATGCTCAGAGCATCCTCCAGCTCGACACCAAGGTACCGCACGGTGCTGTCGACCTTGGTGTGACCAAGGAGCAGTTGCACGGCGCGAAGGTTGCCAGTCTTACGATAGATCTCGGCAGCCTTTGTTCGGCGAAGCGAGTGTGTACCATATCCACTCGGCTCCAAACCGATTGCCTTCACCCAGTCGCGGACAAGTCGACCGTACTGACGCGTTGATATGTGTGGTCGGTCGCGAAACCGGCTTGGGAACATGAACAGGCAAGCAAGCATCTCCGGAGATCTGACCCAGGTCAGAACGGTTTCTCGCGTGTTTTCCGACAGTTCAAATTGAACTGGCCGCTTGGTTTTGCTCTGGATCACTGAAACACGTTCCCGGACGCGATCGTCTTTGACAAGATCCGTCACGGTTAGCTTGATCAGATCACATCCTCGAAGTTTGCTGTCGATGGCTACATTGAACAAAGCCAGGTCGCGCAAATTGCCCGAAAGTTCGAGCCGCGCACGGATCGCCCACACTTGTTTTGGCAGCAGTGGACGTTTCTGCCCGATAATCCGCCCCTTATTCCAAGCCTTGCGTTTTGGGGTGACTGCGGGAAGTTGGACTCTTGGCATGATTTGGCCTCCGATCCTCCCTCCAACCCCTATCATCAGCACCGCGCTGACTGGGCGAGTGTATAAGCGGGACTGAACGCCCGTTTTGGGAAGCCAGCCAGATGGGCATGTTCTGTGCGCGCATTTGTCTGCAAGGGGTCTCAATGAACAAGATGCCGCAATCAGCGCAAATGTCCGCTAGTCTATGCTGAAAGAAGGAAACATCGAGGTGCTCATGAGTGCAGTGCTTCACGCTACGAGCCTTGAAAATATAACCCGGTTCTATCCTGCGATTGGGGGTCGACAGACCGACGGCAGCGAAAATGAATTTGCCATTGTCAATCAGCCAGGCGTCGAATTCATCATCCTTCAAGCTCCAAAGAGAATTGCATCTCAGATCGTGATCGAGAATCCACCAGCAGTGCGCTCGGCAACTCCGTGTAAGTCAATATTGGAAATGTCCTTGATTGATGATGTGTTGCAATTCATAGCTGAGTTCGGAGGCAAGCCTGCTCCAGGTGCAAAGACTTGGAAGTTCCAGCAATTCCTTGTCCAAGACATCGTCGACCCAGAGTGAAATGTCATCCAGCTTTGGCAAGCTGCGCAAATTCAAGGCCGCTGTTTGTGCAACTTCAGCGCACGGCGGCTTCGGCCGCGACTTCTAGACTGCCGCTTTCAACCTCGCTGAAACCAGAACGAATGGCAGTTCTTCTCGCTGCGAAGCGGCGCCGAAAACGATGCGGTTGCAGCGATTTTCATGCTGCGAGCGCGCGCAGCGAAAAAACTGAATTCACAGGTTGGGCTCTTTTGAACCCTTCGCCGCGCGCCGCACGAGTGGCCGTTTCGGTACTTGTCGACTTTCGCTGCAAACGGCGTGAACTGGTAAGACGCGGGACAAAGTGAACTTTCGCGGCGGCCGCACCATGTCTGTTACTGGGTTCAAGGGCGTCAGTTACAATACCGTCAAGACGCTTCGTAAAGTCTGCAAAGGGCGCGATCTTAACGACTCTTTTCGACCAGGAAATCGATCAT
>NZ_JBGOSH010000030.1:0-25267 GCF_041537925.1 Ruegeria hyattellae | reverse complement strand
TCGTGCGCTTCACCACGGTTGGCGATGACACGCTGCTCGAGATCAACCCCGACGGCGCCAGCGGCTTTGTCCCCGTTGCCCTGCTCACCGGCGTCAAGAACCTCGCCGGAACCGAAGCCGCAATGGAAGCCAACGGTCGGCTGATCACCATGGATCCTCCACCGGTCGCAAACGACGATTATGTCAGCGTGGAAAGCTCCGGTTCCTGGACGATCGATGTTCTGAGCAACGATGTGGATCCGGATGCGGACTATCTGACAACACTTGAGGTCAGCGGAATTGCCGCTCAGCCCGGCAATGGATCCGTGGCGATTGTGAATGGCGAGGTCGTCTATACGCCGACTGCCGGATATGTCGGCAGCGACAGTTTCGACTATACGATCAGTGACGGCAAAAGCAGCGATAGCGCGACCGTCTTCCTGTCCGTGGGCCAGCGTGATTTCACCGGAGAGAGCCGGGCGCTGACCGTCGACCTGTCGCAGTCAAGCTACGCGTTTGCGGCAACGGTCATGGCATTCGGGGATTCGCTGACACAAGGATACAAATTCGGAAATCCGGATGTCGAAGGCGGTTTCCGCGACGATCTGTTCGACACCCTGTCCGCGAACAATATCTGGATCGACTATGTCGGCCGCTTCAACGATGGCCCCGACGGCATGATCGACAGGGATCACAATGCCACTCCGGGTCATACCCTGGCGGAAGCGCTGACCGATGATCCGAGCGCTCCGATGAATTTCTCGTTGACCGTCGATGAGATCAATCCCGATGTGACCTGGTTCATGATGGGCACGAATGACCTGAACGGACCCACGAAAGTCGATCAGGTTCTGGGTGGGATTCAGGCCCTGATCGACCAGTTCTACGCTCTGGAAGGGGCGCAGGACCGTCATCTGGTCATTTCGCTGGTGCCGGTGAAACCCGCCTTTGCCGACATCGTTGCCGCAACCAACGAGGGCTACAGCATGGTCAATGGCGAAATGGTCGCCGGAGACGCGGGCAACGGCACCTTCGTTCCGGGCATTCGCCAGATCGTGAGTTCGGAAGCAGCCACGCACCCAACGCTGCATCTGTTCGAACCCCCGATCACCGAGAACGAACTTCTGCCGGATCAGGTGCATTTCACCGATGCAGGGGATGCGCTTTATGCGCAGGCGATGGCCGATCTTCTGGAAGAAGAGATCGGCTTCTCGGCCGGAACGATCGAAGGATCGGGGATATCGCTGGATGCCGTGAATGTCATTGGCGGCGAGGCCGGGGATCTTTTGATCGGTGACGCGCAGGCGAACCTTCTGGACGGCGGCAACGGCAACGATGTGATCCGCGGCAGTGCCGGTGACGACAGCCTGCTGGGCGGCGCGGGAACCGACCGCCTCGATGGCGGCGCCGGGGCCGATACCCTGACCGGAGGAGAGGGCGATGACAGCTTCATCTTCGGCGCGGATTTCGCCCTGAATGCCGCCTCGGCAGATGCCATTCTAGATTTCGGCGACCAGGGCTCCGACCGGTTGGTCTTTGAGCAGTCGCTTGGTGCGGCAACGGTTGCGGATCAACTCGATGGAACGGGCGTCGTCATCACCATCAACGGGTCCGACATCGACGTGGATGGTGCAAGTGCCGGGCTGCTCAAGGGTGCGTCGCTTGGCGGTGGCAGTTATGAGATCACCTCGGACACTTCCCTGGTTCTATTCGTGCAGGATCCCGATATTCTGTTGGCATAAGAGAAATGGCCGGTCGCATGGCGGTTTCATCCGGCCGGTTCAAAGCTGTCGCGGCACAGGATGATCCCTCATGCCACTGCGCCCACCCTTAGCCCGCTTGCATGAGGCGATGCATGACCGAAGAAGACATCAAGACCGATACCGCCCCTGCGGAGCCCCCCAAGGATCGCGTCGTCGACACGCTCTCGGGAAGCGGCTCGGCACTTGCGAAATACAAGGCATTCTTCGTGGGCGATCCCTCCACCATGAAGCTTCTGCAATACGAAGCGGCGATTCTTTTCGCCACACCGATGCCAGGCGCCCTGGGCTTTGCGCTCCGCAAGGTCTTGCTGCCAGGGCTCTTTGGCAAGGCGGGACGGGGGCTGAATTTCGGTCGCAATATCTCTCTGCGCTGTCCTGGGCGCATGAGTTTGGGTGATCACGTTACAATCGATGATGGCTGCGCGCTTGATGCGCGGGGCGCCCAAAGCCCTGCAGACTTTGTGATCGGACCGCGGACCTTGATCGCCCGTGATACCTGCCTTGGGATCAAAAGCGGTTACCTGCGCATCGGGGCAAACGGATCAATCGGCAGCCAGTGCTACTTCAGTGCGGTCTCGGGCATCGAGATCGGCGATGACGCGATCATCGCAGGGCAGTGCTACTTTGGCGGTGGCCGGTACAAGACCGCACTGGGTGCCGGGCCAATGGTCACTCAGGGACTGATTACCAAAGGCCCGGTGGTCGTCGGCGACGATGTCTGGATTGGCGCCGGAGCGCGCGTGCTCGATGGGGTGCGCATCGGCAATGGTGCAATCATCGGTGCCGGTGCCGTGGTGGCCAAGGATGTCGCGGAAAATGCCATCGTTGCGGGCATTCCCGCCCGTCAGATCGGGAACCGCAGCTGAGGGGGCATCCACGCCATCAACAATGCCGGTTCAGCCGAGCATACCCTCATCCTGATACCATTGCGCGGTGCGGCCCAGGCCGTCAGGCAGTTCGACAGTCGGGTTGTACCCTAGCAACTCACGCGCCTTTGAAATGTCGAAGGCGCGGTCCTTGGTGAAGAAATCGCACTGCCGCACCTGCAGCGGGGCGTCAATGCGAAGCGGACGCGCAATCGCCTCTGACATATGTGCCGCCACCAGCAGCATCGAGATGGGAATTCGCCCGCGCCGAGGCGCCACACCAACCGCCTTGCCCACCATGGCCACAAGGTCCTTCAGGGTGTAGTAGCGCTCTCCGGCCAGGATGAATGTCTCGCCAAGAGCGTTTTCGTGGGTCCCCAGCAGGATTATCCCATCCACCAGATCGGATATGTAGGTCAGGTGATACAGGACTTCGCCCTTGCCAAACATGATGAAGCGGCGGCGGTGGATGGCGCGGAATAGCTTCAGGAAGCGCGTGTCGCCGGGACCGTAGATGCCCACCGGACGAAAGATCGCGCCCGGAAGGCCGGTCTTGATGGCCTCGGCCGCCAGAAGCTCGCCTTCGAGCTTCGTCTCCTGATAGACATCACCGGGATTGAAAGGGGCATCTTCCTTTGCGGGGATCGTCGCGACATCGCCATGGACACCGGCGGTGGAACAATGAACCACCCGCGTCACACCGGCCTTATCCGCCGCATCGAGCACATATTGCGTGCCGTCCACGTTGACAGCGCGATAGTCGGCTGCGTCGAGACTTGAGCCGCGATAATACGCAGCAATGTGAAAAACATGCGTGCAACCCTGCGTCGCCTGCGCCACGGCCTTGGGGTCGGTGATATCGCCCGCAACCACCTCCGCGCCCTGATCGGCAAGCCCGCGCGCGGCCTCCGGACGGCGGGCGAGGACGCGAACGCGCCATCCCCGGTCGAGAAGGGTCCGGGCGAGATGTCCGCCGGTGAACCCGGTCGCCCCGGTGACAAGCGCAAGGCGTTCTTCCTGATCGTTCATGTCCGGTCCTCTGTCTGTGTGCTCATACTGACCACCGCTCTCGCCAGTCCTGGAACACCATCAGCGCCCAGAGCGCGTGGCTGTGGTTGGCCCGGTTGGCAAGGTGTTCAGATTTCAGTTTTTCGACGAAATTGGCGTTAAAAAGCCCCTCCGCCGTCAGTCGGCGCTTGGACAGAAGCTCTTCCATGCGCGCGCGGTATTCATTCTTCAACCAGGTCTTCATCGGCATCGAGAACCCCTGCTTCTGGCGATAGATACACTCCCGCGGCACCCGTTCCGCAGCAATCCGCTTCAGCAGGGTCTTAAGGCCGTCGGGCCCGATCTTGAGGTGCTCCGGCACGCGATAGGCCAGAGATACGAAATCCTTGTCGAGCAGAGGAACCCGGGCTTCGAGCGACACCGCCATGGACATGCGATCCACCTTCGTCAGGCAATTGTCCGGCAGATAGCTGCGCAGATCGACATAGAGCTGCCGATCAAGATCAGAGCGGTCCCCGGCACGACGGGTCAAATCGCGGATATGTGCGCCG
Source organism: Ruegeria hyattellae (assembly GCF_041537925.1). Lineage (NCBI taxonomy): Bacteria > Pseudomonadati > Pseudomonadota > Alphaproteobacteria > Rhodobacterales > Roseobacteraceae > Ruegeria > Ruegeria hyattellae. Next base: position 21,100 of record NZ_JBGOSH010000030.1, on the reverse strand, counting down.
AGATCGGTCGGTGCCCGCCCCAGCGCTTCGGGTGTCAGAAGCGCCGCGCTTTGCGCCTCGGTCACGAAAATCCGCCACCGCGCGTGCGACAGCTCCGGGTCGAGCTGCGCGCCCTCGACGAAACGCTTGACCTTGTTGACGGTGCTTTTCTTGGCCTCGGTGGGTGGAATGGCGTCCACGATAGGTGCGATGACCTTGTTGCGCAGAGCGGCGGGGATCAGGTTCCAGGTGCGCGCCGCCCGTTGGGCCAGAAAGGTCTCGTATCCGGCAAAAAGCTCGTCACCGCCATCGCCGGTCAACGCGACCGTAACATGTTCCCGCGCGAGTTCTGAAACGAGGAATGTCGGAAAGATCGAGAAGTCGGCGATCGGATCGTCCATGAAGTGCATCAACCGGTCGAAGAGCGCGGGCACGGACGAGTCGATGATCTTGACGTGGTGTTCCGCGCCCAGATGCGCCCCCACCTTCTGCGCCCAGGGCAGTTCGTTGTAGCTGGCCTCGTTGAACCCAATGCTGAACGCTTTTAGCGGGCCCATCGCGGACGCGACGAGTGAGCTGTCAACCCCGCCGGACAGGAGCCCGCCAAGGGGCACTTCGCTCATGAGCTGCGCCCTGACCGAGACGTCGAGTTGCTCGGCGACCGCCTCTTGCCATTGGGCATCCGACCAGGTCGCGGTCGAGTCATCGGCATGCGGCACGTTCCAATACTGGCGGAGTTCATGCTCTCCCGTAGACAGATCCAGTAAGAGACACTGCGCCGCTTCAAGCTTGTAGACGCCCTGCAGAAGTGTCCGCGGCGCGGGGACATACTCCCACGACAGATACTGTCTCACCGAATCGACATCCAGCTGGCGCTCGACCAGGCCGGTTTCAAGCAACGCCTTGATCTCGGATCCGAAGACCAGGTGCTTGCCCGTGGCCGACCAGTAGAGCGGCTTGATCCCGAGATGGTCCCGCGCCAGAAAGAGCTTTCCTGCGCGGAGATCATGAAGCGCGATGGCGAACATGCCGTTCAGACGATCCACGAAATCGGGCCCGTGCTCTTCCCAAAGATGTACAATCACCTCAGTGTCGGAATTCGTTCTGAAAGTATGGCCCTTGGCCTCGAGTTCCGTGCGGAGCTCCCGGTAATTGTAGATCTCGCCGTTATATACGGTGGCCACGCTGCGGTCTTCGTTGAAGATCGGTTGCTGTCCACCTGCCAGGTCGATGATGGCAAGCCGCCGCATGCCCATCGCCACGCGACGATCGTCGTCAAGGTAGAGTCCCTCCTCGTCGGGCCCTCGATGCAGGATGGTATCGCACATGGCGCTGACCTGAGATATGTCCAATGGAGGGGCACTGGCGGCGGCAGCAATTCCGACAATTCCGCACATTTCAGGATCCTCCAATGCGGCTGAAGCGCTGTGGCACCGGTTCGCGACGGACGGCACCACTCATATGAACAGGCCCTGAAGGTCGCGTTTCATCTGTGCCAGACTGTCATCGCCACCGATCCAGCGCAAAGCGAGGGTGTCAGCCCCGAAGGTCACGGAGCTGCGATAGCTGGTCCAAGTCATCACGCTGCTCCCAATCTTTTGCGGAACTGCATGGCGACCTGGCGATGCAGGAAACGAGAAAGGGATTCGTATTCACCCTGAATCTGGGGCGTCGCCGTGCATGTCTCCAGCCAGGTGCGGAAACTCTGGAAGGGATGGGTCAGCGACAACTCGTCATTTGCAACAAACGCAAGCCGGCCGACCTTGTGAAGTTCACCGCGGAAGGGCAGCGGGTCCGTGCCGGGCAGGATCACGCGACGAAGCTGCTCGACCTCGCCGAACAGGCGCGGTCGGGACCACAGCGCCGGGCGGCCCGCATTGTCACCAAAGAAGAGGAATGGAAACCGCGCGTGATCATTGGCGATCCGCTGTATCACGCGACCCCTGGCACCGGACCATTTGCCGAAACCCCAGGGCAGGGCTGGCGCGCCACCGGCATCCAAAACGCGTTCGATGGCGCGTTCTATCGGCTCGCCGTCAGGGAACGGACCGGCGGTGCCGTATGCGAGTACTTCGAGTCCTTCCTCGGTCACGATCTGCCGTCCTGCGATCAGGGCGAGGGTTTGTCCGCCTTTCGAGGCGCGCAACGAGACCGGTTCTCCGGTCTCGTCAATCGTCCAACCGCCCAGATGTCCGGGGCGCAGCCCGCCGAATGCATCCGCGCCTCTGGACTGTGTGAAAAGCAGCACGCCGGGTGTCGACTCGGGTAGGTCAAGGCCATGAAGAAGGCGCGAAAAATTCCCGCCGGCGGCATCCAGGAATTCCGGAGGATCGAAACACGCATGCAGATGGACGTGGGCATCGACTAGGTACATTGGTCAAATAGCTTTCAAAGCAACAAGTATAACAAATATGATGTCCGATTGTCGTGCCGTCGAACCAATTCCAGCTGTGGAGGCAGACGCCCGATTCCTTTCGAGAACCAATCAAAGAGATCGCTGAATCGCAGACCGTGTCAAGATTTTGTTGCCGGGAAGGATCATGGCGCAGGCGCATGAGAGAAATTGTCGTCAATACGCAGCGTTGATCGTGTTTGTTTCTGATCCCCGGCAGGCTCGGAACCTCATGGCGACGCTGTCGATTCCGCGGCTGTGGAATGCCAGTGCCGACCCGTTTGGAGCCCACAGTGATTTGCAGAAAAAGCCCGGCTCGCAAAGAGTTTTGCTGAGGGCCGGCCTGTGGTACCCAAGCTAGGGAAATTGTTTCCATCTGGTCTTTTTTGGGCCTTGCTTGTGTTTTGGTAAATAGGCGAGACATTTGTGAATTTACGTTCTCACCCTGCTCACGCGGCGCATGAACAATTCGATATCATCGTGATCGGCGGTGGTGTCTACGGTTTGATGATCGGGCTCGAAGCGGGCCGCGCTGGTTTGCGCACCGCGATTGTCGAGCGCAACCAGATCGGTGGCGCAACCTCCGCGAACTGGTTTCGCATTCTGCACGGTGGCCTGCGGTACCTTCAAACACTGGACATCCCGCGACTTCGTGAATCCATTACCGAGCGACGCTGGTTCCTGCGCAACTTTCCCGATCTTGTTCGTCCGATGGGCTTCCTCATGCCGCTCTATGGGGGAAAGATGCGGCATCCGGCGGTGTTTCGGGCCGCATTTGCCCTCGACGCGGCATTGACACTGGATCGAAACGCGGGGCTGTCGCCCGATAGCGTTCTTGCGCGCGGGCGGGTTTTGAGCGCCTCGGACGTGAGCGCGACCTGTTCGCAGATCCGGACGGATGGTCTTCTTGGTGGTGCGCTTTGGAACGATGCGGTCGCAGAAGATGGCGCCGCCCTTGTTGCGGCTCTGCGTGCCCGGGCCGAAGCATCGGGGGCCACCATCATCGAGCAGGCCGAAGCCCTGGCGCTCGAAGCTGACCGGGGCTCGGTGACGGGCGTGAAGGTGCGCCGCCCGCAAGGCGATGAAGAGGAATTGCGGGCCCCTGTCGTCGTGAATGCTGCCGGTCCTTGGTGCGCCGAACTTGCCGCCAGGTTTGATCGACCGGTTCCAGAGCTCTTCAGACCCTCTCTGGCATTCAACCTCGTTCTCGACCTGCCGCCACCGGCACCGCTGGGGCTGGCGGTGTCGCCGCCGGATAAGACGGATCCAACGCTGTTTCTGTATCCGGTCCGGGGGGGCACGTTTGCCGGTACGTGGCACACGAGCTGGCACGAAGGTCCCGATCCGGTCCATCCGCCACAGGCTGACATCGACGCCTTTCTGGAGGCCCTGAACCTGTCGGTCCCGACGCTGGGTGCAACGCGCGAACACATATCGAAAATCCATGCAGGATTGTTGCCTGCCAGAGAAGCCGGCACCGCCAAACTCTCTGTTCGTGAAATCGTTTTTGACCATGGAAATGAGGGGGGGCCGATCGGCCTCTACACGGTTTCCGGCGTCAAATTCACGACATCCCGCCGGGTTGCGGCCAATCTTGTGAAACGTGTCCTGGCAAGCAGACGCATTGCGGTGGCACCGGATATGGCCAAATGAGACGTGTTGCCCCATCGCGCCTGCAGTGTGGTTCACCATTGCCCCGGCCCTCCCCGCCATGGGCGCGGGCATCCTCCTGCACGCCTCAGATGGCAGGGCAGGATGGCCCTATCTCCCTCTGCGCGATCGAAAACCTGTTGCGTAGCGCCGAAACGGCTGGCCGCCCCTGGCTGAGCGATGATTCCCATGTCCTCTTCAAAGATCCTGGCAGAGATGCCAGACTGCGTTGCGGTTAGACCCGTTGCGCCTCAAGCTGGAACGAAGGGAGTTCGTTTGTCTTCACCCATAAAGTCCGATCGCCTGGCGCACCGTGAAGGCGGCGCGTTCAGAAAATACATGGCGCGGATCGTCGGCAGCGACCGCATCGGTGCCTTCATCCGCTACGAGCTTTATGTGACGCTCTTCGCCGGTTTCCCCGGTGCGGCGGGCGTGTTCCTGCGCCAGAAGTTTTATCCGTGGTTTCTGGGGGATTGCGGGCGCGGTGTTGCGTTTTCCCGCAATGTCACGCTGCGCTGCCCGAAACGGCTTTTTATCGGCGAGGGCACACTCATCGACGAGCAGGTCTGCTTCGATATCAAGAGCGCTGCAGCCTCGATCCGATTGGGCGCGCGAAACCAGATCGCCCAGGGCGTGCGTTTCGAGACCGGCTATGAGGGGCATGTTACGCTTGGGGATGATTGTTTCGTCGGGGCCTATACGATCCTGAACGGCTTCGGCGGAATCGACATCGGCAACAACGCGTTGATCGCCGGGCATTGCCATATCGTCTCGGGTGATCACGAATACGGGGACCTCTCCCTGCCGATGAACCAGCAGCCAATCACAGGCAAAGGGATCGTCATCGAGGACGATGTCTGGCTTGGCGCCGGCGCCAAGATCCTGGACGGGGTCCGCATTGGGCAGGGCAGCATCGTCTCGGCCGGCGCCGTGGTGAACCGGGACGTCGCCCCCTACAGCATCGTCGGTGGCATCCCTGCGAAGCTGATCAAGATGCGGGACGGTTGACGTGAGCATCTCTGACCGCGAGGAACTGGCAGGGCCCGTGAGCAAACCTGCCAGACGAAAGGCGCTGCTTAAATACGCCCTGAAGGCCGTCGTGAGCACAGCTCTGATCGCCTATATTCTCCATACACAGGTCGATAATGTCGACGAGATCTGGCAGGCGATCTCCGGGGCTGATCCCTGGCTTCTGACCGCCGCCTTCCTGCTGCATATCTTCGGATTTCTGCTGTGTTCGTGGCGCTGGCAAATTCTGTTGCGGGCCCAGAACTTCCTGGTCCCGATCATCGAGCTCATCCGCGCCTACGCGATCGGGATCTTCTTCAACTCCTTCCTGCCCGGTGTGATGAGCGGGGATTTCATGCGGGCGCTGGATATCTCCGACCGGGTACCGTCTTATACCCAATCCTTGCTGATCCTGTTCGTCGAGCGCCTGACTGGCATGATCGCCCTTCTGGTCCTGGCGCTTATCGCCCTGCCGCTGATCGGCTGGGACATCGTCGAAGAGACGGGGATTCTGTGGGTCCTGGTGGCGGTCAGCGCGGCGGTCATTGTCATTTCGCTCACCTTTCTGAGCAACCCGTTCCGCAGGCTTGCCACCCGGGTCAGCGAGGTGGGACCGTTCCGCCGGGCGCAGGGGATCATCTCGAAGATCACCGAGACATCCGCCGTGTTTTCCGGCCGGATGGGGTCGGTCTATGGCTGTATCCTGATTTCGGTCGTCTTTCAGGCGATTGTCGTGCTGCATTTCTACCTGATCGCCCAGGCGCTGGGATTCGGCGTACCGGTGATCTACTATTTCGCCCTGATCCCGGTGTCGCTGTTCATCATGATGGTGCCAATCTCGATCAACGGTATCGGCGTCAGGGAGCAGGCCTTTATCGTGCTGTTCGGCTTTTTTGGGGTTCCCGCCTCGTCAGCGATCTCACTCGCCTGGATCGCCTTGGCTTTCGCCCTGGTGCAGGCGGTGGCTGGCGGCGTGGTATTCGCCCTCCGGCGCAAGGTGGCAACGTCCTGAGGCGTTCACAGAGGATTTGCAGCATGACCGAGTGCAGGCATTGCAGAGCAGCCTGAACGATCCCGCAAGGGACAAAACCGCCGAAGCCCGTTCTGGCGAGGGGCCGACGCTTAGGAAATTCCAACGCGGTTTAGGTTGAATCCGGTGACTGGCGTGTCCCCACGTGCCTGCAAACCGTTGGATTCCAATACAGACCGGCGCGACATCAATCCTCCTGTCAGGAACAGTATTGTCAAAAGCGCAAACGGCGCGAGCAAATCCGATTCCGTCATGCTCCGAGCCAGGGTCACGGCACAGACGCACAGGAAGAAAACAGACGCAATCGGGTCGGATTTATCTCTGGCAATCAGGATAGAGCCGATGGTCCAGACAACGGTCAGGACACAGAAGAACAATCCGATCAGACCCTGATGCACGGCAATCTCGTAATAGGAATTGTGAAACGAGAAGGTGGCATAGGATGCCTTGTGAAATTCCTCGTAGATGCGGCTGGCCTCGGACAGTTTGTCATAAGGTGTCCAGAACCCTCCGGCCCCGACGCCGAGAAGCGGGGTCTGCTCGATCTGCCGGGTGGCATATTGCCATAGCACCGTCCGGCCGGTCAGGGTGCCATCCTTGCCGAAGGCGCCAAGAACCGCATTGACCGGGTCGACCGTCTGCGACGTGAAAAACCATGACGAGGCCAGAAACAGAGCGCCCAGGACCACCAGAGCCGCCACATAGAACCAAGGACGCCTCAGAATACCGGATCGGGGCACGATACCCAGCAGGAACACCAGCCCGAGAATGCCGATCGCAAGCAGCGTCGCCGTTGCGGAATCCGCCCTGTGGATCTGCAGGACCGCAAGGCCCGCCGTCGCCACGGCTAACAGCCTGAGCTTGCGCGAGAAGCCGGGATCGACCAGCACGCAGAGCGACGCGAGCCACAGAATGACCATGGCGGTCCCCATGGTGTTCTTGCTCGAAAACGCCCCCCTGGCGATGGTCCCGGTCCCCAGATAGGGCGCCAGGAAGCTCATGACACCGTAATATGCCGATGTCAGGAGAAGTGATATGAAGATGTCGCGCGCGCTCAGGCGGGTCGCGATGCAGTAGCAGATCATGATGGTGAGCGTCAGTTGCAGACCCGATTTCACGATCAGCCCGGTCTGGTCCCCCCAGAAAACGGATAGCAGCCACCAGGCGGGAAAGACGAACAGGATAAAACTGCGCGCAATCAGCGGGAAGATCCTGGGAAAGTCCCGCAGGAAGGCCCAGGCGAAATAAAGCGCGAGCGGATACAAGATCAGTTCGTCATACCGGAACTGCTTGAAGGTGACGAAGAACCACAGCGTGACCAGGATATGATCCCGCCGGTGTTCGAACGCCTCGCGGCGTGACGCATATGTCATCGTTCCGGTCACGTTGCGGATCCCGTCCGGTGCTGGTCCTGTATATGATCGGCCAGGCGCAACGCCATGGCAACAACAGACAAGGTCGGGTTGGCCTGCCCGGAGACCGGGAACACCGATGCGGATGCGACAAAGAGGTTTTCGGTGCCGTAGACGCGGCAATTGGTATTGACAACGCCGTCTTTCGGATCATCGGACATGCGTGTCAGCCCGATCTGGTGATAGCCGTCGCGGGATTTTTTGATGATGGCCTCGGCCAGGGTGTCATCCTCGGGCAGCACCATCTCTGCGGCATTCCCCGCCTGCAGCCTGCGAGCCAGCAACTTGTGGCTGTCGACCAGTGCCTGCACCGTGCGTTGCCCATAGCGGAAATCGACCTTCAGCCTGCACCGGCCGGTGCGATCGGTGCTGTCCGACAACATGACGCGGCTGTCATGCTCGGGGAAATGCTCGGCATGATAGGCCAGGGCATAAGGCCCCCGCCCGTGGGCGACCAGCCGCTGCGGGCGTCGGGCGGCGGCTGCAGAAAGCCGATTTGCACCCGCGCGCATGGCATCGAACATCCCGACCGGGTCGCGCAGGATATTGGCGATGTGCGGCGCCGGGTTCTGAAAGCGTTCGGAATGTTTCAGCAGATGTTTGGCGGAAATTTCACCCGAGCCGTGCCGGGGATCGGACGGGGCGAGGTTTTCGACCCAGAATGCAACATTGGACGGCGTCTCACCGGTCAGGACAAACCGCCGGCGATAGGGGCTCTGACCGTTTTCGCTCCGATATCCGAAACCGTCGCATATCTCGGGATCGCGAAACGTGATCTCGGCGACCGCACCAGTCAAGTGCCCCATGTAATACCGCCCGAGCGCCTCGGATGATCCCTGAAAGACAGAGGGCTGTGCGGCCTGTTCCAGCAACAGAAGGCGGGTGCTCTCGAGCCCGCCACAGGCCAGAACAACCTGTCGGCAGGGCAGGGTGGCGGTCTGCCCGTCCTGCAGGATCTGCAAGGCATGCACCCGGTTTTCCGCACTGTCCTCCCAGCACATGGACAGCAGTTGCGCATGGCTGAGCAGGTCGACAGGCGCATCGCCCTGCTTCAGCCGGTCCTGAAGATCATCGGCCTGCTCCAGCGCATTCAGCCGCTCGACCCGCTCAACATTCACGCCCTCGACAGCGGGCCATCCGGGCGGGGCGGGTTCGTGAAACACCGGGTCGGTGTCAAGAAATTCGGCCGCCGGCGTAACCCAGCGCGCATAGTCTTCGAAAGGGATCGGCCAGGGATGCACATGCCGAGGCGACCCGGCGGCAAAATCTTCGGGATCGAACGGCATGCAGCGCCCGCCCCATCCCATGAGTGTCCCGGCCACGGCCTCGCGGTTGGTGCGCTGCCTGGGATCATGGGTCTGGGGAGATACGATCTCGTCCCGGGTGTCGGTCGTGTCGATCTCGCCTGGGTCGAAACCGCCCTGTTCGATGACCAGAACCCGCAGCCCCGACCGCCCCAGGGCAAAGGCCAGGGCAAGCCCGGCGGCCCCTGCACCGATGACGCAGATGTCATATTCCGTCGTCTGCGCCTGTGTGAGGTTTATTCGGCTCATCGCGAAGTCCCGCCCTGTGTTGCGCGCGCAGCGCTGTACTCGCGCCGGGCCAGCCCCGCCAGCTTGCGCAAGGTCACAAGAGGGGACGCCTGGACCGGCCCGTCGCGGCGGGACGTGCCCGGATCGCCCTGTAGGTCGCGCAGCCTGTCCGGTATCGCCGCACTTGCGTAGCGATCGGCGACGGTCCCGCGGATCTCGGCGCAGCGGCTGCGCGTGCCAGCAGGATCATTGCGCAGCGCGGCCAGCAGATCGGGAACCTGCGCGGGTGCTGCATATTGCGCCAGCGGCCCGAAGGTTTCGCGCAGCCTGTGATCGAGGATGCAGGGTCGCTCCATCAGCATCGCCTCCAGAACGGTGCGACCAAAGGCTTCGATCCATCTGTCGCTGTGGAAATAGGAAAACACATCGAGACTGTCCAGAAAGCGGTCCACCGGTTCCCCGTTGAACGGAACGATGTCCCAGCCGCCCAGATCGACGCCCGCCGCCTCCAGCGCCTGCACCGGGCAGCCCATGACCCGCGTGCGCCAGCCCGGCCCCGGCGGCGCCAGCGCAGCGGTCACATCCGCAGCCCGGTCTGGCCATTTCAGAACGTCTTCGCGGCTATGGCGCCCCACGGTCGCAACAGGGCCGTCAAAGACCTGCCGACTGGGCGCCCAGTGGCGCGCATCAAAGGCGTTCACCCAATCCGAACCGGTCAACCGCAGAAAGGGCAGAAAGCTGCGCAGATGCTGGCGGATCACCCCTGAAACGGGCGCCCACATGGGGCTTGTGCCAAAGGCCCGTCTGATGGTCCGGGTCGTTGCGATCGGGTCATATTCAAGCGAGCCATCGCCGCGGAACGGCGGATGATGGGCGACCAGAACCGATGTATCGGCGCGGATTTCGGTCGTTTCGGCCACCTTGTGAAAGAAAGTCAGCGGGTGGTGAAAGAAAACCGTATCCGTCACCACTGTGGTGCCCGGTTTCAGCAGTTCGAACCCGCGCAGATCGGCCAATTCCAGAACGGCGGCGTTGGGCCTGTCCCCGTCCCCGGTAAAAAACCCCGAGGTGACAGGCAGCAGGCCCACCGTCGCACCGGATCCGTGAAACGCCCTGGCATCCGCCAGCATCGCCGTAGCGGTCCCTCCCGAGAATCTGGGATCATAGACAAGAACGATATCCGCCCGCTCGGTGGTCATCCGCGAAACCCCGCCCAGACCGCCGAAAGATCCCGGTCGAGCAGATCCGACAGCCCGGCATTCCGGTCCGACAGGTGATGCGCAAGATAGGACGCGGTTTCGGGCCGCATCGGCGGCGGCTTTTCCGCCTTGAGCAGAATGGGATTGATGCGCCGGAACCAGTGATAGTGCAGCTTGTTGCGGATTTTCTCCGCCAGGCCCATCTCCTGGCCCATGTGATTGCGGTAGCGCCCGGCGACGATCCGGCCGCCGATCCGGTTCAGCCATTGCTGCCCTTTGGGCCAGGTCGGGTAATAGGTGCGGTTGAACCAGGTCTGCAGCGTCTCGACATCCATCCGGGGGGCGCCGATATGGGTGGTGACCCCATCAAGGAAGGCCTGTTTGTCGGCCAGAAAATCCTCGAACACTGCGATATGCACGTTTTCGCGTCCGAACACCTCGAAATACTGGGCGATATGGGGCGCATAGGTCGATCCCAGGATGATCGAGCTGTGCCGGCTCAGGGCCTGTTCGAAGCTGCAACTCAGACGAGCGCTGCAGATCAGATGCCAATATTGCGAATAGGCGCGCTTGACCGGGTCGCGCAGCAGAAAGACCAGGCGGATATCGGGCAGCAGTTCCTTGATGCGCCGGGCCGCCACGGGCGAGAACAGATAGGTGGTGGAATCCTCGCCGATCAGCAGCTTGTCCTGGAAGTCCGAAAACCGCGAGGCATACCAGTCAAGATTGGCCTTGTGGGCCGGGCGGGTGTCGAACCATTTCAGGTCCGGGCCCCGCGCATTCAGGAAATCGGGATGCGCGATGGGATCATCGGCGTCGAAATAGTGAATCTCGTTGTCGGGCAGGCCGATCTGCGGACTTTGCCCGAGAATGAAATGCAGCGATGTCGTCCCGCATTTGGGCGCGCCGCCGATAATGAAATCGGGTAATCTTGTCAAAGTTCTGAACCCTTCGATCATTGGATGATCTCAACACATAAACCACGGCGGCAAACCTCGTCGCAGATTAGCCTGCGCCCCGCCGGGAATCCAGATTGCACAAACCGAGCGGTTGGCAACGCAGACAGGTGCCACGACCTTCATCGCATGAAACCCTGCATTTGAGGGCCCGGACACCCGCATGCGTTCAATCAGGCCGCACTTGGGCGGCCTGAAGAAGTTTTGTCGTTGTTTCCGCGTTTTCAACAAAGACGCTTCTGGGCAGGGATAACAACTGACGGCGCAACTGCTGCAACGGCGTGCGATCCTTGAGCAACCTGATGATTTCAGCCTCCAGGGCACGCTCCACCGGCGGCGCCAGCAGGATCCCACTGCCATGCTCTCGCAGCCAGCGCGCGGTCTCGGTGCCGTCAGGCGCAAGCGACGGGGTCGCGAAATACCCCCCTTCATAGATCCGGTTGGGCAGCAGCCAGAGCGAATTGGCCCCCTCTTCGTACCAGTCCCCGGCCCAGACCAGATCAACCGCACCATACATCTCCGACAGATCGCCCGGCGCGGAATAGCGCCCGCCGAAAGAGACGTTTTCGTAAGGCGCAATCTCAGCCTCGAAATTGTCGAACACGCCCGGAGCGGGATAACCGCGCAGGGTGATGGTGACGTCATCGGGGAACCGGCGCGCCAGCCCCAGCAGCAGATCCAGCGAGCGCCGGCAGCGCAGATTGCCGAACCATCCGATCCGCAGCGGCCCGTCAGGTGCGGCTTCGACCGGCTCAGGGTCTGGACGGTCGGGGAAATTATCGCCCTCGATCATCAGGTTTTCCAGCAGAAAGGCCCGGTAGGCGCCCGGGTAATGCACCGCGAAATGTTCGGTCTCGAACCGCGGCGAGGAAATCACCACCAGGGCGCAATGTGCCAGCAGACGCCTTTCGACCCGGCGCAGCAGGCGGGCAACCGGCGACGGGCCGGTCAGGCGATGATGCACATCCAGACATTCGTAGATCAGCGGCGTTTCCAGCCCCAGCTTGCGGCGCGCGCGCACGGCAACCGCCAGCATATCCAGGTTGCGCGCATAGATGGCATCGCAAATCGCCAGAATGTCCCGTTCCCGGGCCGCAATATCTGCGCCACGAAAGATCGACATGATCCTCTGGCCATAAGCGTTGTCACGGGTTTCTCCCAGATCAATCACCGGCCAGTCCGTGGCCTGTTTCGGCCCGCGATGCGGCATGAACCCCACCACATCATGCCCCGCGCTCTGGAAGGCGCGGGCGCGGCGGCGGATGGCGGGTTCATTGGCGTTATGGCCGAAGAATGCGATGGTGGACATCAGATGCGCGCCTCACGGTGTTTTTTCTGTCTGTGCAGGCATCTGCGCCGACGGCCTGCCTTGCACCAGGCGCGACAGGAAGCCCATCCCCCAGGCCAGATGCATCGTGGCCAGTGCAAGGCTGGCCATCAGCCCGCAGGCAGAGCGGTGTCTCCATGCGATCTGCAGACCAACGCACAGGATAATGGTGCCATAAAAAAGCGGCCAGAGCAGAAAAACCCGGGTCACCGGCAGAGCCAGCAGGCTCAGCAGGACAAGGCCGGTGTGAATTGCCGGTATGAGCTGTCGGAGACCTGGCCGGACCTTGTGTTTCAGGCAGGTCTGGGCGCGGCCGACCCCGTAATTCCAATATTGTTTCCAGAGGCGCCTGGCCGACCGTCTGGGGAAATAGCCGATGCGCAAATCGGCGTTCAGCCAGATCCTGTCGCCCCGGCAGATCAGCCGCATGTCATATTCGGCATCCTCATTGGCCCGGAACCCCACATCATATCCGCCCAGAGCCCGGAAACTGGACATCCGGAAGGCCGCATGGTGCCCGTGATCATAGTACCCCGATGCCGTACCGCCGCGATGAGGCGAGCCACCGGCGCCCAGCTTGCTGTCGGCCACCCAGACCAGACCACGCTGAAAACATTCCCCGCTATCGGCGATGGCATCCATCGGTACCACGACCGAGGCCACGTCCTTTTCCACAAGGCAGTGGACCAGCCCACTGACATAGCCGGAGGGGTAGGCCGCATGGGCATCACATCTGACGGCGATGTCGAACCCGTCAAATTCCGGCTGCAGCAGCAGGTTCATCGCCGCAGCTTGGGTCTTTCCGGGATTATGGATCAGGCGCAGATTGTCAAAGCGCTCCGCAAGTTTCGAAACGATCGCGCAGGTGTCATCATCGCTGCCACCGTCGGCCACGATGACCGGGCAGCGCGACGCCACGGGATCATCCTGAATGAGATCACACAGAACGGCCTCGATCTGCGCCGCCTCGTTCAGGGTCGGGATCAGAACGACAACACGTTCCGGATCAATGTCGCGCGCTTTATCACTCACCACTGATAAGCCTCTGCTGTCAGACAGCCCTCCTCGGACAGTTCTGCCGCCTGCGGCGCGGGCCGGGGCCGCGATCCGGCGCGCGCGCAAAACGCCGCGATGCGCGCAACCTGCCTGAACTCCCGATTGGCCAGCGCTTCACGCGCGCGCCAGACCGATCCGCGCCCCAGCGCGCTGACGATGGTCCGGCCGGTTGTCCCCTTGCGCGCCAGCGCCAGCAATTGTGTGCGCACCGGAGCGCGATAGGCCTGCGCGCTGCCATGTTTGCCAGCCATGGCGCGCAGGACGATCCCGATCTCGGTCGCGGACAACCCGGTGGCAGGGGCGATCCCGGCTGCGGTTTCGAAATCCTCGATTGCCGCGCCCCAGTCACCGCGGCGCGCATAGACGCATCCCCGCTGCAGATGACCCGCACGCAGCGCCAGATCCTGCGATCCCGCCTTGAACAGAGCGGCGTAAAACGCAACCGGCAGGCGGTGGCGCAGATCCGCAAAGATTTCCCGGTCGGCCTCGAACCAGACCGCTTCGGACCGGGCCGCGGCATGCTGCTGTGCCGCCGGACCGCGAAGCCCCTCATGCTTGCGCTGGAAAAACACGACATCGTCGATCACTTCGATCGGAAACCGGGTGCCCAACCGGACGAACATTTCATAGTCTATGGATCTGCTAAGATCCTCGCGAAACGGGCCGATTGTTTCGTAACAGGACCGCCTGACCAGCGCGGCGTTCTGAAAAAAGAAGATGTCTTCGAGCAGATGTCGAATGACGCTGCCCGAGGACAGATCCGGCCAGTAGCCGGTTCCGAAAAAGGTTTTTTCCGCGCTGCCGGGCGCCACGGAAAACCGGACATGCGCCCCCGCTGCGATCCCGGCCGTGCCGGTATCAAGAACATGCGCCAGCTTTTCGGCGGCGTCCGGGCAAGCGACGTCATCATCATCGCATATCCATACATAATCGCCCCGAACCTCTTTCATTGCAGCGTTCAACGCGGCGGATTTTCCTTGGTTTTTCGCCCGAAAATACGCAAGCACGCCGGTGCGATCCGCGCTCAGCGCCCTGCGGGCGACCTCGGGCGTGTCGTCGGTCGATCCGTCGTCCCAGATGATGATCTGACTCAGGGGGCGGGTCTGGTTTAGCAGTGCCTCAACGGCTTCGCCCAGATAGCTGCTTCTGTTGAAGGTCGGAATGATTGCCGAAATAGAACCTTGCAACGAAACGTTCCTTAAGTGAAATACTGTTGGGCGGCCCCAGCTACAGAAACATGGGACATTTTCATATGTCTAGCGCTATATGGTCGGGGCAGGTGCCTGTTTACCAGTGTAATGTTGCCGCGGTTTGCGGAAGGAATGGAACATGCTTCGACTGCTCGTCTTTTGCCTCGCAACCCTGACCGGCGCAAGCTGGGGATATGCCCAGTCGCTGGACGATCCGGACATCCATCGCCTGTCACCGGGCGACAAGGTCAGCCTGCGGGTGGTGATATGGGACGAGGATGAGCGCGACTATGTCATCTGGCAGGCGGTCAGCGGCGAGTTCTTGGTTCAGAGCGGGGGGCGCATCATGGTGCCGCTTGCCGGCCGCATCCTGGCAGAGGGGCACACCCCCGAGGAGCTTTCCGACGAGGTTGCCGACGCACTGCAAGTACAGGTCCGCAGCAACAGCGCGCCCTCGATCGCCATCGAGGTGGTGCAATATGGCCCCTTCTTCATCATGGGCGATGTGGACAATCCCGGCGCGTATCCGGCCCAGCCCGGGCTGACCGCGCTACAGGCCTTTGCGCTGGCCGGGGGCGGGCAGCGCCTGGACGAGGTGGGCATCGACACGCTGGCGATCCTGCGCGATACGGGATCGCTGGAACAGATCCAGACCGAGCTGCTGCGCGCGCGCATCACCTCGATCCGGCTGCGCGCCGAGGTCGAGGAACAGGCCAGCCTGCAATTTCCCGACACGCTTGTGCCGGTTGCCGGCTCCGCCCCTCTGGACCTGCTGCTGGAGGAAGAGCGCAGGATTTTCACCGCGCGCAAGACCGCGCTGGAACGCGAACAGGCCTCGCTGAGCGAGCTCATCACGTTGCTGGCGACCGAGATCAACACCCTGGAAAGGAAGATCGAAGGCCAGCAGGAACAGCTGACGCTGGCCGAAGAGTACCTGCAGAACACGCAATCGCTTGTCGACAAGGGGCTGGCCCGGGCGCCGCAACTGACCCAGGCACAGAAGGGCGTGTTCGACATCGAGGCCAAGACGCTCGACCTGCAGAACAGTTTCTACCGAGCCCAGCAAAGCATCAAGGAGGCCGAACGCGACGTTGTGGCGCTCAAGGCGAACCGAGCCACGCAGGCCGCAGTGGAGCTTCAGAACGTGAATGCGCGTATCGAATTGCTGCGCAGCCGCCGCGACACGGCGCGTCGGTTGCTGCTGGAGCGCGGGGCCGAGGTCGGGTTTGCCGAAGAGGACCGGCAATATGAACGCACCTTCCGCCTGCAGCGCGGCAAAGGCGCGGACCGGCAGATCTTCGAAGGCCCCGACACGATCGTTGTCCCCGGGGATATCATTACCGTCGAACAGACACTGAGCGTGCCCGAGGGCGCCCCGCCAGGCTGAGATACCGTCAGTCAGCTCTGAGGTAGTCCAAAAGCGCGTCATTGCTCATGCGCGATTGCAGATGTGACACCACATCCTGGCGGCATTGCGCCGTGCCGTCCTGATCGGTCAGCATGGAGATCAGCGTTGATGCAAACTCCTCGGGCGTGTCCACGGCGGTCACCAGTCCGTCCAGTGTGTCGCCATACGCTTCGAGCGTCTTGCTAAAGGTGAGAACCCGCATGCCAAGCTCGAGATAGGTTCCGATCTTGATGCTGATCCCGCTGGTCACCAGCATCGGCGCGATACCGATCGTGTTTCCATTCCCCAACTCGCGCAGATCTTCCATGAAGCTGAAACAGCGGACGCCCTCAGGCCTGTCCGTGACCCATTGCGAAATTTCCCCGACGATCCAGAGTTCGCATGCCACTTCGGCCCAGACACGCGGCCAGATCTCGGTCAGGATCAGATCCAGCGCCGCCCGGTTGCCGCCATGGCTGACACCAATGAACACGACACGGGGGGTGCTGTCGGCGGCGCCCTTGTTGTCGGCGATGACCGGGCGCATCCAGATATGGGCAATGTCGGGAAGTTTTTGCTGCAAATGCCCCGCTTCGATCTGCGAGGCGTGGATGCACAGATCGGCCTGCCGCAGACGGTCGCATTCCTGTTCGACGCTTATCGGAATGTGATCCGGCGTGCGGCCGGCCTGCTGGAATGACCGGGCGCGGCTGGAAAACAGATCATGCATCAGCACCGCACGCTTTCTGGCGCTGCAGCCGCCAAGCAGCGGTGCCAGCGAGGAATATTCCGCGACGACCAGATCACCGGGCGCCCGGTTTGCCGCATCCTGAACCTCGCGCGCCTCCGGCGGGTCCAGCACCTTGCTCAAATCACTGGGATAAGGCAGGTGCGCGCCACCAAGCCAGCGGCGCGGCACGGAAACCACCTGAATGGCAGCTCGTCGCAGGGCTTTCATCCAGACGGTCGGGCGGATTGAAAAGTAAACATCGCCGATCCGGACCGTTCCGGGCCAGTCAATCGTGATGCCGCGATCGGCAAGAATCCGGTCGGGCCTGCAAAACGGGATTCTGCCAAAACTGGTGATCGGGGCGAGCACGATCCGGATCTCATAGCCTGCATCGGCCAAGCAGGTGCACAAGCACATCAGATGCACACCGCTGCCTGACTGAAGGTTGTTTATGCGGCGGTGCATCAGGATCGTCGCCCGTCGGGATGCGCGCCGGTCCTTGGAATTGCCTTCTGGAGGAAGCAAGATGCTGGCCACCTTAATGATGTATCATGCGCAGATCCTGTTAAGACCCGGCTGCCCCATACTTATTTTTTTCATGTCGCTGCAATCGACAAGGAGAGTCAACTGGAAGGTTAGCGTCATTTTCCCCCCCTAAGTCTCTTGCCCAGGCCTTCCGCGATCTGACGTGCCACTCTGGGCAGGGCTGCGGGATGCTGCCCGGCAAGCCGGATGGCCTCGGGCAGGCGTTTCGATTTCAGTGCCTGCAAAACCCGCTCCGAGTCCATCATGTTCCGCAACCCGGTTTCCCGGCGGCGAAACAGGTCGATCGCCTGAGCACCAAGGCGTCCTTCATTGCGCCCGACAAAAGCCCGGTCCGCCTTGATCAGAGCCTCAAAATGATCGGGATTGATGCGGTAGGACACCGATCCTTCGCGCACCGTGTAAAGATAATCGGCCTCAGACCGGATATGCACCTTTGCCCCCATGGCCAGAGCGTCGAAGATCAGATGGCAATCTTCGCCATTGCGCAATGTAGGGTCGTATCGCAGCCCCGTCCGCACCAGAAACGCGCGACGGATAAGAGGTTTGAGATAGCCCGCGCTTCTGGAGGTGCGGGACACCAGATTGTCCGCGACATATTCCTCCAGCGTGACCGGTTGTTCCGGGTCGATCCCCTCCGGGGGAAGGAACGGCACCCCGTCAAGCGGCTGGCCTTCCCCGTCGACCCTGAGGAAATTTCCCAAAATGACATCCGCCTCAAACCGCTCCGCCATCGAGATCATTCCCGCCAGCCTGTCCGGCAGCATGGTGTCGTCGGAATCCAGAACGCAGACCCAGTCCCCCTTGGCAAGATCAAGTGCGGCATTGCGGGCCACTGCAGGCCCTCCGTTTTCCTTCAGACGGTGAAAGGTGATCTCTTCGCGGTCCGGCAACCGGGCCGCGATATCCTCATCCGAGGCGTCATCGACAACCACGATTTCTGCCGAAACCGATTGCTGCGCAAGCGCGCTGCTCACCGACTTTCCTATCGTGTCCGCAGCGTTCCACGCCGCTATGATTACCGTTGCATCGGTCATGTGGCTCAACTACGGTTTAGGCGATTTGAAATGGTTCAATTGCGGGTCCGGATGATACACAGTTTGTGTCCTGCATGGGCAGGGTATGCAACACTTAGTGGTGTTTCAACGTTTTCGATCCATTGCCGATGCGCTGCGGCAACGGCAGAAGGAACCGCCATGCCCCCTGGCAACGCGCCGGTAGTCCGGCTGTGACCAAGCCCCGAACACAGGCCCGGATCGCCGTGATCATCCCGACCTGGAATGCGCAATCGACCCTTCCTCGGGCAGTCGCCTCGGCGCTCGCCCAGGACCGGGTTTCCGTCGAGGTGGTGATCGTGGATGACGCGTCGGTGGATGGCAGTTTGGACTGCGCCAGAACCCTCGCCGCCGAAGACGATCGCGTGCAGGTTCTGTCCCAGCCTGAAAACCGCGGCCCCGCTGCGGCCCGCAACCGCGCGCTGGATCATATCTCGGCGCCTTATGTCACGCCGCTGGATTCCGATGACTTCATGGAACCCGGGCGTCTGGCGCAGCTTTTGCACATCGCAGAGCAGGATGATTGGGATTTTGTCGCCGATGACCTTTTCAAGGTTCCGGAGAGTGATGTCGACGGCCCCCGGACCCGACTGTGGTCGCAAACCGATATCGGCATCCAGACCCTCGATTTTGCCGGTTTCGTGCGTGGCAACCTGTCGAGCCGGCATGGCGGGCGCCGGGAGTTGGGGTTTCTGAAACCGCTGATCTCCACCGCTTTCCTGAACCGGACGGGCCTGCGTTATGACGCCGATATGCGCCTGGGCGAGGATTACATGCTCTATGCCTCGGCTCTGTCGCGCGGCGCGCGCTTCTGCCTGACCGATCCGGCGGGATATGTCGCCGTGACGCGGCCAACCTCGCTGAGCGGGCAGCATTCGGCCCGCGACCTTGGTGCGCTTGTCCAGGCCGACCGGACCTTGATGGCACACACGGACCTGCCCGACGGGGATCGCGCTGCCCTCCGGGAGCATTACATCGAAACGCTGAAGAAATGGCACTGGTTCCGCATGATTGATGCCGTCAAGGCCCGCGATCCTGCCGAAGCGTTGCGCTGCTTCCGCGCGCCACCCGCGGTAATCGGCGATCTTTTAGGCAAACTGGGCGAACAGGTCCTCATCCGCGGATCCGCGAGGCTGCCGTTCCTGACGGCAAGCGGGGATCGCATGAAGGGCACCGATAAAAAAGGCGAAAATCCGTGACAGGGCCAGAAACGACAGGGTCAAAAATTCGATGGGGGATATTCGGCTCTGGTGGCATCGCCCGTCGATTTGCCCAGGACATGCGTTTCAGCCGGACCGGAACACTTGCCGCGGTGGCCTCCCGCACCCCCGAAAACGCCCAAGGTTTCGCGCAGTTGTTCCCCGGCACAAAGGTGTTCGACGACTTCAACGACCTGGCCCGATCCGACGAGGTGGATGCGATTTATGTCGCAACCCCCAACGCCTTGCACAAAGACCACAGCCTGATCGCGATCAGCGCCGGCAAGGCGGTGCTCTGCGAGAAACCGTTCGCCTGTGATGCGGCCGAGGCGCGCGAGGTCGCCGCGGCGGCGGCGGCGGCCAATGTGTTCTGCATGGAGGCGATGTGGACCCGTTTCCTGCCGATCATGGCCGATCTGCGCCAGCGCATCGCCTCGGGCGAATTGGGGCAGATGGTCCATCTGGAGGCCTCCTTGGGCTTTGCCCGCACCGAAAGACCGGGCGATCCGATCACCGATCCAGCCCTCGGCGGCGGCGCCCTTCATGATCTCGGCTGTTATGGGATGTCGATCGCAGAGTTTCTGCTGGGACCGTTTCAGCTGGAAGGCGGTACCGTCGAACGCTCTGCCACGGGAAGCTCCAGAACCGCCGCATTTGTGCTGCGTCATGCAACGGACGGGGCGGCGGCGCTATCAACGATCAGCGTCAGCCACGCCACGCAGATGCGCAACACCCTGGTGCTGTCGGGGTCACAGGCCCGGGTCACGCTGGACGCGCCTTTCATCCAGGCCGGGTACGGAACCCTATCCCCGGTCCGCTTCGCAGGGGACGGTGCCGCGCCCGATTCCTTGCGCGCGCGCCTGTCCGATTCGCTTTACGGGCAGAAGGCAAAGCGCATGATCCGGGCCGTTATGCCCGGCCACGCAAAAATCTCGGCCCCGTTTCACGGAAGCGGCTTGCAATTCGAAATCGATGAGGTCGGCACCTGCCTCGGCGGCGGCCGGACCATCAGCGAGATCATGCCTCCGGAAACGACAATATCCGTCTTGAACGCACTGGAGAAACTGGATGGATCACAAGCTTCAATCTCCTGAAATGACCGGCCTCAAAGCGGGCCAACCCCTTGTGATGCCTCAAACACAGTTTTGCCAATGTCCCGGCCTTAATCTGCCATGTTGGGGACTTATCCCCAAGTTCGACAGGTCGTTGGGACCAGTGACTGACAAGGGCTCGAAAGCGGTATGTTCAGTGCCGCGGATCGGAGCCGAAAGATGTCGGTAACCGGGTTTTCATTGATTGGTCGAAGACTTCGAATAGGCGGATTATGGAACGGTCCTGCTCGGTTTCACGCAGGAATTTGCCGATCTTTAGACTGCCGGTTTCAGACTATGGTTCTTGCCATTTTGGCACGGTACGCCAGCGTTGCAGGTCCGGGACGACACACTCAGTCGTCTT
>NZ_JBGOSH010000029.1:0-27281 GCF_041537925.1 Ruegeria hyattellae | reverse complement strand
TTGAAGCGTCAAACCAGATCGACAGCGAACCTCGTCGCTTTAGGGCTGCGTTGTAGTCTGACCAATTCTTGGTTTTGTAAGTCGTCGGTGTCCAGCTGCTCATGGCTGTCAGCTACCACACTGGATTCATAACATGAATCCCAAGTCGGAATTGTGCAGCAATGCAGTATCAAGTCATCCTTTTGATATGGTCGACACCTGATCGAAGCCCCCTTCGTCGGGCGGTCCAGATGACATCCTATACACGGTCACCCTTTTTGAGCGACCCTTTACATGAAAATCACCAATGTGGATTAGCTGGAATAACGCACTAATGCGTCGCGCGGTCGCGTCGCTGATAAGGATACTGGTTTGCTCCCTTGTGGGAAGTTCGCCGGCCAAAGTCTCAATCCGCGCACAAGTGTTAACGGTGTCCCCAATCACTGTGTAGTTTGTACGATTCAACGCCCCAATATTACCGACAATAAGCGGCCCGGTATGAATTGCTATCTTCACGCCATAGCTGACCCCAGCCTCGGCTAAAGATTGCTTGATGGCCATGGCGGTACGGCAGGCCCGCTCTGCGTGGTCTTCTTGTTTGTCAGGGGCTCCCCAGAAAGCCATGGCAGCATCGCCAATGTACTTATCAAGAGTGCCACCCTCTGCTTCAATATTGCGGTTCAGGATTTCGAAATGACCGTTCAACATCTCGGCCGTGGCTTGTGGTGTCATCGCCTCCGACGTAGCCGTGAAACCAACGATGTCAGCAAACATGACCGTCAATTCGACTTCGCGAGGCTCGACAACATTGGGGTCTCCCGTTTTCAACAATTGCCGCACAAGAGAGCGGGGCAGATAGGTCTCAAACCAGCGGAGCCCATCAAGCATCTTGTTGAATGCGACAGCTTGAAGATTTAGTTCCGCAACGCGAGAAGGTGGAAGATAGTCGATCTGATCCAAATTCAACTCGCTGACTTTCATAGCTTCTTCGGTCGATCTTTGGATCGGTGCGGAAAGCTTCCTGGCTAGCAGTAGCGCCAAAATCACGGAAGCCACCAGAAGTCCCATGCTGACCAGAGCGGCGTCGCTCAACCGGCTCCATTGATTACTCCAGTCGCTCAACGGCGAATATTGACCGATCACCCAAGGTTCAGAACCAAAATCCTCGATGGTACTGGTCAGAACCAGATGCTCGCCGTTCGCGACTTCCACAACAAATCCATCAAACGAGCCGTCGCTGCCCTGAAACTCAGGAACTTGTGTCAGCATTTGCGAGATTATCGGATCGTCGAGCGCATCAATCGAATGCAACGGTAGGTCTGAATTCAACCCTTTTGGCGACAAGTTAAGCAACTTTGGGTGGGCGAGCACGCGGTTGTTCCCAAAGAGTATAAAACCGGTAGCACCGTATTTGCCACCCAATTCACTGATAATACCTGAAAAATGCTGCACGGTTGAGGACACTAGTACAGCACCTAGGAAAACACCGTCTTTGTATGTTGGAGCTACCGCCGAAATATGCGTTCTGCCTTGATCAAAGAACGGGTCGTTCCAGAATAAACCGTCATAACCTTTTACATCCTCAAGGTACTGGAGCGCTCCGATGTCGGGTTGTTCAACAACGGAGGAAAACGTTGGCCCATTGGGGCCGGTTATCTGCGTAGCAATGAAAAGGCTACCGTCAGGGTAAACCACCGCGAGGTCGGTCATGTAGGGTGCTGAGGCCACAACGCCTCTAAAGTATGCTTTCAGGAATTCGGTGTCGGACAGGTCGACCTCGCCCGAGCTTGCGTCTTCTCGAAGGGACGTCACTAATTCCTCGATCGGCGTCGTCAACCCAAAGACATTGTCTTCAATAGACTCAACCACCATCGAGGCAGAAGCATTCAACAACTCTGTTGTATTTTGAAAATTGGCGTGTGTTGACACAATCAGCACCGCGCCGGTCGAGAGCGATACCAGCCCACCGATGACCAGCATAAGAAGCACTGAAATTCTGATTCTTACATTAGACTGCGGGTCTGTTTTTGGCATCAACTATCCCTCTGCACAAAGGCGTCGGCTTTGACCAAGGGGACTGTAGAGGAACCCCTATGTTCAGCAGCGTCGCAAGGCACCGCAATGGAATGTGGTTCACTGCTTTGCCCTCAAGACATGCCATTCTATCGTCAATCAGTTCTCGTACACATCGTTCAAAAAAGAAACTGCATCTTGAGCACTTTGCATAGCTTCAATCATGACTGTGAGCAGCCCTATCCGGCGGATCCAATTCGATTGTTAGTGCATTTTAGGCCCTGTTCCCATTTGAGCATCCAGATTTGAACGGGCCCACCGTTATGTTTAGGAAATGGAGGACCAGAGGATGGCAAGCAAGCGCCCGAAGCCGGAGGAGATTGTCTCGAAGTTACGGCAGGTTGAAGTTCTGATGGGGCAAGGTCTGCCGCGTCTGGACGCGATCAGACAAATTGGTGCGAGGCAATGCTACTCGACAAAGGGTGGTGCGGCCCGCACGCGTAGCCGAGGTCACGGCCCTGTCGAATAGGGTTGCCCGAGGGGGAAGGCAGTGCCTGAACCCTTGAGGTCAAGGCGTTAGGCTTGCCCAAAGCACGCGAAAATCCGACTTTTCCCGCTCTTGCCTCAAAGTTAGGTCTCGGGAGCTGAATACCTGGCGAAAAGAACAATGCCTGGACTGTCCTCTACCAATCCGAAAAACGTGTCGCGAAATAACTGGGGAGCCGGACTGTAAACAGCCGCTTCAGCGCTGATCTTAAGGCAATGCTCGCTGTTGTTTTCGCGGGGCACCCGTCCTTTGGAGAATAGCCAATCAGTTGCCGCGTTTCGGTTATATCCCAACGCATTCCCGGGTTGTCTGACATCAGGTTCAGTGCTGCATAGGACACATTCTTCGCGTCAATTGCTGCGCGCATCCCGTTTAGGTAGTCACGATCGCTCAACCACATTTCCTGGCCCCACTTGCCCATTGCCATATGCGGGCCTGGTTGGTTGTCATGGGTCCATTGCGTCCAGCCGATGCGCAGGCAGATGACAGAAAGCCCATGATGTTCGGCGAAATAGGCACCTGTCCGCTCGCAGAACAGCTTTGACATGCCATAGGCATTCACCGGGCCAGGAGGCGTCGCGCTATTGAGCGCGTCATGCGTGAATCTCTTGTCGCCATGGATCCAGTTGGAGCTGGCAAGAACCACGCGGCTGACGCCCATAGCCACAGCATGGTGATAGAGTGTAAGCGTTGCATCCATGTTGTGCTTGATCGCGGAAGGCCAGGTGGCTGAGGGCTCCCTATCGCCGGCAAGATGCACGATCACGTCCACCCCCTTTAGCAGACCGACCCAACTGCTGTCGTCGGACAGGTCCGCGGTATGAATGTCGGGATGATCGACGGGCCGGATGTCGATACCAGAAACGGAGTAGCCAGGATCACTTTCAAGCGTGTCGAACAGTTTGCGGCCAAGATGCCCGCCGGCGCCTGTGATCAAGACATGCATGACAGGAATTCCTTGTTGTTTGTGAGGCCCGTGCGAATCTGCGATGCGTCGTCGTCTGACAGGACGAGGAACTTTTGCCGAAAACTCAGCGTTTCATTCGGCGCGAGGTCACGCGCGGGTGAGTGCCATTCTGCTTCGCAGTAAGCGTAATCGCCCGAATTGAAGACCTCAAACGGATAGTGATGCGCAAATTGGTCGTCCCGCTGAGGCTCCGACACTGAGCACATCAGCAAGGGGCCGTCCGTGCCGCACCGGACCAGCGTACGACCGTTAGGGTTGCGCAGCCCGATCTTGAATTCCTGCTGTTTTCTGCAATCCGCAACAACGCTTGACCCATGCGTGGTCGCCATCCCTTCGGCAGAGCCAAAAACGTTGAAAAACGCCGGATTTTCCATTTCGACGCCGATTTTGGCAGGGGTGTTGAGCATCATTACCGACCAAATGCCGGTCAGGCGCGCGGAGAGGCCGCGATTGGCAACGACGTGTTCAATGTCCCAGCTCTTTGCGGAAGTCAGCGTGATGCGACGTGACACTGACAGGTGGGAGATCGGACAAACGGTGCTGGTCATGTCGACATGAGTGCTGCTTCTTGACGTGACTTGGTAGGAATCGCTGTCCAACACAGGAAACGGGGCGCCGTTTACCCACGATGCATCCGGGGCGATCCAAGTCTTTTCACCACCCCAGAGCGGAAAGCCAAACTGTGGAGAGCGCGTGGGCAGATCAGTAAGCCGCGTGTCATCCACGTCCAACCCGTCAAGATGGGGGTTTCGAAAGAGGAGGGAGCGCCCTTGGAAATTCACATCCCGCAAGCGGCCTCCGATGCCGGGTAAGAGGGTCAGCCGCAGATCGTCCTGCTGCAGGTGAAGAACGCTCCATCTGTCCGACATGTAACCCCCCCGTCGGTGCCCCGGCGCGACAGTCCGCGCCGGGATAATAGCTCAGGTGTGCTTGAACTGGGCGACGTTCTCGGTGGTGATCGGCATCACCCCGGTTTCGACGCGTTCCGGCAAAGGATTGATGCCAGCCGCTTTCCAATCGGGCAATACCTTCAGCGCATCGGTATTCTGCCAATGCATCATGTGGAAGGCGAGGAAGATCTCCAGATAGGACTTTTGGGCTACAGCGCCGTGAATTGTACCGTCTTCGATGTAGGGCAGCATGTCATCATTGCGGTCCATCGCGACGATCTTGATGTCCTTGCGTCCCGCCTCATTGACCGCAATCGCAGCTCCCTTGCCGCTGTCGCCGTCTGTTCCACCAATGCCAACAATATCCGGGTTCGCTTGAATGGCCTGAAGATAGGCTGTCGGCGCATAGGACGGGTCGGCCTTGTCGTTGACCACATCGACCACTTCGATATCCGGGTATTTCTCGGTAAAGACTTGTTTGTACCCTTCGACCCGCTCCAATGTGGATGGTGCCGGGAATGTGCCGAGGATGACTTTGCCCTTACCGCCAATCGCTTGTGCCAGCATCTCGCCACCGACGCGTCCTGCCTGAACCCCGTTGATACCAAGGAAAGTGGATCGAGGGCTGTCGGGAATATCACCGATACAGCACGTGACTGGAATGCCCGCTTCGACAGCGCGTTCCACGCCGGGTGCCAAGGTGGCCGGATCACCGGGGAAGATGAGGATGCCCGCAGGGCGTCTTGCGATCAGTTCATCCAGTTGGCGCGCTTGTGCTGCAGTGTCGAAATCCAGAGGACCAGTGAAGGTCGCCTTGATGCCCATCAACTCCTCAAGATCTTTCATCGCATTGCGATAATCTACCCAGAATGGCACTTGCGTGACTATGGACAGGAAAACGTATTCCTTGCCGGTTGCCTGCGCCATGGCTTCTTTAGAAAGCATGGGCAGTCCGAAAGCTGCGGCCAAACCTGCTGTGGTGCCCGCTGTCAGCAGCTTGCGCCGGTTTACTTTCAATTCAGTCATAGTAGTCTCCCTGTTTTGGATCTTTGGATTTATTGAGTTTTAGATAGCTTTGGGCTTAGTCCCGTTTGCTTCGAATAAGCATGTCCAAGGCGACTGCCGAGACGAGTACGCCGCCGATGACGATCATCTGCCAGTAGATCGATACGGCCTGCATCGTCATGGTATTGTTGATAAGCGCGACGAAAACGACGCCGAGGAAAGCTCCAAGGATGGTGCCTTCGCCGCCGCGTAAGGATGCACCGCCGATGACGGCTGCCGCAAGAACCTGAAGTTCGATACCGTTGCCTGCCGTGGGCGTGCCGCTCATCAGGCGCGATGCCAGCAGAACACCAGCCAGAGCGGCCAGTATGCCGGTGAGTGCAAAAAGAATGATGCGCACGCGTGTGACGTGGATACCTGACAGCATTGCGGCCTTTTCGTTGGCGCCGATGAAATAGACCTGGCGGAAGAAGCGCGTGTGGCGGACGGCCAAGTCAAACAGGATGACCAGCAGGATGGTGAACAGGACGATCACCGGAAAACCGCCTATGTCAGCCTTGCCGATCCAGGCAAAAGACGTCGGCAGGCTTGAAACTGAAAACCCTTCGGTCAGGACGAGGGCGATGCCGCGTGCGATCGACATCGTGCCGAGGGTTGCGATAAGCGGATTGATCCCGAGGCCGGTCACCAGCACACCGTTCACTACCCCCACAATCCCGCCCAGAATTAGCCCGCAGATCACGGCGAGCGGGATTGCCATGCCGGTCAGAAGCAGCATGGCTACGACAGTGGAAGACAGGGCCATTACCGATCCGACCGAAAGATCGAACCCGCCGGATGCGAGCAGGATTGCCATGCCGATCACGATGATTGCAGTGGGTGCCATGCCCACGGCCACGGCTCGAAAGTTCGAGAAGCTGAGGAAGTAGGGGTTGATGTTGGACATCACGATGATGATGGCGGCAATCAGAACGATCAGCGTCAGTTCACGAATATCGACAAAGGCTTGCAGGACACGGCGCAGCAGGGGCCGCCTTATGGGCAAGTTTGCTTGAGCGGTCATGGTCACGTCGCGACTCCTGATTGATTGGGTTGGGGTGCGTCCACCAATGGAACGGAATTTCCGGCGGCCATTTGAAGAAGCGTGGTTTCGGTTGCCTCAGCGGCTGCGATATCTCCCATGAGGTGACCGTCGTGGACGACAAGGATGCGCGTTGAGAGCGAGACAAGTTCGGGGAAATCGGATGACACGACGAGAATGGCCATGCCTTCGGCGGCACGACGCAAAAGTTCCGTATGGATCTGGAATTTGGCCCCGACATCGACACCTTTTGTGGGCTCTTCGATGATCAGAAGTGCTGGGGCGCGTTTTAGCCACTTGGCCAACATGATCTTTTGCTGATTGCCTCCCGACAGATCACCGACAAGCTCGGCAATACCGCTGGTTTTGACACTGAAGGAGTCAATGGCCGCTTGGCTGGCCGCTTTGATCGTGCCTGAACGCATGAACCCTGCAGAAGCATGGTCGGAAAGACTGGCTGCGATCAGATTGTCACTTAGCGATTGTTCCAGAAAGAGGCCTTCAGTCTTGCGTTCTTCGGGAACAAACCCGACCCCGGCACGCATCGCCTGCCGCAAGGACGCAAAGTTGACAGGCTTGCCATGAAGTCTGATCTCGCCAGTTGCGCCGTGCATCAACCCGGCGATGGACCGAACAATCTCGCTGCGGTGGGCGCCCATCAGCCCGGCCATGCCAACGATCTCTCCGGCTTTTATGGAAAACGAAATGTCTTCGAACTCATCCGGATGTGCTAAATTCTGGACGCGCAAAACCTCGTCGCCGTTGACCTGACCCGAACGGGTGACATCACCGGGGTGAGCACCGCCAATCATCTCGGCAACGACCTGTTCCTGAGTGGTGTTCGAAACCGACAAGGTACTGATGTGCCGCCCGTCTCGCAGAACGGTTATACGGTCCGAGATCCGGAAAATCTCGGGCATGTGATGACTAACATAGACGATGCCAATCCCCTTTTGTGCAAGAGCCCGCAAGATCTCGAACAACGCGTCCACTTCGTCGGGTGCCAATGCCGATGTCGGCTCATCTAGCAGCAGGACACGCGAATTCAGTGACAACGCTTTGGCGATTTCAACGATCTGGCGGGAACTGATCGGTAGGCTGTCAACCGGCATCGAAACATCAATGTCCAGACCGAACTCCGCCAACAGGGCCTCCGCCTGGCGACGCAATTCAGGCCAATCGACGACTCCAAGCCGGGTAGGTGCTCGGCCTGCGTAGATGTTTTCCGCCACGGAGAGGGCACCGGCGAGGCTGAGCTCCTGAAAGACACAACCAATGCCCAGGGATTGCGCATGCGACGGGCTTTCGATCCGTTGCTCCTTGCCGTCACACAAGATTCGCCCTGCCGAAGGTTGGTGAAGCCCATAAAGCAGACCGAGGCAGGTGGATTTCCCAGCACCGTTTTCGCCGCAAAGCGCATGTACTTCGCCGGGTCTCAACTCGAAGTCGACACCGTCCAAAACAATGTTCGTTCCGAAGCTTTTGCCAACGGTATCCAGTTGAATCAGTGGCTGTGACCTCGGTGCGCCATGTTTCATTGCTGGTGTCATGCAAAGTTCCTCCCGCTTTTTGATTGGCATCTGATATCTCAGATGTCAATAAAAAAGAGAAAGGGGCGGTGCCGACATGGCCCGCCCCCTTTTATAGCTCAGCTGCTCTTTTCGTCAGGGCGCAACGGCTCCTTCGAGAACGATTGCAGCGCTCTTGTAGGCCTGCCGCGTACGATCAATATGTGCCGTAAGAAGGGATTTAATCTTGGCCATGTCCCCTTCGTGAACGGCAATAGCAATCTTTGCATGTTCGTCAAAAGAGAGATCGGTATGCTGAGGCAGTTTCGCCAGATGTGTCCGCAATGCTGCAATCTTACCGATGTATCGGGTATAGCTAGCCGTCAAATAATCGTTCCCGGCATGTTCGAAGATCAACTGATGAAACGTGGTATCTAGTGAAAGGTAGCCTTTCTCGTTGCCGCGCCTCCGTTCTCGCTCCATTTCCGTCACGACGCGTTGCATTTCATTCGCTAGTCCTTCAGGGTCACGCGACAATGCCAGTTCGAAGGCGGCTGTTTCAATCGCTTGTCTGAAGTCGCAGATTTGGGTGACTTCCGGTTCAGACAAGGAAAACACGCGTGCGCCTTTTTGCGGTTCGATACTGACCAACCCTTCGTCACGCAATTGAGCGAGCGCCTCGCGGACCGGTGACTTAGACACGCCCAGCTCTTCGGAGATTTTTCGCTCCGACAAAACCTGACCCATCTTCAGGGAGCCATCGATAATGCTGTTCCGCAAATGCTCCAGTGCGAGTTCACGCAATGATTTGGGTCTCTCAAGGGCCATCTGGGGATATCTCCAAAAAAGGTGTTGCTAGATGCAAGATATCTGATACACCAGATTAGGCAAGCTGGTATATCAGATATCAGAATGTGGTAACGGAGGTCAAAAAATTGCGCGCGGAGTTGGTGGTTGACTGCAAGAACCAGCACGGGGAAGGGATTTTCTGGAATCCCGCCGATGGTCTTGTCTGGTGGACCGACATTGAGGGATGTGCACTTTGGTCATTTGATCCGGTAACCTCGAAAAGCACATCTCATAATATGTCGGAGCGCGTGTGTTGCTTTGCTCCGCGGGCCTCCGGAGGGCTGATCGTTGCTTATGCAGATCGTGTCGTTTTGCTCGATCCGCCCATGAGCGAAGAATCCCTCGTGACCCGTTTCGAACCGGAAAACCCGGAGACGCGGTTGAATGACGGGCGGCCCGATCGTCAGGGGCGGTTGATTGTCGGGGGGATGAACGAAGTTTCGGGTAAGGCCGATTCGTCCGTCATTTGCATCGACACGGATCTGAGCGTGCGCACGATCATTGAAGGGGTGTTCTGCGCCAATTCAACTTGTTTCACGCCGGACGGTACCACGATGTTCTTCGCTGACACCCCCGATCGAGAAATCGTGGCATTTGACTACGACACCGACCGCGGGTCCGTGTCAAACCGTCGGCGACATGTTTCTTTCAAAGATGAGCCGGGCTTGCCCGATGGGTCCTGCGTGGATGCTGAAGGCGGCGTGTGGAATGCCGAATGGGAAGGCCGCCGCGTTATTCGCGCCGCACCCGACGGCACGATCGATCACGTGATCGAGGTGCCGGTCTGGAAGCCTACCTGTTGTGCTTTCGGCGGCCCTGACCTCGACACACTTTTTATCACGACCTCGCGGCTTATGAGTGACGAGGTAGCTTTAGGAAAAGAACCGGAATCCGGCGGCCTCTTTGCCGTGAAACCCGGCATTCGCGGCGTGATCGACACGCCGTTCAACGGATAACCAACGCACTTATGGAGGAAAAAACAATGTTGAAAACGCTTAGAACCACAACGCTTGCCGCGGGCTTCGCCGCGCTTGCCACGGTCACTTTGGCTGAGAACTATCCGACGCCGGTGCCGCTGCAGGACGGGGCACAGGCAGCGATTGATGCGATTGAACCCAAAAATGACACGTTCCGTGTCGCGTATATGCCGCCGGCTACCGAGTTTAACTACTACATCGCCATTGGCGAAGGCATCAAAGCTGTCGCCGCTGAAGCCGGGGTCGACGTTTTCATGCTCGCGCCTCAATCCGGCGCGGATATCAACGGCCAGATGGGTATGATCCAGGATGTGCTGACGCAGGATGTGGATGCGATCATCTTTGGAACGCATGACGAATTCGCCGCAGCACCACTGCTTAAGCAAGCCGTCGACAAGGGCATGGCCGTGTTGATGATCAACTCGGACATCCCGAACTTCCCGACTCCGATCCACGGTGTTGTCGGGTACTCTCAGCGCAATGGTACTCATGCCATCGCTGATTGGGCCATCGAGACCTATGGAGATCAGCCGTTGAAGGTCGGCATCATCGAAGGGCAGCCTGGCTATCACTCGACCGAACGTGTCGGCGGCTTCCTTGACGGCATTGATGGCAACGAAAACTTCGAAGTCGTAGTGTCCATTGACGGCAAATGGAACGTCGAAGGCGGCAACACTGCTGGCATGGATATCCTGCAGTCGAACCCCGATCTCGACATGATCTTTGCGGCGAACGACTACATGATCATTGGGGCATCCTTTGCTGCGAAAGCACTTGGCCGCAATGACATCGTTCTTTTGGGCAACGACGGCGACACGTCTGGTCTCGAAGAAATCGCGGCAGGTAACATAACGGCGACCGTCAACACCTCGCCATTCCTCATGGGTAAGGCGGCAATGCACGCGACCATTGACGCGCTCAACGGGTCATATCCCGGCGGCTGGATCGAAACACCCACATCGATTGAGGACAAAGACGGCGCGATCAGCGTGTTGCAAGAGCCTGAAAAGCTCTTCCCGCAACCGTCAAAAGAGTACTGAGCTTACTCCCCTGCTTCCCGGTGGCACGTAGGCGTGTTGCCGGGGCGCAATTCAACCGAAATTGACATTCATGTCGAGGCAATCGCGATGACACCCGCAACACCCCTTTGGGAGTTCGCCGATATCACCAAGGCCTATCCCGGTGTTTTGGCGAACGACAAGGTCTGCATCCGGCTGATGCCCGGCTCGATCCATGGTTTGTTGGGCGAAAACGGATGTGGCAAGTCCACAATGATCAAGACACTGTCCGGCGTACAGCAACCCGACAGCGGCCAAATCCTGCACAATGGCAAGGCAGTCACGATCAGCGACCCGCAGGCCGCGCGTGATCTTGGTATCGCGACCGTATTCCAGGAATTCTCGATCGTTCCGACCTTGTCGGTAGGCGAGAATATCTTTCTTGGCAATATGCCCCTGTCGCGCTTTGGTGTGATCGACTGGGCCAAAGTCCACGACGAAGCTGCCAGCGTTTTGGCGGAAATGGATGTCGATGTTTCACCCGACACCATCACCAGTACGCTTTCGGTGGGTGAGCAACAGTTGGTTGAGATCGCCAAGGCCATCGCGATGGATGCCCGCATGATCATCCTTGATGAGCCGACGGCGGCTCTGGGCGAGGATGAGATCGAGCGCCTGCACCAGCTTTTACGCAATATGCGCGAGCGTGGCACCGCCATACTTTATGTTTCACACAGACTGGATGAGGTTGAGAGGATCGTCGATGAAGTGACGATCCTGCGCAACGGTTGCGTCGTGCGCGCAAGCGGCGAGACTAAGATCAATGTTTCTGAAATTGTCAGCGCCATGGTTGGTGAAGACATTGGTGAGCACTATCCCAAAGAGCAAAACGCCACCGAGGATGTCGTGCTGGAGGCGTCCGGTCTGGCTACAAATTCAGGTGTGAAGGACGTTTCGTTTTCGCTGCATCGTGGCGAAGTTCTAGGCTTGGGTGGCGTTTTGGGCAGCGGCCGCACAGAGATTGCGCGCGCACTGTTCGGGACCGACGAATTGATTGCCGGGCAGATAACGCTGAAGGGCGATCCGGTTCGCTTCCGCCGGGAGATCGACGCGATCCGTGCTGGTTTGGCCCTCGTTCCTGAGAACCGAAAGTTTGACGGGTTGTTCTTCAACTTCCGCGCAAGCGGGAATGTCACGGCGGCCTCCCTTGGCGGGTTGAGCAGATTCGGGGTTCTGAACCTCAAGGCTGAAGAGCAAGCCACCCATGACCTGATACGCGATCTGGAAATCTCTACTCAGGCCGAGGAAAAGACGGTCAACTTCCTATCGGGGGGCAATCAGCAGAAGATCGTGATCGCGCGCTGGCTGTTCTCAGCCTCGGAAATCCTGATCCTCGATGAACCGACGCAAGGGATCGATATCGGCGCCAAGATCGCCGTCTATAACCTGATAAACAGGCTAACCCGTGCTGGAAAGTCGATCATCCTGATCAGCTCGGACCATGATGAGTTGCTGGCGATGAGTGACCGGATTGCCGTCGTGCAGCATGGCACGATCGCACGCACGGTCGATGCATCCGACCTTACTCATGACGATCTTGTGCGCGCTTCCGCCGACATCCCCCATTCCAAGCCTGAGGAGGCTTTCGCATGAAGCGAATATTTGACACCCAATTAATCGGGCCATTTGCGGCCATGGTAATCGTCGCCCTGATCGTGGCACTCACGACGGAGCGTTTCCTGAACCCCGGCAACCTATCGAACCTGTCCCTTCAAGTGAGTATCGTGGCATTGATCGCAATCGGCTCCACAATTGTGATTTTCGCCGCTGGCATTGATCTGAGTTCCGGATCGATGGTGGCCTTGCTGACCATGATCCTTGCGCAGATGTTGAAATTCATCGGTATTCCGTTGGTGTTGGCGCTGCCACTCATTCTCTTCATTGGCGGATTGCTCGGTCTCTTCATCGGGTTGATTACCGCCTATGGGCGTATTCCGTCGTTCATCACGACACTCGCAGCATTGATAGCCTTCCGAGGCCTTGCGCTGACCTTCAACAATGGCTCGCCGATCTTTTCGCTTGATCCCGCGCTAGAGCCGATCTTTTACGGAAAGCTGTTCGGTGTTCCGTTGCCGTTCTTCTACCTCGTGGTCTTCTATGGCCTTGCCGCGTTCACGATGAACTTCACAAAACTCGGCCGCGAGATTTATGCCGTGGGTGGCAACCCAGCAGCAGCCGTTCTGACGGGCATCAACGTGCGTAAGGTCCAGACGACGACGTTTGTCATCGCGGGCTTCATGACAGCGGTCGGGGCAATCCTGATGTCGGCGCGCCTCAATTCGGGTTCGCCCAACTATGGTCAGACGCTGGAACTGCAGGCCATTGCCGCTGCCGTGGTTGGCGGGGCCAGTCTTGCAGGTGGTCGTGGCAACATCCTTGCCACGCTGATGGGAGCGATGACCATCGTAATTGTCCAGAATGGCCTGAACCTGAACGCGGCGCCGTCTTCCGTTCAGAACATCGTGCTGGGCCTGATCATCTTGATGGCCGTTGGCATCGACATGTGGCGCGCGGAAATATCGACCCTAATGGGGCGTATATTCGGTCGCTCTTCGTCGCAGCAATCATCAAACGTTAAGAAGGAGGCCTGAGATGGATCTGGGACTTAAGGATAAGCTAGTCCTGGTGACAGGTTCAGGTTCCGGTATCGGCAAAGCCACTGCCCGGGTCTACCTCGAGGAAGGTGCGCGGGTCATCGTACATGGTCTGACCGAAGCGGAGGTGACCGCCTGTGTCGACGACTTGTCATCTCTGGGCAAGGTTGAAGGCGTTGCAGCGGATCTTACCAAACCCGCTGATGCAGCAGTGCTGGCGGAATTCGCGAAAGCGCGAGGTGCGGTTGATGTCCTTGTGAACAATGTAGGCATCTTTTCGGTCAAACCGTTCGAGGATCTCACCGATGACGACTGGATGCATTACTTCAACATCAATGTTCTGTCCGCCGTTCGGATGAGCCGGATTTTCCTGCCTGATATGCTTGGCCGAGACCAGGGATCCATCATCAATATGGCCAGCGAAGCAGCGGTCAAACCACTACCCCAGATGGTGCATTACTCTGTCACTAAGACTGCCATGTTAGGTCTCACACGTGGCATGGCAGAGCTGACAAAGGGGACGAAAGTCCGGGTTAACTCGATCCTGCCCGGTCCAACCTGGACCGAAGGTGTCGAGGCCTATTTTGATGGCCTCGCTGATCAAAAGGGTCAGCCGCTCGACACGATCGTGGACAATTACTTCAAATCGGATGAGCCCACGTCGCTCATCCAACGCTTCGTCCAACCAGACGAAGTCGCCCGCATGATCGTCACGATCTCGGCCAGCACAGCCTCCAATGGTTCTGCGCACCGAATCGAAGGCGGCATCGTTCGTAACATTCTTTAACTGCTAACAGAAGGAGCCTGCCATGGCCGCTCTTACATTCTCTCATATCGGCATCACGGTTCCAGACCTGGAAAAAGCCGTGGAGTTCTATTCCAAGGCATTCGGACTCTACGTGTTGATGGAGCCAACCGAAATCCTGCATGACGAAAGTTCCATCGGTCAGATGTGCGACGATGTGTTCGGAGAAGGCTGGGGAAGCTTCCGCATCGCACATTTGTCGATGGGCGATGGTGTCGGCATCGAGTTGTTCGAATTCCCGAAAACCGTCGAAGAGGAACGCCCGTTTGAATACTGGCGGCGCGGCTTGTTCCATTTCTGCGTGCAGGACGAGGATCTGGAAGGCCGCATCAAGGTAATTGAAGATCTAGGTGGCCGCCAGCGCATGCAACAGGTGCGCAAGTATTACCCCGGCGAAAAGCCCTATCGCATGGTCTATATGGAAGACCCTTTTGGCAACATTTTCGAGCTCTACAGCCACTCGTACGAACTGACCTATTCGGCGGGTGCCTATGACTGATCGCGCCAGCATTCCTCCTAGAACGGACAAACCCAAGGTCGTGATCACAGACTACGATTTTGGTGATGTCGCCGTTGAATCGGAAATCCTGGAAGCCGCTGGTGCCGAAGTGATCGCGCTTCAGGCCAAGCGTCAGGAAGACCTGTTCGATGTCGCTCCGCATTGTGCTGCGATGATGAATCAATATGCCCGGATCGGGAAAGAAACGATCACGCGAATGAAGAAATGCGAGGTCATCGCGCGGTATGGCGTTGGCGTGGATATCGTTGATGTCGGTACGGCGACGGACAAAGGCATTCTGGTCACCAACGTGCAGAACTACTGTACCGAGGAGGTCGCCGATCACGCGATTGCCCTTTGGCTCACCTTGGCCCGCAAGCTGCCCGACTATGATCGGGCCACCCATGCGGGGGTCTGGCAATGGCAAAGCGGGCAGCCAGTTTACCGGTTACGCGGGCGCACGATGGGTGTCGTCTCGCTGGGTAAGATCGGACAAGCCATCGTGGCTCGGGCGCAATCCTTCGGGGTCACCGTCATTGCGTATGATCCGTTTTTGCCACGAGAGATCGCCGTGAAACTTGGGGTCGAGCTAGTGAACAAGCCCGAATTGCTGGCAAGGTCCGACTATATCCTCATGCAGGCACCGATGACGCCGGACACGCATCATTTTCTGTCTGATGCCGAATTCTCGACCATGAAACCGGGCGCGATCCTTGTGAACACGGGACGCGGGCCTACGGTCGACAACAAGGCGCTGTTCCGCGCGCTAACCGAGGGTCATTTGGCCGCAGCCGGGCTAGACGACCCCGAAGAAGAGCCGGCCAAGCGCGCCAACTGGACGCCCGATGACAACCCGCTATTCAAGTTGCCCAACGTCCTCGTGACACCGCACGCAGCCTATTATTCCGAGGAATCCATACACGCGGCGCGCGTCATCGCGGCCACACAGGTGGCCAAGGTCCTCACGGGGCAAAGACCCGATTACACGGTCAATGCAGAAGCCTTGGCCGTATCAACCGCATAACAGGAGAAAAGAATGCCAGACGTTAGCACCGACCTCAGGGTTTTTAATGACTTTGAAAGAAACCCGGAACTACTCAAGAAATTCGACAAGGTGTTAGGGGCCTATTCTGCCGCAGCCATCTTTGCCGATGTGCAGTACCGTACAGGTGTGATGGACAGTGCCATCAAACCCGCCTTTCGCGCAAAAGTTACGGGCCAGGCCGTGACTGTGCAGCTATCAAAGGGCGATCTGGTCGATCCTTTGAAGGCGCTTGAAATGGGCCAGCCCGGCGACGTCATCGTTGTGGATGCGGGTGGCGACCTCAACACATCGGTCTGCGGTGGCCTTATGGGCGGACTGGCCCAGAACCGCGGAATCCGTGGCATGATCGTTGACGGGACCGGGCGCGACACAGACGAGCTGGAAGACATCAACTGGCCAATTTGGACGCGGGCGATCACCCCACGTGGCACGCACACGATGTTCTCGGGGCGCAAGGAAGAGCTCTCGATTAATGTGCCAATCGCCTGTGGTGGTGTGGTCGTGAACCCCGGAGATTTTATCGTAGCCGACTTGATGGGTGTCGTTGTTATCCCACAAGAACTGGCCGAAGAAACTGTGCGCCTTGCGCAGGAACAGGCCGATCGCGAGGAGGAAACCCGCAAATGGGTGGCCAAGGGCAAAACTGTCGAGGATCTGCTGAATGAATTCGGTCGCATCTGAACCGGCTCTGATCGGCGTCGATTGGGGTACATCTTCGCTTCGTGCATTTCTTATTGGCACGGAGGGTGAGGTGATTGACGGGGTCTCGTCGCCTGAAGGAATCATGCAGGTTGCGGGGCAAACCTTTGAAGCGGTCCTTGATCGTCTCATCGGCCCTTGGGTGGCCAAGTCAAACCTGCCGATCCTGGCATCTGGAATGATCACCAGTCGCAATGGCTGGGTTGAAACGCGCTATGCCGAAATGCCGCTTGGCGCGGGCGGTCTTGCGCGGGCTCTGGTCCCCCACGAAGCAACCAGCGGAGCACGCATTCACTTTGTGACAGGCGCATCGACCGAACACGCTGGAGGACCGGACGTAATGCGTGGCGAAGAGACCCAGATCATCGGGGCCTCTTCGCTCGGCTTAAGCGAAGGCACATTCGTGATGCCGGGGACTCACAGCAAATGGGTTCAGGTCGCGGACGGGAAAATCGTGGATTTTTCAACCTACATGACGGGTGAAATCTTCTCTGCGCTGAAAGGACATACAATCCTTGGGACCTTGATGAAGGACGATACCTTCAGTGAAGAGGCATTTGTGATGGGTGTCAAAGCGGGCCTCGATGGAGCGTCGAACCTGCTGCACAGCCTGTTTCATGTCCGGACGCTTCCTCTCATGGGCAAAATCCCAAAGGTCGCCACAGCAGACTACATGTCCGGTTTGTTGATCGGTACCGAGGTCGCGGCCGCGACTTGCGAGGTGGAAGATATCGGTACAATCACTGTTGTGGGACGTAACGATTTGTCAGACCGATATGAAATTGCACTTCGAATTGCCGGTTTTAAAAGCCGCCACGCGCCAGATGATATCGTGGCCAAGGGGCATTTCCTGATCGCACGCGCTGCGGGGTTGGTTGAATGATCGACCTAACCGCAGCCCTTGCCGCAAATCCTCTGATTGCGATATTGCGGGGGCTGGAACCAGAAAATGCGCTCCCGGTATCTGATGTACTGTTCGAGGCAGGATTTCGGATGATCGAAGTGCCGCTCAACTCGCCGGACCCGCTGGAATCGATTTCGCAGATCGTTGCGAAGCATGGCGCACAAGCCATCGTCGGCGCGGGCACAGTATTGACGGTGGATCAGGTTGCGACAGTTGCAAATGCGGGTGGGCGGATCATCGTGTCGCCCAATATGAACCCCGATGTCGGGCGCGCAGCTGTCGCGCGCGGGCTGTACTGGTGTCCAGGCGTTATGACTCCCTCCGAGGCTTTTGCTGCATTGGATATCGGAGCCTCGGTGCTCAAGTTCTTTCCGGCGGAAATGGTGCCGCCTGCGGCGATAGCGGCCTTGCGCGCCGTATTGCCTGCAGACGCTGTAGTCGCGGCGGTAGGAGGAATAACGCCGGATACGATGGCCCCGTATCATGCCGTCGGCGTCATTGGGTACGGGCTTGGGTCTGCACTGTTCAAACCGGGTTATACATTGGATGATATCGGCAGGCGTGCGCGCGCCTTCACCAGTGTATTGGAGGAACTCGGATGAAACAGGCCCTTGTCACGGGCGGTACGCGAGGGATCGGTGCGGGTGTTTCGCGGTCGCTGGCCGAGGCAGGTTGGTCCGTCATCGCCGCATCCGCGACCCAATCCGAGTTGGATGCGTTCGACCCTCAGGACGGGATCAAAGTGCAGCTTCTGGATGTCACCGATCAGGCATCTCTTGATGCAGTGTTTAGCGGCCTTACACGTCTCGATGCTTTGGTGAACTGCGCAGGTATTCTTCTGCGTGGCGAAGAATACGACATCGACGTGTTTGCCAAGGTGCTTGATGTGAATCTGACCGGCACGATGCGCTGCTGCCTCGCCGCGCATCCTTTTCTGGTGGAAACAGGTGGGGCCATCGTCAACACAGCCTCCATGCTCAGCACCTTTGGTGGACCTTTGGTGCCGGCCTATTCAGCTTCAAAAGGCGGTGTGGCACAATTGACCAAGGCCCTGGCAGGTCGCTGGGCCGAAGACGGAATCCGGGTCAATGCCATCGCGCCGGGGTGGATCGAGACAGAGATGACCCAAGGCCTTCGGGAAGACCCGGAGAGAACGGCGGGGATCATGGCGCGCACGCCAATGAAACGTTGGGGAAAACCAGAAGAGGTTGGCGCGCTTGTGCAATGGCTTCTGAGTGAAAACGCCAGCTTTGTCACCGGATCGGTCTATCCGATCGATGGCGGCTATCTTGCGATGTGAGGAAAACCAATGAAAGACGACGAAACCGCGCGAATGCCTTATCAGTTGCCCTTCCCCAAGGATGCGCAAGAAGAGATCGTGATCCCGAATGCCATGAGCGAGGACGAAAGGCTATGGGTTCCTCAGGCGGAAAATGTATGGTTTCGACCGCTCTGCCTGAACCGCTCACAGGGCTATTGGATGAACCTTCTAAAGGTGCGTAGGGCCGGTGTGCTGTCGCGCCACCGTCATCCGCAACCTGTCCACGGCTTCGTTCTCAAGGGGCGTTGGCATTATCTGGAACACGACTGGGTGGCTGAAGAAGGCGGCTATGTATACGAGCCACCGGGCGAGACCCATACGTTGGTCGTGCCAGAAGATGTCGAAGAGATGGTCACCTATTTCCAGGTTAACGGCGTGATGTGCTATGTTGATCCGTGGGGCGAGGTTACCGGCTACGAGGATGTCTTTACCAAGATTGATCTGTGCCGAAAACACTTCGCTGAAGTCGGGCTTGGAGATGATTACGTTGATCAGTTCATCCGATGACGCGCTGCGTTTCGCACTCGTGGCCCATGATGCGCGAAAAGACGAAATAGTTGAATGGGTAGGGCTTCAACAGACCCGCCTGTCCGGATTGCACGTGTTTTCGACGGGAACAACCGGCAGCCGCATAAAAGAGGCATTTCCGGAGCTGAATGTGACCTGCCTAAAAAGCGGTCCGCTCGGAGGTGACCAACAGATCGGTGCTATGATCTGTGAAGAGAAACTGGATGCACTGATTTTTTTTGTCGATCCTCTGTCACCCATGCCGCACGATGTCGATGTTAAGGCTCTGACCCGTCTTGCAACGGTCTATGATCTGCCGATGGCTTGTTCGCGCTCAACCGCTGATCTGATCGTGCAGGGGCTGATTGACGAGGATGCCGACGAGCGTGTGTGATACGCCGTGCGCCGGGATCGCTGATCGGCCAGTCCTGAGAAGGTGTTCTGCCTGAGCCTCCCAATTTGAACGGATCCACCGTTATGTTTAGGAAACGGAGGACCAGAGGATGGCAATCAAGCGACCGAAGCCGGAGGAGATTGTCTCGAAGTTACGGCAGGTTGAAGTTCTGATGGGGCAAGGTCTGCCGCGTCTGGACGCGATCAGACAGATTGGCGTTGTTGAACAAACGTATTACCGCTGGCGCAAGCAATACGTTGGGATCGGCGTAGATCGATTGAAAGAGCTGAACCGGCTACAAACAGAAAATGAGCGGCTGAGGCGTACGTTTTCAGACCTGACGCTCGACAAACTTATCCTGACGGAAGCATCGAGGGGAAACTTCTGAGCCCCGCTCGTCGCCATGCCCGTATCGATCATGTTCGTAGCCGGTTCAAAGTCTCAGAGCGCCGAGTTTGCCGAGTTTTGGGACAGCACCGATCCACGCAAAGACGTGTTCCGCGGGGCTGACCAGATGAAGAACAACTGGTGGCCGACATGATCGAGTTGGCCAGGCAATATGGCAGATACGGCCATCGCCAGGTCGCGGTATTGCTGAGATAGGTCGGATGGTCGGTCAGGGATGGTCGTATCGAACGGTCATGGAAGCGAGAGGGGCTGAAGGCTCCGCATAAGCAACCGAAGAAAGGACGGCTCTGGCTGAACGACGGCTCCTGTGTTCGACTGCGACCAGCCACAATCATGAGATCACAACCGGGCTGGTCAAGGCAAAATCCACACTAAGCTTGCCTTTGGTGGGGCATGCTGAAATGCAGAAATACTTCTCGGAAGGCCTAAAGCTGGGCCGGACCATTGAAACGGATGGTCATGCAAAACTCAGGGGCGGGTTGGAGGCGATCTATACGCCGGGACATACGGCCAATAACATCTGCTAAAGATACGCCTCGCCTCATGGCAATACGTATCTCTTTGTCGGAGACACGCTGTACCCCGACAACGGTGAGTGGAAGGCTTTGGTATTGGTAGGTCACGGCAGTAACAGGAAGACGCTGATCAAGACCCTGGAAAATCTCAAAGTTGTGCAGGCGGACGTGATCATCGCCAGCGTCGTCCTCGAGACCATCAGGTCGCCGAACTGACAAAAAAGAATGGCATACCGATTTGGACGCTGCCATCGCGTCTTTAGTTTGAAACAAGAAGAATCTACACTGATTTTTTCGGAAAATGTCAGACCTGCCAAAACATGAGGATTTGTGGACGTCGGTTTGGCGCGCAACTCCCAAATCGGACAGATACGACATAGCAGAATAGCGCTTCATACCGCCAATCAAGAAGAAGGTATGGCAGGTCATTTTCCCAGGTTCTCAAATTGCTAGTTAGGCTGCAACAGGCGTGAATGGGGCGAACCCGGCACGGTCCGCCAAACTGCGGAAGGACCGAGAAATCGGCTCAGGGAAGCTCAGTTCGGCGAACATTGTCAGGCTCCGTAGATCCGCCAGAGCGGCCAGAGTGTTAAAAGTGACGTCTTTGCATTTCTGAAACTGCGCGGCCATAGGCAGCGCTGCTTCGACTTCGCTTACCAGCCGAGGAGTCTTCGCAAGAGCATTGGCAAGTGTCATTCCAATCCGCTCTGGCATGTTGCTTTCACATGGCTGTCATGACCGCGTGCCAGATGCCGCGCCTGGTCGCTGAAATCAGCAATCTGCAATTGCTATATACTTGACATCTCAACAAGCGTCACACTGCAAAATGGCGACGGCGGGACGACCCGGATCATGCGGCTATTCTGGCCGCCATAATGGACCGTGATGCTGTGCGTGCGCGCGCAGTGATGCAGCGTCATCTGGCGAGGTTGTCGTAAGTCGAATTAGCTTCGTTTGCGAGCGATAATCCAGATCGGGTGATAGGTCAGCGGCACGCCTGCTTCGCCATCGAAACGCCGTGTGTACTCTCTTGAGAACTGCAATAGACAAGATTTGGTCCAGACTTTTTGGGCGCGTCCGTTCACACCGGTGTTCCGCAAATGCCTTAATACCATTTGCGGAGAGGCAAAGTGGATCTGCTGCACGGTTTCCCCGGTTGCCACGATTTCCAGATCCCCTTGCACAGCGGCGATGAGATCGTCGGGCCGGAACAATCCGGGTGCTTTGGCAGAAGACCCGATCTGCGCCAGTTCGCGGTACTGCTCCGGGCCGAACCCGGACACAGCCAACCATCCGCCCGCAGCAAGCGCCGCTGCAGCTCTGCGCAGGAATGCGGCGGGTGCAGGCAGCCATTGGATCATCGAAGCGGATGCGATCAGATCGGGTTGTTTCGGCCATTCGATCTGTTTTGCATCACCGCGTAAGAACATGGCTCTGGCGGCGTCCGCGACAAGCTGTGTTTCGGGCGAAAGATCGTTAACTGTCAGTGTGCCAAAGCTGAACTCCGCGCAGAGCCGCTGTGTCAGGTGGCCGGTGCCAGCGCCCAGCTCTAATGCAGATGTGAAATGCTGCGGCGCGCCGTTGTCGCACAGTTCCTGCACCAGTCGATCGACAACCTGCGCCTGTTGGACAGCGGACTCGTGGTATGTTCCAAAGCTTCGGCTGAAGCTGCGCTGGACGCGATCTGCCATTGGGGCATTCATGCGACCCACTCCGCCCAGCTTTGCCCGGTGCGGAATGGAACATGTGGGCCGGGAATATGCCGAATAGCCTGGTGTTGTTGTTTCCATGCGGTCTCTTGCGCACGTGTTGGAATGATCCAGTCCTGCTTTGGAATCCAGATGCGGTCGAAACGGTGCTCTGGGGCCGGGCCGCGGTTGATCACAGCGTGAAGCTCTGCCCGCGCCATGTCGATATCGATGGTGGGTGCTGGATTTTGCAGACCTGCGCGCCGGCAAAACTTGGCAAAACTGGCGCCGCACAATTTATCTGCCGTTGCGCGGATCATGTCCGGCGCGATACCTTTTTCGGCGTCCGCAGGTGAAAGCGTGCCGCTGACTGCCGTCAGCTGCGCCGGAAGAAATCCGGTCATCGACATCCAATGCGCGGCAGAGGCCACGCCGAAGGAAAAGGCAATGAGATCAACCCGATCATACTGCGCCAGCTCCGGCAGAGGATCGTCCAGGTGGGTATAGTCATCCACCAGCAGTAGATCCATATCCCCCGTCAGGTCGGCAAATGGGGTCGCACCAAGCGCCCAACCCCCGAAGAGTAGGGTCAGTTCTGCTGTATCGGAACGGGTCAACCATTGGCGTTTCATCATGTACCTCCTGCCAACGCCACCATTGCCGCTGTTACGCGGCTCAGCTCATCTGGCGAGATGACATAGGGCGGCATGCAATAGATGTTTCTTGCGAATGGGCGCAACCAGACACCGGTTTCCGGCGCCAGCCTGTGGGCGATGGACGGATCAACCCAGTTCTCCATCTCGATGACCCCGATCGCACCCAGCACGCGAACCTCGGCAACGCCTAGTAGTTCACGTGCTGGTGCCAGTTCCTGTGTAAGCTGGCTGGCGATGTTGCTGACTTCGTCGCGCCAGTTTCTTGCAGAAAGCTGATCAAGGCTGGACATGGCCGCAGCGCAGGCCAAAGGATTGGCCATATAGGTCGGCCCATGCATCAGAACGTTGGCTTCGCTTTCACCAATTCCCGCAGCAATGGATTCTGTCGCGATGGTGGCGGCCATGGTAATGTGCCCACCGGTCAGGGCCTTGCCAAGGCACAGGATGTCCGGAACGACGTTCGCGTGATGCGTCGCGAACAGCGCGCCGGTGCGGCCAAATCCTGTGGCGATCTCGTCAAAGACCAGCAACACCCCATAGGCCTTGCACATCTCATGCGCGCGCTTAAGCCAAACTGGGTGATAGAAATACATGCCCCCCGCACCCTGTACCACGGGCTCAACGATCAGGGCTGCGATCCGATCACTTTTGGACTCCAAGAGCTCTTCCAGAGCGCCCAAACCGTTAAGGGTGGGATTCTCGGGCCAGTCCTGGTCAAACGTGATTTGCGGTCGTGGCAGGAAATGCTGGATCGACAGGGCACCGCGAAATAACCCGTGCATGCCATTGACGGGATCGCAGACACTCATCGCCTTCCAGGTGTCGCCGTGATAGCCGCCGCGAATAGTTGCAAATTCCGTCCGCCC
This sequence comes from Ruegeria hyattellae, assembly GCF_041537925.1. NCBI lineage: Bacteria > Pseudomonadati > Pseudomonadota > Alphaproteobacteria > Rhodobacterales > Roseobacteraceae > Ruegeria > Ruegeria hyattellae. The sequence continues at coordinate 3,506 of NZ_JBGOSH010000029.1, read as the reverse complement.
GGCATGGCCCATAGCCATCTGGTACTGAACCGCCATCTTCAGCGCGACCTCGACTGCGACGGAACCGCTGTCGCTATAGAAAATACGATCCAGCCCATCAGGGAGCAAATCAATCAGCTTTCGGCCCAGTTCAATCGCAGGTTCGTGAGTCAGACCGCCAAACATCACATGCGGCATCTGCGCCAGTTGGGCCTGCATCGCACCGATGATGGCCGGGTGACGATGCCCGTGCACAGCACACCACCAGGAGGACATCGCATCGATCATCTTTGTGCCGTCATCCCGGGTCAGCCAAACTCCTTCGGCCTCGGTGATCAGATGCTTCGGGCCGGGGTCCAGCACGTTGGTATACGGGTGCCACAGATGGCGAGCGTCAAAGTCCAGCGGGCTCAGCGGGTTCACAGGAAGCTCCGGATTGTACTGACGTCGATTGCGCCGAATGCTTCAGACAGCGTTTCGCGGGACAAGTCATCTATCTGCGGCAACCGGCCCAGATGCCGGACCTCGCCCATCTCGACGATGGTTTGTTCCACATCCGGTTCCGCGTCCCCAATGAACGCCACGCCAATCACGGTGCATCCTGCACCACGCAGTGCCATCAGAGAAAGGGTCGTATGATTGATCGTGCCAAGTACCGTGCGCGCCACCAGCACGACAGGGGCCCGCCATTGCGCAAAGAGATTTAGAAAGAAGTGTTCACGGTTCAACGGCACCATGATCCCGCCCGCGCCTTCGACAACCAGCGGCCCTGTCACCTGTGGGAGCGAAAGACAAGACAGGTCGATCTCTACACCCATGTCTTCGGCAGACAGGTGGGGCGAGGCCGGCATGTTGAGCCGGTACGTTTCAGGCAGCACGACCGCCCCTGACAGCACCCCGATAGTTTCGGTATCTGTTACGCCTTCAAGCCCGGATTGCACGGGTTTCCAATAACTGGCGCCAAGTGCTGCGGTCAGCCCGGCGGCGAAAACGGTTTTGCCGACGCCGGTGTCGGTGCCTGCGACGATGAGGGCGCTCATGCGGCCTCTCTTTCGTAATGTGCGAGTGTTTCGAACAGGGCGCTGATGTCGGCCTTGCTGACGTTGCCAGTAATGGAAATTCGAAGTCGCGACGTGCCGCGCGGCACGGTCGGCGGGCGGATACCGCGTATATCGAAGCCCTGCTTCTGCAACACAGCCGCCATGTCCATAGTCTGTGCGTCATCGCCCAGAATGATGGGAATGATCTGGCTGTTCAGGGCATTCTTTGTCAGTCCATTGCGCCTGGCTTCGGCATGGGCATGCTGAATGCGATCGCGCGCAGCGCTGACCAGCCCGCTGTCCGATTGCAGCACGTCAAGCACCGCGCGCACCAGGGCGGCATTGAACGGGGCCGGAGCCGTGGCAAAGATGAAGGTCCGTGCGCGGTTGATCAGGCTGTCAATCATAACCTGAGATCCGCAGATCAGTCCGCCCGAAACCCCCAGGCCCTTGCCGCATGTATGCAATGTCAGCAGCTCGGCCTTTAACCCATGGGCCAGCCCCTTTCCCAATGGACCAAGGACACCGGTAGCATGGGCTTCGTCCACTACAAGAACCGCGTCAAAGTCACGGGCGAGATCTGACAGCTCTTCCAGCGGTCCGATATCACCTTCCATGGAGTAGACGCTTTCCACCGCGATCCAGATTTGACCAGATCCTCCGGCTGATTGCCATTCTGCAATGACCCGCCGCGCAGCGGCGACATCGTTATGGGCGAATTCGCGTGTTTCGGCGCGACCGATGCGCAGGCCTTCACGGGTGCTAGCATGCACCAGTGTATCGTGCAGTACCAGATCTTCGGCCGCAGGCAGAGTGGAAAAGATCGCCTGATTTGCCTGAAACCCACCGCCCATGTACAGCGCGCCCTCCGTGCCGAAGAAAGCTGCAGCTTCTTGTTCCAGTGCTTCGTGCTCAGGGTGGTTGCCCCGCAAAAGGCGTGACCCACCAGAGCCCAGCGGCACTCCACGCTCCAACGCCTGTCGTGCCGCCTGTTCCAGCATCGGTGACTGCGACAGCCCCAAATAGTCATTGGACGCAAAATCCAGACCGCGCCGGGGCGACAGCACCCGGCGGCGATGCCGGTTGTCCAGTACCTCCAACATGGAATTCAGGCGGTCTATTGCCTTCATTCGGCGGCCTCTGTGCCGGTCCGTTCGGTTGCGGTCTCAGCCTGAATGCCAAGCTTGGCAAACAGGATCGCATCGGTGTCTTCTTCGGGGTTTTCTGCGGTCAAGAGAGTTTCACCGACAAAGATCGAGTTTGCCCCGGCCAGAAAGCACATAGCCTGTAACTCATCACTCATCTCACTGCGTCCGGCAGACAGGCGCACATAGGATTGCGGCATCATGATACGCGCGGTGGCAATGACGCGCACAAAGTCAATCGGATCAATCGGTTTAGCGTCGGCCAGAGGTGTATCTTCTTGTGGCATCAGCATGTTGATTGGCACAGAACCGGGGGTTGGCGCCATGTTGGCCAGCGTCACCAGCATATCAACACGGTCCAGAATCTCTTCCCCCATGCCAAGGATACCACCGGAACACACCTTGATCCCGGCGTGCTGAACCCGGTTCATCGTGTCGATCCGATCGGCGAAAGTGCGGGTGGTGATCACCTGGGAATAATATCGTTCGGACGTATCGATATTGTGGTTGTAGTAGTCCAGCCCGGCGTCACGCAGGCGGAGAACCTGATTGTCATCCAGCATGCCAAGGGTCATGCAGGTTTCCATTCCAAGATCACGGACACCCTCGACCATGGCCACAATCGCATCCATATCCCGGTCTTTCGGTTCGCGCCATGCGGCGCCCATGCAAAAACGGGTCGCTCCCCCGTCACGGGCCTTGCGCGCTTCGTTCAGGACACGCTCGACCTCGATCAGCTTCGATGCCGACAGTTTCGAGCCATTTCGAGCAGATTGCGAACAATAGGCGCAGTCCTCGGCGCAGCCACCGGTTTTTATCGACAGCAGCTTGGAAGTCTGGATTCTGTTGGGGTCGAAATTTTCGCGATGCTCTTTCTGAGCGCGAAAGAGCAGATCCATCAAGGGTAGATCATATAGAGCCTGCGCGGCCCCGCGGGTCCAGTGGAGAGGAGTTTTTTTCATATTATTGATAATTTACTCAGGGGTATCCATTGAATGGGTTTATTATCGATAAATCTGGAGACCGCAACTTGAATCTCTCATGCCACCTTTGAACCAAGCAAATACCCGTCAAGAACCGACACAGGCGCGTCGTGCAGCATTGGTTGAAATGGGCTCTTCCGACACCTTCGTCGCGGCTTCGACGAAGGGCCGTTTTGGGTGTTTGGTGGTTTTGTTGCACAAACGGGATGAGGGATTCACTGTGTGAATCCAGCGTGATAGCTGGATGGCATGAGCAGCTGGTCCCCTACGACGTACAAGACCAAGAACTGGCCTTCGTACAACACGGCGCTGAAGCAGCGCGGTTCCTTCTCAATCTGGCTTGATCCCAAGATGCCGTG
>NZ_JBGOSH010000028.1:0-28642 GCF_041537925.1 Ruegeria hyattellae | reverse complement strand
GACGCGGCATACCTTGCCCCGTCAGAACCTCAACCTGCCGTAACTTCGTGACAATCTCTTCCGGCTTCGGTCGCTTGTTTGCCATCGGTTTCCTCCATATTCCTAAACATAGCGGAGGACCACTTCAGTGGGGGAGGACCAACATCATGTTTTTCGATGCGGGCCGGGGTGCAACTTTGCCTTTGGGCGCCGACGGCGGCCCGCGTTGACAAACCTCGGAAGGAGGAAGTCGCGGGGGTCTGGGATCAGACTATGGGGAAAGTGCACCGATGGGTGAGGCTGACGTTGCCACGGTCGCGCGGTCGACTGTCTTGGAGGCGCTTGCTGCGGTCATGTTATGCCAGCTTGGCCGCAAGCATGTCACCGATTGAATGCGAATGATGCGATCCACGTCGCCGTTTTGGATGACGGCTGCAGACGGATTCGCCCGATCATCCAAAGGTGACCGGCTGATATTGTATTGGGTGAACAGGCTTCGTGTCATGCGGCCTGCTCCCTTGGTGGCGCGCGCGACATTGGTTTCTGGCCGCGCCGGAAGATCTCGATGATGCGCATGTCGCCACCGCAGCACGGGCAAGGTTCGCGCAAAGTGAGAGGGGTGATCTTGGGTTCCGGGTCTGGTTCAGCGATTTGCTCGGTGCGTTGAACACGGAGCAACGCTCGGATCTTCATGATGTTTGCTTTGCGCGCCGAGCTGGCCAGAAGGCCATAGTGGCGGATGCGATGGAAGCCGTTAGGGAGAACGTGGATCAGGAAGCGGCGGATGAACTCGGGTGTGGCCAAGCGCATGATCTTTTGGCGGTCACCGCGCTTGATACGGTAATCCTTCCAGCGGAACGCGACGGTTTCTGCATCGGCGCTGATCAATCGATGGTTCGAGATGGCAACCCGATGTGTGTATCGACTCAAATATGTCAGGACTGCCTCGGGCCCTCCGAAGGGCGGTTTGGCATAGATGACCCATTCAGATTTGCGGAACGGGGCAAGCCACTGGACAAAGGTATCCTGCTGCGCCAAGCGATCGAGATTGCCAAAGAAGTTGAGCAGGCCTGAACGGTGCAAGTCTATGAGCCCATCGAGAAACAGGCGTCTGAACAGCCGCGCCAACACCCGCACATGCAGGAAGAACCCGGGCTTGCACGCGACCCATTTGGTGCCGTCCAATGACAGACCACCACCGGGCACGATCATATGGATGTGTGGGTGATGCGTGAGTGCCGATCCCCAGGTGTGCAGGACGCTGGTCAGGCCGAACTTCGCGCCGAGGCGCTTGGGGTCGGCGGCGATGGTCATCACTGCCTCGGCTGATGCACGGAACAACAAGCCGTAGACCGCCTTCTGGTTCCAATACGCGATACGGGCGATCTCAGCGGGCAAGGTGAAGACAACGTGGAAGTACTCGACCGGCAGCAGGTCTTCAGTACGCGCCTCCATCCAATCGCGTGCGGCGGGTCCCTGGCATTTGGGGCAATGCCGGTTCTTGCAGCTGTTGTATGCGATGTGATGGTGGCCGCATTTGATGCATCCCGCCACATGCCCGCCAAGAGCTTCGGTTCGGCAGGTTTCAATCGCCGACATTACCTTGAGTTGGCCGAGACTTATATATCCCGCATTGGCCCGCCGCCACGCGGGGCCATGTCGTCGAAAGATATCTGCGATCTCCAGCTTCGGGCGCGGCAACCGCCCGGCCTGCTACTCCAATCCCCGCCTGACGGTGTGATCCTGCAGCTTCTCCAACATCTCGTACGGGCTGACGGTGCCGCGAATGGTCTTGGTCGCGACATGGGTGTAGCGCGCCGTCGTGCTCAGCTTTGAATGCCTCAAAAGCACCTGGATCACCCGGACATCCGTTCCGGCCTCGAGCAGATGCTTCGCGAAGCTGTGCCGCAGGGTGTGCAGGGTCGCGGGCTTGTTGATCCCGGCCATGTGCTTGGCAGACGTGAACGCGCGGTTCAGCTGACGCGGTGACAATGCCATGATCTTGGGTTTGCCAGGAAACAGCCAGCCCTCGGGTCGCGCCTCTCGCCAATAATCACGGAGCAGAACAAGCAGCGCGGGCGACAACATCGCTTTGCGGTCTTTGTCGTTCTTGCCCTCATCGACATGGATCAGCACCCGGTCACTGTCGATGTCCGAGACCTTTAGATTGCAGACCTCCGATGCCCTCAGCCCCGCGCCATAGCTGATCCCCAAGGCCGCGCGATACTTGAGCCCCGGTCCGGGAACCGCCGCCAGAAGATCGCCCACCTCCTCGACGCTCAGGACAACCGGCAGCTTCTTCGCCCTGCGCCGGAACTGCATGTACCGCTTCATCTCTTCACGCCCGCAGGTCATGCCAAAGAAGAACCGCAGCGACACGATCCTGGCGTTGAACACGCCGGTTGAGACGCCAGAATCCGTCATGTGCAGCTGATAGGCACGCAACTCATCCGGCGTCGCCGTATCGGGTGAACGCCCGATGAACTCGGCCAAGTACCTGACCGCCCTGATATGGCCTTGCTGGGTCTTCGGTGACATCCCACGAATGCGCATATCTTCTATCATCCGCGCACGCAGCGGGCTCATCTTCTCCTCTGTCATCGGAACCTCCTGTCATCAGATTGAGAAACCCCAATCGTCAGACAGGTCATCAAGATCGCAAAATATACGCCGTCAGGATCGGCTCATAACGCCAGCCACAAGCGCCATTGCCGCGATAGCGGCTTCGTCCTCCCTGCGGCTGCGGCGCGGGAATGCCTGCGATTTGAAACAAGCTAGCGATCATTGAGTTTGAGCGCCTGCCGGTCCCTAAGATATGGGAGCCGGGATTGGGCGGTCGACACTTTGTCTAACTCCAGAGTCCCATATAGAATCTCGGTCTCTTTTCCCGCCCGCGCAAGCTCTTGCCCATCTGGGGTCGCAATGAAACTTTGACCCAAAAACTGTAGTCCATTTTCGGTCCCCGCGCTATTGGCATAGGCGAGGTAAATACCATTTTCATAGGCCCGCGTTGGTATCATCCGTTGCGCGACCCAGTCCCATTGAACGCCAAGCGCTGTGGGCACGAGGACGAGCTCCGCTCCCAATGAGGCCACGTGCCGCGCCGTTTCCGGAAATTCCGCATCGTAGCAAATCAAGGTCGCAATGCGCACGCCACGATATGAAAAGAGTGTGCAGTCTCGGCCCGGTGTGAAGTGGTCCCCTTCAAAACCCGGTGGGATCGCCAGCTTACGGTGACCGCCCAGCACCGCACCGTCTGGCTCGATACACTGGACCGCATTGAAGATCGCCTCTCCCTCAATTTCGGGATACCCATAGTGAATTGCGACGCCGTGGGTTTTGGCAAGCGCTGCGACGGCTTTTGCGATAGGTCCGTCGGCGGGTTCGGCCCGTTCCACAACTTGACTGCCGATGTTGTAACCAGTGGCGAAAAGCTCTGGCAGTACCAGAAGGTCCGTAAATTGCCTTGCAATACGAGGCAACATTTCGGCCAGCCAGTCCAGCCGGTCTCGTGTGGTTGCTAGCTCGGCCGGAGATTGCCCCACAGCAAGGCGAAACGTGCGGCCCATCCTTAGTTTTCCGTGACCAGCAGACTACGGGGATAGTTGGTAATGTACTCAAAGCCCGTCTCGGTCACGACGACGGAATCGCCGATACGACCGGCTGTCACCCCATCAATTGAGATGCCTCCGTCCACGGCAAAGGTCATGCCGGGTTGCAGGATGGTGGTGTCGCCAGTTTTTAGCTCAGGTGCCTCCAGATAGGCAACTCCAATGGATCGGCCAGTACGATAGCCGGTCTCATATCCGCGCTCGGAATATACCTCATTTGCGGCAGCGGCGACCTGTTGAGCCTCGATACCGGGACGAATTTCTGCAATTGCGGCCTGTTGCGCGTCTATGGCGGCTTCTTGGACACGAGCGGCATCGTCACGAACATCGCCAACGTGAAACATCCGGTCAAAACCGAGTTTGTATTGTTTGAACTGCGCCATGTTGCAAAAGCAGAAATAGACCGGGTCAAAACGCTGGTAATGACGAACGGAAGCACGGCGGTGCACCATTGATGTGTCGGCGCCGCTTTGCAGGATCTGCAGGTTGTGGATCATAGGCGAGACGAATCTGTCCCAGCCCTTGTCAGTCAGAAATGTTGCGGCTTTACGCGACCCGGCCTCAATCACCGCAAGTGCGCTTTCAAATTCCTGGGCGCCCTCCTGCAAGCTAACATGCGCGGCCTTCATCATTGCCCCGGCGATCTGACCGGCCTCTTTCATCACCTGAATTTCAAATGCGGATTTGATCATCCGCATGGCGCCCAAAACCGGCGAGATATCCTTGATCAACGCGCCCGGATAGGTTTCATCCAGATGGTTGCGCACAATTGCCGGAATGCTACCGCGTTCTACCCAGATTTCGTCTGGCTTGTCACCCAAAGCGCCAGCAAGCGCACGGCCCCATGTGCGTTGCCCCATGTCTTCCCAAGTGCGCACATCTTCGACCCAAGTCATGGCGCCAACCATTTCGCTTTCCATCAGCGGGGTGATCACGATGGGGGCCTTATCGGCATTCACAACCAGCATGGTCGGGCGGCCGAACTCAATACCCAGATAACCCCAGAATCCCGCAAGATATGCGATGGAGCTTTCGTCGGTAAGAACGGCGCGCTGAATGCCCATGTCTTGCATGCGGGCCTGAAGCGATGAGGTGCGCATTTTGGCTTCATCAAGCATGTCAAATTTCCTGAAATGGTGGGTCCGTGTATTTGGTAGCTGCATTAGCTGTATGCAGGAAAGAAATCAACTAGGTGAAAACTGTCTAAATTGTCCTAAAAGTTCTTTTGGTGTATACAGGTTTCGTTGAGGAGGCAGCAATGAGCCACATCACACAGATCGCCGAGGCAAGCCCCAAAGGCACAGTCGAGTCCATTCAGACTGAGCTTTTGAAACGTATCTGTTTCCTGGATTACCAACCCGGTGATCAGCTAAAAGAGGCCGAACTCGCCGCCGAATTCGGCGTTAGCCGCACACCGGTTCGCGATGCGATTAGCAGGATCAGTCATCTAGGATTGGTTGAAACAAGAAATGGCGTCGGTACAGTGGTTGTCGCGCTGACTTCGGCAAAGATACGGCATGTCTATGATATGCGCCTTGAATTGGCCTCCCTGATTGGCGCCATGTCGCCACGCCCAATCACACCGACCGACTGCGAATCTGGCCAAGACTTGTTGGAAGAAGCTCGTGCACTATGCGAATCTTTCGATCCCAAGCGATATGTTGAAATCAATCATTGTCTACACGAATTGATCGCCAACCTAATCGGAAACAGCATTCTGCAGTCGTTCTGGTGGCAAACCTACTACCAGGCCGCCAGCACCTGGTACCGTGTTGGCAACCAGGTGGGCCCTGATGTGGCGCTGGCATTGGTTGCGGAATTGGAGGATATCAATACAGCTCTGAAACTTGGCGATATGGCCGCGATCGGGTTTATCCAGCGTACTCATATCGGATTTGGTTATCAGCGGATTAAAACGCACTTGCTGTCGCCCGATGAGGATTAGCGAAACCAATCCACGGCCCAGAGCTGACCTTGGTAAAGGTAGCCGAATTCTGCGGTCGCAGGCGGCTTTGTTGCCATTCGCCGCGCATGCAAAACGTCGAAGGGCGTCGACGTCAGGATTGCGGGATAAGGCAATTACTCCTGCGCCTGCGTCTCCCGCGCTCTTGACACCCCGGCCCAAGGCCGAAGTCTTCTCACCGCAAGAACCAACAACGCACCTAAAACCACACACATCATGATTTTGGAACCGGTCCCCATGGTGCCCTCGATCATGAGCGCGTGCGCCACCGTTCCGACGACGACCACCATGGCGGCCATGGTGTGAGCAAGGCGCCAGACCTGCGGACGCAAACGCAAACTCTTCCTGAACCCGGCCAGGAGGGCTGCAGCGACCAACGCCCACATTGCTATGACGCCGAACGCCGAGAAGGCTGTAGGCGCAGTGAAGGTCAGCGCGTCAATCATGTCAGGTGGGCTCGTTATCCAGAGACCGGCAACATGAACGGCAACGGCGAACAGCAAGGTCGCGCCGGTCCAGCGATGGATCCTGCGCCCGACCGGCATGGGCAGCCCGGGAAGGAGCCCTGCTGCCAGCAAAGGTTGTAATAACAAAAGCGCCAGGGCGATCACGCCCGCGCAGCCTGCAGTGATGTAGATTGCGCTGCGATATTGAAGCAACTCACTGTTCGCCGCCACGACCACTGGCCCGGCAGTGACGACCGCAAGCGCAGCCCAGATTAGGATAGCCCTGAATGCAGCCACGGTCAGGCGGGCTGCAAAACAAAATGCGCGCTTAGGCTCCTGTCTCGAGAGCTGGCCATGACAGGACGAAGAAACACCGTCTCGAATTCGCTACTGTCATAGGCGAGGTGCCCGTGCGGTTGTCCAAATGCCGGCACGATTTGTGGCATCTCCAATTGGAAGATACCGTCAGCGTTGGTCAGGGTCGCACCGTGGCTCCATGGGTCGCGCTCATGTCCTTCTGTGGTGTGCGCCCAGATCTGGATGCGAATGCCCTCGAGCGGAACACCGTCACCCGCGCGCCGAACGGCGCCAAACATTAGAAAGCCACCGCCACCGATCCGATCAACGACGGGGGCGCCAGGTAGGTAATTGTTGGACCCTCCGCGCATAGATGTTGTGGGAGCCAAGCTTTTCGCGCGCAGGGGCGATGCCAAGGTGCTCGCGGTTGCCAGCACGGCTGCAGTCCCGGTTGCGATAAGGGTACGACGGTCCATCAGAGTATGGCTCATAGAGAGGCCTCCCTCGGGTCAAAGCGCGTTGATTTGTGCATTCTAGCGCAAATCCGTTCTGACGCATGAATACTGGTATGCGTCGCACAGGTTTGTGATCTCCCTGCGCGTAGGGTCCGGAATCGCGTCGAAAAAAGCGAGACAAATCTGCGCTTGTCACTGTCACATCGCTACGGATACTTACTCCGGTTCTTCCAAATGCTCGAAACACCGCGGCACATCCTTTGTTTTGCGAATACAGCACTGACAGCACTGACAGCACTGCACTGCTTTCCGCGCCTCAAATCCACCGCAACTCAGCATCAAGACCTAGAAATCTCCCACAGGCGTCTCGGCCCAGGGCTGCCATTGGCCAAAGGGTCAAGATGCTGCGGTCGCAGCCCGCATAGCGGCCATTCACCACGAAACCCTATTTGATTGGCGGGCGGACTTACTGATCGCGAGGCAAAGCCCACGTTGGTTGTGTTTGCACGAAAGTCTGCTGGCCTTGACAACCCCTTTTTGACGAGCAGCCTAACACGCGCCATGAGCCCATGTTTTATCGACCTTATGGCAATTAAACTGGGTTTGTGCAGTATTCGGGTCGCGGGAGAAAGCCACGGTCTTTCGCGCATGTCGGTTGTGAAAGGGGTCGCTATGGATATGAGGCAGATACTTGAGGACTTTGATGAGGCCTACAATCATGCCTTCAATCGAGGTGACGCTGCGGGTTGCGCCGCTTTTTTTACAGAAGATGTCATGCTTCTTGCGCCGGGTGAACCAATGCTGCGCGGAAGAGAGGCATTCATCGAAACTTATCAATCTCGAATAAAACAAAATACTGGCGGAACGCATACCAATGAGTTGATCGATTTCGGGGTTGACGGCGATACTGCCTATCAGGTGGGATCGTTTGCGATTTCGGATTCTGATCCTCCAGAGAAAGGTAAATTCGTAAATGTTCTGAAGCGCCAAACGGACGGCACTTGGAAAGTCTACATTTCCATCTTCAACAGTGATCAGCCATAGCGCATTCGGAAGGGCCAGGCCAAAGCAGCTACCAGGTTGTGTTTCTTTTGACCCCGCTGATCACGGAAATTGTTTTGCTCGTCAGCGTGCCTGCAATCGAACGGCCGCCCAGCCGATCTACTTGAGCTCCTTGAGGGAGCCGCCCGCCGGATGCATCAAACCTCAAGCCTTCGTCATGCCTTTGCTCATGGAGGCGCCATAGCCGCCGAGGACACGCGCGTCGATCACCACCGATGCGCCCGCTTTGGCGCGGGCAACTCCCTCCAAAACCGCGTCGGTAAGCGTCTTTGCTGTGGCCACCGGTCCGATGCCGATCAATCCTTGGGCTTGCGCGATGCCGGCAATGTCGATGTCAGGTTCGGCGATCCGCTGGCCGATCCATTTGTTCTCAATCGGACGGTTTCGTTGCTGCGCAATCTTGCCCTGGTGGATCTCATCATTAAAAAAAGACTGATTATTGGCCACGACGATCAGAAACGGTACTTTGTTATGAGCTCCTGTCCAAAGTGCCGAAACACCCATCATAAAATCTCCGTCGCCGAGAACTGCGATCGGGAGACGTGCGCCTTCCCTCATAGCCAGTGCTGCTCCAACGAGCATGCCCGGTCCTGCCCCAATTCCGGCGCCGCCATCACACCCGAGATAATCGAGGGGATGCTTAAAATGCCATGAGCCTCCGAGCCAACCAAGCGGCAACCGAACGAAACTGACGATCTCGTTCTCCAGCCCCGCTCCGAGGGCGGCAGCGAAGGTTTCAGGATCTAGAGCGGAAGATGGATCAGCCTGTGTGCAAACTGGATTTGTGGTTTTGTCTGGAGGTGGCAACCCGATCGGCGCACCAATGTGCGCAACAAGGGCCGCAACAACGGTGTCGGGCATTGCGGCAATATGTAAATCGGCTGGTGCCAACGCCTGATGGTCAAAACTCCACCCATTTGTAAGTTGATGGTCTAGGCTCACTTGGACAACTTTAGGGGCGTCTCGATGGCGCCCCGCTTGCCGCAATGTGCCAGCGAGATCGATCCAATCAAAACTGATCACGCAATCGGCGACTTTCAGGGCCTCGATGCTGGCATGAGAGAGAAAATATCCGGGATCTCCGACATGGAGAGCATGGTTTGTGGGGAAGCTGGCTCCGGTCTTGATATCGGTGATAACTTTTGCATCAAAGGCTTCTGCGAGAGCGACTCTGCGGGCCCAATCGCTTGGATCTCGGGAAACACGCCCCATCAAAATCAGGGGTGAACGAGCATCTCTCATAAAGGTGACAACCGTCTTGAGAGATGCACTATTGGGCTCAGCCTCAGCGGGAAGTTCGTAGCGCGCAGGCGATGGAATAGCGTCATCATGCCCTGCGGTTAAGGCAAGAGGTTGCTCCTGAACGGTTACATCGAAGGCAACATAAACCGGGCCCATGGGTGCCGTTCGGGCGATAACGGATGCCCGGTTCATTGACTCCAACGATGCCGCAATTGACATCGGTTGATCGTCCCATTTGGTGTAAGGCCTGACAATCGCCGCCTGATCGCGCGAAGTGTGAATCCAATCAATCCATGGCCTGCGCAGTGAAGCATCATATGGTCCGGCGGCACCAAACACCATGATTGGAACTCGATCGCACCAAGCGTTGTAGATCGCCATGGAGGCATGCATTAGGCCGACATTGGCATGAAGTGCCACCGCCATGGGCTCACCGGTGACCTTTGCCCAGCCGTGAGCAATTGAGACCGCATGCTCTTCGTGAAGGCATAATAGAATCTGCGGGCGCTTGTCTCCGAGATGATTTACCAGACTGTCGTGAAGCCCGCGGTAACTTGAACCAGGGTTGAGGGCTATGTATCGGAGCCCCAATGCCCGCATCATCTCGGCAATGAGATCGCTTCCCCAAGCGGGTTGAGGTTGGTTAGGGTTCTGTTTCTTTGGACTTTCGTTCCCATCGTCGTTCATCTGGCAGCTCCAGTGAGATCGTAAGAAACCGTGCATTGATAGATTGCAGTTTGATCAGGCTAGGCCGAGAATCAAAGCAAATTCTGGACTGTGGCGAAGCAGGATTGACCGGCCCATTGTACGACTGGGGCCTCGGTCATCGGCTCCGGAAGTTAGTGACTGCTCAGGGAAAGCCATACAGCATCGCAGGATTGTCTACCAAGATGCGGCGGCGCAGGGCCCGATTGGGAACCCATTCGGTCAGCAGATCCAAAAGGTCACCATCGTTGGCCATCGGTTTGGTGGTCATCGGGTGTGGCCAGTTGGTGGCCCAGAGACAGCGGGCAGGATTGGCTTCGATCAAAGCCCGGGCAAAGGGTGTCACATCAGCGTAGTGCGGCCCAGGTTCCTGACCCAGGTAGTATGCCCCGGACAGTTTGACCCATGCCCGACCCTCCGCCAACTGTTTCAATAGCCAGTGGAAACCCGGATTATCCAGGCCTTTGCCGGTGGGCATGTAACCCATGTGGTCAAAAACCACGGACAAAGGCAAGCTCTCGATCAGAAATTTGACATCGGCGTCCATTTTGCTGACGTCCAAGAAAAATTGGAGATGCCAGCCCATATCTTTTATCCGTGTCGCCAAGCGCATATAATCCGCAAGGACAGGGGCTCCTTTGAAGAGGGGATTGATACGTAGCCCGCGGATACCGGCCTCGTGAAACCGCGACAGAGTGTGATCGTCTACCGTTGGCTCGACCACCACCACTCCACGAAAGGTGCCTTCACTTGCCTGGATTGCCGCCAAGGTGGCCCGATTGTCGGTTCCGTAAACGCTGGGCTGAACAATCACTGCCCGCGTCAAACCGAGAGTAGTCAACACACACCGGTAAGCGCTAAGTAAGGCTTCGGGCGGATCATAGCTACGGTCGCGCTCGAATGGAAAGCGCGCCAGCGGACCCATGATGTGGGCGTGGCAGTCGCAAGCTCCTTCCGGCACGGTTACATCTGGCTTTCGGGGCCTTGGATCGGGTCTGGCACAGGACGGACGTTGGTTTTCACTCATGTCCTAGTTCCCCTTTTATCGTCCCTCAATTTACCTGAACGGCGGATAGTGACCAGCCCCTTGTTCCCGGGCCGGTAATCTGGGCTATCTAATAGGGGTGTTAACGTGACAACACCCAGATGAGAGATCAGGGGATGTCCATTCCATCAAAGCCCCAAGATCGTACACTTCAATATCTTCACGCACACGACTGTTGCTACCGCGTCGCTGGTTCGGGGGCGCAATTTGTGGTAGAGTCACTGCATTCGTAAGGAGGTTGATTATGCCTTGGGACGAAGTTGTTGATTTAGATATTGTTCCGATCCATGCCGCTCTGGTCCCGACGACACCGACAGGCGAGATTGTTTTTTTTGAAGGGTTTTTCGGAGAGCAAAGAGGTAGATCCTTTGCCTGGCGTTGCGATCCGCAGGGCAATGATCAGGTCTATGAGCTCCCGGTTGTGATGGACGACGACGAAGGGCGGAGGAATCTTTTCTGCGCCGGTCACGCACATCTTGCCGATGGCCGATGGCTGGTGGTCGGAGGCACGCAAACCGGGGGCGACCGCGACTTTGTTCTTGATCCGCAGGGTGATCCGATCCTGGACGCTGACGGAGATCCGATATGGTGGCACCAGCATGGCCACGGCGGCAGCGGGATAAGGGACACCTGGGCGTTCAAGCCGCGGGCAGGCACTTGGGAAAGTCTTGCGGACATGAATCCGCAACCCAACTCCGATGTTCGGGGTGGGGGGCGGTGGTATCCGACATGCGTGACCCTCGCCAATGGGCGTGTTCTGGCACATGGCGGACATCCGATCGGTCGCGATGCGGACATGATCGACGATTTCCCTTCTCCTGGGGGGCGGCGACACAACAACAACATCCCAGAGGTCTACAATCCGGGTCTGAACAAATGGGTCAATCTGCGCGATTCAGAAGTAGAGACAAATCTGGGGTTGGATGAATACAACCGCGCGCATCTGACCCCATCGGGCCACGTGTTTTTCAGCACAATCAGCAAGGCGCATGGTGACACGCGGCTTTATGATCCATACGCGGGCAAATTCGTGACCTCCGGGTATGGCAACCATCTGGACGAACTTTATGACGATGCCAATTGTTCGGCGGTGACCTCTTCGGTTCTGTTGCCTATCCTGCACGGGGACAACGCGAATATCTGGGTTCTGGTGGCTGGCGCGCAAGCACCCGAGCGTCTGAATCTGGCGTCGTCGTCGCCGCAATGGATTGGTGCCGGCGGGCGCGAGGCGTTTCCGGACGACGATTCACCGCCCCGGCGCAACAACCTGCACGGCATCATCCTGCCCACGGGTCAGGTCTTTTTTGCCTTTGGCGTGCGCAACAACGCCACCGAGATTGAATTTCCGGAAATCTACACTCCCGCCATCGACTGGGAGACGGGGCATTATCAGACCGATGATGACGGTGTCGCGTTGCCCGGTGAATGGGATACCCGCACACAACAGTCAGAGCAATCCCAGCGCCGCCGCGGCTATCATTCCTGTGCTGTCTTGCAACCGGATGGCAGTGTCTGGGCCGGAGGCTCGACCCATCCCGCAAGTGCCGATGACGACACTACGGATGCCGGACAGGCAACCCGTGAGGAGAGTGCCGAGGTCTATCGCCCCAATTACGGCAACAACCGCCCCATCATCAACGCCTCGCCTTTGACCGCCGGCTATGGCGAGCAGATCGGCATCACCATGGACAGCGGCGCTGGTATGCACCGGGTCGCGTTGGTGCGCTGTGGCAGTTTTACCCATGCGTTTGACGGTGATCAGCGCTATGTGACGCTGCCCTTCAACCAGTCCGGTGCGGTAATCACGGCCACTACACCGCTATCGGCCAACGTCGCGCCTCCGGGATATTACCTTCTGTATGTTTTGCGCAACGCTAACACGCCGTGTGAGCAGGGGCGTTTCATTCGGCTGGCGCATCAGGAAACGTACCCTGTGCTGCAGCTAAGCACCTATTCTCTGCTTGCGGTCAAGGCGCTGACCCTGCCGGATAGCGGTGAGACCGAAGCGGTTTTTGCGGATGCGGTCGATCTGTTTTTTGAAGGGTTCCTGCCGCATGAGTTGAACGTGCCCGCCGAGGTGCCCGAGATCTCATTGCGGTTCACGAACGGCGACCCGGATGTGCCGGGCATGCGCCTTGATCTTGTGGCCCAGGACTTTGAGGTTAATGCGACCAATAATCCCGATACCGCCCAGCGGTTTCGTTATGTCTATGACGTGGTGTTCGAGACCGAAGAGGCCTTTGACACATTCGACGACGATCAGGTGCGCTTTGTCGAATTGCGCGCAACTCTGGGCGGGCGCACGATCACGGCCAACCTGACCCTGATGAAACGCGCCAACCCCTTCATGCGCGATGGCAACCCGCACTATCTGAGCGACGATCTGCGCGTCCACAAGGCCTCGGTCGAGGACGTCAACAGCGCGGGCGGTCCACAAGCCTATATTCAGGGGCTGCTTGATGCGTATGAAAACACGCCGATCCTGGATGACAGCGAACAGCATCCCTTTGTTACGCTTGATACGTCGCAAGAGGACAATCCGGTCGTACTGGAAATGCCCGAAGGTGACGATGGTATCTACAATTTCGCCATCGCACGGGTCCGGTTCCTTTCGCTGCCCGGCGAGGATGCGGAAAACGTGAAAGTCTTTTTCCGCATGTTCAACACGGTTGGAACGGCGCTGGAGTTCAACGATAACACCACGTACCGGACCCTTGACGGCACCGCTGGTCGGATCCCCGCATTGGGCAGGGTTGGCCCGAATATCATCTCGATCCCCTTCTTTGGCGGTGACAGGGTGACGCCGGATCAGGCCATGAGCGCGCAGCAGGACAACGTCGTCAATCGGCGCACATTGTTTGCGGCGGGGCCCGAGTTGGTATACCGCTATTTCGGTTGCTGGCTGGATGTAAACGTTCCCGATCCGCAGTTTCCGCCATTCCCCAATGATGATGGGCCTTACGGCGAAGGTGGCTTTTTCATGGACTTGATCGAAGGTGGCGGGCCGAAATCGATCCTTGATCATATCCGGGGCTATCACCAGTGCCTGGTGGCCGAGATATCCTATGACGAAGATCCGACCCAGCCGGGCCAGACACCGGCCACCTCGGATAACCTTTCGCAACGCAACCTGGCCACGGTTCCGGTGGCCAATCCCGGCCTCGAAAGCATCACCCGAACCGCGCAGACTACGATGGATGTCAAACCTTCGGACGCGGACACGGACATCCTGCTTGCAGTGGGCCAGCAGGTGATCGGATCTACCAAGCGCGGTCCGCGACCGGATGAGCTGGTTTTCGAGCGAAACAACTTGCCTGCGGGCACCGTCATTACGTTGTACCTTCCGGATGTGGAGATCGACGAAGTGCTGCAATTGTCGGCGCTGCGGAACGGCCCGCCAACATTGCGGCGTGCGGATGAGCATTCGGTCGAGTTCGAGATTGGTGAGGTCACCTATGTCGCGCTGCCTGGTGGGCGCGACGTGAACATCCCCGGTCTGCTCAGCGTCACCCTGCCACTTGGGATCGTTGCAGGGCAGGTTTATAGGCTATCGGTGAAACAGTATTCAGGGCGAACGCTGCGCTGGGTTGGCGCCTTCGATCTGCGGATACCCGTGGATCACGGTCCCAATCTGCTGGGCGGCGAGAGCCAAAAACTGTCCCTGTTGCGCTACATTTTCGAAACCATGCCTGAGCGTGATCGCTGGTATCCGGTTTTTGAGAGATATCTCTATGAAATTGCTGAACGTGTGCGCGGCTTTGGTGGCAATCCGGACAATGTCGGCCCCTCGCCCCACGGTACGGGCACGGTGCCCGGGGGTGACGGAACCGATGACGACCCACCTAATGGTGGCGGGCATGGTCCAGATACTCCTGGCGGCAAGGATGACGAGGACAGCATGGCATGTTTCGAAGGCAAGATCTGCAAGATCGAGTATGATTGTTTTGGCGATCCCATCGCGGCGGTGCTGAAGGATTGCTGTGGGACGCATCTGCGGCTTTGTATCTCCAACGACCTTGAAGAGCTGGTTCTGATGGTGTGGCAGGACCGTCTGCGGGTGCATGCGTACTACCGGCCCACGGGGGGACCTGGGGGGGCTGTGAACGCAACCTGTCCCTGGTCCGGCAAGCCCGTTCGTGCAGATTCGACGGCGTGGTTCGAGGGTCATAAAGTGGGCTTTTGCAGCACTGAACATCGCGATCGCTTTGAGCGCATACAACATGCGGGCAAGACAGTGAAACATGAGGCTGGCGACAAGCACACAGCCCCGGTCGGCGCCGAGACCTGTCCTTGGTCGGGCCGCCCGGTGCTGCGGGACGCGATTGTGCGCCTGCCATCCGGCTCGGTCGGGTTCTGCTCGCGCGAGCATCACGATCGGTTCCGACTAGCGGTGACGTATTTCCGGGAGATCATGAGCCGTCTCGACGCGGATGGAAATCCGCGACACGGCTCGGCGCATCATGCAAGCGGCGCAGGGGCTGCGACCGGTGACGACGAGAATGCCCATGATCACAGCCACGCAGCCGGTGACACGTCACCAACGGCCGATGCGGGCAGCATCAACAAATCTTGCCCCTGGACTAAGCGCCCCGTTCGATCCGAGGCTTTCACGACCTTCGAAGGGCACGTGGTGGGCTTCAACGTGCCCGACGACCGCGACTCCTTTGAACGCGCGACGAAAATTGCCGAGGCTCATTTCCCGCCAAGGGCAGGAGGGCCGCACGATCATGGCGCGGCGTACGAAGATGTGCATCACCAAGAAACCGAGGCCCCGGTGAATGAAACCTGTCCAATCAGCGGCCACGAAACGCAGCCGGAATACAATGCGCAAGTCGGTGGGAGTACCGTGGCATTTTGCTCTGAGGCGCATCGCGATGAGTGGATCGCCGCAGTCAATTCCTTCCGCACTTGCGCCAAAGCGGACGAAAAGGACTGTGAAGCCACGCTCGTTCGACTGGTATTGGCTTGCTGAACACCCTTTGTCGCGACCGTGTTGCACAGATCATGAATGAGGCGTATTCGCCCTATGCCCAGTCATTTCAGACGACGCGCTCATACTCCGCACGACCGAGAGAAGTCATGCGGTTGAGTGCCTTTGATGCGATTTTCACTTCGGCTATTTGACGGTCGAAGTCACGTGCTTGCAGACGATCACTGAAAACTTGTTTCCATCTGCTGATCTGGGCTTCAATTTGTGATCGTTGGTTGTATCCCGTCTCAATTTGCCAGTTCATTCTGCCATGTTGAGCGATGACATCGATGTGGTGATTGCGCTGTGCATGCGCGCCGTGAACTGCGTTCTTCGGAGGCGGGACAGCGGCCGCCGAGCGGAAAACTACGCATTCTCAGAACTTTGACAGCGCGTCGCGCGCAGGTCGTCGATATGCGCAAATGGCTTGTCATGCAGGTCGCAGCACGTAGAAAACAAGGCGTGGCGGCCGATGTCGAAGGTATGGATAGTGATCTCAAAGCCCTGCTGGACAGCCAAATCCGTGACATCGAACGTCAAATTGAGGTCGCTACCGCTCAGGACGACAGGTCCGCAGCAAAAGCGAAGCTACTCTTATCCGTTCCAGGGATCGGATCAGTTTCTGCGGCGTTACTGATCGCGGAAATGGGTAGTGTCGCAAACTTTCGATTGTCGTTGCGGCTGGCGTCAAGCTGGTCCAAACGGCGGTCATACGGTGACGCTCCAAGATATTCAGACAGAAGACCTGAGCCTTGGCAACCTCACTGCGGACGACTGGAACTCTATCGACGAGGCGAACAGCGCGCTGGTGGGCCAGCTGGAAGCATTGGGAATGTCCATAGCCTGAAGCACAATTGACACTCCACCCGGCCATCCCGCAGGCCGGGTGGAGTTTAGCGGAGTATTTCATTGACTGCGAACGCGGCCCAGGTTTCTCCGGATTGAGTTTTGGTAAGTTGATCGACTATTTCATCGGTTTTAGAGTTGCAGAATCCAACCACCGAAATCTCCGTCAAATTTGTTGAGTGTCGTTCTTGCATCCAGTGGGATTGCTCAGGCATGGAATGGCGGCTTTGCCGAGCAGCACCGCAGCAAACGAATATGGCGGCCAAGGTCCGGAATGGGCCGTCATTGTCCGAACTGGATGGGCGCGAACAGGACATGCTGCGCTTACTCCATTGGCGACTGTGGACATGAGATGACCGATGCAGCGTTGAGCACCGACGTCTACGAACCGAATAATGCCGCCATTGCCGTTAAGGTGTGAAGCCGTCGGCACACCTTTCAGGGGTCTATGAAATGCCCGGTATGGCTTGCAGACCAGGAGCAACAAACTTTGCGCGGGTCCTGATGGTTTGGATTCAGCGGGTTTCAGTCTTCCCCAAGTCCTTTCGCATTTTTATGAGACTGCTCGTCCCGAGAGTCTATCGGAAAACCGGCCAGACGTGCACCCTCGATCAAACGGGCGAACAAGGGTTCGCTATTCAGGTCGGCCCCCCAGAAATCAGACAGGGTGGCAAAGGTTCCGGCCTCGCTAAATGCCGATGCGGCTGCTTCAGCTGCGCTCATGTTTCCCTGCAACGCCTCTGCCGCAGCAAGGATTATTCCGTTTTCCACATCCAACGTTGCGACACGCAGCGCCGCCAGACTTGTTTCAAGATCGTCCGCAAAGAAGGCCGCAATGCCGAGTGACAACCGGTACCAATCCGGGTGGTTCGGGTTCAGTTCGACGGCCCGGCGCCCCCATTCATATGGTAGCGGGCTTTCCGAACCCATCACACCAGCAATCCAGGCAGCCATCGCCAGAATGTCAGCATTGTTTGGTGCCGCATCCACCGCCTGCTTTGCGTAGCGAAAAGCAGTGCGTGGATCGCCGGAAGAGATCTGTTCAGCGCTCATTCGAAGAAGGGCTTCGGGATGGCTGGGATCAATTACATAGGCTTTCCGTCCAAGATCAAAGCTCTCTTGCAACAGCTCTGCGCTCTGCTCAGGTGATGCAGCACCGTGGGATTGGAAGAGCTTCACAATCGAGAACGTGGCGAGCGCAGGCACGTTGTCAGGATCGATGGCCAGGGCTCGGCTGAGATACGCGCTGGCATTGGCAAAGCCCTGTTCCGTGAATTTGTGCTTTTCATCGGCTCCCAGCAGCGTGAGGTGATACGCGTCCAGATTGTTCGTCGTGCGACGCAGCGCAACAGCACGCTCGGACATGGGAAGAACGCCGCTCCATGTGTTGCCCACCGTAGAGCCGATCCTCGCCACGATCTCGTCCTGCACGGCAAAGATATCGTC
Organism: Ruegeria hyattellae; assembly: GCF_041537925.1. Taxonomy (NCBI): domain Bacteria; kingdom Pseudomonadati; phylum Pseudomonadota; class Alphaproteobacteria; order Rhodobacterales; family Roseobacteraceae; genus Ruegeria; species Ruegeria hyattellae. Next base: position 10,576 of record NZ_JBGOSH010000028.1, on the reverse strand, counting down.
GGTGCGCCGTGTCCAGCGTTGCGACCAGACGATGGCGCCAGTTACGGCGTCGATCAGGCGCGCCATCACGCGCAGGTTATCGCCTTCGGCCTGCAAGGTGCCATCCAGCACATAACGCACTTTCAGCGCGCGACCGGCGTCGGCGGGCGGCGCAAAAGTATTCAGCGCCGTATCAGGGGCCGTAACATAGAGGGACTTACTGCGTGCCAGTTCATTGGCGATGTCGGCCGAAATACCCCGACCGATCCGCTGCCATCGCGCATCGCCTGTCAGATCTTTCAGTTGCAGAACCGCGATGGCCGGAGTGTTCATCAATCGTAGATCTTCGTCGGTGACAGGGATGCCGGCAATGCGTCCACCTTCTCTGTAGCGGGCGATCGCGGCGGGGCTGAAATCGCCAGAGCTTTCAATGTGCCGGTCTATGGTGAAAGTGCCTCCCTTGAGGTCCTGCAACTCCTGATAAACGTTCCGAGAGAGGTCCATGTCCCCTGACAGGGCGGCGCTTATGGACCGCGTCAACAAGCTTTCCGGGGTCAGGGCCGCATTGGCCAGAACCGCAGTCGCACGCTCAAGGTACCCCGCGTGAAACAGGGCGACACCATGCGCCGAGCTGTACCATTTCGGATGCCTGGGATTAAGCGCAATCGCACGTTCTGTCCATTCGACGGGGGCGTCGCCAAAATCCGCCGAGCCCGAGGCAAGCCAGCCGGCGGTGGCGAGTACATCAGCATTGTTTGGCGCGACCTCCAGAACTGTCTCCAGTGCCCGTGTGGCAGCCTGAAAGTCGCCATTTGTCGCGTACATTGTCGAGCTGAGCAACAGAACATGCGGATCGTTGGGTGAGGCCTCTATCCCGCGCCGCGCAGCATCCATCTGAAGATCAAGAAAGGTTTGTCCGTCTGCTTCGGATTGGGCCAACGAAGCCTTGAATATATAGGTGTATCCAAGCATGGCCCATGCCTTGCCGAAACCCGGGTCCAACTCGAGCGCGCGCTTGAAATAGCCTTCGGCGTTGTCGAGCCCCTCTTGGGTGAAGGCCTTCTTTTCCTCCGCACCAAGGTGGAACAGTTCCCAGGCGGTCAGGTCCTCGGTTGGCCGCAACCTTGCCCTTGCGCGCTGCTGGTCGGCCACGACACTAAACCACGAACTTGCGAGGGCCGTATCGATCCGTGCCAGAATGTCATCCTGCACCTCGAACAGATTTGCCTCCGGTCGGGCCCATCGGTTTGACCAGACAATGCTGCCCGTAGTGGCGTCGGTCAGCCGCGCGGAAATCCTCAGATTGCCCGCGTCAGCCTGCACCGTCCCCGACAGCACAAAGCGGACCCCGAGATCGCGACCGGTCTGCGTGGCATCCGCATCTGCGCCAATGTCGATCGCGGTTTTCGGAGCGGTGACATGAAGCCAGTCATTTCGGGCAAGATCGTCGGCAACATCAGAGGCCAGTGCCCTGCTGAGCAAATCCCATCTGGCATCGCCTGACAGGTTTTCAAATGGCAACACAACAATAGCGGGTCTGTTCATCAGCCGCAGATCTTCGGCGGTGACCGGCAGTCCAAGCTGACGTGCGGCCTCGAACATGTGGTGTTGGTCCGGGCGGCTGGTTTCGGACCCTCCTGCAAATTGTTCGATGGTAAGATACGGGGCCAGTTGGCGGAATTTGCGGGCAGCCGATTGCGCCTCGGGAGAATTGTTGAGATGCACCTGCGCGAGCGCTGTTATCAGCCAGCGCGAGTTGTTCATGGGCGGCGCCCGTTTCATACTCTGTACCGCCAATTCGTAGTCACCGGCACCATAGGCCGCAGCGCCCAGATCGCTGTACCACCATGCGGGAGCCATCGGATTCAGCTCGAGCGCCCGCCGGGTCCATTCCAGCGACTCAGACCCAGGTATGCCCGCAAGGTCACTGTAGCCTGCCGAGATCATCAGCACGTCGGCATTGTTCGGCGCGCGTTCGACAGCGTGCCGCAATGTAGTTCCCGCGATATCCACCTGACCATCAAGCGCGTATGCCCGCGCAAGGTTCCAGAGTACATTTGGATTATTCGGATCGATGGCGTGGGCGCGATAGGCAGAATCCTGGCTTGCCTCGATCCAACTCTTGGCTTCGTCGCCCTCCACATAATCCGCCCGCACGAATTGCGCGACCGACAGCGTGACCAGCGCCCCGGCAAAGTTCGGATCGATTTCGACCGCAGCCTCCAGATGCGCGATCGTGTCTGCGATCTCGTCCGGGTTCCACCTATGAAGCTGCTCGTAGGCGAGCAGATAGTGCTCGTACGCATCGAGATCGTCGGTGAGTTTGCGTTTGGCCCGTTTCAGCTCGGCCCGTGCAACCGCGCCGGAATAGGTGCTGGCGAGGCTTGCCCCGATCCGGGCGACGATGTGATCCTGTACCGCAAAAATATTGTCCTGCGGTTCCGTCCAGATTTCAGACCAGAGAATCTCATGGGTCGTGGCGTCCGTTAGATGGGAAGAGATCCGGATTTCGTCGCCCTCTGCCTGAATGGTCCCGCCGAGCGCAAATCGCACATCGAGAACGGGGCTTGGCGTGGGCAAGCCGCCGGCCACGTTCCGCAGCGACTCCGGAACAGTGACGTAGAGCCAGTCATTCAGTGAGAGTTCGCTCGCAATGTCCATAGCCAGCCCGCGCCCGAGACGTATCCACCGTTCATCGGCTTCGACGGATTCAAACGGCAGCACCGCGATAGAAGGCCCGGAGCGCGCCACCTGCGGTGCGATCAGGGTCTAAAAGAGCGGCGAGTCATCCTTGGGCGGGGTTCTGAATTGCCAAACCACGAACAGAGCAACGGCAAGGCAGGCCATACCCGCCGCGAGCCAGGTCAAGGCTTTCATAGCTGTGTGTGAACGCGCCACCGTTTCGACCACCTGCAACCGATACCCTCGCTTGGGAACCGTCTGCACAATCAACCGATTGCTGTCCCCGATGGCCCGCCGGATATCAGCGATACATTGCGTCAGGCTGTCATCGGTCACGTTCAGATCTTTCCAGACCGCCTTGATCAGATCGTCCTTGGAAACCACTTCGCCGGGGTTGGATGCGAGCGCGTGCAGAACGCCCAAAGACTGGGGACGCAAAGAAACCGGCGCATCATCAGGCCCGAGAATCGCTCTGCGATCCGGATCATACCGCACCTCACCCAAGGCAATGAGACCGGTCGGCAAGGTCATGGCGCATTGCTCCGATATGGCGCGTTCGATCCGGGTTGCCCTCGCGCGGCGTTCGAACACTGCCATGGGACCTGCATATTCACGGCATCGGAGGTCAATCCGCCAAAGTAACTTAAGTGTTTAAATTCAAAAACTATTATCAAGACTCAAGCCTGCGTATCAGAAATCTTCAGAGAATTTCATCTCGAATTTCAAGACCGATCACCCCGGCCCGTGTTTGCTGAATGACAAGGGCAGACGGTCAAGAGGGGACCACCAATGAACGGGCTTGCCACAGCAACAATCGCGTGGATCGCCGCGAACTCTACTTACGATACTACAGATAGGCCGATTCCCGAAATCGCCTTGCTGACGTCCGAGGAAGCGACTGCCGAAGCTTTGGCGCTTGGCAGGCCTGGCCGCTGGGCGGCGAATGGCCACACCAGCGCAAGGTTGAAACCCGACACCCAACCGGAACCTCCTGCCGCGCTCCCGCACCCGCTGCCGGACGGATCAAACCCCGCGAATTGATGAATTGATGAAAGGACCTCTCCCATGACATTGAAACTTCACCTGTTCGCCGCCACCTTCATCGCCTGTATATCCATTGGCGCAAGCGCCGCGATTTCAGCAGAAAGTATCCATCTCAAAGCACAACTGGCAGGCGCGTCTTTGCGCGCCGGTGATATCGACATGGTGGTCTATTACGTGGATCACGGAGACCATTTCGAAGTGGTAGCGACCTATGCGCTGAACAATGACCCATACGAGCCTGCCCGGCTGCGCATGGGACTGTCGGACGGCGACAGCGTCTCGTTTGGATTACCCGGGCAGACTGGTTATCTCTACCGTTTCTCACGGGATGGCAGCTCCGTCGCCGTCATCGCTGAGCCATCGCCTGCCATTCAATCCCGTGTTGAACATGCCTTTGCCGACTAGAGGCATAGGCCAAATCTGGCGCGAGAAGCTTTTTGGGCCAGATATGCGTGATCTTCGACGGTCGCCGTCTTGAAGCAAGCCTGACGAGAGTATTGAAGCACATTTGGGCTTGCCGATGAAATACCGAATTTGAAGTGGAGTGAGTTGAGATGATCGAACTTGCGTTTATTGCCTGCCTCGCGGCTGCGCCCACATCGTGCCGGAATGAAAGCCTGCTATTCGTTGACATCCCACTCATGGTCTGCATGCGTCACGGGCAACTCGAACTGGCGTCTTGGACTCAGAAGCATCCGGGATGGATTGTACAGAAATGGTCCTGCCGAACCTACGATCCGACGCGAACCGAAGCCTAATATGCTCCAACCCAAACAACGATAGCCCGTCTGATATCCCGCCGCAGTTGCGGATCTTTAAATTCAACGGCGGCAATATCCCGCAGACTGAGAGTTCAGCTGGCTTTCGATTTTGCGCGCGCAGCGAACGGCAGGTTCGACGGGCCGCACTGCAGCGTTCCGAAGACACAACGAAGGTCCGCATTGGGCCGAGCTCTACAGCAACTCGCAACGATCGACCTACTCGTGGGTGCGAAGTTTCTTTGGATCGTAGATGGGGCTTGCTGCGATGGTTGCTTGCGTGTTCAGGCCCTCGCCTGCCAAGGAGAGCGCCGTTCCAACAGCCAGTCCTGGAACAACATGCGCAAGGGCAAGGGATTTGCCCATCCGGTGTGAGTAGCAGGGGCTGTTGATCACGCCGACAGTTTGGCCGCCCAGCGAAAGCGTTTCACCACCGGCGACCATGTCGGGGTGATCTATATCCAGGCACACATTGTCGATCTTCTCCTTTCCCTTCGCAGCAAGGGCAGCCGCTTTGCCGCGATAGTCGGCCTTGGTGCTGCTGACGGTGAACCCAAGGCCGACCTCCCATGGGGTGTTGTCCTCGGTCATGTCATAGCCGTAAAACAAGAGCCCGGCTTCGATCCGCACCTTGTCCAGTGCGGTAAACGAACAGGGCATAACACCCTCCTGCACGAGCTTGTCCCAGATATCTGTAATCACTGTTCCATCTGCGAAAATCTCATAACCGCGTTCGCCGGAATAACCCGTGCGGGAGATGCGGCACGGATGGCCGAACAGAACCGCTGGCGCGTGTTCGAAATAGGCCAGTTCGTCCAGGTCGATATCCGTGTGGGCATTCAGGATCTCCAGAGAAGCAGGCCCCTGCACTGAAAGGTCATGCAGATAGTCGGTAAAGTCGATCTGAACGTCACGCCCTGCCGCCGAGGCTTCCAGCAGCGCCATGGTGTCGCCGGAGCCGTGCACGATCATCCATTCGTCGCCGCCATTGTTCGAGACAATGGCATCGTCGGCGATCCCGCCTTCATCGGTCAGAACGCAAAGGTAGGCTGCCTTACCCGGTCCGACTTTGGTCAGATCGCGCGTGGTCAGATGATCCAGCACCACCTGGGCATCGAGGCCTCGAACGAACACTTTCTTCAGGGGAGACATGTCGAACATACCGGCCCGTTAACGGACCGCATCGTGCTCATCATTGGGATCGGAGTTATAGGTCCAGGCCGTGCCCATGCCGTTCCAGTCCTCCAACCCGGAACCAAGCGCGGTGTGGCGCGAAGCAAGGGCGGATGTGCGGCTAAGCTCTTCGGTCATGGGTCTTCCTTTCTAGTACCATTCGTCCGGCATCCGTGCCTTGCGTTCAGACACGAAGTCTTCAAGCGCTACTTTTGTGCCGGGGTTCATTTCGGGCTGTTGATAGTCGTCCAGCATCTGGCGCCACCGCACCGTGGCGCGTTGGTCTGACGTGAGCGCGCCGTTCTCCGTCCAAGTCTCGAAAGGACCGGCATCCGGGATTTGCGGTTCAAAATTCGCCAATCTGTAGTGGCGCAGCGTGTGGCTGGTGGAGAGGAAATTCTCGCCCGGGCCGGTTTCGAGATAGGCATCGCGGCCGAAGGCTTCGTCGTCGACGTCAAAACCTTGCAAAAGTTTCAGCATCGCGCCGCAGTGATCGACGTCCATGATGAACTTCTCGTAGGACATGACCAATCCACCTTCGAGCCAGCCCGCTGCGTGCCAGACTTGATGTGCGCCAGACAGAAGTGTCGACCACATCGCGCCAGTGCTGTCCTGCATCGCTTGCCCATCCGGCGCGTTGGAAGCTGTGATGTGCCCGCCGCCCGAGCGCACCGGAACACCAAGTCTGCGCCCCAGTTGCGACAACGCCATGGTGACTATGTTTGCTTCTGCCGATCCGAAGGTCAGTGCGCCCGTGCGCAGGTTCATGCTGGTATGAAACGACCCCATGACAACCGGGCAACCGGGGCGGACAAGCTGTACCAGGGCGATGCCGACCATGGCTTCGGCCAGCGTTTGGGCTGCCACTGCCGCAGGCGAGAGCGGCCCCATGGCCCCAGCGAAAATCGCCGGAGAAACGCACACGCACTGGTTTGCTTTGGCATAGATATGGAGCGCGGAGGACATGGTGTCATCGAACACAAGCGGAGAGTTGACGTTGATATTGGCCTGCATCACGGCGTTGCGTTCCATGAAATCGCGCCCAAAGACCAATCGCGCCATTTCGATACTGTCCAGCGCGCGGTCTGGCGCGGTGACCGATCCCATAAAGGGCTTGGTCGACAGGGTGAGGTGGGCCAACACCATATCCAGATGCCGCTTGTTCACGGGTATATCTGTCGGTTCAACTATGGTTCCGCCAGAATGATGCAGGGCAGGGGAGCTGTAAGTGAGCTTTACAAAGTTCCGGAAATCTTCGAGCGTCGCGTACCGCCGACCATTGGTCAGATCGGTGACAAAGGGCGACCCATATCCCGGCATTAGAACTATATTCTCGCCACCGAGTGTCACAGTTCTGGTGGGATCCCGACTGTGTAATGTGAACTCGGACGGTGCCGTGTTGCAAAGTGCGCGCACATGGCCCGGTTCAAAACGGACGCGCTCCCCGTTGACACGGGCGCCGGACGCGGCAAACAATTCGAGCGCTTCATGATCGCTCCGGAATTCGACGCCTATCTTGCTCAGAATCCAGTCCGCCTGATCTTCGATCCGCGCCAAAGCCGCATCGTTCAGCATCGTGTATGCAGGAATCCTTCGCGTCGTGAGTGGAGCGTGTGCGGACACCGTGTCACCATATGACGGTCGATCACGACGGGATCGGCTGCGGCGCGCTGCCGGTTTCGAGGTGTCAGTGGTGGCGTTCAAAGCACCCAAACGCGAAACTCCGATTCACTTGTTCACTGAAACGATTGGCGTTTTCTGCCCGGTCGGAAATCGAAATTTTCTGGCCATCGCGTTCAAAAATTTTGTACTAGTTTGATATGCGCCGACACTTTCGCCATCATGACCTGCTTAGGTTGTTCGCCGAGATCGCCCGGCATTCCAGTTTTTCGGACGCAGCTGCAGCGCTGAACATGACCAAGGGTGCGATCAGCTATCAGATCAAGACGCTTGAAGCTGTTCTGGGGATGGCCCTGTTCCGCCGCACGACACGCGGCGTTACCCTGACGGATGAAGGGTTAAGGCTTCTGGCGGCGTGCCAGACCCGTTATCAGGAAATCGAAGCTGATATTCAGGAGATGAAGGGGCGCGTATCGCGATCCCTGACCGTTGGAGTGTCGACCTATTTCGCGGCGCGATGGCTGTCCCCGCGCCTGATGACCTTTATGCAGCGCCACCCGGACGTGCAACTACGCATTCAGCCGATGATCCAGTTTTCTGAGCAGGAAATGCAGCATGTTGATCTGGCGATCAGGTGGGGGAATGGAGATTGGCGGGAAGGCGTGGTGACCCCCATTATGTCATTGCCGCCCTATCCCGTCGGGAACTCTTCTATGGCGCAAAAAGTTGAGGCGTTGGGAATGGGCGTTGCGATATCACAGCTCACATTGCTCAGAGACCGGGACGACAGCAATGCTTGGTCCGATTGGCTGACCGCCGCAAGTCTGCCCCAGCAGACGCGTCAAGATGTGTTGATCGTCCCCGACCCCAATGTTCGCGTGCAGGCTGTCATCGACGGACAGGGGATTGCCTTGATGGATGACCTTGTGTCCGCCGACCTAGGGGCGCAACTGCTGTTCCGGTTGTCTGATATTGAACTACCCGACTACGGATACTTTCTGGTTCAACTGAACGGCACCGTTGCAACGGACGCCGTGGCCGCCTTCTCGGAATGGCTGAGAGCACAATCCTGACCACATTCGACTTGAAAGTCATAGGCTCTATATTTATACGCCGTATAAATTAGAACCCACGGAGACACCGATATGACAACCGGGCACATCATGATGGCCATGAGCCTCGATGGGTTTGTTGCGAGACCCGACCACGCGCTTGACTGGCTGAACAAGCAAACGACGCAGAACGAAGATCACGGCTTTGTCGCGTTTCAGGACCGGATGGATGTGATCGTCATGGGGTCGGGATCGTTTCGCACGGTTGTGGGATTCGGGGAGTGGCCATACACCATTCCCTGCATCGTGTTGAGCCGCACATTGACTGAAAGTGACATTCCCGAGGATCTGCGCGGCAAGGTCGAAGTTTCAACACTTGAGCCCAAAGCCCTGTTGGACTCGTTGGAGAAGCGCGGTTTGAAACAGGCATATGTCGATGGCGGCGCGATTATTCGGTCCTTTATCCAGGCGGGGCTTATCGAAGACATGAAAATATCCATCGTGCCGATCCTTCTTGGCGAAGGCATCCGGATATTTGGCTCCAATGACACGGACATTGATCTGGAGCTGGTGTCATCGACCGCTTTCCCGTCCGGGCTGGTGGACCTTGAATACAAGGTGAAACGGTGACCAAGGTTGCGTCCGTTGGGCGACCGATAAAATCGTCTCAACACCTGTCAAAGCAAGTGATCTTGAGAACTGCGCTGCCAATCGTTCAGAAAAGCGGTGTCGATGCGCTGTCATTCCGTGTGCTTGCCGATCAGTTGGGCGTTAGCCCGATGGCAGTCACCTATCACGTCGGCAACAAGAAACAGCTTTTGACCGATCTGGTGGAGCTTGCCTTCAAGGGGGTCGCAGACGACATCGAACAGAGGTCCCCGGTCAAACGGGCCCGCAGCATACTGGCGGCCTACTACGGGTATGCGTTGAAGAACGCCAATCTGCTGCGCGCGATCTTGAATGATGTGACGCTCATGAGCGCGGACCTCGCCCGTGTGGCGGCGGAACTAAAGTCCAGCACGGACCAGCTGAAGAACAGCGACGGTGGCAATGTCCTGGTTCACCTCCTGATCGATTATGCTCATGGCTTCGTACTTTCGGTCTCCAGCGGAGAAGACAATCCCCTGACAATCGACGACTTTCTGCGCGGCGTTGACTGGATTCTGGATCAGGCGGTCGGAAGGAACGAGGCGATCTGAGATGAAGAATTTCCTGATCTGCGCGGCGAGTTAGAACAACCTCAGTTGAGATCTTCCGCAACAACTAATTGTGGTGTTCACGGGCACGTACGAGACCGGAAAGACGTTGCTGGTGTTGTCACGTTAACTGTCGCTCGGTTGCTCATGGCCGTGATTGGACGTAGGTGACATCGATGAAGTCATCATCGATCTGCTACAAGCGCCACCGATTTCCTCCTCAGATCATCGCGCACGCGGTGTGGCTATACGTTCGCTTCAATCTGAGCCTGCGGGAAGTTGAAGAGATGCTGCTGCAGCGAGGGATCGATACCTCTTACGAAACCGTCCGGCGTTGGGTCATCAAGTTCGGGCCGCTCGTCGCGCGAAACCTGCGGCAGGGTCAGGGTCGTCCAGGTGATGTCTGGCATCTGGATGAAGTTGCCGTGAAAATTGCAGGTCGCAAGTATTGGCTTTGGCGGGCAGTCGATCAGCATGGCGTCGTGCTGGACGAAATCCTCCAGTCGAAACGGGACAAACGGGCGGCAAAACGGCTGTTGCGCCGCCTGATAAAGCGCCTTGGTTTCATTCCTAAGCGGACCATCACGGACAAACTGCGGTCCTATGGTGCCGCCAAGCGAGAGGTCGCGCCGGGGTTGGATCATTGGTCTCACAAGGGCTTGAACAATCGAGCCGAGAACAGCCATCTTCCATTTCGAAAGCGGGAACGGACGATGCAAGGCCACCGCTCTCCAGGAGGGTTGCAAAGGTTCGTGGCGACCCACTCAGCCATCCGCAATTGCTTCAGCGTCCCCGCCCGCCGCCGTTCAGCCTTAACAATTCGATATCACCGCCTCGAAGCATTTGACGCCTGGAATGCTGCCACTCAAGCCGCTTGAAAACCGCGAAACAGCACTTCTTTGTGGACTGGGCGTTAACGTGACAACGCCCGCTCGTGGCTTAGGACTTCCCGCATCGGTCTGAACCCCATAGAGTGGTGGCGCCCGCATGTGACGCCGGGAGGTCCGCGCTGCCAATCCCGGATGCTACGGTCCCGCCTTTAAGGACAGAAATGATGGCATCAGAAACCACT
>NZ_JBGOSH010000027.1:0-32781 GCF_041537925.1 Ruegeria hyattellae | reverse complement strand
ACTGCGAACAGGATCACAGATCTTGGGTAGTGCGCACCTTTGAAGTCGATCATCGGACATTCCCAAGCATTGCAGCAGACCGACACCAGTTGGATCAAACCGCAGGAATGTGCAACCTACCGACCAAAGTTTGCGACAAAGCCACAGGCTTTGCTTACCAGGCGCGGAAATTAGGGAGGTCTTGATGGCCGAACAGATGCAACGCAGCGGGCAAGCGCATGTCGAGCTTGAACTCTGGACTGGCGAAACTGCACCACAGCGCACGTCGAAGTGGCGAAGGCCTGGTCAGGTCGTGCCAAACTACGAGTTCTTTCAGCAAGATGCCCCATTTCTCCCAATTTGGGATTGAGCTTTCAAAAACAAAAAAGCGTGCAGTCTGGGGCCATTCTGCCTCAGTTCTGATCCAAGCAAGACTGTTTTGGCAGCCGTTGATAAGAGCTCTTTCAAATAATGTCGGACATTATTGTATATTTTGTCCGACATTATGTGTAATGTTGGAAGAACATTGATTCGGAGCGGCCACACGTGACAGAAAATTTGCCACCCCAGGAACAGAGCGAAGAGGCAGGCAACTCGCTTAAAGAGTTACCTCCCGGCAGCACCAGCCGGGATGTTCTGGATGCGCTTTCCGAGATGATTGATGCGGAAGGTTTGAAAGTTGGTGACCGTCTGCCACCGGAAGTAGAAATCGCACGCCGCCTTGGAATTGGTCGGGCAAAGGTCCGCGAGGCCCTGACGAGTTGGCAGAACATGGGCATCGTTATTCGCAACAAGAAAGCCGGGACACGTTTGGCGGCGGAAGTGTCGGCAAATGCGATTCATCTTCCTCTGACGTTGAAGCTTGAAGCAGAGAGCCTGTTGCGAACCCACGCAGTACGCAGGCCTTTGGAAATCGAAGCGGCGAGGATGGCGGCATTGAATTGCACCGAGGCGCAAGGACGGTTGATTACTGCCCGCGTTGCAGAACTCATAGCCACATATGCCGCTGGTGAAGACTGGCGGCAGGCCGACTACCGGTTCCACTCATCACTGCATGACACCTGCGGAAATCCTCTGTTCGGGCAATTGATCCGTCAGATTCAGCAAGGCTTCAATGAGGTTTACGAAGCGCCCTTCGGTCAGCCGCATCTGGGTCAGGCGACGATCCCAATTCACACCCATCTTGCCGAGGCGGTAGTCTCGGGTAATGCCGACGAAGCCGGGCGGATAGTCGGTGAAATCATGGACATGGTCGAAGCAGAAATTCTCCAGATCATGGAGAACCAGAATGTCTGATCATAGAGACATCGCGACCCTGTTAGCAGCGGTACTGCCAGACTCTGATGGGGCAGTGACGCCTCCGATCGTTCAAACCTCGCTGTTTACGTTCGATAGCTATCAAAGTTTCGAAGACAGGATGGCAGGCCGGTCGGATTCTGCAATCTACACCCGCGTGGAAAACCCAACCGTCGCAGCGTTTGAAAAGCTCATGGCTGAAGCCGAGCAAGGTGAGGCAGCGGTTGGTTTTGCTTCCGGGATGGCAGCCATTTCCTCAACGCTATTGGCATTCGTCAAACCCGGCGATCGGATCGCCTGCGTTAGACATGTCTATCCGGATACGTACCGGTTTATGGAACGTCTGCTGCGCCCGTTTGGCGTGCATATTGAATACCATGCGCCGGAACGTTTTGTAGATGACCCGGAGTTGCTGGCTGATGTGACACTGGCCTATCTGGAAAGCCCTGGATCGGTCGTCTTTGAAGCAATAGACCTGCGTCGTGTCGCCGAACACGCCAAACGTCACAATGTGTTGACGATGGTCGATAATTCCTGGGCCAGTCCGGTGTTCCAGCGCCCCCTCACACAGGGCATAGACATCGTCATCCACTCAGCCTCGAAATATATCTCGGGGCACTCGGACACGGTTGCGGGCGTGGTGGTCGCCTCCCTGGACCATATTGCTCGCATCCGTGATCTGACCCTTCCTTTGCTCGGCGCGAAACTGGCGCCCTTTGAGGCATTCCTGCTGACGCGAGGCCTGCGTACTTTGCATGCGCGCATGATGCAGCATCAGGCGGCGGCCAACATGTTCGTTGATTGCCTGGCCGCAATTCCACAGGTTCGGCAGGTCAATTCACCCGGTGCAAACGACGTTCCCGGATTGACGGGGCGGTCTGGACTTATGTCGATCGAGTTCGATGACAGTGTCGACATCGCAAAGTTCTCCGATGCGTTGAACCTTTTCCGCCTCGGCGTGAGTTGGGGTGGCTTCGAAAGCCTGATCCTGCCGGCGCGTGTCGGACTTGCTCAGGCCGGTGAACAAAACTCGATGCAGAAGTTTGGCGTCTCGCCCAATCTTGTGCGCCTGAATCTTGGGCTCGAGTCAGCTGACGATCTCTGGGCGGATTTCACATCAGCACTCGCAAAAAGCACAGCTTAAAAATGCGCCCCCGCGCAGAAATCAAAACCAACTGGAGGAAAACATGAAAAAACTATTAGCAGGAATGACAGCCGCTGCCGTGCTGATGGGCTCGGCCTCTTATGCCGAAACCACACTGAAACTGGTTGAGGTGATCACCAGCCCCGAGCGTACCGAGGTGCTTCAGGGGATTGTCGATGAGTTTGAGGCCAATAATCCTGACGTCGCGGTCGAGATCGTCTCGCTTCCATGGGGCAGCGCATTTGAAAAACTGGCCACAATGGTGGCGGGTGGCGACATCCCGGATGTGGTTGAAATGCCCGACACGTGGCAGGCTCTCTACGCCGGATCTGATCAGTTGGTCAGCCTCAAAGACCATGTAGCCGGATGGGACCAGGGAGCAACTCTGACCGACAAGACCGTCGCGATGGGCAGTCAGGCGGGCGATCTCTATATGATCCCTTACGGCTTCTACCTTCGGGCAATGTTCTACAACAAGAAACTGCTGGCCGAAGCGGGTATCGACACCCCACCGACAACGATGGAAGAGTTTAAAGCAGCCTCGGCTGCAGTATCCGAACTTGATGGTAAATACGGGTATTGTTTGCGCGGTGGTCCCGGCGGCACCAATGGCTGGATCATGTTCGCCGCAGCAATGAACGGCACCAACGAGTTCTTCACAGAAGACGGCATCAGCCGCATCAACGAACCCGGCTCGGTCGAGGGCATCCAGTTCATGATCGACATGTATCAGAACGGATATGCACCCAAAGACAGCGTCAGCTGGGGCTTCAACGAAATCGTGGCCGGTTTCTATTCCGGCACCTGCGCGTTCCTTGACCAGGATCCCGATGCGCTGATCGCGATCGCCGAGCGGATGCCGGCAGAGGATTTTGCCGTAATCCCAATGCCGGTTGGGCCTTCAGGCAAAGCCTTCCCAACCATTGGCTTCGCGGGTTGGTCGATTTTCAATGCAACCGAGCATGAAGAGGAAGCCTTTGATCTGGTCGCAGCCCTGTCCTCTCCAGAAGCCAACGCGACATGGGCCAAGCGGGTTGGCGTTATTCCGATCCACAAAGGCGCCGATCAGGATCCGCATTTCCAGACCGAGCAATTCAAAGGTTGGTTCGAAGAGCTGAACGGTGAACAATACGTGCCGACCACAATGCCGACTAACCTTGAACAGTGGGGTTACTTTGGCAGCACGCTTCTGCTGGAATCAAGCCAAGAAGCTTTGCTGGGGCAGCGCAGCGCGCAGGATGTCGCGGATGAGTGGGCAGAGTTCCTCACCGACGAGCATGCCAAATGGAAGGCAAACCAGTGATCGCTCGCGTTCAAAAAACTGTCAGGCCCGGGGAAACCCGGGCACGACGCTCTCTCTACCTGCAATACATGGTCGAGCCGTTCTTCTATCTATCTCCGGCAATCCTTTTGATCGGCGCTGTGATCATGTTCCCGCTGATCATTGGGGTCTCCTATTCGTTCCAATCCATTGAGCTGTTGAAACCGTTTGCCTCCGGCTGGATCGGGTTCGAAAACTATGTCGATCTATGGAGCGACCGTAAGTTTTGGATTGCGATGGAGAACACGCTGTTCTGGACCTTCTGGTCGATTACGTTCCAGTTCCTGCTTGGCCTTGGCCTTGCGATGCTTCTGAACACACAGTTCTTTGGCAAAAAGCTGTTTCAGGCCCTCGTTTTCCTACCATGGGCCGTTCCGACATTTCTGTCTGCCCTGACTTGGGCTTGGCTGTTCAACCCGGTCATCGGCCCGTTGCCGCATTGGCTGGCCGCACTTGGCATTCTGTCGGAGCCCTACAACATCCTCGGCGATCCTGAGCTTGCCATGTGGGGCCCGATCACTGCGAACATCTGGTTCGGCGTCCCGTTTTTTGCCATCACGTTGCTGGCAGCTTTGCAATCGATACCCGGTGAACTATACGAAGCAGCAGAAGTGGATGGCGCGACCCCGTGGCAGACTTTCACCAAGATTACATTGCCGTTCCTTGCGCCGATGATCGCGATCACGGTTATGCTGCGGACTATCTGGATCGCAAACTTTGCTGACCTGATATTCGTGATGACTGGCGGCGGTCCCGCCAACTCGACGCAAATTCTGTCGACCTACATTTTCACTACCGCCTTCCGAAAACTGGATTTTGGCTACGCGTCCACCATCGCTGTGGCGTTGTTGGTGATCCTGCTGATCTATGCCGTCATCCTGCTCTGGCTTCGTAAGAAGCTGGTAAAGATCTGAGGAGTTGGCCATGTCAGTCATCCAAAAACACCACCCTGCAATGGTCTTAGGGAAGTATGCAGCGCTCGCATTCTATCTGATCTTTGCGCTGTTCCCGCTATATTGGCTGCTCAAGATCGGGCTTACGCCGGATGAGTTGATCTACTCCGAAGGCACCAGGCTGTTTCCGAGCGAGGTCACGTTCTCGAACTTCACGACGGTCATTTTCCAGACTGACTTTGTGGCCTATTTTCAGAATTCTCTGGTGGTGTCCCTGGGCGCGGCCTTTTTTACCACTCTGTTCGCAGCTGGGGCGGGCTATGCCTTTTCACGCTTCGTATTCGCTGGCAAACGGATCATCATTGCATTGATGCTGGTCACCCAGATGTTCCCGTTGCTGATGATCATTGCACCGATCTATAAGATTGTCGCTGAACTGGGACTGTTGAATTCGCTGACAAGCCTGATCGTCGTCTACACCGCCTTCAATATTCCTTTTGCAACATTCCTGATGCAGTCATTCTTTGACGGTATACCGAAGGACTTGGAAGACGCGGCGATGATGGATGGCTGTTCGCGGTTTCAGGCGCTGTGCAAAGTGGTCTTCCCGCTGACATTGCCGGGCCTCGGTGCAACGCTTGGTTTCGTCTTTACTGCAGCTTGGTCAGAGTTGCTGTTTGCGCTGATGCTGATCTCGAAGAACGACGCGATGACCTTCCCGGTTGGCTTGTTGACATTTGTTTCCAAGTTCTCGGTCGATTGGGGGCAAATGATGGCAGCCGGCGTGCTGGCGCTGATCCCAAGCTGTCTCTTTTTCATCTTCATTCAACGTTATCTCGTGCAGGGCCTCACGTCCGGCGCAGTTAAAGGATAGGAGGCCAGTTCATGGCACGTATCGAACTTCGTGACGTTGCAAAACGCTATGGATCCGTTGAGGTCTTGCGCAACATCGACCTTGAAATCCAAGATGGTGAGTTCATTGTTCTGGTGGGGCCGTCGGGTTGTGGCAAGTCTACGCTACTGCGCATGGTGGCGGGGCTTGAGCCGATATCAAGCGGTGAGTTTCTAATCGATGGCGAGCGTATGAACGACGTGCGCCCAAGGGACCGGGACATTGCAATGGTGTTCCAATCCTATGCGCTTTACCCGCATATGGATGTGGCGCGGAACATGGGGTTTTCGATGGAAATCCGCAAAGACCCGGTGGCGGAACGTAAGTCCAAAGTTGCACAGGCGGCAGAGACACTGGGTCTAACCAACCTGACGGATCGTTTGCCCAAAGCTCTATCTGGTGGTCAACGCCAGCGGGTCGCCATGGGTCGTGCCATTATCCGCGACCCGCGGGCCTTCCTGTTCGACGAGCCTCTGTCAAATCTCGACGCTGCGCTGCGTGTTGAAATGCGGCTGGAGATTGCACGCCTGCACCAACAACTCAGTGCAACGATGATCTACGTGACTCACGATCAAGTCGAGGCTCTGACACTGGCGGACCGGATCGTTGTTCTTAACGGCGGGGATATCCAGCAGGTCGGCAGCCCTTTAGAGCTCTATGAACGTCCGGCCAATAAATTTGTTGCCCAGTTCATTGGCTCGCCCACCATGAATGTTGTGCCCGTCGTCGGAACTGAAACGGGCGTGACCGCCAGGAATGGAACTGAAATCAAACTACAGGATGAGCTGCTTACGGCGCAGGCGAAAGAGCTGGGCGTAAGGCCTGAGCATATCGATGTCGTGGACAACGGCTCCGGTGATCTTTCGGCCGTGGCTGACGTTGTTGAACATCTGGGGTCGGACACGAACATCTACGTCAACGTCGAGGGCATAGGATCAATGATGGTGCGCAAGCATGGTAATATTCCAGTAAAATCTGGTGAACGACTTGGGCTGCGCATTCAGACGGAGAACGCGCATCTGTTCGCCAAAGATGGCACAGCATTGCGACAGGTCGCCTGAGATGACGAACGAATTGGAAATTCGGGCAGCGCTTGAGAAGAAGACGCTCTGGCTTTCATCGTGGATGATCCACAACGCGAACAACATTCGCGCCAAAGGCAGGATCAAGGTGGGTGGCCATCAGGCGTCTTCGGCCTCGATGAATGCGATCCTGAACGCGCTTTATTTTGATGTTCTTCGTCCCGAGGACCGCGTCGCTGTCAAACCGCACGCAAGCCCGGTCTTTCATGCGATTCAGTACCTTCTTGGAAACCAGAGCCTGCAGCAGTTGCAGGATTTCCGCGGCTTTGGAGGGGCACAGCCTTATCCATCTCGCACCAAAGACATGGATGATGTCGATTTCTCGACCGGGTCAGTTGGGATGGGTGTTGCGATGACGGCTTTTGCCAGCCTGAGCCAGGACTACCTGGCCGGTCACGGATGGCTCAACCAGCCCAAAGGCCGAATGATCGCGTTGGTCGGCGATGCTGAACTGGATGAAGGCAATATCTATGAGGCGCTTCTGGAGGGCGCCAAACACGATCTGCGCAACTGTTGGTGGATCATTGACTATAACCGGCAGTCGCTGGATGGCGTCGTCACCGAAGGTTTGAGCGCGCGGTTCAGGGACATATTCGTTGCCTGCGGGTGGGAAGTCATCGAATTGAAATATGGCTCGCTTATGCAGGCCGCCTTCAAGCGACCAGGCGGTGAGTATTTGCGCAATTGGATCGATCGCTGTGAAAATGCTCTTTATTCAGCTTTGACGTTCAAAGGTGGTGCCGCATGGCGGGCACAGTTGGAGCAGGACTTCGCCGGCAACAACGAGGCGTTGGCGCTGGTGGCGGATCATGATGATGACACGCTTGCGCAATTGATGGGCAATTTGGCGGGGCATGATGCTGTGCTGATGTCCGAGACGATGAAGGCCATCGATCACGACCGCCCGGTTTGTTTCATCTGCTACACGGTTAAAGGTCATGGGTTGCCACTGGCGGGCCACAAGGACAATCACGCCGGGATCATGACGACTGCGCAGATTGAAAGTCTGCGTGATGATCTGGGCATAGATGCAGGCAGCGAATGGGATCACTTTGCAGGTATGAGTGTTGACCAAGAGGACGTTCAGTCGTTTCTGAACAATGTCCCTTTTAACGTCAAAGGACGTCGTCGACATGTCGCCAACACGATCAATGTTGATGAGGTGGCTCGGCCAAGGTTCAAGGGCGTTGCTTCCACTCAAGAAGCATTCGGGCAGATATTGTCGGCCATCGCTAGTGAAGCGCCTGCCCTTGCCGAACGGATTGTCACCACTTCACCTGATGTCTCCGTCTCGACCAATCTCGGGCCCTGGATCAACAAGACAGGTTTGTTTTCAAAAGCTGAGCAAAGCGATCTATTTCGCGATCAGGAAATTCCTTCGACGCAGAAGTGGCGCAGACATACGGAAGGGCGGCATGTCGAACTTGGTATCGCTGAAAACAACTTGTTCACGTTTCTGGGCGCACTTGGGCTGTCTCATTCATTGTTTGGCGCGCGGTTGTTTCCAGTCGGAACAGTCTATGATCCGTTTATTTGCCGCGGGCTCGATGCCCTGAACTATGCCTGCTATCAGGATGCGCGTTTCATGTTGGCTGCGACCCCCTCTGGCGTATCGCTTAGCCACGAGGGCGGCGCACACCAATCCATTTCGACTCCTTTGATCGGTATGGCACAGGATGGGCTTGCAACATTCGATCCTGCTTTTGCGGACGAACTGAACGTGATCATGCGTTGGGGGTTCGAATATTTGCAACGGGATGGCGCAGCACCTCAGGCCGAACAAAACTGGCTGCGCGACGAAAAGGGTGGGTCTGTGTATCTGCGCCTATCCACAGTACCGCAAGAACAAATCGGGCGCGAAATGACCGGTGACCTTGTGCAAGACGTGATTGCGGGCGGGTACTGGATGAGACCCCCAACAGCAACAAGTGCGGTCGTGCTGGCCTACACAGGTGTTGTCGCGCCCGAGGCCATTCAGGCAGCGGGACTACTATCTGATGACGTTCGAGACGTTGCCGTATTGGCTGTGACATCCGCAGATCGGTTGAACGCTGGATGGCAGGCTGCCGAGCGCGCCCGACAACGCGGCGATGGCACGGCGCTCTCGCACATCGAGCAACTGTTCGCCAATGTGCCGCGAGACGCTGGGTTGGTCACCGTTGCTGATGGTCATCCGGCAAGCCTCAGCTGGCTTGGCGGGGTGCACGGGCACCGCACCAAATCCCTTGGCGTGGAGCATTTTGGTCAGGCTGCAACAGTGGAAGACACCTATCATCTGCATGGAATTGACGCGAACGCAATTCTGCACGCGGCGCGAGCGTTGTTGCCAGGGCGCGGCGCACGCTACATTACACCTCTTGCGAGATAAAAGATGAGCAAAGACCAACCTTTGCCTCCTGGTACACAAGCCGAACCGGGGATTTGGCTTGAAACCATCAATCACCGCAAATGGTTGATGGATGAGGCCATGCGGCAGCTTGAGTTCTTCAGAGCGAGTTGCCGAAACGGGCCTGGGTACTTCATACTTGGTCATGATGGCAGCCCATTGCCTGGTGAGCTTCAAGAGCTGCACACGACAACGCGTCTGATCCACTCATATGCTTTGGGGCATCTTGTAGGTTTTCAGGGTGCAGAGCGGATCATTGATCATGGCATGGCACATCTCGAAAGCCACCACAGAGATCGGGACTATGGCGGATATCTCTGGGCGCTGGAGGGTGATCAGATCAAGGATGATCGCAAGCTCGCCTACGGACATGTCTTTGTTCTTCTTGCCTCTGCAAGCGCGAAGCTGGCGGGTCACCCGGATGCAGACCGCCTGATGGCGGATGCCCGCGAGGTCTTGGATCAACATTTCTGGGATGAAGACGCGGGATTGTTCTGCGACGAGTGGAATAGGGATTGGACCCCTTTTTCCACATATCGCGGAATGAATGCGAATATGCATGGTGTTGAAGCGATGCTGTCTGCCTATGAGGCGTTCGGAGATGAAATATTCCTCTCCCGCGCCGGTCGCATTCTGGACTTCTTCATCAACAAGATCGCAGCTGGGGAAAACTGGCGGTTGCCTGAGCATTACACGTTTGAATGGCAGATTGATCATGACTATGCGGGTAACCCGATGTTCAGGCCTGCCGGAACGACTCCTGGTCATTCGTTTGAACTCGGCCGGCTTCAGCTTCAGCATTGGGACTTGTCGGGTCGGCCGGAATCCAATGCGCCCGAAACAGCGCGCCGCTTGATTGAACAGGCATTGAATGATGCCTGGTTACCCGGTGGCGGATTGGCCTACACGCTGGACTTTGATGGCCAGGCTGCCAACGGCTCCCGGTTTTGGTGGCCGATCACCGAAGCAATTGGAGCAGTCGCCGCGCTGATTACTCTGGACAAAATGCCGGAAGACGAGATTTGGTACAGGAAGCTCTGGACCTATGCGAGTGATACGTTCGTGGATCATAAGTATGGCGGTTGGTTTCCAGCGGTAGATGAGAATGGGAATGTCGTGACATCCATCTTTGATGGGAAGCCCGACATTTACCACTCATTGCAGGCCTGCTTCTTCCCTCTTTCTGGACGCCTGTCGCGGATGATGCTTCCCTAGCTGACACGCTTACTTGAAAATTGACCACACAAACTCGTTGAATGTCAGGTTCGTCTGCAATTAGATTCTGCAACTGCAGCGAATGGCCGGTCTGGTGAAGCCGCACTGCGGCGCTGACGACGAAGATGGATGTCTCCTTTGGGCCGAATTGAACTACCGAAACACATAGGTTTATTTATCAGCGAGTTCGCTTCTGCATGCGTGCTGCCTGGACGTCAGAAGTTCTCGACCCAAGGCCTTACGGCGATTTCGTTCGACCAAGAGCTACGGTCTTGTTCAATTAGATGACGATAGGTCTTAGCGATGGCTTCCGGTCTGAGCATAGATCCCGGATTGTCCTCTGGTTCCGATCGGCCGGGATTGAGAATGGCGCCATCGATATTGATCCAAGCTACGTGAATGCCTTCAGGATGAAGCTCGCGCGCCATGCTTTCGGCAAGGCCCCGCTGGGCGAACTTACCCATTGCGAACGGTGCAGATTTTGGGAATCCCTTCACTCCAGCCGACGCCCCGGTAAACAATATCGTTCCGCGAACTCCATTAATCAGATCAGCACTCAGCATTCGCCGTGCCGCGTGTTTACCCGCAATGAACGCCCCGATCGCCGTTACATCCACTGCATTGCGCACCTCTTCGACCGACAATTCTGCAATTGGCCCTCTGACACGCGCCGAGGGGTTGTAGATCACAACTCTGGGAGCTAGCGGCAGTTCGTCCAATAGTGCTGCGACAGCGGTTTCGTCCGTGCCATCTAGTTGGGTGACAACGGCACCAATTTCCTCCGCTGCAGAACGGACTTTCTCACCGTTACGCGCAGCGAGAGTTATGTCGTGATCTGTTGATAGCTCGCGGGCAACAGCGGCAGACAGACCACTTCCTGCACCTATGATCACTGCGAGAGGCCTGGTCATCGTAGTTCCTTTCTCAAGCACTTGTGTTGTACCAAGATCAGCATTGATCGTTGGCGCACCAATGAGCAACCGAATTGCTCTATCGAGTACAATTGTCGAGCTTGATAATCACACTATGGCAGTCTTCAACCGCAACGAATGACAGGTATGGCGGGCCGCATTGCTGCGTACAGATGTTGAGATCAACGGCAGTTTCGGGCTGCCTCCGGTGGATGGCGAACGTGATCTCGGTTCGATGCCGCATTGCATCCGAGATCTGTCGGCGAAGGGGCAGCGGCTATGCTGAACAACGTCCGAGGTCCGCAGAGAGATCATAGCAACCGGGGCTGCAACACAGGTTAAGGCCCACTTTCGGCCATAAGTTTCCAGTGACCCGTTTCTTGCGCATTCAAACTACGTTGCTCAACAAGCGCAATTATCGGGTCACTCGATGCGCGCCTCATCCCCTAGCTGACTGGCATGCAAACACAGAAAGGCATGACCATGGAACTTGGAGACAAAACCATCATGGTCACTGGAGCAAGCAGTGGAAGAGGCGCTGCGGCAGCACTTCTGTTTGCCTCTGAAGGAGCAAATGTCGTTTTAGGCGCCCGCCGTGAATCCCAGTTGAACGCAATCGCCGGGCAGATAACACAGAGCAATGGGAGTGCTGTCTGTCTTGCGGGAGACGTGACTGAGGAAACATACTGCAAAGACCTTGTCGAATTGGCTGAGCAACACTTCGGCGGTGTTGGGAAACTTGTCGCGACGGGCATCATTGAATTTGTAGGGCATCTACCGTCGCTCGCGTCAGAGCGAACGCCGGAGATACTGCGGCTCTGCGATCTATGCAACAAGGTCCCCTCAAGCCTATCGGCGTAAAGACGTCAAGATCTTTACTGCCTTCTTTGCCCCACGCTATGCAAAACTCGCCAGAGCTGAGCGATCCCTGCAAACGTGATTCTATTCTCAGAATATCAACGCCCCTGATGCGCTGATCCAATGGAGCACCTCGTCACATCGAGAGCGGTCATCGATCCAATCGGCACGGCTCCATCATCATGAAGAGTCCCAGAAACACAATAATGTGCTATCAACATTACGCGTGACTGAACTGTCCAAAAGACAGATGACTTGTCGGGGGCGTCGTATTGAAGGTTGCTCATTTTCTCGAACAACTTGGAATGTCTCGGTATGCGCGGGCATTCATCGAAAATGCTATCGATTATGAAATGTTGCCCGAACTGAGTGACGCCGACTTAAAAGAGATGGGCGTTCGAGCACTCGGCCACCGAAAAAAGATTCGCCAGGCGGCATCAATTATCGCTGGCGAAGGTAGTGCCACGTCAGGGAGCCAGAGCCGCGCGCAGCGTCGCCAATTGACGCTTATGTTTGCGGACCTCGCTGGCTCGACGCGTTTGTCGGACCAGCTGGACCTTGAATCCTACAACGCGATCATTCGCGCCTACCAAAACAATAGCAAGGAAGTGATCGAGGAACATGATGGCTTTGTCGCCAAATACATCGGCGACGGCGTCCTTGCGTATTTCGGATACCCCAATTCACATGAAGATGACGCGGAGCGCGCCATATGGGCGGGGATTGCGCTTGTCGAACGAATATCAAAGCTAGGCATTGACACCCCAAGCAGTCACCTGAGCGTTCGGGTTGGCATCGAAACCGGGCCAGTCGTAGTTGGCGAAGTAATCGGAGAAGGCAGCTCTCAAGAACATGCGGTGGTCGGAAAGACCCCAAACCTCGCGGCGCGGCTCCAGGAATTGGCTGAACTCAACACTGTCGTTGTGGGTCCGGTCACTCGTCGGCTGTCAGAGTCAGCGGTCAAGTTTCATGCGCTTGGAGAGTATGACCTGAAGGGGTTCGATACTCCTGTTTCGGTGTGGCGAGCAGTGTCTGTGACGTCTTCTGTCGATCTGCTAGACGAGCGTCAAAAAACTGCAAGAACACCGCTCGTTGGCAGGCGCCAGGAACTCGGCTCACTTGCATCGGCTTTCGCAAGAATGCGGTCGGGTGAAACGCCGTTCGTCAACCTGGTTGGAGAGCCGGGCATTGGCAAATCTCGCCTGGTTCGTGAGTTTCTCGAGCAAAATCTGGAAACGGCTACGGTCCTGGTTGGCCATTGTGCGTCTCACGGTGACTCCACCGCATTCTTTCCTTTCATTAACCTTCTTCGGCGATGGTTTGGCGATGCAGATGGTGTGAGCAATCGGGGGGAGGCATGGATGCTTCGTCTGGTAGAAAGTGGCCTCGATGTTACACGCCACGTGCCTTACATTTTAAGGCTTCTTGATATTACCCATCCCACCGCTTCTCAGATTGAGCCTGACCTTGTTGGTCAACGCACACAGGAAGCGTTGGTTCGGTTCATTGTTAATCAAGGTCAATCCAGGTCAACAATTTTGTTCATCAACGATGCGCACTGGATCGACGAGCGTTCCGCTACCCTTCTTGATGTCCTCGCACGCAATGAGCACCGGAGAGGCGTGTTAATACTCGCGACGCTGCGACGGCGCTATATTCCACCTTGGAGCGACGCGCACGGAATTGAAGAGATCACGCTTTCACCTCTGTCAGCATCCGAAAGTCTAAGTCTGTTTCGGAAAAGGATTCCTGACGAGGCCGCCAGAGCAGATTTGACAGATATTGTTGAGCGTGCAGGGGGCAATCCACTGTTCCTGGAAGAATTGGCACGCCACGTCTCGCGATCCTCAGATAATACCGAGAATGAAAGCGGCGCCGCGATACCAGAAACACTGGCTGGATTGTTGATGCAGCGCGTTGATGCGTTGTCACCAAGCGCACGTCGAACCGCCGAAATAGCGTCGGTTGCCGGGCGCAGGTTCGACGCGGCCTTGCTTGGAGAGGGTAGCAAAGCGGACTTGGCCGAACTGGTATCCGGAGCCGTCATTCTTGCTGAACACGGCGGTGCAAGGACGTACCGTTTTCAGCACGCTCTGGTACATGACGTCATTTATGAAAGCCTGCTCGAGTCTGACCTGCGGCATTTGCATGCCGAGGTTGTTGAAAGACTAGAGAAACAACATGCAGGCCACGAAATTGAAATCGCTGAAGATTTTGCCCGTCACCATCATGCGGCAGGCAACCCCCAATCAGCAGCTCGATACGCGCATCTTGCGGGGAATAAGGCGCTTGATCTTTTTGCATTGAGCGACGCCCAGAACTGGTACGGATTGGCATTATCTCTGTTACCCGAAGGCGGTGGCCGCGAAGATGACCTGTTGTTCGCCCGCACGATCGTGAACCAAACACAAGTTCTCTGTTGGAACGGCGATTTCCCAGCAATGGTTGCTCTTGCCCAGGAAAACCTTCCCAGAGTTCGAAGCCTTGGCAAAATAGAAGAGGTATCGCGTTCGCTTACCTGGATTGGTGAGGGCTATATGCATGTTGGCCGGTACGACGATGCGCGTGCGACACTGGTTCAGGCTCTGGAAAGTGGTCGGGCGCTGGAGGACGAGAGTTGCATCGGCTACGCATCGGGCGAACTCATGTGGCTCGATTCCATTGTCGGCGAAGGGTCGGATTTTGACTCCTTGCCGTTACGGGCAACCGAACTTGAGGCGGTTTCCAAGAGCTTGGGCGACCAATATCTCGCAACACTCGCTCTCTATGCCCGGTGGGCCTATGCCGTGCAAATCGGAAAGGTCGGTGATGCGCTTGAGATAGCTCGGCAGATGCGAGTTCTTGGCGATCACAACAATTATCCTCCGGCCGTTTGTTGGGGCGCATGTCTGGAATCTGACGGCCACGCCAAACATGGCAACGCAAGTGAAGCGGAAAGCGCAGCGCGCGCCGGCCGCGATGCAGCAGCTTGCCGTTTTGATCACTTGATGGCGGAGCTTTCGTTCGGCATGGCGTTGGTGGCTTCCGGCCGGACCAACGAAGGGATATTGGTGCTGGAAAAAGCCCCATGGAGAACTGAGAAGATCGGTGCGCTTTACTTTGCCTATGCAGGGGATGTGGCCTATGGCAAGGCGTTGGTCGCCTCTGGTAAGGTGAAAGAGGGTACGAATTGGCTGCGCGACGGGATCACCTGGTTCGAGCAAGTTGGCAACGATCGCGCCGTCGCATTGGCGTCACTTGAACTTGCGCGAATCTTGCTCAAGGACACGAGTGCATCTCGCGCTCGTAGTGGCTTCGGGCAACGTGTTCAAGAATGGCTGTCTGGCGCACAAAACCCCTACGACGAAGCACGCCATTGCCTGGATCGGGTCATATCGGAAAAAAAGAGACTCAACACACTTGGCTATTGTGCGGATGCTTTGGTGCTGCGAGCAAAGCTTGATGATCTCGCTGGAGATTGCTCATCCGCTCGAACCGCGCTTGCTGAGGCCAAGAAAATCTCCTCCGAACTCGGATGGGTTTCGCTTGACCAACTGGTTAATCGTGAAGTCCGCCGTGTAGGGGGCCTGGGGTAGCTAGAATGCGGCCTTCCATTGTTCTGTATCGACAAACCAGCGCTCTTCAACAATCAGGTCGTCTGGTCCGAACTTGAAAAGGACCGCGCATTGCGAGCCGTTAGGCAGCTTGTCTGATTTAAATTCCAGCACATTCACGATCTCGTTGTCCCCCTGGCAATACCTCAAGTCCTTGATCGCAAAACCAGGCGGCAAAGCTTGCCCAATCCCGTCGAGCGCTGACCTGAAAGCAGAACGACCCGTCAGAACATCGTCCTGACCGGGCAACACAAAGATCATGTCTTCCGCATAGAAACCAGCGAGTTTGTCCATTTCACCAGCGGCCAACGCCGTCCACCCGGCTTTCAAGTCTTCTAATTGTTTTTCACTTGCCATCTTAGAACATTCCTTTGGTAATACTTGGCGCGCGCCGCGCAAGAAATACCACAAATCGCCAACTGCACCTAGTAGCAGCAACGAGCCCAATGTTGGCGTTTCGTATATGGACCAAAAAAGGCTTTGTCGCAAACTTTGGTCGGTAGGTTGCACATTCCTGCGGTTTGATCCAACTGGTGTCGGTCTGCTGCAATGCTTGGGAATGTCCGATGATCGACTTCAAAGGTGCGCACTACCCAAGATCTGTGATCCTGTTCGCAGTCTATTTCTACGTTCGCTATGGCGTCTCGTACCGCGACCTCGAAGAGATCATGGCGGAACGTGGTGTGTCGGTTGATCACGCGACGCTGAACCGCTGGGTTGCGAAGTACTCACCCCTGGTCGCTTGCGAAGCACAGAAACGGAAGGCCAACACGGCGGAATCTTGGCGTATGGATGAGACCTATGTGAAGGTCCGCGGTGAATGGGTGTATCTGTATCGTGCGGTAGATCGAGACGGTCAAACCCTTGATTTCATGCTGTCCGAGAAGCGAGACACCAAGGCTGCGAAGAAGTTCTTCGCCAACGCATTGCTCAACAATGGCATCCCGAAACGGATCACCATCGACAAAAGCAGGAGCAACGCGGCCGGTATCAAAGAGGTCAACAAGATCTTCAAGCGATTGCAGATACCGGTTAAGATCGACACGGTCAGATCAAAATACTTAAACAACATCATTGAGCAGGATCACCGGTTAATTAAGCGACTCACGAGGCCGATGCTCGGCTTCAAAAGCTTCGTCTCAGCTGCAGCGACACTTGCAGGGATCGAGACCGCCAACATGATCCGCAAGGGCCAGCTTGGACCTTCGACAAGCGGGTTCTGTCAATTTGCCGAGCTCGCCGGATAACTCCACCCAAACGGAGCGATAGCTCTGATCAACGCCAGATTTTGCGACACAACCGCCGCTCCTCCTCCGTCATATGATCGGGCAAGCCACCCCAGCCAAGGCCGGCGAGGCTCACTTTTTTCTTGGCCATGAGATCCGAGACCGTCCATTTCAGGCCCCCTGGCAGCAGATCACGGCTCTGTTCATGCGCGGTGCCGCTTGTGCCCGCCGTAATCACCTGCACATGGCTTTGCATCTCAGTTGTCGATATTGCGCGGGAACCGGTCGGCAGATTCAGATCGGGGCTGGCCACTGGCCGGATTTTCACCTCCGCGACCGGCACTGCCTCAACGTCGTCCAGAGGTACCCCGTCAAGCGATGCAAGCGCGATATCCGCTTTACCCACCATTAGCCGTGCGATCGGGCCGCCCATCATCTCGACCTTGTTGCACGGATCAGGATTGAGGCGAGATTGCCCCAAACCCCATAACTCTAGAAGACGCGTTGATATTCCGCACGACCGAGAGATGTCATGCGGTTGAGTGCCTTTGATGCAATCTTCGCTTCGGCTATTTGACGGTCGAAGTCACGTGCTTGCAGACGATCACCGATAACTTGTTTCCATCTACCGATTTGGGCTTCAACTTGTGATCGTTGGTTGTATCCCGTCTTCGTTTGCCAGTTCATTCTGCCATTTTGAGCGATGACATCGATATGGTGGTTGCGTTGTGCGTTCTTGCCGCGAACCGCGGTCTTCGGTGGAGGGATAATGATCTCTATCCCAGACCCGAACTTCTCAATCAGGCGGTCTGCCACCCCCTGACCGTCATAGGCGCCATCTGCCAGAAACCGGCCCACATCAGCATCAACACCGGTGAGCAGGTCTGCCAGCGCCGTTTCATCGCCCACATGCTCCGTGGTCACCTTCGAGGCAACGACATCGCCAGTTTCCGGATCGAGCCCGATGTGGAGCTTACGCCACGTTTTGCGGGCTTTTCTGGTGCCGTGTTTTTCTTCATGCCAGCCGTCGCCACCATGCATTTTCAGACGCGTGCTGTCCACGATGAGGGTGATAGACTTGTCTGAAACGCTCCGGTTTGGGGTGATCTTCAACCCCTTACCGCGCCGCGACAAAGTCGAGTAATCCGGCACCACGAGGTCCATGCCCATCAGCCCGGCAATCGACCGCACGAAGCCCTGAGTTTGCCTGAGCGGGAGTCGAAACACGACCCGCAGAGTGAGACAGATCTCAATTGCCAGATCGGAGTAACGCGCCTGATCACCGCGCGTCTTGCGGCGCGGCGAAGCCCACTTCTTCACTACATCATCAGAAACCCAGATCGTCACATCGCCTCGACGCCGCAGACTTTCATTGTATTCCGGGCAGTTCGTGACCCGGTACTTAGCTTTTTCAAACTTATCGCCACGGGCATCACTGAATTTGTGAGGCATCTACCGTCGCTCGCGTCACAAAAAACGCTGGGAATACTTTGAGCGACCGATCCGTGCAACACAGTCGGCCGTTGGATAGGTCGTGGAAAAGGGGCAGGGGCTTGTGCTGCGTCTGCTCCGAGGTCTGCAACGAGCCCTCTTTGCCAGATTTCCGATTCGCGGCGAAAGTCTGGATTGCGACTTCGCGGATGACACTACTGTCGGCTATGCATTACCCTTCGCATACGCGCTAAGGAGTAGTTGCGATGGGCACCTTGGTTGTCACTGAAGCAGAGTTGAGAAATTGTCTACCGATCGACAAAGGGTCGCTCGGCGCAACCGAACAGTCCTTTTCGTGGATTTCGGAAGGGCGTATTTCAATGCCGCCCGTGATGCATATCGACATTGATGAGGATAGCGCTGTCGACACAAAGGGCGCTTTTGTGAATGGCCTTGAGCATCTTGCTGTCAAAATCGCCACCGGCTTCTTTCGGAACCCGCAGATCGGACTGCCCAGTTGCAGTAGTATCATCGCTTTGATGAGCGCAAAGACAGGTGCCTTTGATTGTATATTCCTAGACAACGGATATTTGATGAACCTGCGGACCGGACTTGCCGGTGCGGTGGCTGCAAAGCACCTGGCACCCCAAGAAATCAAAACTGTCGGCGTGGTCGGCACAGGCGTACAGGCCCGATATCAGATTGAAAGCCTCGCCCTTGTGCGTAGGTTCGAACGCCTTCTGGTTTCTGGGCGCAGCGCGGCATCTGTTTCGAGCTACTGTACCGAAATGACAAGTCTGCTTGGAATTCCGGTGGAACCCTGCCAGTCCCTCGCGGAGTTGGTGACGTCTGCGCAAGTTGTCGTCACTACGACCCCTGCGACGGAGCCAATCATTATGGCCGAGTGGCTTCACACTGACTTGCACATCACTGCCATGGGGTCAGATTTACCAGGTAAACAAGAACTACATTCGAACGTACTCGAGCGCGCAAACGTCGTGGTTTGTGATGTGATTGATCAGTGCGTCATCGGCGGCGAGCTTCAGAATTTAGGCGAAGGCAGCAGAAAGGTATTAGAACTCGGTTCAATCATTTCAGGAGCGGACCAATTTTCGCGCCCAACTGGTGCCGTGACGATCTGCGATTTGACGGGAACCGGCGCACAGGACACCGCGATCGCGGTAGAAGCCTTTTACCGTGTGAAGGCTGCTAAATTGGGAACTTCGCTCTGAAAAGAGTTAGAAGCTGATATCCACTTCCACGTACCGGACGGCAGCTTCCGCCGGCATACCAGATGTTACAGATTTCACTGAATGACCGTTCCTGAGCTCCAGGCAGTCGTTCAAATGCTATGTGGCGTGTCTGAAATTCAGGCGGAATCATAATCATCGCAACCAACGACGCAGACTATGCGTGCTGGTTAAACTGCCGTAACTTGACCACATGCCAAAGCCAGAGATCAGAAAACTTGCTGCTATCGTTTCGATCGATGTCGTAGGATACTCGGGCCTTATGCAAAGAGACGAAGCAGGCACTCTGGCGCGGCTCGGCATGTACTTTGACGGCATCGTTTCACGTCTGGTCTCGACTCATAACGGGCGTGTAGTCAAATCGATGGGCGACGGCCTACTGATTGAGTTTCCTACTGCTGTTGATGCGGTCGCTTGCGCGCTGGAAGTCCAGACGGTTATGGCTGAACGTGAAGCCGACAACGCGGATAAGCAAAAAATCACCTTTCGCATTGGCGTTAATCTAGGCGATATTGTTGTCATAGGCGACGATATCTTTGGAGACGGTGTCAATCAGGCGTCCCGACTTCAAGAAATTGCCAAACCGGGTGAGCTGTGCATCTCCGGGAGCGTTTTGGACCAAGTCAAAGATAAGATTGAGCATTCGTTTGTAGATATTGGCCATCGAAAGCTGAAAAACATCATTCAGCCTGTCCGCGCCTATCGTTCGACTTTGACGGCTTCCGGTGAAGAGGCGAAGCCGATTGGGTGGCCTTTCCTCACAGCGGCGAAAAATGAACCAGTCACCGCAGGTGGATGTCTGTGCGGCGCAATTCGGTATCAGGTCTGGTCTCTGCCAGTTGCAGTCGGTTTTTGCCATTGCAGGCATTGCCAACTGGCTCTTGGCTCTCCTCTAAATGCATGGGCGATTTTTGAGAAGCCAAATGTGACTTTCGAGGGTGAGGAACCCGGTTTGTATGCTTCTTCGGCGCTCTCTGAGCGAGCCTTTTGCAAGAATTGCGGGACGAGCATTTATACTGACATTAGCGACATCGGGTATTATTCAATCCGGGTTGGAACACTGGACAACCCAGCCGATTTTCCACCCGAACTACACTATGGGGTGGAAAGTCAAATCCCGTGGGTCGACATACATGACGACTTACCCAGAATTAGAACAGAAGAAGATCCGCGGATGTCCTCTCGTTGGGTTTCTGTAGGCGAACCAAGTTCTGGACCAACACCGTCGTCTTCTGAGACGCGCGTTGCCACCAGTCAAAAAAGAAAGAAGTCCGATCAGACCTGAGACAGTGAGTAACGGCAACTTTGTCCGCGGTCCCGACCTCCAAATTGACTGCGATTTTGCGGTTACAGCAAAAGTCCGGAATGCGGGCTGCGACCGTAGCATTTGATAACCGTACTCAAGGTCGGCTCTGAGCCGTCCTCATCCCCGCGCAGCGCGCCTAGAGATTGGATGCTGTGACTGCTCCGAAGTCGGCGCTGAGCCCAGAACAAACCTTTGTCGGAAGCCTTCAGGATTGTATGATCCCCGAGCAATATCTGGGAGTGAGTTGATGCCAGCGATGATTTCCTTTCGTTCTGTAGTTGACCCATCTGACTGTGATTTTCTCGGTCACATGAACGTGTCCCGTTACTTTGCTGCCTGCTCAGATGGTGTTTTTGCCATCCAATCAGAAATGGGACTAACAGCAAATGATATGCGTGACGGTCGACGACTTTCCTTTGCGGTCGTCAACGCACAAAGCGACTTTCGTGCCGAACTGTCTGCAGGCGATGCGATAAGGTTGGAGACCTCTGTCATCGAGATTGGCTCGAAGTCTATGACATTTAGACATCAGCTTATCAGATCAGAAGGCGAAACCATCGCTTTCGAGACAGTTTTCAAATGCGTTCTATTGAGCCTAGAGACCCGGAAAGCTGCTGAAATTCCAGACGAGGTACGTTTGACAGCGGCACATTGGTTGGAACAAGAGGCATGAACTTCTGAACTATCAGCGTTGCCGAACTTGGCATCCTTTGCTGGACTCGCATGACGTGCGGTAGGGTTTACTCCAAGTTCCGTTTCGAGCCCTAAGCCGACCCATTTGGTCACACATCGAGCCCATTGGCCCTGCCGAAGTCAGTATAGAATGACGTACTGGTCAACTTTGCGACGGTTTCCACCTCAATCGTTTCAGGGTCCCGAGCAACTTTGCTAATACCTGTCCCCTCAACGAGGCGGTTCACCAAGTTGAACACACCACAAACCTGTACCGCATCAAACAACGCACTTTCCGACCATCCGGCTTCATAGACCGCCTGTGCGTCCGACTCGATCATATGGGAAGGCGATAGCGTGAGCTTCTCTACATAAGCAAGGATAGGCTTGAATCGTTGATCGACAGGCGCTGAATGAAGGTCTTCCATCAGCGCTTCAACCAGTTTTGGATCAATGCCATAGGCGCGGGCAAAGACAGTATGCGCATCGTGACAATAGGAGCAGGCATTCAACCCGGAAACGTAGGCAGCGATTAACTCGCGTTCGGAGGCGGAAAGCTCACTCTCTCCTCGCATCACAAGGCTCTCATACTGGCACCAGAGTGAAAGTTTGTCCGGAAACATTTGAAAGACGCTGCCAAGTGTTGCGTCCTCGGGAAGGGATGGAAATAGCCTCTTCATTTGATGACCTCCATAAACAATGGTGTCTAAGCGTTCGTGTCGCCCGGATAGCCGCACGGACATAAGCCTAACAATATTCGCTTGGTCGACAAATGGCTGCTTAGTCCGCAATCTGTGATTTCACCAAAACCATGCTTTTGCGATCGCAGCGAATGGCCGGAAAGCAGGCTGCGACCGCAGCATCCTTCAGACAGGGCCAATGGCAGGAAAGGGCCGACCATTCGTCATGATGTTCAACAGAACTCAGCCCTTCCTTTTCGCCAATTAGACAATGTCCGAAGTCACCGGCTTTCCGATCCCGTCACACAAACCCGCAAACTGGTCTTGATTGGCCAAAACCGCAGGAACCAGAAAGTCGATGTATGCTCGAACTCTGGGAGAGTGTTTTTTGTCCGGATGGTACAGCAGCCATAACCCGAGGTCAGGGCGGGAAACTGTTGACGGATGTATTCGTCGCAAAGTCGGATCGGCATCCGCCCAATAGCAAGGCAATATCGCCATTCCCAGCCCCGAACCAACCAGTGCATTCATCGACAAGAAGCTGTCGGTACGGTGCTTTACTCGGGTGGATTTCAAGTTCGCCGGGATATTTGCGTCAAACCAACGCCCGCCTGGCCATTCGATCCAGCCGAGCGATTCAGTGCTGTCGATATTCGCCGCGCAATAGACACCAAGACCGAAATCGCAGAGACGCCTCCCTGCAAGATTCTCATCAGGCCCTTGGCTGACGCGCAATGCAACGTCAGCCTTACCCCTCATCAGATCAACTGCATCAAGGCCGACCAATATTGAAAATTCAATATTGGGATTATCCGATTGAAAGCAGGCCAGATGAGGGGCCAGGAAGCGGTCGACCATCATATCAACGCAAGCTACAACAATCGGCCCGGACAGCACGTGTTTCGCATCCGATATCTCTTTGAGCGCAAAGTCCAATTCTGCTTCCGTGTTCTCGGCCAGAGCGCACAGGGCCTTCCCGGCTTCCGAGAGAACTGCGCCTTCAGGCTGCCGCTCCAAGAGTTTGACGCTCAGCTGGCGTTCGCAGGCAAGAATTCTGCGTGAAACGGTGGATTGGTTCACCCCGAGCATGCTTGCTGCTCGGGACAGTGATCCCGATCGGTGAACAGCCAGCAGATATCGAAGGTCATCCCACAACATAGCGTTGCAAATTTGAATGGAGCTTATGCAAAGTTCAAGATTTCATATGCCATGAAGCATGGCTTAAGCTGAAACAGCTCTCAAATCAATTGGAGGCCCAAAATGAGTGCCTATGTAATTGCCCAGATTGAGATTCATGACCCGGAGGAATATCAGAGTTACCTGAAGGGCTTCATGCCGATTTTCGAACGGTTCAGCGGGCGGCTATTGGTGTCGTCGGCACAAGAGCCAAAAGTTCTTGAAGGTAAATGGGATTTGCCGAGCGTTGTTGTATTGGAATTTCCTGATACGGATCACGCACAGAACTGGATAAGCGACCCTGAGTACCAAAAGCTCGCACACCACCGGCACCGGTCTGCCCGTACCAACCTAGTACTGGTCGAAGGTTGCACATGAGGTTTCATCGAATTCACGATCGTAAGGAAAATCAATGCTCTTCGAAGCCGCACTGGAGAAGGCCGCGAGGTATGCCGCAGCATGGAGTTCCAATGAACCGGAACAGGTCGCAGGACATTTCGCCCAAAACGGTTCTGCGGTTCTGAATGCCGGCGCGCCGATTCAAGGACGTGCAGATATTGCCGAGAACTACGCGGCGCCGTTTTTTCGGGACTTTCCGAATTCGAACGTATTGGTGCATGACTTCCGCCTTTCCGGAAACCATGGCCTCTTTACGGGTATGTTGGTTGCACCGCCATATCTTGGAATGCCTCCGGTTCGTCTGTTGGGTTGGGAAGAGTGGACGCTAGATGACAATGGTCTCATTCGCGCATCCCTGGTTTGGTTCGACCATGATGAACATGCCAGACAGGTCAGGTGATCTTCCGTTGTTAGGAAAACTGATGCTCCGGATTGGGGATACCAGTTACTCGTGCTGTTGCGAAGTCACTCCCGCTGCCCCAACCATAATTGTTAGATGGCGGCTCTGGATCCATAGGACAATCGCAACCTAATTTTTTGAAAAGTTGCGCCAACCTTTCCAAACTTGTTGAATGCCCGGCAAATAGCAACGTGGGGTTTGTTCAGGTGCCAATGACATTTTGCAGCGAATTTGCAGTAAAAAAGCCAATTGTCCTAGCTCCGATGGCGGGTGTCGTCACACCCGAGCTGGTCGCCGCCGTAAGCAATGCGGGTGGGCTGGGGCTCGCACCACTTTGGCAGGTTGATGTTGATGAGTTGCGGTTGTCGATAAAAACAATCTCACGGCTGACGCCAAACCCATTCGGAGTGAACCTGAATATGGATTTCCCAAGCATGGAGCACTTGGATGCTTGTTTGGAAAGTGGTGTTTCTATCATATCGCTCTTTTGGCACATGAACGAGGAATACGTTCGGAAAGCTAAATCGGCCGGTGCAAAGGTCATCTTCACAGCTGGAAGCGCAAAGGACGCTGAGTACGCCGTCCAGGTCGGTGTTGACGCCATCTGCGCGCAGGGCTGGGAAGCGGGTGGTCACGTTCGCGGAACGGTCGGAACGATGGCACTGGTCCCAGCAGTTAAAGATGCGGTGGGGGATGTGCCAGTCATCGCTGCGGGTGGAATTGCTGATGGTAGAGGCATCGCCGCGGCTTTTGCTCTTGGCGCCTCAGCAGTTTGGGTCGGAACACGTTTCCTTTCGGCATTTGAAGCTCAGGCACACCCTGAATACCTAAAGCGGCTTTTTTGCAGCATCCGAAAACGACACGGCCTATTTCAAAGATTTGTTCAATCTGGAGTGGGAGAACGCAGCTCATCGTGTGTTGAGAAACAGTACCGTCGATGCATGGGTAGCGGCGGGAATGCCACCCCATGGTGAACGACCAGGAGAAGGTGATGTTCTCTGTCAGTCAGAACGCGGTGGAGATGTACTGCGATACCAATCCAAAACACCAGATGCCAGCTTGAAAGGAAATATTGAAGCAATCTCGATGTGGGCCGGGCAGAGTGTATTTAAAGTTCAGAAACAACAAGCCGCAGCCGAAATTATCGACGAGATGCTAACCGAAGCTGACGCAGTGTCTAATCTTTCTAATAAATCTCCAACTTGATGGTTTTCCTAGTCCGCTTTGCCCGCGATCTGGGAGTTGGGGATGCGCCAGATTTCGCAGCCGCGGCGAATGTCCGGTAAGCGGGCTGCGACCGGCGTTGTTGCAAAACTCTCTCTTTGAAGGATTCACAACGAGAATCCATATGGTTAAACGGGGCGAATGAGTAAACCATCAACTGCCCGCTACCGTGTCGCGAACTGGTCTGACTACAATGCTGCGCTCAAGAAGCGTGGGTCCCTTCTAGTCTGGCTGGACAAAGACATGACCTGGCTTGCGGCGCATGAGGGTCGGCCCGGGCGCCCGCCAGTCTTTTCGAATGCGGCGATCCAATTCTGCCTGTCGATCAAGGTGCTGTTCAAACTTCCATTGAGACAGACGGCGGGGATGGTCGCCAGCCTCTTGCGTATAGCCGGGCTGGACTGGCCTGTGCCTGACTTTTCCACCCTGTGCCGTCGACAGAAAACCTTGGCCGTTCAGATCCCGTATCGCCGTGCCAACGGCCCGCTCAACCTTCTTGTCGACAGCACTGGTATCAAGTTTCTCGGCGATGGCGAGTGGCAAGCCCGCAAGCATGGCGTTCGGGGCTGTCGCCAGTGGCGCAAGGTCCATCTGGCCATGGATACGGCTACCTCCGACATCCGCGCCGTCGAATTCACCCCAAGCCGAGATGGTGACAGTCCGATCCTGCCAGAGCTGCTCGACCAGATCCCCGAGAAGGAACAGATCGGGACCGTCACCGCAGACGGAGCCTATGACACGCGCCGCTGTTACAGCGCCATTATCGATCGAAACGCCGCCCCAATTATTCCAATCCGCAAGAACGGTCGACCGTGGACGGAAGACTGCTCGGCCGCTCGGGTCAGGAATGAAACACTGCGCGCTAACCGGCACTACGGTCGGGCGTTCTGGAAGCGCTGGACAGGATATCACGCTCAGAGCCGGATCGAGGCGAAGATGCGCTGCCTCAAGGCATTCGGCGAGCGCATCGCAGCAAGAGAACCCGACCGACAAACTGCCGAAATCCACATCCGCGTCGCACTCATGAACCGCTTCAATGCTCTCGGCACCGCCGAAATCACTCGTGTGGAATGACATCAGCGGGGAAAGGGGCAGTCACGCCTCAAGCGTGAGTTGCGCAACAACGCCGGGTTCAGGGCTGGCCCAGCTCTCAGACAAGTGAACTTTCGGTGACTATTAGCAATCAAATACTCTTTGCGTGAAACCGAATTGATGAAAGAATGCCACGGTCGAAATGGTTTTCACAATCTCGCGACAAAGCCGATGTCTTGAACGCGAATCTGGAGCCGCTCAATACTGTGCGCAGTCAAAACGCGCTTAGGCGCAAGGGGGGGATTTTGACAAAAGTTCTGTTGGTAGAAGACAATGAAATGAACAGCGATATGTTGTCGCGACGCTTGGAGCGTAAAGGGTTTCAAGTTGTCGTGGCGAAGGACGGGTTGGAAGGCTTATCCATGGCTGGTGAAGTAAGTCCCGACATCATTCTGATGGATATGAGCCTGCCCGGGATAGATGGGTGGGAGGCAACGCGACGCATAAAAGCAGCGCCAGAGACAACCTCAATCCCGGTGGTTGCATTGACGGCACACGCAATGGCCAGCGACCGAGAAAAGGCGCTGGACGCAGGTTGCGATGATTTTGATACCAAACCAGTCGAATTTGGTCGTTTGCTGGAAATAATGGAAAAGCTTCTATCGGCATCATGACGTAGATCGTTTACTCAAGATCAGATTTCCGCCTCATGACATAAAAGGTTCTCACTTGACCTTTGCCCTTAATCCTAACGTCCATGGGATCCGATAGGTCAAAGCGATGCGTGACCCGCTTCGCGGTCTCCTCTGAGATCTGTACACGGCCCGGTTTGCCAGTTGTTTCAAGACGATTGGCGAAATTTACTGTGTCCCCCCAAACATCGTAGAGAAACCGATGCGAGCCGATTATTCCGGCGACCGCGGGCCCGCTGTGGACGCCAATTCGGATGTGCAACGGATATTCCAGCTCACGGGTCAGCGCTTCGACCTGAGATAACATCCGGCGCGCCATTTCAACGATCACCTCAGCATGGTCTTCCCGGGGATCTGGCACGCCAGCGGCAACCATATACGCGTCTCCGATTGTTTTGATCTTTTCCACACCAAGGTCTGACGCAATCGCGTCGAAGCCGGAAAAGATCTGGTTCAGGTAGTGAACGACGTGCGCGGGTGGCAAATTCGCTGACATCTCGGTAAAACCAACGATGTCCGAGAACAGGACAGTGACGTCGTCGTGGCGATCAGCAATAGTCGTCTCTCCATTATTCAACCGCGTCACGATCTTTTGTGGCAGAATGCTGTGCAACAAGTCTTTGGTCCTCTGCTTCTCTGCTTCCATCTGCGAAAGGTAGTGACGTTCTCGCTCGCGCCACTGACTTTTCTCAAGCGCGGCACGGATCCGGGCTTTCAACAAGATTGGATTGAACGGTTTCGGAAGATAATCCTCTGCTCCAACCTCAATGCAGCGCGCAACGCTTTCGATCTCATCGAGCGCGGAAATCATGATGACCGGGATGTCGCGTAAGTCTTCGCTTTCTTTCAACCGCTTCAGAACTTCGTAACCATTGATGTCCGGCATCATGAGATCTAGCAGAACCAAATCGAAGGCATGTTGAGGCATCATTTCCAGAGCCGAATGTCCCCCATCTGCGATCCTGACCACGTGCCCGTCACGTTCGAGCCGACGGGCCAGCAACGCTCGGTTTGCTTCGACATCATCGACGACCAGGATGGTTCCGGTCAGCGCATCGGTTTTCGCAATCGGGTCAATCGACCGCATACTTTGAGCAACGTTTGCGAACATCGCGGCGCCCTGTGACGCCTCGGGAATTTTGAAGCCATTGGCGGTCGGATTGTCCGGCAAAGACGCCAGCATATCGATCTGCATCAGTAGAGCATTCGTATGCTCCAACAGACCCAGCAGATCTGGCTCCAGGTGTAGTGCATTCAGATCATCCAGATCTTCCAGCAGCATCTCGCCGTAGCCCCTTATTGCATTCATCGGCGTTCGCAGGTCATGGCGAAGCCGTTTCGCACCTTCGTCGCCGTCAACGGTCAGTTTCATCGCCATATCGGGATGCAAAAGCTGATCTACAAACACGCTCAATTCGGTCGCTGCCTGCGAAATCCGTTTCAGGTCAGTCGCTACTTCGTTCAGGCCTGAACGCCCGGCCTCATGTTCAAGCAACTCGCAAAGCCCTACTATGGCGCTGACCGGAGAGATCAGGTTCTGGCGCAAATTTGCCAACCACATTGCCTGAGCCTGCCGGGCTTCGGAATCAGATAAGTCGCTCACAACCTACATATCCCCGGATCGCGAGGTTGGCAGGATTTCATTCAACTGGCTCAGAATGGTTTCAATTTCATCTCCATCCTTGCGGATCAATGTTTGGACCGAGCCATTCAGAAGCGCGCGGTCCTCGTTAGAAAGAGTTTTGGCGGTCACGATGATAACAGGTATGTCTTTCCACTCCGGGTTTTTCCTCATCCCCGCCAGAAACTCAAAACCGTCCATCTCGGGCATCATGAGATCCAGCAAAATCACGTCCGGCACAGTTTCAGCAAGGCGTTGAAGCGCGTCCAGCCCGTTGTTCGCTTCGTCAATCTGCCAGCCTTCCTTGCCAAGAACGCGGCAAATCAATTCACGCGTTGCGGCTTCGTCCTCGACCACCAGTACGCGTGGGGTCGGTATGGTGGGGCAATGCTCTTTGAGGGCATTCAGCAGCTCGGCAGTGTCGATTGGCTTGTCCAGATATTCACTGGCCCCCAGCGACAAACCCCTTTTGCGATCCTCTGCGAACGTCAGCATGATAACCGGAATGTCCGCCAGTTCGGGATCATCTTTGAGCTTGGACAAAACCGCCCAGCCGTCGATTTCAGGCATGAATACATCCAGCGTGATAGCATCAGGTCGGGTTGTTCGGGCTAATTCCAAAGCTTCCTCGCCGTTGGTCGTAGCGAGGACCCGAAATCCCTCGCGAAGCAGTCGTCGGCTTAGAAGATCATGCACGGTCGGATCGTCATCCACCAACAGAACCAGTGGCACATTTGGATCGCTTTTCAGATCATTCTCGGATTGGTCTGCATACCGCATCAGATCCGTTGACGGATCGCGGCAGATGCGTGGCAAACGAATTGTGAAGGTCGAGCCTTCGCCAAGCGCGCTTTCGCAATGAATGTCGCCGCCTAGCTGTTCGCAGAAGGCCTTCGTGATAGAAAGTCCCAATCCGGTACCTCCATAATTTCGAGTGGTTGAAGAATCCGCCTGTGTGAATGCGTCGAATATCCTTTCGACTTGTTTCGGCGACATGCCGATGCCGTGATCGGTGACTGCAAATTCCAGCTGATTTGCGTCGTTCGATTTTACCACTGATAGCGTGATCATTTCTTTTTCAGTGAATTTGCAGGCATTGGACAAAAGATTCAGCAGGGTCTGCCGAACTTTGGTCAAGTCACAGACCATTTCGCCGAGATCTTCCGGGCACACGATTTCCAGCGTATTGTGGTTTTTCTCGGCCAATGGCTGCACTGTCGCGCTGACA
The DNA here is from genome assembly GCF_041537925.1 of Ruegeria hyattellae. NCBI lineage: Bacteria > Pseudomonadati > Pseudomonadota > Alphaproteobacteria > Rhodobacterales > Roseobacteraceae > Ruegeria > Ruegeria hyattellae. Next base: position 2,874 of record NZ_JBGOSH010000027.1, on the reverse strand, counting down.
TCCTTGATCATCTGGAAAATGTCGAAAGTTTCCAGATCGAACTCCATCTTGCCGGCTTCGATTTTGGAGAGGTCCAAAACGTCATTGATCAGCGCAAGCAAGTGCTTTCCGGCAGATTGAATCTTCTTCAAGTCGCTCAGGTTTGCGTCATCCTTCTGGTCGATGGCTTCTTCCAGCATCAGTTCGCTATATCCAATAATTGCATTCAGCGGCGTACGTAGTTCATGGCTCATATTGGCAAGGAAAGTGCTCTTGGTTTTGTTGGCCGTTTCGGCAAGATCGCGGGCTACGCGCAACTCGCTCTCGACGCGCTTTTGCCTGGTAATATCCCGGCCATAGATATTCGCATAACCGCCTTCTGGAACCGGCCACAGCAAAAGAGAATAGATCTGACCACCAGCCTTATACTTGAAATCTGCCCGTTGATCCTCGTGCAAACCCTTGGCAACACGCTTGCGCCAACCCGTTCCCACTCGGTCACCCACTTTTAGCTGCAGCGCTTCGATTAATGGAACGCTTGCTTTATTGGCGTAAATCAGTTCGCCCTGATCGGTGATACGCAACACTGGGTTCGGGTTCTCTTCCGGAATACGCGCCAGTTCACGCATCTGGTTTTCGGCCTTAAGTTGTTCGTTCAGCGCCTTTGTGTTCGCGAGCGTCAACTTGATGCCGTTGATCGCACTCCTTCTGGTTAAGAACGTCAGCTGAGTAATGACCAGAACCGTGCCCAGTATAGTAAGCGTGTTAAAATACCACTCCAGCGGCCCCCATAGAAGCATGGACAGCCAAGTTAGAAAAAGAACGGGGCTGGAGAAGCCCCAAGACACCCTAAGCGAAAATGTTGTAGAGCCGCCAAATGCTCCGATAAATGCGAACAGATACAGAACCATCTGCTCATGCGGTGCCAAAACCGGCATCATGAAAAAATTGAAGCTACCCCAACCTGTTCCAAGGATCAGTGAGGTGATGAGGATAACCTTCAATCGCCGCTTCGAGATCGATTTGGGTCTTGGCTTGTTACGCAAGGCGTAATAGCTTTTCATCCCCATCACATTCATGATCAGCAACATGACTAAAGATGCGAGCGCGGCCAGCGTCAGATTCGAGGGACCGATCTGCAATATCATCACGGCAAAGGCCATCAAAAAAGACAGTGCAAATACAGGCGTGGTCGATGCAACGTCCAGTGCTTCGTGAATACGTAATTCGGCTTCGTAGTCTTGCTCTTGTACGTCCTGCACGCGCTTCTCCCCGAAAGCCGTTCAATTTCAGGTCACAAAATCAGGTGCGGCCTAAATCTTGCAAGGATTATCTACGATGCACGGTTGATTGTGTTCATCGCGCATGACCACGTTCAAAGGCTTCGGGTACCAATTGAGCAAATCCGGCATTGTAACGAATGGCAGCTTTGCGGGCTGCGGACGCAGCAATTTAGCACGTCGCCGAATGACCTGTGTGGGTGGCGCCTGCATTGCAAGTGTTTTCTGCGTTGATGGCGGCGGTCCGTCAGTACCGTCGTGTGTTCGGCCTGTTGACGCAGCCAGTGTTGTCGACTGCTGGCCTCCCTTTCGGGACATTGCTACGCAATGCCCTGCCGGGCAGTGGATGAGTTCCGCAAGCGAGGTTCCTATCGGGAATACGACCTCTGAGGGCCGCGACTTTCGTCGGAGTGTCCTGGCTTTTGGTTGACTTACAGCCGCATCATCACATCAAACGTCTTGCATTTCTGGCAGGTCGATCCGATCAGGCGGCCGGCTGCCGATATTCCTGTTGTTTCGTCAGTATCGCCCAGATGATCCGGGCGCTCTTGTTGGCCATCGCGACCGTCGCCAACCGAAACGGTTTCTCGGCGAGGATTTTGGCGCTCCAGATATCTATGCGCTCCGGATGCTTCCTGCCCATCAGCGCACGGGATGTCATGCCGGTGATCAGGAGCTTTCGGATGTAACGGTCGCCCTTCTTGGTGATCTTGCCGAGCTTTTCCTTTCCACCACTGGAGTTGTTAAGTGGCGTCAGGCCTAGCCACGCCGCAAGATCGCGACCAGTCCGAAATTGCTTAGCATCTCCGATGGTCGCCACGATGGCGGAGGCGGTAATCGGGCCGACGCCAGGCATGCGCTTCAAGCGCCGGGCACCGGCATCCAGCAGCGCATGCCTCTCTATCATCTTTGAATAGCCTTCAACGCGCTCGTGAACGCCAAGAAACTGGTAGCAGACCGTACCGAGAATGCCGCTTGCCAGATCCGGCATATCAGGCCGTTCCCCTTCAAGGTGGCGTTTGGCGAAGGCGATCACAGCCTCGATCCCGCTCCGCAACACATGGCCGAATTCGCGCAAAAGGCTTCGGATCATATTCGCCAGCTGCGTGCGCTGCCGGACCGCGAGATCCCGGGTGCGGTGCAGCGCCAGGATCGCCTGCTGGTCTTCGGATTTCACTTCGACGAACCGCATTGTTGGCCGACGGACGGCCTCGCAGATCGCCTCGGCATCTGCGGCGTCGGTCTTGCCGCGCTTTACATAGGGTTTGACATAGGCGGCTGGCATCAAGCGGACGTCATGACCCAGCCTGCTGAGTTCACGGCCCCAATAGTGGGCGGAGCCGCAGGCTTCCATGCCGACAACACAGCGCGGAAGGGTCTCGAAAAACGCAAGCAGCTTCGGGCGCTTGATCTTCTTGTTGAATATCTTTCGGCCAGCCGCTGAAATCCCATGATCCTGGAACACGTCCTTGGGTTGTGTCGCAAAATCTGGCGTTGATCAGAGCTATCGCTCCGTTTGGGTGGAGTTATCCGGCGAGCTCGGCAAATTGACAGAACCCGCTTGTCGAAGGTCCAAGCTGGCCCTTGCGGATCATGTTGGCGGTCTCGATCCCTG
>NZ_JBGOSH010000026.1:0-34342 GCF_041537925.1 Ruegeria hyattellae | reverse complement strand
AGCCCTGCGCCTCCATCACCGCGGCGCTGACGATGTTTTCGCTTGCGATCAGCTCGATTTCATCGCGCTGGCGGCCCAGCTCTGATGTGATCGACCCGAAAACCTCAGGGTCGCGGTCGACAAGGGACTGGGTGAAAAAACCGTCATTGCGATGGGGGGCGTTCATGTCAAAATTCCTCACTTGGCTCAACCAGTCCAGCCCAGACCGGCCGAGATGGCGTTCATGGATTGAAGAAGCGGCACCGGAACCGCGCTGGCCTGGCTTTCGTCGCGGGATTGGCGCAACAGGTTCACCTGAAGTGCATGGATGCGGTCCAGTTCCGGCCTTTTGCGCTCGAAGCGCTCGCACAGGCGCGGGAACCGATGTCCAATGGTCTGCCCGTTCGTCAAAAATTTCACCGCGTTGCAGCAGCTAGCATATTCGGCTGTGATTGCACCGAAGATATGTTGGCGGGTTTTACGGTCGCGCACCAGGTCGGCGTATTGCGCGGCAATGGCCATATCCGTCTGATAGAGCGATTTTTCCATTTCATCGATGGCAAGCCGGAATAGTCGGGACTGTTGGAAGAGGTCCTGAAGCACTTCATCTCCGCGCGGTCCACGGAAACGCCGAAAACTGCTCATCGCTGCGCCGAATCCGTACCATCCGGTGATCAGGTGGCGGTTCTGGGACCAGGCAAAGACCCACGGAATGGCACGCAAATCATCCAAACTGGCAGCGCCAAAACGGCGTGTCGGGCGCGAACCGATCTTAAGCCGCGCAAGCTCCTCGACCGGACTTGCCTCTTGGAAGTAATCCAGGAAACCGGGCATTTCGAGTAACGAAACATATGCCGTTTGCGACAGTTCCGACAATGCATCCAGCGCGTCGTCGAACTCGGGCTTGGCAAGGGCTTCGTTACGGTCGGCGGTGTGACGCAGGGTGCTGGACAGCAACAATTCCAGATGGGCAGCGGCCGTACCCCGGTTGGCATATTTGGCCGAAACGACCTCACCCTGTTCCGTGATGCGCAACTGCCCCGAGATGGTTCCACTGGGCTGTGCCGCGATGGCGCGCCCGGTAGGTGCGCCACCCCGGCTGACCGACCCGCCGCGGCCGTGAAAAAAAGCAGCTCGAAGGCCCTGTGACGTCAGTGCAGCAACGATCCGGCGCTGCGCACGGTCCAATTCCCAGGTCGAGCAAAAAAATCCGCCGTCCTTGCCACTGTCGGAGTAGCCCAGCATGATCTCGATCACGTTGCCCTCTGTCTTTAGGCTTCTGCGAGCAAGAGGTACCTTCAAAACACCCGATAGAATCGCAGGGGCATTTCGCAGATCGGCGATGGTTTCGAACAGCGGGACAACTGATATATCCAGCGTTTCCGACCCGAACCCCGCATAACGCGCCAAAAGATAAGTCCCCAGGATGTCATCAGCCGACCGGGTCATTGACAAGATGAAGGGACCCATCGCCTTGGGATCAGGTCCTGTGCGCACTGAATGCACAAGCGCGAGCAGGGCCAGCAATTCCCGAGCTTGATCGCTCAGTTCTTCGCGGGAATGGAGCAGAAGATCTTGATCTGCCAGCTCTGTGCGCAGGCGGGTCGACCATTCCGGCGTACCATAATCCGGAACCGGACCGGACAGCCCCCAGATCTCTGCCAACACGCTGGTTGTCACCGTCGAATTCTGGCGGATGTCCAGCGTCGCGGTGCGAAACCCGAACACGGACGCTGCTCTGCGCAGGGGTCGGATATGCCGTCGCGCCAGAAGATCGGCGTTGACCGAGCAGAGAGCCGCATCAACCGCATCCAGATCACTGACGAATTGTGAGACGTGATCGTACCTGTCCTCTGTCATCCGCTGCCGGATAGCGCTAAGCACCTGACGGAAGGGCTCGTTTGGATTGCGAATATTGCCTGATGCCTGGTCGATGATAGCCTTTAGCCGCTTAGCATGAGGCTCAGGTAGCGGCAGGATCAAGGCGCTGATGCTGAGCCGACCAGCCGCCTGTTCAATTGCCTGGCGATAAAAATCCAGTGCTGTCTCGCGCCCTCGTTGCAGCGCGAGAGCGGTCATTTCGGTTGTCACATTGGGATTGCCGTCCCGGTCACCACCGATCCAGCTATGGAAACGGATACTCGGTGTTGCCTTCAGAGCCTGTCCCAGAACCTGCAGGCAGGCCTGATCGAACCGATCCATCACCTGTGGCACGGCGTCAAAGATTGCATCGCGGAAGAACTGCAAGCCCCACTCGATCTCATCGTGCAGGCTGGGACGTGACAGGCGCAACTCGCCCGTCAACCACAGCAGGTCAATCTCGCTTTCCAGCCCGTTCAACAACTCGGCTCTCTCTGTAGGTGTCCAGCGTTGGGTTTCGAGGCTGACAAGGTTTCGGTAAATCCGCCGATGGATTTCCAGAACGGTAACGCGCTTTGCTTCGGTTGGATGTGCCGTCAAGGTGGGTCCGGCCAAAAGATCGCGGGACAGTTGTTCGGTCTGTTCTGCACTCAGGGATAGATCCGAAAGCACTTTGGCAAATCCGCCTTCGACTGCGTCGGCACCATTTTGGGTTTCGGTCAGGCGGCGGTTCCGTACTTCTGCGTTTTCGTCGATGATGCGCAGTAATTGAAACCAGATCGACAAGGCTTGCAGATATGGCGTGGCCTCAGGACCTGAGGGGATCGGAGCAAGCGGACTGGCATCGGCCCAGATGACCACATGAGGCGCACGTTTCAGCAGAATGTTCCGCCATAACGTCCGCACTTCGGTTCGCAGGCCCTCGGCATAGGCCGAAGGGTTGTGCGAAACTTTGGTGTCTCGGGCCAGGGCCTGCATCAGATCACCCGGTCGCGCGGGTCGCGGCCAGTGAAGAAGTCTTTGAGGTTGTCGAGGACACGGAACCCCATGGCCTCACGCGCCTCGCGGGTGGCGCTGCCCAGATGCGGCAGCATGACGAGGTTGTCGCAGTGCAGCAGGTCGGGGCTGATCCTGGGTTCGCCGTCGAAGACATCCAGCGCGGCGCCACCGATCAGGTCGTATGACAGCGCCTGAATCAGGGCGAACTCGTCGATCACTTCGCCGCGTGCAGTGTTGATCAGGTAGGCGTCGGGCTTCATCAGATCCAGCCTGCGGCCGTTTATCAGATGTCGGTTCGTGGCCCCGCCGGGGCAGTGCAGCGAAACGAAGTCGCACTGCGGCAGAAGCGCGTCGAGGCTGTCGACCTGCTCGGCCCCGCATCTGTTGAGCACGGCGGGATCCACCTTGCTGCGGTTCTGCACCAGGATCTTCATGCCAAAGCCGTGATGGGCGCGGCGGGCCATTTCCTGACCGATCCGGCCAAAGCCCACGATGCCCAGCGTCTTGCCGCTGACCTTGGTTCCGACCAGATGGGTCGGACGCCAGCCGGTCCAGCTGCCTGAGCGAACTTCGCGCTCGCCTTCACCGGCGCGGCGCGCGACCATCAGAAGCAGCGTCATCGCCAGATCGGCGGTGCATTCGGACAACACGTCGGGCGTGTTGGTCACGGTCATGCCCAGACTGCGGGCGGCAGGTTCGCAAATATGACTGTAGCCGACGCCGTAATTGGCGATGATCTTGGTTTTTGCAGCGGGCACATCCAGCGCCTCGGCGGTCAGGTGGTCAGTTACTGTTGGCAGCACCGCGTCATAGGTATTGAGCGCCTCGCGGATCTCGGCCGGAGTCAGGGGTTTGTCGCCCCTGTTCAGGACCGCGTCGTAGCTGTCCATCAGTTGCGCCTCGACGGCTTCGGGCCAGCGGCGAGTGACAAGAACGGAGGGTTTGACCATCACGCTGCCCTTTCCATGACACGGGCGATCGTCTCGCCGATGACTGCGGGGTTTTCGGCCACGGTCACACCGGCAGCCGAGAGGATTTCAACTTTTTCCGAGGCGCTTTCGCCAAAGGCCGAGATGATCGCACCCGCATGGCCCATGGTGCGGCCCTTGGGGGCGGTCAGACCGGCCACATAGGCCACCACCGGTTTGGTCACGTGATCGCGGATGTATTCGGCGGCCTCGGCCTCTTGCGGGCCGCCAATCTCGCCGATCATGGCGATGACCTGGGTCTCGTCATCCTGTTCGAACCGCTCAAGAATATCGCGGAAGGACGAGCCGTTGATCGGATCGCCGCCGATGCCGACGCTGGTCGAGATGCCGATGCCGCGTTCCTTTAGCTGCGCGGCAGCCTCATAGCCCAGCGTGCCCGAGCGGCCGACGATGCCGACGGGACCCGGCAGGTAGATATGGCCGGGCATGATGCCCAGCAGAGCCTTGCCCGGGCTGATCGTGCCGGCGCAGTTCGGCCCGGTGAGCACCATGCGCTTGTCGCGCGGGTAGCGGTACATGTAGCGTTTTACCCGAATCATGTCCTGCGCCGGGATGCCATCAGTGATGCAGACGCAGTAGCGGATGCCGCCATCTGCGGCCTCCATGATCGAATCCGCCGCAAAGGGGGGTGGGACAAAAACCAGGCTGGCCTCGGCGCCGGTGGCCGCGACCGCCTGTTTGACGGTGTCGAAAACCGGCACGCCCTCGACAGTTTCGCCGCTCTTGCCGGGCACCACGCCGCCCACGACATTGGTGCCATATTCCATCATGTCCTTGGTGTGAAAGCGCGCCATACGCCCGGTGATGCCCTGAACGATCACCTTGGTGTCACGGTCGAGAAGTATGCTCATCAGACGGCCCTCATCTTGGTCGCTTGGGTCAGATCGTTTTGCCAGGCGCGCACGGCGCGCTCGGCGGCCTCCATCAGCGAGGTCGCGCGGATGACCGGCAGGCCGGATTTGGCGAGGATCTTTTGCCCCTCTTCGACATTGGTGCCGGCCAAGCGCACCACCACGGGAATGTCGATCTGCAGATCGCGCAACGCCTGCACCACACCCTCGGCAACCCAGTCGCAGCGGTTGATGCCGGCAAAGATGTTGACCAGAATCGCCTGCACATTGTCATCCGACAACACCAGCCGGAACGCCTTTGCGACCCGCTCGGGCGAAGCGCCGCCGCCGATATCGAGGAAATTGGCCGGCTCGCCACCCGCCAGCTTGATCGTGTCCATCGTGGCCATGGCCAGACCGGCACCGTTCACGATGCAGCCTATATTGCCATCAAGCCCGACATAAGACAGTCCCCGGTCGGCGGCGCGGCTTTCGCGCGGGTCTTCCTGGGACTTGTCGCGCAGCTCGCTGATCTGCGGATGGCGGAACAGCGCGTTGTCATCAAAGCTCATCTTGGCGTCCAGCGCCAGGACCCGGTTGTCGCCGGTGATCACCAGGGGGTTAATCTCGACCATGGTGGCATCGAGCTCGCTGAAGGCGGCGTAACAGCCCTGCAGTGTGCGCACCATCTGCTGAGTCAACCCTGGTTCCAGCCCTAGCTTGAAAGCGATCTCGCGGGCCTGGAACTCTTGTAGACCCACGGCGGGCTCCACCGTCGAGCGCACGATGCTGTCTGGCTTTTCGGCCGAGATGTCCTCGATCTCCATCCCGCCTTCCGACGAGGCGACGATCATCACCCGCTGGCTGGAACGGTCCAGCACGAAGCCCAGATAAATCTCGCGGTCGATGGGTACGGCGGATTCCACATAGACACGGTAGATGCCCTTGCCCTCGGGGCCGGTCTGATGGGTGACCAGCTTGCGCCCAAAGAGCGCGTCGCAGGCCTCGTAGATCTCGCTCTCGGAGTTGCAGAGCTTCACGCCCCCCGCCTTGCCGCGTCCTCCGGCATGGACCTGCGCTTTGACGATCCACTTGTCGCCGCCCAGTTCGCGCGCGCGATAGGCCGCCTGCTCGGGGCTATAGGCCAAGGCCCCCGACGGGGTCGCGACTCCGAAATTCGAAAGAACTTCTTTTGCTTGATATTCATGGATATCCATCTGCATTCCTCCCGTTCACGCAGCGATCGACGTGCCGTAGCGGCTTTCGAGCAGCGCTTCGATTGCGTCCTGATCCACCTCGCCGCCCAACGCGACCAGCGCGTCGGCAAACAGACGCACGATCTGGCTGATGGCCTGGCGGTTCAGTTGATTGAGGATGCCGATCCGCACCTGCACCGGCGCGCTGAGTGTCGGCCAGATTCCGAACCCTTCGGCCCGGCAGGCCTGCACCAGCTCCATCTCGCGGCCCGCCAGCTCCGACGGCAGGTTTAGAACCACAAGGCTGGGCATGTTCGAAGTGACTGTGCAGCCCATCGCGGTGACCGCATCGCGCAGAACCGTCTCATGGGTACGATACGAGCCCGCCCGCTTGGCCAGCCCTTCCTGCAGGGTCAGGCGCAGCGCTTCGTGGAAGGCTGCGACGGCATAGCCCGAATGGGTCCGGTGATAGGTGCCCTTTTCCACATCCTGCCCATCGACAATACCCCAATGGCGGGCCTCGAAAATCGGATTGTGCACATAGCTATAGGCGCCACTGGCCCGCAGCGATGCGACATAGGCATCGGTGAAGCTGACCGGCGCATAGGTCAGTGGCAGGCAGCACAAGCCCTTTTGTGGGCAGGACGCCCAGCCCGCAACGCCCGGATAGTCATCAATCGAGAAATCATCAACGCCAAGCGACGACACCGCGTCAACCAGCCCCATCGCCCCGTGACGCGTACAGGCATCCGAAAATCCGCGCAGGTCGTTGACCCGGCCCGAACCGGTCTCCCAATGAGCCATGAAGGCCCATTTTGGTTTGTGCTCAGCCAGCGCGGCCTCGACCATCGCACTGGTCACCGACTGGCCATGCGGCACATCGATCACCGTCACACTGGCCGCCTGGGGATCTAGCGGGTTTGCCGCATGTTCTGCCGGTGTCGCCGCCTTGATCCGCAGCGTCAGCGCGTCGATGCCCGAAAACGTGCCGTTGGAAAACGCTAACACTCTGTCGCCCGGCATCACCGCCGAGAACATCGCGTCCAGCCCGCTCCAACCGGTTCCGGCCACGGCAAATGTATAGGTGTTGTCGGTGCCCCAGACCGCGCGCAGCATGTGCTTGCACTCGATCATCCCGCGCAGCACGTCGGGCTGCATGTGATCGGCAACACCGGCTCCGGCAAAGGCCTGCAGTACGCGCGGGTCGGTGTTTCCGGGTCCCGGACCCGCCGCGAGCGTCTCGGGAATTTCGAGGCTGGGAAAAATCTGAACTGTCATCGGGTGCCCCCATTTCTGGCAGGGGCAACGGCCCCCGGTTCACGTGCTGAGAACCAGCAAACCTCAGACTTGCCCCATGACACAACGTCAGTTACTACTGCTTTCGGGCATCTAATTGGGTGGGGGAATACCTACCCAAAGGTGTAAGAATACCGATGTATACTACAATAATACCTATCCTTACGGGTAGTATAGTGGGATAAACAAAGAGATTTCAAATGGTTGGCAAAAACAACACGCCGGTCGACATCATGCTCGCTGACAGCAATACGCTGGTTTTGTCGGCCATGTCAGAGATCTTCGAACGCGATACGCGATTCTCTCTGGTCGCCACATCCGCCACCGCCGAAGGCTTCCTGGGTACGGTCATGCGGGTGCCGGTGCAGGTTGGTGTCGTCGACTGGAACCTGCCGGTGCTGGGTGCCGCCAAACTGATCGAAGTGTTGCGCGAACATGACAGCGCACCCCGGCTGGTGGTCTATGGCGAGGCGACCGGCGATACGCCAAGACTGGCCATGCAGGCGGGCGCGGCAGGGTTTGCCCCACGTTCGGGGCCGGTCGAGGGGTTGCTGGACACCTGCGCCGAAGTGGCGGCGGGCAAGATGGTATTCCCATTCATTGATGTGCGCCGAATGCAGCAGGATCCGATCCACAGCCTATCACGCAAGGAACGCGCAATCCTCGAATTCCTGTCCAAGGGCATGTCCAATCGGGACCTGTCGAAGGCGCTGCAGATCTCGACTAACACCGTGAAATTCCACCTGTCCAATATCTATGAGAAACTGTCGGTGAAGAACCGCGCGCAGGCAATCGCCTATTATTACTCGTCACAAATACCGGGCACCAAAGGAACGGATCGCTGAGGTATCGCCGAAAGAGAGTATCCGAGCCCACCCACCACTCTGATATGATAGAGAACTGATCGTCATCCGACGTCAAAGATACACCCAAAGCTCCGGAATATCGCCATGCGCCCACGATCCGCTCCAAAAGATCTCAGCCTGAAATGGCTGGAGCTTTTTCAGATCTGTGCGCAAAAAGGATCGCTGCAGCAGGCGGCGGATGAAAGCGGGTTGGCCGTCAGCACCATTTCGCACCACCTGCGCAGCCTCGAAGAGCATCTGGGCGTCGCGTTATTTAACCATGACCGCAGGCCGATGGTGCTCACGCCCAAGGGCAAGGTGTTTCTGCGCAATATCGACGACGCGCTGCGGTCCATTCGCCGGGCCAAGGCCGAAGCGTCGGCTGGCGGCGTGTCCGAGGCCAGCTATCTGCGGCTGGGAACCATCGAAGATCTGGACAGTGATATCGTGCCGGAACTGGCAGTGTACCTGTCCCGACAGATGCCGCGCTGCGACTTTCTTTTTCAGACCGAGTCCAGCCATACCCTGATCGAGATGCTCAGGAACCGGCAGCTTGACCTCGGCATTACCGCAAGCCCCTCTGAGCGGTTTGCGGATTTGCAGGACCGCCCCCTACTGCGTGACCCGTTTATTGTGGTCCTGCCCCGTTCTGCCGACGGTTCGCTCGCTGACATCGTGGACGGGCGTGCCAAGCTGCCGTTTCTGCGCTTTTCCAGCAACCTGATCATCGCGCGCCAGATCGAAGCGCAACTCCGCCGGATCGGCATCAGCGGGTCGCATTCCTTTGAATGCAGCAATAACCAGACACTGATGGCAATGGTTGCGGCTGGTGCCGGCTGGACCATAACGACACCCTTGTTGTTTGCGCGCGCAAAACGGTTCCAATCCCGGCTGAGGATGCACGCGTTTCCCGGCAAAAGCTTTGCGCGGGAACTGGCCATCGTCACGACACCTGATTGTTCCCGCTCGGTCGTTGATCTGATCGACAGGAAAACCAGGGCGCTGATCGACGAAAACGCACTCCACCCTCTGATCGAGATCGCGCCCTGGCTCAAGGATGATTTCGCGCTGCTCAGCTGAAGGCGATGGGCTTATAGTATCCTGAACCGCGCACGGATGGCCGCGTCCTGTTCATCACTCAGATAGGCCGGTGTGTGGGTCAGAAGGATGTCGCCTGCCCGCGCCCGCGCGCGGGACCAGGCATCGGCCGCCCCGCTCTCGGTCCAGCTGCGCGGCTCATCACGGTCAGCAAGGGACGGATAGAAATAATCTTGTTCCATCGCCTGATAGGTGTGCTGGCTGCCCAGAAAATGCCCATCGCCAAGGACCGCGTCACAGATGGCGTCGAAGCCCAGATTGGCCTCGCTCACTTCGATCCCACGCAGGGCGCGATAGGTGTGAGAATGCATTTCATCATCCAGCACGAACGCCTCGAAACTCGCCCCAAGCAGCGAGGCCGTCATGCCGGAGCTTTCATAGATCAGGTTCCCGCCAGCAAGGGCGGCCGCAAGCGATGTGAGGCCTTTTTCCATGCCGTACTGGGCGTCGATTGCCTTGGCGTCGGTCATCGAACAGGCCACACCCGAGGGCAGCCCCAGCCAGTTCGACATCTGGGCGGATGCCGCGTTCAACACCGCGGTCTCTCCGCTGCCGCCCGAAAACGCGCCAGTCCGCAGGTCGATGACCAGTGGCCAGTTCGAGAACACCATCGGAAAGCCTGGCTGGATGGCGTGGACCATCACCAGGCTGGCAAGCGTCTCGGCCAGGGATTGCGCCAGGAACCCAGCCAGCGTCGCGGGTGCCGTGGCGCCAGCCTGCGCGGCAGTGATGCAGGAGATGGGAATGTTGTGCCGGATGCATTCATAGACCACGTCAACAGCGTCCTCGCCATAGCGCATCGGAGAGATCACCGGGCTGATATGGGCCTTCATGAAGGGCCGTTTCGAAAACGCGCCGGGGCCACCTGCGGCAATATCCAGCATCTCGACAATGGGCGCCACATGCTCGGCCAGAGTGAAGGCGGTTGCCGTGGGCTTGGTTGTTCCCCTGATCAGGGCGTAGGCAGTGTTGACGTCCAGATCAAACGGGTCGGGCACATCGGTGGCCACGCAACAGCGCGTGAACCAGCCGACATTGGCCAGCTTGTCCTGCAACCGCGTGAAATCATGCAGGTCCTTGAGCGTGGAGGGCCGGTAGAGACCGCTCTCTAGGTCCAGCGTCTGCACGGCAGCTCCGCCGGTTCCGAAATAGACGCGGTTTCCGCCAACCTCGATCGATCGGCATTCGTCGCGCCCATGCAGAACGAATGTCTTGGCCGCATTGTCGATGGCCTTGCCCACGAGTTCGGGCGGAAAGACCACCCGACCATTGCCGCCGTCCCGTGCCCCCGCTGCCAGCAAGTCGTCGCGCAGGCGCTGCGGTACCTCTCCCATTCCCAGCCGTTCGAGCAGGTCCAGCGCGGTGTCGAATATTCGCTGAAGGTCTGCGGTTGTCAGAGGCTGGTAGGCACCACCGACCTGCCCGGGCGGGCACGGGTCCACTCGTGGTTTGGCTGCACGCTGTGCCAGCCTTGCATCTCGTCCGCTTCGCTTGCTGCGCCCCACGTGTCAACGGGCTCCTCTATCTGGTGCTCCTTAGTCCGACTGGTCTCAACGAACCGCCATCAGGGTCGCTTTGACAAGGTCGGGGTTATTTATTCCGAAATATTAGTTTATCTTTTTCTGTTTTATCGAAATTATGATCTTCTTGTTGCTCATCTCCTCAATCTCCTTCGGAGTCGGGCCAAAATTCGGAGGCGGACACATGAAATCCCGGACAAAGGTAGTGGTCATCGGTGGCGGTATTGCGGGCTGTTCGACGCTCTATCATCTGACACAAGAGGGCTGGAGCGATGTGGTTCTGGTCGAGCGTAACGAGCTGACCAGCGGCACCACCTGGCATTCCGCCGCACAGGTCACGAATTTCGGCATGAACCAGACCATGGTTGGCCTAAAGACCCACTCGATCAACCTTTACAAGGAATTGGCCGACGACCCCGACTATCCGATCAACTACCACCATGGCGATGGCGGGATGCGCTTAACCAATACCGAGGCGCAGATGCAGGGCTATCGGCATTTCGCCTCGATGGCGCGCGGCATGGGCGTGGAATTCGAGGCGATCGATGCCGCAGAATGCGCCCGCCGACACCCGCTGATCTCGGCGGACAACCTGCTGGGCGGGCTTTGGGATCCGCTTGATGGCGATATCGACCCGGCACAGTTGTGTCAGGCGCTGGCCAGACGCGCCCGCAAGGCGGGGGCCGAGGTGTACCGGAACACGCCGGTGAGGGCCCTGACCCAACACAAGGATGACACCTGGACCGTGCACACCGAGAAGGGCGACATTGATTGCAATATCATCGTCAACGCCTGCGGCTACCGGGTCAATGAGGTCGGCGCGATGATGAATGTACATCATCCGGTCGCTTCGATGGAGCATCAGTATTTCCTCACCGAAGAGATCCCGGCCATCAAACAGGCCGGTCACCGCATGCCGCTGATCCGCTGCCCGATCTCGGATTACTATTGTCGCCAGGAAAAGAACGGGCTTCTGGTTGGGTTTTATGAACAGAATTGCAAGACTTGGGGCATGGACGGGATCGACCCGAATTTCGTTAATGCGCTCTGCCCCGACGATCTGGACCGCATCACGGACGTTCTGGAAGGGGCCTTTGCGCGCATGCCGGCCCTGACCGAAGTGGGCATCCATACCGTCGTGAACGGCCCGATCACCTATACGATCGACGGTGCGCCTTTGGTCGGCCCGATCCCAGGCAAGCGCAATGCGTTCTGCATTATTGGGCTGCGGGCGGGGCTTGGTGAAGGCGGCGGGCATGGCTGGTTGCTGGCCCAGCAGATCGTGCATGGCGAGGCCTGCTATGACACCTGGTGTCTGGACCCGCGCCGCTTTACCAGCCATGCCAATGTGGAACTGACCGCGCTGAAGGCGATCGAGGACTACCAGAACGAGTTTCGCTTTCACTTCCCCCACGAACACCGCCCGGCAGGCAGGCCTGCCAAGACCACCCCCCTGACACCGGTGCTGTCGGCGGAAGGTGCCGCATTCACCGTCGTGAACGGCTGGGAGCGGGTTGAGTACATCAAGCCCAGCCCTGATTTTCACCCCACACTTGGCTTCACTTTCGACGAGGCGTTTGACCTTGTCGCAGCCGAGGTCAGGAACGTTCGTGACAATGTCGGCCTCTGTGAGGTCAACGGTTTCAACCGGATCGAGGTCACCGGAGCAGATCGCCACAGCTTCCTCGACCGAATGATCTGCGGCGCGGTGACCAAACGCGCGGGCCGGGTCGGGCTGGGATACCTGCTGAACCATCACGGCATGATCAAAGGCGAGGCTACCATCGCCAACCTGCCCGCCAGCGACCGCGGCCCGGAGCGTGTCTGGTTCGGCTCGGCAGCGGCGGCGGAATGTCATGATATGGACTGGCTCAGGGCGCATGTCACAGAGGACGAGGATATTCACCTGCGCAGCCTGACCAATGATCACACCATTCTGGTGCTTGCCGGCCCCAACGCGCGCGCGGTGCTATCCACCTGCGCGCGCGGTGACTGGTCGGTAGAGGCTTTTCCGTGGCTCAGCCTGCGCGAGTGTTTTGTTGGTTTTGCCCCGGCTGTTGTGATGGGCATCAGCTTTTCAGGTGAGCTGGCGTATGAAATCCATGTCCCGAACACCTCACTCTACGCCGCCTACCTGGCGCTGAGGCAGGCAGGCGAGGTGCATGGGTTGAAACTCTTTGGTGCGCGCGCGGTCGAGTCGATGCGGATGGAAAAAGGCTTCCTGCATTGGAAGGCCGACCTGCTGACCGAGTTTGATCCGTTCGAAACCGCACTGGACCGGTTCGTCAAGCCGGACAAGAACGTCGATTTTATTGGGAAAGATGCATTGTTGCAGCGCCGGATCGAAGGACCCCGCAAAAGGCTGGTCACCCTGCACATCGATGCCACTCATGCCCCCGCACACGGCGGTGCATCCCTGATGCGGAGCGACAGGGTTGTCGGCACCGTAACCTCGGGAGATTGGGGGCACCGGGTTGGGTTGAACCTGGCCTATGCCTTTGTCGATCCGGGTGTTTCCTCCGAGGGCGAGCGGATGGAACTCGACCTCTGTGGCGAACGGGTCAATGCCGAAATCATCGCGCCCTCGCCTTATGACCCCGATTTCAGCAGGATGCGCGATTAGGCGCGATGTGCCGCGTCCGGGCTTCAGCGCATGACAAACGGATCGGGGATCGGATCGTCGCTGGTGCGCAACCAGACCGCTTTGACCTTGGTGTAATCCAGCGCCGCCTGCATTCCGCCTTCGCGCCCGTGGCCGGACAATCCATGTCCACCAAAGGGCGCAATCGGGCTGACGGCGCGATACGTGTTGACCCAGACAATCCCGGCCCGGATGGCGCGGATCATGCGATGCGCGCGGGTCAGGTTCTGAGTGAACAGACCCGAGGCCAGCCCGAAACGCGTGTCGTTGGCAATGGCGATCGCCTCTTCCTCGGTCTGGAACGTGGTGACGGACAGGACCGGCCCGAAAAACTCGTTGCTCAGGCTGTCGGCATTTGGCGCGTCAGAGCAATCCAGAATGGTCGGCGGAAAGTAGAACCCATCGCGCGCGATGGGCTTACCGCCGGTCACCAGATTGGCCCCTTGGGCGATGGACCGGTCGATCAGATCGACGGCAATATCGCGCTGTCGCCGGGTGCAAAGCGGGCCGACCTCGGTCGCCACGTCATCGGGTGGACCGATCACCACCGCTTCGGCCTTTTCCTTCAGCCGCGCCAGGAAAGCCTCTTTGATCGAGGCCTGCACAACCAGTCGCGACCCCGCGACACAGCTTTGACCCGTGGCGGCGAAGATGCCGGAGACCTGCGCATTCACCGCACTATCGATATCGGCATCCTCAAACACGATGAACGGTGATTTGCCGCCCAGTTCCAGCGATGTCGAGGCCAGGTTTTCGGCCGAGTTGCGGACGATATGGCGCGCTGTTTCGGGACCGCCGGTAAAGGCGACATGGACGACCTTGGCATGGCTGGTCAGCGCCGCACCCGTCTCGGGCCCGCCGGTAATGACATTCAGCACACCTTTGGGAAAGCCTGCCTGATCAAAGATACGCGCGAATTCGAGCATCGGCGCAGGCCCGTCTTCAGAGGCTTTCAGCACCACCGTACAACCTGCCGCCAGAGCGGGCCCGATCTTGACCGCTGACAGGAACAGCTGCGAGTTCCACGGCACCACAGCGGCCACGACTCCGATAGGTTCGCGACGCAACCAGACCTCCATATCCGGTTTGTCGATGGGCAGATGCGCCCCCTCGATCTTGTCGGCCAGCCCGGCGTAATAGCGGAAATACTCCGCAACATAGGCAATCTGGGCCGAGGTTTCGCGGATGATCTTGCCGGTATCGCGGGTTTCAAGCTGTGCCAGGCGCGGGGCGTTATCGGCAAACAGATCGGCAAGCCGATACAGCAGCTTTCCCCGCGCCGTGGCCGTCATCCCCGCCCATTCCGGCGAGAAGAGCGCGCGCTCTGCGGCCTCGACCGCCTTGCTGACATCATCGGCGCTGGCCTCGGGCATGCGTGCCCAGACCTGACCGGTGGCCGGGTCCAGACTGTCGAACCGCACCGAGCCATCCGAGAATGCACCGTCGATATACTGTTGGAATTGCTGCATTTTACCGCCCCTTATTGAAACGCTGGCATGACGTCTTTGATGAACCGCTCCAGCGAGGCTTTCTTGCGGTCGAAACTCATGCTCGAGTCGATCCAGAAGGAATATTCATCATACCCCAGCGCCTCGCAGGTGCGGATGCGGTCGATCACGGTGTCGGCAGTGCCGATGATCAGATCGCGCTCCATGTTGTCGGGCGTATAGAATGGGTGGGCCGCGATGTCTTCGTCGCTCAGCGGGTCGATCAGGCCCTGACTGACCGAGCGCTTGTTCATGAACCACGCCCCGAAATAGCAATAGAACCGGTTCAGCTCGATCGCGGCGCGCTTCACATCCGAGGCATCCTCGGCCACGTAGGTATGGCGCAGCAGCATGATCTTGGGGCGCGGAATGTCCGGGAATTTCACGCAGGCGGCGTTGAATTTCGACATGAGATCCGCCACCTCGTCATCGCCGTTCCACAGCGGCGTCACCTGCACATTGCACCTCTGCGCAACGGCAAATTCATGGCTGTTGGGATCGCGCGCCGCCACCCAGATCGGTGGCCCGCCAGGCTGCACCGGCAAGGGCGAGGACGTGGTCTCGGGGAATCGGTGAAACTCGCCGTCATGGGCGTAGTCCCCTTGCCACAGCTTTTGCACCGCAGGCACCAGTTCACGCATGCGCTGCCCGGCCTCCCACGCATCCATGCCGGGCATGAGCCGTTCATATTCATAGCTGTAAGCCCCGCGCGCGATGCCCAGGTCAAGACGGCCATCGGTGATGATGTCGGTCATCGCCGCCTCACCCGCCAGACGGATCGGATGCCAAAACGGGGCAACGATGGTGCCGGTGCCCAGACGGACATTTTTAGTGTGCCGCGCCACGTCGATCAGGCTCAGGAACGGGTTGGGCGCGATGGTGAAGTTCATACCGTGATGCTCGCCGGTCCAGACCGCATGCATGCCGCCCTCATCAGCGATTTTGCACAGCTTAATGAACTCGTCATACAACTGCTTTTGCTCCTGATCCGGAGAAATCCTCTCCATATGCGCAAACAGTGAAAACTTCATGGCTTATCCCCCGGTTGCAAGCGGCTTGACCTCACCGCTGACCTCGTTGCCGTAATACACCCCGAAATTGCCGATCCGGCTTTCGGCGGCGAACCGTTCCAGCATCGTGCAGATGGCCGGATCACCGATATCCATCAGGGTCGAGGTGCCCAGATCGGTGAACACGCCCTTTTTCGGTTCGCCCTCCTCTGCCTGACACAGGAACGAGATATGCTGATGCTTGCGCGCCTCATCCTGATAGACCGAGTAGATGAAACCCGGTTCCGCCTGCACCCCGCTGTCGCGGATCAGCCTGTTTAGCGCCGCGTTGGCCCCGTCGGCCACGTCATCGGTGCTGGGAATGGTCAGGCGGCCATCACCGTCGTCCTGCAGCAGAATCCTGCCCTCGCGTTCGATTAGGGCCGAGACGACAAGACCCGTGCGTTTGCTGAGCGCCTGCGCCTCGGCAGCAGGGGTGACATAGGCGCCACGGGCATAGCCCAGCCCAGGCGCGATCGTGTGATCAAAGGCTTTTACCGCACCGATCAGGATCAGATGGTCCCCAGCCTCGACGCGGTTGAACATGCTGCAGTCGAACCAGGCCGACACATCATCCAGAATCGGCGCGCCATGCGGCCCCGGCTGCCAGCCCGCGGTGGCAAACCGATCCTCGACCGGGCGGGCAAAGGCGTTCGACACTTCGATCTGCGCCTCGGACAGGATATTGACCGCGAATTTCGACGTGGTGGCGAAAGTGTCATAGTTACTGGAGGTATTGGCCAGACAGACCAGAATCAGCGGCGGATCAAGTGAGACCGAGGCAAAGGAATTGGCCGTGAAGCCCAACGGATCGCCGCGCGCGTCCTGCGTGGTGACAACCGTGACGCCGGTCATGTATGTGCCGAACGCGGTTCGCAGGGCGCGGGGGTTGGTCAAGGTTTCCGGGTCGAATTCTATCATGTGGGCTCACCCTGTGCGATTGGGGTCTCTAACCAGGTTTGCAGTGCTGCGTTGACGGCATCCGGGGCTGTCAGGTTTACCATATGCCGGTGATTTTCGATAATCTCCGCTGTGCCGCGTTGGGCGGCCCGGGCCATGGCGCGCGACATCGCCGGGGTCGAGTTGGGATCATCGCCTCCAGTCAACGCCAGCAACGGACAGGTGATCCGCGCATAGCCATCGGCATAAAGCGCATCGCCTCGGGCAAACGCATCATAGGCAGTGGCATAGCCGTCGTTATCAACCGCCGCCAGCCACGCCGCGACATCATCGCGAGCGGCACGTTCGATAGGGGTGTCACCGAACCAGCGCTTGAGCGGCGTGTCCAGATCGAAGGCCCCGGCGCGGATCATCTCAGCCCGCGCGATCACTGAGTTGCGCGCCACGTCATCGCGGCGGAACACCCCGTTCAACAGGGCGACACGCGCGACACGTTCCGGGTGGCGCACCGCAAATCCACCAGCGATCAGTGCCCCCATGGAATGACCCGCCAGGCTGACGGCAGGTAATTGCAGTGCGTCCAAGACCGCCAGCAGCCAGTCCAGGAACACCGGCAATTCCGACCTCGCCGCAATGCGGTCGCTGCCGCCATGACCCGGTAAGTCCAACGCGATGACGTGACGCGACCCGGACAGCGCCTCGATCTGCGGCGCCCAGGCCGCCGATTGCATGCCAACGCCATGGATCAGAACCAGAGGTTCGCCCTGCCCGCTCTCGCGACAGGCGACCTGGCCGAAGGGGTCAGACAGCTGCAGGATTGTCGACGTCATGGCCCAGTTCCCTAAGGTCCTGATAGCGGTCACCAATGCGGTGATGTGGCCGACCGCCGATCGACGCACCAAGCGCGATCATGATCTCATCGGGTGCGGGCGCATCGGCGACTTGTAACTGGATGGTCAGATAATGGCTGCGCCGCCCGCCATCGTTCTTGTCCATCAGCGGAATTTGCATCGCGGCATTGGCCGGACCGCGCGTGTTGGTGAATGCCAGATAGGATTTTGCACCCACCGCCTCGCGGTAGAAATTGCCAAACCGCAACGTGTGGATCAGAGCCGAGCCATGCTCGACCTCGCCATTGACCCCCACGATGGCAGCTTTGCCGTAGCCTTCGACCCTGTCGCCACCACCTGCGACCTCCAGCACCATGTCGGTCAGCATCTTGCCAAGACCGGGCGCGCAGTCGTGGATTTCCGGCTTCAGATCCTCGACGAAACCGCGCCCGGCCCAGGGATTGGCGATTACCGCAACCGCCGCGATCAGTTTCAGCGGCTGTTCAGCCGGTTTGCCGCCTTCGATCAGGGTGTTTTCAACATGCAGAAGGGTCTTGCGGATTTCGGCGGGCATGGGCGAGGTCCTTGAGATTCGATTGCCGGTATTTTGGTATACCATAATACCATATGTCAATCATACCTTGCCCGCTACGGATCAACCCGTTAGATTCGCGCGTATGACAACACCCAGCCTGACAAAGATCGATCACCCGCCCGCCACCCTGCGCGACATGGTGCAGGACCGCATGCGAGAGGCGATCATCGAAGGATTGTTCCAGCCCGGCCAGAGGCTTGTCGAACGCCCGCTCTGCGATCAACTGGGTGTCAGCCGGACAGTGATCCGGGAAACCATCCGCTATCTCGAGGCCGAAGGGCTGGTCGAAATCCTGCCCGGGCGCGGCCCGATCGTGGCCATCATGAATCGCGAGGACGCACGGCAGATCTACGATATCCGCCGCATGCTTGAGACTGCCGCAGCCGAAGCATGCGCCCGCAAAATTACGCCCGCCCGCGCCCGCGATCTGAACACATCGCTGGCACAGCTCAAACGCGCCTTCTCAGACCAAACGCCCGGTGTGCTGTTCCGCGCGACGGCAGATTTCTATTCCGAGATCTTTGACGGCGCCGGGCACCATATCGCCTGGGAAGTGGTACAGCGCCTGAATGGGCGGATCAGCCGCTTGCGCATGATGACGCTGTCCTCGACCGATCGTGAACGACCCGGCATCGCGCATATGGAGGCGATCTGCGCTGCCATCATCTCTGGCGATCCCGTTGCAGCGCGTGCGGCGGTTGAACGCCATCTGGATGACACGACCGCCATCGCGAAACGTCTGCTTGCTGAAGAGGAAGAGGCCGAAGATGACTAAGCCACCCAAAGCATACTGGATTGCCAATGTCTCGGTAACCGATCCCGACGCCTATCAGAGCTATCAGGCGATCGCGCCGGACGCCTTCCGCAAGTATGGCGCGCGATTTCTGGCGCGGGGAAGCGCGGAAACCCTGGAAGGCCGAGACTGGCAGCGACGCGTCATCATCGAGTTCGATAGTATGGAGCAGGCCCGCGCCTGTTATGCCTCTGACGAATATCGCGCCGCGCGGGCAAAACGCGCAGGCGCCTGTCAGGCAGATATTGCACTGATCGAGGGTGTCTGAACGCGCCTTGCGGTTGCACCCCCACGCGTATTGTATCCCGCCGGCACAAGCCGGCGGGACAGGGAGCGGGAACGCTCAGGCCGCGTCGTCCTCGTAGTCCGACATGGGCGGACAGGTGCAGATCAGGTTGCGGTCGCCATAGGCATTGTCGACGCGGTTGACCGGTGACCAGTACTTGTCGACCCCGAACGAACCGGCCGGGAAACAGGCCTGTTCGCGGGTATAGGGCCGGTCCCAGTCGCCCACCAGATCGCGCACGGTATGCGGCGCGTTCTTGAGCGGGTTGTTTTCCGCATCGATCTTGCCGTCGATGATCTGCTGCGCCTCGTCCCGGATCGACAGCATCGCGTCGCAGAACCGGTCCAGCTCGTCCTGCGGCTCTGATTCCGTCGGCTCGACCATCAGGGTGCCGGCCACGGGCCAGGACATGGTCGGCGCGTGGAAGCCGCTATCGACCAGACGCTTGGCGATGTCGTCGACGGTGACATGCGCCTCGGCGTCCAGCGGGCGGGTATCCAGAATGCATTCATGCGCCACCCGGCCGGTTTCCGAAGTGTAGAGGATCGGATAGGCATCCTTGAGCCGCGCCGCGATGTAGTTGGCATTCAGGATCGCCACCTTGGTTGCCTGTGTCAGACCCGCGCCGCCCATCAGCAGCACATAGGCCCAGCTGACTGGCAGAATGGACGGAGAGCCGAAGGGTGCCGCCGAGACCGGACCCACGGCACTTCCATATTCCGGATGGCCGGGCAGGTGTTCCTCCAGATGCGCCTTGACGCCGATCGGGCCCATGCCGGGGCCGCCGCCGCCATGCGGGATGCAGAAGGTCTTGTGCAGGTTCAGGTGGCTGACATCGCCGCCAATATCCCCCGGACGCGACAGGCCGACCATGGCGTTCATATTGGCGCCGTCGATATAGACCTGCCCGCCATGGTCATGGGTGATCTGGCAGACCTCCTGCACGGTGGTTTCGAACACGCCATGGGTGGACGGATAGGTGATCATGCAGGCGGCCAGATGATCGGAGTGCTTCTCGGCCTTGGCACGGAAATCGTTCAGGTCGATATTGCCCTTCTCATCCGCCTGCACCGGCACCACCTGATAGCCAACCATCTGGGCCGAGGCCGGGTTGGTGCCATGCGCCGAGGTCGGGATCAGGCAGACATTGCGGTGCGGCTCACCCCGCGACGCGTGGTAGTTGCGGATGGTCAGCAACCCAGCATATTCCCCCTGCGCGCCCGAGTTGGGCTGCTGGGAGATCGCGTCATAGCCGGTGATCTGGCACAGCTTGTCGTTCAGATCAGCGATCATATCGTGGTAACCCTGCGCCTGATCTTCGGGGCAGAACGGGTGCAGGTTGCCGAACTCGGGCCAGGTGACCGGGATCATCTCGATCGTCGCGTTCAGCTTCATGGTGCAGGACCCCAGCGGGATCATTGCGCGGTCCAGCGCAAGGTCGCGGTCGGCCAGACGGCGCATATAGCGGGTGATCTCGGCCTCAGCCCGGTTTTTGTGGAAGATCGGGTGGGTCAGATATTCGCTTTCGCGCAAGGCGTAATCGGGCAGTCGGTAGACCTTGTTCGAGCTGTCGTCCTTGCGGTCGATGCCGAAGGCACCCCAAACGGCTTCGATGGTCTCAGGCCGGGTCTGTTCATCCAGACTGATGCCCACTTTCGTATCGCCGACCTTGCGCAGATTGACACCCCGGGCCACGGCGGCCTCCATCACCACGTTCTGCAGGTGGCCGACCTCGACCGTGATCGTGTCGAAGAACACCTCGGGTTCTACCGCAAAGCCCGCTTCCTCCAGACCGGCAGCCATGCGCGAGGTCTTGCGATGCACCGATTGCGCGATGGCCTTGATGCCGTCGGGTCCATGATAAACGGCATACATTGAGGCAATGACGGCCAGCAGCGCCTGCGCGGTGCAAACGTTCGAGTTGGCTTTCTCACGCCGGATATGCTGTTCGCGAGTCTGCAGCGCCAAGCGATAAGCCTTGTTGCCACGGCTGTCGATCGACACGCCGATGATCCGGCCCGGCATCGCACGCTTCAGCTTGTCGGTGGTCGCCATGTATGCGGCGTGCGGTCCGCCATAACCCATCGGCACTCCAAAGCGCTGAGTCGAGCCAATGGCGATATCCGCGCCCATTTCACCGGGCGATTTCAGCAGCGCCAGCGACAGAATGTCAGCCGCCACGATGGCAATCGCCTTGTGTTCATGCAGCGCCGCAATCTCTGCCGAGAAGTCACGCACATGACCATGCGTGCCGGGATATTGGAAAATCGCGCCAAACACCGCGCCTGCATCCATTGTGTCGGGATCGGCGACTTGTACGTCGATGCCCAGAGGCTCGGCGCGGGTTTTAATAACCGCGATGGTCTGCGGGTGGCAGTTCTTGTCGACAAAGAAAGCGGCATTGTTGGCCTTGGACCGGCCGCCGCGTTTGGCCATCGACATCGCTTCCGCCGCTGCGGTCGCCTCGTCCAGCAGCGAGGCATTGGCCACGTCCAGACCGGTCAGGTCGCTGACCATGGTCTGGAAGTTCAACAGCGCCTCAAGCCGGCCCTGGCTGATCTCGGGCTGATAAGGCGTGTAGGCCGTGTACCAGGCCGGATTTTCCAGAATGTTGCGCAGAATCGGCGCCGGCGTTGTGGTGCCGTAATAGCCCTGACCGATCAGCGATGTCAGAACCTTGTTCTTGCTCGCTACTTCTTTCATGTGAAAGAGCGCGTCGCGTTCCGTCATCGCCGGACCCCAGTCCAGCGGCTCTTTTTGCCGGATCGCGGGAGGGACGGTAGCATCGATTAGCTGGTCCAGCGTCGTGAAGCCGATCACCTTGAGCATGTCCCGCATCTCGGTCGGGCTGGGACCGATATGGCGGCGGTTGGCAAAGTCATAGGCTTCGTAGTCGGTCAGTTTGAAGGCCATTGCAGCGCTCCTATGGATTGGTCAGGCCCGGCGGCGATCCGGCGGGGAGTGAGGGCCGTTCAGGAAACTGTCCGGGGGACAGTTTCAGGCCCGAACCAGCGGAGCCCCTTAGCCTGGAGCTCCGCAATGAATTCAGCCGATCAGGGCCTTGTAGCCATCGAGATCCATCAGATCGTCCAATTGCGAGCTGTCCGACAGCTTGATCTTGTAGATCCACGCGTCGCCCTCGGGGCTTTCGTTCATTGCACCGGGATTGTCGGCCAGTACCTCATTGGCCTCGATCACCTCGCCATCGATGGGCGCATAGATTTCGGAGGCGGCCTTGACCGACTCGATCACACCGATCTCGTCGCCTTTTTCAAAATCGTCGCCCGCTTCCTTTTGATCCACGAAGACGATATCGCCCAATTGTTCCGCCGCATGCTGGGTGATCCCGATGGTGGCGATGTCCCCCTCGACGGTGACCCATTCATGATCTTCCGAGTAGTAGGTTGCCATGTTTCTCTCTCCTGACTTCAACGCTTGTAATTCTGGGTGACGAAGGGCAGCGACACGATCTCGGCCGGTTGCGCCTTGCCCCGTATGATGAGGTTCACCTTTTCGCCGGGCGTGCCGTGACCGGCCGAGACATAGCCCATAGCGACCGGGCCGCCGACAGTGGGGCCAAAGCAGCCCGAGGTAATGGCGCCGATGGGATTGCCGTCGGCACATTGGACTTCGACGCCCTGACGCGCGGGCGCTCGGCCCTCGGGTTTGATGCCGACAAGCTTCTTAGCAGCACCCTCGGCAAGTTCCTTTTGCACGCGCGCGGCACCGGGAAATCCACCCTCTTCCTTGCGGCGCTTCTGGATCGCCCACGACAGGCTGGCCTCGATCGGTGAAGTCGACTGATCGATGTCATTGCCATAAAGACACAGACCCGCTTCAAGCCGCAGGCTGTCGCGCGCGCCCAGACCCGCCGGTTCGCAATCCTCATGCGCCAGAAAAGCACGCGACACGTCGGCAGCCTTGTCTTCGGGGATCGATATCTCGTAGCCGTCCTCGCCCGTGTAGCCCAGACGCGAGATACGGCAGGAGACGCCATTGATGTCGGCGACGATGGTTTCCATGAATTTCATGTCGCGCGCCGCCGGGCACAGTTCACCCACCACGTTCTCGGCCGCGGGCCCCTGCACCGCCACCAGCGCACGGTCGAATATTTCGGTCACCTCGACACCGTCCAGATTGTCCCTCATATGCGGGATATCCTGATGGCGCAGCGCCGCGTTGACCACCACAAAATAGTGATCGCCCGCATTGGACACGATCAGGTCGTCCATGATGCCGCCCTCTTCGTTGGTGAAGAAGCCATAGCGCGCCTTGCCCTCTTTCAAGGTGGCATAGGCCTGCGGGCACAGCGCCTCGAGCTTTTCGCCCACATTCTCGCCGCGCAGGATCACCTGCCCCATATGCGAGACGTCGAACAGAGCAGCCTTTTCACGGCACTGCTTGTGTTCCCCCATGATCCCCATGGGGTATTGAACCGGCATCTCCCAACCGGCGAAATCGACCATCTTGCCGCCAAGTTCCACATGCAGATCATAAAGCGGTGTGCGTTTGGGCGCATCAGTCATGACAGGTGCCTTTCTGTTGAGTCTCGGGGTCAGTCACGGACCACAATGACCGAGCAATGTGCATTACGCACTACCCGAGCAAGGTTCGGACCAATTTCGTAATTCGGGAAATCGCCCTTGGCCGAGGCCATGACGATCAGATCGAACCCATCCTTGTGGGCAAGTTTCAAGACTTCGCGATAGACGCTGCCTTCTTCGATATGCACGGGCGTTCCGACAGCGCCGTTGCCGTCCAGAATAGCCTGCACGGCCTTTCGAACGTACTCTTTTGCACCCGCACCGTAATTGGCGGGAAGGTTGGGCAATTGGATGATCTCGGGAATGACAGAAACCGCGTGCAGTTCCGCACCGTAGAATTTTGCCTGTTCCAGCGCGACCGGCAGCGCCTTTTTCCACGAGCGGTCATCGGTGTGATCAATCGGAAGCAGGATTTTTGTGGCCATCGGCCCTCTCCTCAAGACAGTGAGTTCCTTTTGGGTCGAGAAGGCCGATACCGGCCCCCTCGGATCTTTGTGGCGCGGTTCACTCAGCCGCCGTACCGCCCGGCTCTTCCGACTGGCCGCCGCTGGCAAAGAACTCTTTCGTCAATTTGAAGACGATCGGGCTCAACAATGCCAGCGCAATCAGGTTCGGAATGGCCATCATGGCGTTCAGCGTGTCCGCCAGCAGCCAGACAAAGCCCAGATCCGCGGTTGCGCCGAAGTAGATCGCAATGATCCAAAGGACGCGGTAGGGGAGCAAGGATTTGACGCCCAGCAGGAACTCGACACATTTCTCGCCGTAGAACGACCAGCCTAGGATGGTGGTGAAAGCGAAGATCGACAGAGCGATGGCGATCAGGTAGCCGCCGATGCCAGGCAGAGTGGTTTCGAATGCCAATGAGGTCAGTGCTGCACCCGAAATTGCCTTGTAGCCTTCTGAATCACCGTTGGCGACAAAATCGGCAATCGATGCATCCAGCGCTCCAGAGGCGATAATGGCCAGACCTGTGATCGAGCAAACGATGATGGTGTCGATGAACGTACCCAGCATCGCAATCAGGCCCTGATTGACCGGACCTTTGGTCTCGGCTGCGGCGTGCGCGATTGGGGCCGAACCCAGACCTGCTTCGTTCGAAAACACACCACGTGCTACACCAAAGCGAATGGCCAGCCATACAGCCGCGCCAGCAGCGCCGCCTTTAGCGGCCCAAGGAGTGAACGCGTAGGTGAATACGTCGCTAAGGGCGGCTCCGATCGCACCAATGTTCAGGAGCAGAACCAGCAGACCCGCGACGATATAGGCAACCGCCATGAACGGAACGAGTTTCCCGGCAACGGCACCGATGCGGGTGATGCCACCCAGGATTACGGCAGCGGTCAGGACCATCAGGACAATGCCTGTGAACGATTCATTGATGCCGAAATTTGTTTCCAGCACTTGGGCCACGCCATTGGCCTGCACGCCGTTGCCGATGCCAAAGGCCGCGACGGAGCCGAAAAGGGCAAATGCGACGCCCAGCCAGGCCCATTTCGCGCCCAGACCGTTCTTGATGTAATACATCGGCCCGCCAACGAAGTTGCCCAACTCGTCCTGTTCACGGTATTTCACCGCACAGACGGCCTCGGCATATTTGGTGGCCATGCCCACCAGGGCGGTCATCCACATCCAGAACAAGGCGCCCGGACCGCCCAGGAAGACAGCAGTGGCCACACCGGCGATGTTACCGGTCCCGATGGTCGCCGACAGCGAGGTCATCAGCGCGTTGAACGGGCTGATCTGGCCATCGCCCTGCCCTTCTCGACCTGCAAACAGCAGTTTGAAGCCGGTGCCGACACGCAGGATCGGCATGAATTTCAGCCCCACCTGCAAGAAGAAGCCGACGCCAAGAATGAGGACCAGCATCAGCGGCCCCCACACGACGCCATTGATGGCTCCTACGATTGAACTTAACGCTTCCATGGTTTCCCTCCCATATGCGTTTGGATTATGCCCTGTTGGCCAGTGCCTGCTGGCGAGCCTGTTTGAGGGCGGCAAAGTCTTCGTCCGCGTGGAACGACGAACGGGTCAGCGGAGTTGCCGACACGTGCAAAAAGCCCTTGGAGCGCGCGATGCGCTCCAGTTGGGCAAACTCTTCGGGTGACCAGAACCGGTCGATCGGATGATGTTTCGCGGTAGGTTGCAGGTATTGGCCGACAGTCAGAAAATCGACATCTGCGGCGCGCAGATCATCCATCACCTGCTTCACATCGTTCAAGGATTCGCCCAAGCCGACCATCAGGCCGGATTTGGTGAAGATCTCGGGAGTGGCGCGCTTGGCATCATCCAACAGGCGCAGCGAGGTGTAGTAGCGCGCGCCGGGGCGCACCGTCGGATAAAGATGCGGGACGGTTTCCAGATTGTGGTTGAAGACATCCGGTGCGGCCTCGAAAACGGAGGCGGCGGCATTGCCTTTGCCAAGGAAATCGGGCGTCAGCACTTCAACTGTTGTGCCGGGATTTTGATGGCGCAGCGCGCGGATGGTCTGGGCGATATGCGCGGCACCGCCATCATCTAGATCGTCGCGATCCACCGAGGTGATGACAACATGGCGCAGCCCCAGCTTTTTCACCGTCACCGCGACCCGGCCCGGTTCGAACGCGTCCAGTGCGTCGGGGCGGCCGGTGGCGACGTTGCAGAAGGAACAACCGCGCGTGCAGACCTCGCCCATGATCATCATAGTGGCATGACGCTTGGACCAACATTCGCCGATATTGGGGCACGCGGCCTCTTCGCACACTGTCGCCAGATTGTGGTCGCGCATCAGGCGGCGGGTTTCGTAATACGCGGGTCCCTCGACCTTTTTCCGGCGAATCCAGTTCGGTTTGCGCGGAATCACGCTGTCAGCCTTCCTGGCCTTTTCCGGGTGGCGGGGGCGGAGTTGGATGGTCATCTGGCTGCCCCCTTTCACGCGTGGATCGCACGGCCCATGGCGTCAAGACAGGCCTCCTTGACCGCCTCGCCCATGGCCGGGTGCGCATGACAGGTGGCGGCGACCTCGGACACGGTTGCGCCCTTGGTCATGGCCAGAACCAGTTCGGCGATCAGATCGCCACCATGGGCACCGCAAATATGCGCACCCAGGATTTCGCCGTCCGTGCCCGCCAAAACCTTAACGGCACCGTCCGTGTCGCCGGTAGAGCGCGCGCGCGAGTTGGCCATGAAGGCGAACTTGCCAACCGCGTACTCGGTTCCCGCCTCTTTCAGCGCGTCTTCGGTCAACCCGACCGAGGCGACCTCGGGGTCGGTGTAAACCACGCCCGGCACTGTGTTGTAATCCACATGCCCCGCCTGCCCTGCAATCGTCTCGACACAAGCCACGCCGTCTTCCTCGGCCTTGTGCGCCAGCATCGGACCGGGCACGCAATCGCCGATGGCATAGATACCGGGCACCGAAGTCTGGAAGCTGCTGTCCACATCGACAAAGCCGCGCGCGTTTACCGCGACACCCAATTCCTCCAGCCCGAGCCCGCGTGTCACCGGACGGCGACCCACTGCGATCAGGACCTTGTCGGCCTCGATCACCTCTTCCCTGTCCTTTCCCACGCGCTCCAGCGTCAGGTTCAAGCCAACGCCTGTTTTGTCAACGGATTTCAGCGCGCGACCCAACTGGAATTTCAACCCGCGCTTGGACAGGGCGCGCTGCGCCAGCTTGGCAATCTCGCCATCGATACCTGGCATGATTCGATCGAGATATTCGACCACGGTGACCTTGGCCCCCAACCGCGCCCAGACCTGTCCGAGTTCCAGCCCGATCACGCCTGCGCCAATCACGACCAGATGCGCGGGCACCTCTTCCAGCGCCAACGCGCCGGTCGAGCTGAGTATGTCGGCCTCGTCAAATTCGATACCGGGCAGCGGCGTCGCCTCGGAACCGGTGGCGATCAGGATGTTTTTGGCCTCGTGGATCTCGTCACCGACCCGCACCTGACCGGGGGCTGGGATGCTGGCCCAACCTTCGATCAATTCGACACCGTTCTTCTTGAACAGAAACGCGATCCCTTTGGTCAGGTCACCTACGATCTTGTCCTTGCGGCCCATCATTGCCCCGATGTCGAGGCTGGTCCCTTCGACGCCGATCCCGTGCGCTTCGAGATGAGACAGTTCGGCATATTTTGCCGAGGACGTCAGCAACGCCTTCGAAGGGATGCAGCCCACATTCAGGCAGGTGCCGCCCAGCGCCGCGCGCCCTTCAACGCAGGCGACCTTCAGCCCCAATTGCGCGGCGCGGATCGCGGCGACATATCCGCCGGGTCCGCCACCGATGACGATCAGATCGAACTTGTTCATGTCGACCCCCTCAGTAGAGCGGATAGCGGGCACAGATCGCGCGCACTTTTTCGCGGATCTCACCCTCAAGCGCGGGGTCGCCGTCCGGAGACTGCGCCAGCCCGTCCAGAACGTCGCTGATCAGGTGACCGATCTGGTTGAACTCTTCAGGCCCAAAGCCACGGCTGCAGCCTGCAGATGTTCCCAAACGAACGCCACTTGTTACTGTCGGCTTTTCCGGATCACCGGGCACGCCATTCTTGTTGCAGGTGAAGCCGGCACGCTCCAGCGCGGCCTCGGCGGCGTTGCCCTTGACGCCTTTGGGGCGCAGATCGACCAGCATCAGATGGTTGTCCGTCCCGCCCGAAACGATGTCGCAGCCGCGCGCGATCATGACATTGGCCAGCGCGTCGGCGCTTTCGACCACGCGATTGATATACTCCTTGAACTCGGGCCGCAGCGCCTCGCCAAAGGCCACGGCCTTGGCAGCGATCACGTGCATGAGCGGCCCGCCCTGAAGACCGGGAAACACCGCCGAGTTGATCTTTTTCGCGATCGCCTCGTCATTCGTCAGAATGATGCCACCGCGCGGACCACGCAAGGTCTTGTGCGTTGTCGAGGTGACGACATGGGCGTGCTGCATCGGTGAGGGATGCGCGCCAGTGGCAACCAGGCCCGCGATATGGGCCATGTCCACTAGCAGCCAGGCGCCAACCTCATCGGCAATCTCGCGGAACTTCGCAAAATCGATGACACGGGAATAGGCCGACGCGCCTGCGATGATCATTTTCGGCTTTTCCGACCGGGCAAGCTCGGCCACCTGATCGTAATCGATCAGCCCGGCATCGGTCAGCCCGTACTGGACCGGCCGGAACCACTTGCCCGATTGCGCGGGTTTCGCGCCATGGGTCAGATGCCCGCCCGCATCCAGCGACATGCCAAGGATCGTATCGCCCGGGCTGAGCAGCGCCAGCTTGACCGCACCATTGGCCTGTGCACCTGAATGCGGCTGCACATTGGCATAACCGGCATTGAACAACTCTTTGAGACGCCTGATCGCTTCGGCCTCAATCTTATCGACCACCTCGCAGCCGCCATAATAGCGTCTGCCCGGATAGCCTTCGGCATATTTGTTAGTCAGCACCGAGCCCTGCGCATCCAGAACCGCCTTTGAAACAATGTTCTCGGACGCGATCAGTTCAATCTGGTCGGCCTGGCGGGTGCCTTCCTCTTCAATCCAGTTGGCGATTGCGTGGTCGGCCACGCGCAGATCAGTGGTGAACATATCCGGAGTCTCCTTATGGATCTCAAAGTGCCGTTTGGCGGAATAAGTTTCCTATAGTGGAATTTGTTCCCTTGCGTCAACAATACTCTTTTCCGACGTGATTGCGTCTTATGTAAAAGTCAGTAAACTCAGGAAAATAAGAGGGAACGACTGATGGATCCGATAGCGCAAACACCCGAAGCTGACCTGAAAGAGGCGCCGTCCACTGGCCAACTCGGGCGCATGATTCGAGATGCACGGCGCGAAAAAGGCTGGACATTGGAAGAGACAAGCCGTGCCGCAGGCATTGGCCGCTCGACCTTGTCGAAGATCGAAAACGATCAGACCAAACCCAGTTTCGACATCGTGCGCCGCCTTACCACGACGCTTGAACTGAAGACGCCGCACCTGTTCCTGCCCTCGGGGCAAAGCGGCGTCAGCGGCCGCCGTGACCATACCCCCAGCGGGTCCGGTGAGGTTCGGGTGACCGACACCTACCGGCACGAATTGCTGTGCACGGATCTGACCAGCAAGCGTATGCTGCCCTATATCAGCACGATCACGGCGCGAGATGTCTCGGAGTTCGAGACCTGGATTCGCCATGACGGCGAAGAGTTCATGTATGTGATCAGCAGCGATCTGGTATTTCACACCGAACACTACAAACCGCTGCCGATGACTACGGGTGACTCGATCTATTATGACAGTTCCATGGGCCATTTCTGCGTGTCATCGGGCGCAGAAGACGCCAAAGTGCTTTGGGTCTCGCTCGAATAACGCTTGGCTGACAGCTCAGCCGCCCCCGACATCCGTTCGCGCGACGGAGACCGCCTTGATCACCGCATGCACCTGCGTGCCGGGTTTCAGCCCCAGCGCCTCGGCAGAGCGTCGGGTGACCCGGGCAAGCAGCAGGTCATCACCGGATTTCAACTGCACGATCGTGCCCGGTCCGTCGCCGTCGCGGATGGAGACGATTTCGGCCGGCAAGTTGTTGAGCGCGGACAGGCCCTTGGGCGGGCTGGTCGCAAGGATGATGTCCTGCGCCAGCACCCGCACCCGGATCGGCTGGCCCGGCGGCAGATTGACATGCGGCAGCAGCAGCGTGCCGCCCGACACCGTCAATTCGGTCAGCCCGTCGTCATGATGGACCGCCACCACGCCCTGCAGGACCGAACCCGCCTCGCGCAGGCCCAGCTGCCGCACATTGGCCGGGTCCGACAGGACCTCTTCGGCGGGTCCGAAACGGGACACGCTGCCCTTGTTCATCATCACTACCGTGGTGGCCAGCCGCGCCACCTCTGACACGGAATGGCTGACATAGAGGATCGGAATATCGGTCTCATCGCGCAGCCGTTCGAGATAGGGCAGGATGTCCTGCTTGCGCGCTTCATCCAGCGCTGCCAGCGGTTCGTCCATCACCAACATTCTGGGGCGCGAGAGCAAGGCGCGCCCGATGGCGACCCGCTGTTTCTCGCCACCCGATAGCGCTGCGGGTCTGCGGGACAGAAGCGCCGGGATTCCCAGCATTTCGGCCACTTCGTGCAAAGTCGGACCCGTACTGCCCGCTGCAGCAAATTTCAGACCATAGACAAGGTTCTGTTCCACACTCAGATGCGGAAACAGCCGCCCGTCCTGAAACACGCATCCCAGCCGCCGCTTGTGCACCGGCAGATCAATCTTCATCGTAGTGTCAAAGATCGGTTCGCCATCCAGTATGATGCGCCCGCTCCGGGGTCTCAGCAGCCCCGCAACCGCGTTGATGACACTGGTTTTCCCGGTGCCCGAAGCCCCGAACAGCGCGGTCACCCCTCGCGGGGCGTCAAAGCGGACCTCCAGCGCCATCTCGCCCAGCGTGTGGCTGATATCTACCGATAAGCTCATTTGCCCGAAATCCGTTTCGCCGCCCGTCGTGCCAGCAATTCAGACGCAACCAGCGCGCCCATGGCGACAAGGATCGAGACCACGACCAGCCGCAGCGCCGACGCTTCGGCACCGGGCACTTGCAGGAATGTATAGATGGCCGACGGCAGGGTCTGCGTCTGTCCGGGAATGTTCGATACGAAGGTGATCGTCGCTCCGAACTCGCCCATCGCCTTGGCAAAGGCCAGAACCGCGCCAGTGATGAGCCCCGGCAGCAACAGCGGCAAGGTCACTGTGGCAAAGACCCAAAAACGCGAGGCCCCAAGCGTCGCGGCGGCCTCTTCCAGCCGGGGATCGATGCCCTCCAGCCCCAGACGGATCGCTCGTACCATCAGCGGAAAAGCCATGATCGCGGCCGCCAGCACCGCACCGGTCCAGCGAAAAGCCAGAACCAGCCCGAACGTCTCTTCCAGCCAGATGCCAAGCGGCGCGCGCCTGCCAAAGGTCAAAAGCAGCAAGTACCCTGTGACTACCGGGGGCAGAATCAGCGGCAGATGCACGAGGCCGTTCAGCACGTGTCGCCCGCGAAACTCCCACCGCACCAGCGCATAGGCAGCAAGCAGTCCGAAAGGCAGGCTGATCAGAACTGCCCAGAACGACACCTTGAGCGACAGGGTCAGCGCCATCCACTCCTCTGCACGCAGCCAGTCGGTCATGGTAGGTGCGCCACAAGGCCAAAGCCGTTGCGGGAAAACACCGCAGCCGCTTCAGGGCTTTGCAGGTAGTCGAAAAAGCCCTGCCCCCCCGCGCCAAGCCAGGCCACCGGATAGAGGATCGGATCGTGGCTCTCTTCGGGAAACAGGCTGACCAGCCGCACCCGCGGTTCGGCCTGCGCATCCGTCGCGTACACAACGCCCAGCGGTGCCTCGCCCAAAGCCACCAGCCGCAACGCGGCGCTGACATTGTCGGTCTGTGCGACATGCTCTCTCACAGCGGGCCAGAGCCCCAGCGTATCGAGCGCCTGTTTGCCATAAATACCGGCGGGTACCGCGTCGACCAGTGCCATGGCCAGCCGCCCGCCCGCCAGCGCATCCGGCAGCGCATCGATGCCAGCGGCGCTTCCATCCTGCGCAGGCGCAACCAAGGCGAGCCGGTTGCTAAGCAGCGGCACGACGTCTCGCCGCCGCACCAAGCCCTGATCCACCAGCCGATCCACCCAGTCAGGATTGGCCGACAGAAAGACATCCGCCGGTGCCCCCGCCTCGATCTGTCGGGCCAATGCCGAACTGCCGGCATAAGACAGGGCCACGTTATTGCCAGTCTCGGCCTCATATTGCGCGGCAACCTCGTCCAGCGCCGATTTCAGGCTGACCGCCGCAAACACGAGAACCGGCTCGGCCGCGCGCACCGGGCCCGCCCAGAGAGCGGCCAGCATCAGCACCGCCGTCACGGAGCGCCGGACCTCAGGGCGCAATGAACTGCACGCCCGGAATCCGCTGGATCGCGAATACATCCTCGTCGTAGATCTCTGTCATTTCCTCGACCAGATCCTCGGTCAGCCCGGGCAGGTCAATCTCCTCTTCCACGGCCTCGTCCAGCGCGTATTTGTCCATGAAAGCAGCAATCACCCGGCGGCGGTGCAACTCGGACATATTCGGATGCTGAGCCAGATATTCGTTCAGTCGCGACATCCCCTCAGGCGATAGGATCTCGCCCAGCAGCGCCAGCCCGCCCGTCACTCCGGCATCCGGTTTCAGACCCGCCATATCACGCAGAATCTGCTCCCAGATCAGCGGTGCGTCCTCGTTGCACCACACGGTGATCGTCACATCGGGCACTGCGGCATGCATGCGCTCAAACAGCTCCGACCAACGCAGTTCCAGCAGATCCAGCTTTTCCATCAGACCAGAGATACGAGACCTTCCAGCATTCACCAGAGCAGCGGGCAGGAAACTGGCCGGATTGCGGATCGCCATGAAGATTTCCATCTGGTCATCCGCAAACATCCGCCGCAGATAGGCAGCACGCTGCGGCGCCAGCGGATAGAAACAATTGTCGCCAAAGGCCTCACGCTGAGTTCCGAAGAAATGCGTGTTCGATAGCAGCACACGGTCCTTTTCAGCACCACCCAGCAGCGTCTCGACCATGGTGCCGCGGATACCGGGGGCCGGTTCGGCGTTTTCCATCATCTCCAGCGCGTCTTTCAGCAGTGGGCGATATCGCCGCGGTGGCGGCACCGCGACACCCATCTGCGCAAAGCCATCCCGGTTGCCCAACAAGCATTTCAACAGGCGTTCATGTTCGGTCGAATGCGCTCCGGTTTGAAAGATCATTTGCATTCTGACGAACTGTGCCCCTTGCTGCATCGCACCCGTTTTCGGGTTACAACCTGGCGCCGCAGGCGTCAAATCACCTGCGTCCGGTTGCGTGGCGGCAAAAAGCATCTTGCAGACCGCTTGCGATCCGATTAATCGGTGGCCAAGGCCCCTATAGCTCAGCTGGTAGAGCAACTGATTTGTAATCAGTAGGTCCGCGGTTCGAGTCCGTGTGGGGGCACCATTTCACCTTGAAAGTCGTCATATATTCAAAGAAAACAAGCCGATAGAAGCATTCTCGGGTCCACAATTGGGTCCATAGGAGGTCCATAATGGGCGTGATGACGAAACTAAAAGCTCTGAAAGAACTCGGTCAGGGTAAGTGGGAATATCGCAGGCGA
This sequence comes from Ruegeria hyattellae, assembly GCF_041537925.1. Lineage (NCBI taxonomy): Bacteria > Pseudomonadati > Pseudomonadota > Alphaproteobacteria > Rhodobacterales > Roseobacteraceae > Ruegeria > Ruegeria hyattellae. The sequence continues at coordinate 496 of NZ_JBGOSH010000026.1, read as the reverse complement.
GTTCCAGCGAGAGCGCAGGCGGCAATAGGTAAGTCTGAACGAAAGGCAGTTATCGAGGCTCGCACGGACAAAGAACTGATGCGAAAGTATGCGGTGGTTGTCGCGCAGATTGACGCAGAGATTGTCGCCGCAAAGGGCTTTGTTGCACAAGTCGGGTTGAGTTCGGACCTCCCCTGACACTGGACGGATTTAGCCTACGGTCGGTGTCTTTGGAATGCCAAGTGTCGTGAAGGCGTTGAGGATCGCGGCGCGGATTTGGATTTCCGCGACCTGCCGGTCGAAGTCCCTCGCCATAAGGCTTTGGCCCATCAGTTTCACGCAATGCCTCTTCGTTTCGACGCGGCTTCGGCGGCGATACCCGGTCAATCTTCGCCACAGGGCGCGGCCCAAGTATTTTGTCGCTCGCACTGCCTCATTTCGGGCGACGGCCCCGGCGCTAGTGGGCTTCCAGGGTTTGGCATTTTTCGCGGCGGAATGACGGCATGGGCGCCACGAG
>NZ_JBGOSH010000025.1:0-34828 GCF_041537925.1 Ruegeria hyattellae | reverse complement strand
TGAAAGAAAGGAAAACTATCAAGCAAAGAACTCTTAAACTGCGACGCTTGCTCAATCTCGGGCGCGCCGCGTAAGATCACAATCCATGAGCCAGACTAACCTGAATGCTGTCAGCTCAATCGGACCAATTCATTGGATGACGGACACCAAGAATCACAAGTTGAAGCCCAGATTAGCAGATGGAAACAAGCTATCGGTGATCGCCTGCAAGCACGTGATTTCGACAATCAAATTGCTGAAGCGCAAATCGCATCAAAGGCGCTCAACCGCATGACTTCTCTCGGTCGAGCGAAGTATAAACGCGTCTTCTAGAGTTATGGGGTTTGGGGCAATCTCGCCTCTCTTATGATCCGTGCAACCCGGCCGTTCTGGGGAACAGGCGTGGGGAAATCTTCGGTTTCGAGGTGAAGTCGTCTGCGACCGTTAACTCCAGCGACTTTTCCAGGATGCGCAAACTGGCAGAAGCCTGTGGTGACAAATTTGTTCAGGGGCTTGTTCTCTACGACCACGATCAGGTTGCGCCCTTCGCAGATAGCACGTTTGCGGCTCCAATTTCCTGCATGTGGGCAGCGATCTGATCGGTGTGCAAAGCTATAGGGGGCAGGGGGCTTAGACCCTCGTTATCTCCGTTCGCAGCACGTCGTTCTCAGCAATAACGGCGGGAACCGGAAGTTCGCTGCTCTAGCGAGAATCTAGTTCAAAAAAAAATGAAGCAGACATTCGAGGCGGGGGAGGAGTTGTATATGGAAACTTGCTGTGATGCCATTCGAAGCAATTGCTCGACAGTTCTATCACTCACGAGCAAGCGCTTTCGAAAGGGCGATGAGCAATCAGATATGTAAAGTTATTCTCGGTTTCTCTGTGCGTTTCGCAACAATGCCGCAGCTCGATAGAAGCCGTGCGCCATTTTCGTATACGGCGTGAGCAGGAACAAAGTTAGAACAGCGCCCAGGTGTACGGCGAGCATCGCCGGCATCCAGCCGGTACCACCAACGGCGTAGAGCATCAGGCCACTCAGCCCTGTGAAGCCGAGCAGCAGAGTGAAACCGATGTCTCCGCCCCAAGCACCGGAATCACCTAGAGCGCGGTCCGACTTCAGCTTTAGCAAAGCCATCCAGGCGCAGCCCAGTGCCACTAACACACCGCCCGGAACACCCAGAAGTTTGGGCAGCGACCAGAAAGGGTAAGGTGCCGGGCTGTTGAAGATGTAGTGCAGGGCGGTGCCTGCGCTCGTCGCCGCAAAACAGAGCAGAAAGCCGTACATGATTGCTTGATGGGCATAGCGGCGCGATTGTGAGAAACGGTCTTCATCCTCGAAATTGCAGCCTTCGCCATGCCCGGCGGCCAGATCAGTCATGCGTGCGGCGCGCCCCAATGCGGTCTTCAGGTCAGCCAATGTGATAGGTCGTCCACCCACCTTGCTCCAGTATCTCCGCAGGCTTATGCCAATACTAAGGAGTGGCAGCAGAAACGCCGGGGCAAACAGCGCTACCATCGCGTTATGTGGCAACACGGCGTAGAAACCCTGGCCTCCGGCAGAGCCGAGTGCGCGGATCGCCAGAAACAAGACTGCAAACCCTGCGACCAGCGCCAGAGCAATGGCACCGCCCTTCGTATGGAACTGCCGAGCCAGGGGTTGTGGCCAGGCGAGGTTTTCCCAGCTATCGCGGCGCACCTCAGCCAGTGCCTTGGGCAGGTTGAGATCAAATTCGTGAGGCGCGGTGTACTGGCAGGCATAATAGCAGCCGCGGCAGTTATGGCAGAGATTGGCTAGTTGCGTGATGTCGCCATCCGCGAAGGTGCGCTGGCTTTGCAGCGCCGGGAAGACGGAGCAATACCCCTCGCAGTAGCGACATGCGTTGCAGATCTCGACCTGTCTGCGTGCCTCCTGGATCAGATCAGTTTGCATAGGCAGCAGCCTCCCGCCCTGCGATGCGTCCAAACACAGTCCCGATGGTCATGCCGAACCCGGCCAGATAGCCTTGACCCAGGATTGACCCTGCCATGGTTTCACCAGCGGCCCAGAGATTTCGGATCGGGCCATCGGCGGTAGAGCATTGAGCCGTTTCGTCGACCTTCAGTCCCAGATAGGTGAAGGTGACGCCTGTCCGCAGCGAATAGCCGTAGAAGGGCGGGTTTGTGATCGGGCGTGCCCAATTGGTCTTTGCGGGTGTGATGCCCGTTGTCGCGACGCCATCAAGCTGCGTTGGATGAAAGGCAGAGACATTGCTACATGCGCCATTGAACTGTTCCACGGTGCTGCGCAGTTTTGCGGGGGGCAGGCCCATCATGACCGCCAACTCCTCCAGCGTATCGGCCTTCAGCGGCGGAAACACCGACGGCATGAACAGATCCAGAGATTTGCTGTCGATGATCGCGTAGGCCACCTGTTCCGGTTGCGCGGCGATCAACCGGCCCCAGATCGCGTAGCGCTTGGGCCAGACATCTTCGCCCTCGTCATAGAACCGCTGGGCGTTCTTGTTGACGACGATCGAGAACGGAACGCAATCCAACCGGGTGACTATGCCGCCATCGAATTTCGGCGCGCGCCCATCAATGGCAACCGCGTGGCATTGCGTCGGGTCGCCCACGCGTTCGACATCTTGGCCCAAGAGGTCCGCCAGAACCACACCGCGATTATAGGGCGTGCCACGGATCAGGAAGTTCCTTGCCGCCGGACCCCAAGCGCGAGCCAGCCAATCAGTATCCGCCTGAAAGCCGCCCGAGGCGACAATGACACCGGTGGGTTCTATGCGATGATTCCTGCCTGCATGTGTGTAGTCGACCCGCTCTATCCGATCGCCGCTGAGTTCCAGATGTGTCACTTGCGCTTCGTAGAGCACATCAACCCCTAGCGCGTTTGCGGTTCTGTAATAGGCGTTCACGAGGGATTTTCCTCCTCCCATGAAAAATGCGTTTGTACGCGCCAAAGACAGCGTGCCGGAAAGCGGAGGCTGAAATCGCACACCATGCGCCTCCATCCACGGCAGGCACTCCTCAGAATTGCGGATTGCAAGGCGGGCCAGCGTTTCGTCCGTATTTCCACCGGTGACCTTCAACAGATCGTCGAGATACTCCTGTTCCCCATAAGACTCGACCAGCGGCCCCAGCGGCCCCTCATGGGCGCAGCGGAAATTGCGGGTATGGCGCGAGTTGCCTCCGCGATAGGGTTTGGGCGCGGTTTCCAGGATCAATACGCGAGCGCCGGCCTCTGCTGCCGTTAATGCCGCGCAGAGCGCCGCGTTGCCGCCTCCGATCACCGCGATGTCATGTTTGGTCATGGCGTATTCCTTCGCTGATCTGTGCCTATCGCTGCTTGTTTAATTTGACCAATGACGGATTTTCCATAATTGATGCGTCATGAGCATCAATTACGATTTCGGAGATCTTGAGGCGTTTCTGGCAGTAAAGAACACGGGTTCTTTTCATGCCGCGGCCGAGCAGTTGAATCTGTCGCAATCGGCGGTGACGCGGCGCATACGGAAGCTGGAACTGGTTCTGGATTCGGTCCTGTTCGAGCGCACGACACGGGCCGTGAAACCCACACTTGCCGCAAAACGACTGCAAGCACGAGCAGAGGCTATTCTGGAGGATGCGCGCGAGACGACCCGCGCGATGCGGGACGAAAGCGTGGCTTTTGCTCATCAGCGTGGTGCGGTGGTAACCGTGGCGGTGATCCCCAGCGTACTCAATCGGCTAATCTTTCCGGCACTGCGCGGGTTTCACGCGGTGGGCCATACCGCCCGTCTGCGACTTCTGGACGGATCCGCCAACGAGGTGGCCGACGCGGTATCCAGCGGTGAGGCAGATTTCGGGTTGTGCCCGATCCCTTTGATCGATCCGCAGACCGTTTTTGAGCCACTCTTTGACGATCCGATGGTTCTGGCCGTGCCCAAGGATCATGATTTGGCCCATATCGGTCGCGTGGGCTGGCACGCGCTAAGCGACGTACCACTGATCCTGCCTGCACGCGGTACAGGCAACCGGTTACTGATTGACGAAGCGATGGCCAAAGCGCGGATGCCGCTGCTTTGGACGTTTGAAGTCGGGCGCACCACCACGGCGCTTGACCTCGTCGCGGGCGGCTTTGGCGTGGCTCCGCTGCCTTTGTCAGCCGTCGGCGTCGCCGAAGTCGCGGTTTGTGAGATCAACGCGCCAGAGATTGCACGCCCTGTGGGATTGCTTTCCCGTCTTGGTCAAAGCGAGACTGCTGCAGTTACCGCCCTCAAGGAGGCGATACGGGCGGCAGTCTAACCCGCCCACACCTCGGGATTGATCATGTGGATCGGCGTGCCGTTTTCGAAAGCGTTCACTTGATCGAATATGTCGGAGAATTGCAGATCGAACTCATCTTCGGTGACAAAGCCGATATGCGGGGTTGCGATCAGGTTCGGGTGGGACAACAGCGGATCGGTGGCATCAGTCAACGGTTCGTGATCGAAGACGTCGATCGCAGCTTTGCCTGGTCGTCCCTTCTCCAACGCCTGCAGCAGGGCACCTGGGGTGATCAGGCCTGCGCGCGACGTGTTGACGAAGAGCGCGCCAGGCTGCATTGCGGCGAAGTCCTGCGCGGTGATGATCCCTTTCGTGTCTGGCTTGAGCCGCACATGCACCGACACGACATCGCTTTCACTGAAGAACGCTGCGCGGGTTGCTGCGAGTTGAACACCGTCGGCGGCGGCCCTTGCGCGGCCCTCATCCGAAGACCACCAGACGACGTCCATTCCAAATGCCTCAGCGTAGCCTGCTACGGCCCCGGCGATCCGGCCATACCCGTAGAGACCCAACCGCCGCCCGCGCAGAGTCTTGCCCACACCCGCCTGCCAAAGCCCTGCCTTGACGGATGCCATCTGCTGCGGCAGGTCGCGCATCCCGGCCATGATAAGAGCCCAGGTCAATTCTGCAGCGGCATAAGACGGTGTTCCACCATGCATGTTGGAACACAGCAGAACTCGGTGATCGGTGCAGGCGGGCACATCCACATGCGGATAGACGCTGCGCTGGCTGATCAGCCTGAGTTGAGGAAGACGCCTTAACAAATTGCAGGCTACTTTCGTGCGTTCACGAAAAAGGACAAGCGCCTCGGCCTCGGACAGCCGTTCGGCGAGCGTATCGATATCTTCGACATGGTCTGTCCAGACCGTCACATCATGCCGCTTGAGCAGGTCAAAGCAGGGCAAGTGCCGCAGCGTGTCGAACCAGTCGTCGAGGATATGAACCTTCATCGGCTTTCGATTCCGCTTGCCGGTTCCAGCTTTCGAGGGGTTGGCACGAACAGCTGCGCATCCAGCGCATCAAGGGCGTTCCGCACCCTTTGGCTTTGCACCAGCAGGTGATTGAACTGCTCGTCACAGCCAGCAATTGGAGTTGGATAGTTTGACATTTCGTGGCGTAGTGCGCGGTGTGCGAGGCGCAATTCTTGTCGCGCGATATCGAGGCATTCAGAGTAGCTGTAGATCATTACGCCCTCCATTGTATGCCTTTGTATACCAAATTTGAGGCAGGCATTCAAGTGCCTGTACCTTACTTAGTGAGACAGCAAAACCGGAACGGCGGCGTTGCGCAGAACACGGGCAGTCACTCCGCCTAAAAAGTCCTCGCGGAACTTGGAATGTTCATATGCGCCCATGACCAGAAGGTCCGCGCCCTGCTCCTGACAAAAGGCTAAGATCGCGCGCGCAATGCCTGGTTCGGCCGCGATTTGCTCATGTGTGGCGGAGGTACTGTGGCGTTCGAGGTGCCGAACAACATCGGCAGCCGAGGCACGCAGGTCTGTCTTGTCCACTGTCAGAACGGTCACGCGGCTTTGGCGACCCAACAGTGCGAGGCTATCGGACAAGGCTCGCGCTGCTGCGCGCCCACCATCCCATGCGACGACCACATGATCATGTGCGCAGTTCTCATGACTGTTGGGAACCATCAGGATCGGTCGACCGCTGAGCAAAGCGATGCGGTCCGGGTGCAGCATCACATGCGCGTCGACCTGTTCTGCGAGGTCCTGACCCGCAAGCAGCAGATCGAAGCTGCGTGCGCTTTCAGACAGAACCTTGTCCACCCGGCCAGAGGAGCGCTGAAAATGTAGCCTTTGGCCCAAATTCAGCGTGTCGCGAACGTCGTCGAACCGCCTCTCGATCTCTGCCAAAATGTCGGCATTCGCCTGCGAAATGATCTCACGTGCCGTGGTCGGCACCCAGGCTGCATGGCTGTCGACCACCTCATGCGTCGAATGGGCCAGCAGGGCTGTGACATGACCCGTGTCGCCCGCCAGAGAAGCCGCGTATCGCAGTGCAGACAGAGCACCTTCTGAGCCGTTGAAGGCCACAAGACTGTTTCGAACGCTCATGCGTTATCCTCCGGTCCGGCCCAGATCGCGCTGGGAATATAGACATGCCCATCGGCCAGTTTGCGCGCGGTACGCACAAGGCCCGCGCTGTTCAGGTCAAACCCTTCATCGGTCGAGAAATCCACCAGGACCTGAATCGTGCCGCTGGGATGTTCCAAAACCACTTGCGCAGGGCTGGTCTCTGGTCGGGTCAGAAGTCCATCGGCGATCGTTCCAGGTGCCAGCGCGCAGGACGCCAGACATTGTGCGCCAGTGACCGCCATGGAGGGATGCGTATTCCACGGCATGAAATAGCGTGTGGCGATGGTCCCGCTTCCTAGTGGCTGTGCCAGCAGGCCGAATTTTGGCGTCACCGATTGCGAAACGTCGCCCAAGCCCATCAAGGCGCCCGCCTTGTTGCGGATCGCTTCCATCCGATCAAAGAAGCCGCTGTTTCCGTCCAGTTCGACGGCACTTTCATATCCCGACAAGCCAAACGCGTCGGCGCGTGCGATTACCATTGGTACCGCCACGTCCATGCAAGTCACTTCGATCCCGTCAATGGCGTCGCGCAAGCTACCAGTGGGCAGGAAAGACCCTGTCGCTGCGCCGACCACGCCCATGAAGTTCAACTGCACGGGAGCCGCCTGTCCGGGTACACCGGCGATTTCCGTCGAGCCATCATAGGCTAACCGGCCGCCGGGCGTCTGCACTCGAGCGAGCACTTGCGCACCGGTGTTCACCGCGCGAATGCGAACCTCGGTTTCGTCGCCTTTCGGATCGACCAAGCCCATCTCCAGCGCTGCCGCTCCGACGCCGGACAGGATGTTGCCGCAGGTCGGTTTGAAATCGACCAGTTGATCTTCGACCGAAACCTGCGCGAAAAAGTAGTCAACATCGGCCCAGTTGTCTTTGCTTTCTGAAAGCATCGCCACCTTGGTGGTCACAGCCGTTCCGCCGCCAATCCCGTCGATGTTGAGAGGGTGCCCAGACCCCACAACTGCGATCAGGGCGCTGGCAAGCTGATCCAAATCCTCTGGAAGATCGCTGCGCCGGAAATACGGGCCACGGGACGTTCCGCCGCGCATAAATACATATGGGATCGCGGTCTGGGTCATTTCAGCGGCCATGGCAGGTCAACAGCGCTCTGCAAGAGCCCCGGCGGGAAATCGCGGTTCAACGCACCGGCCATCAGGCACATGAAGCCGATGCCCGCCGCAGTCAGGATAAGCGTCACGCGCCAATCCGCTCCTGCGCGAACCCGGAAGAAGGTGATCAGGAAACCGATCAGGGCGAGGATGAAGCCAACAACCCAGGTTGCTGCGATCAGGGCGGCAAACCAGGCCAGTGTCGACCACAGCCCGTAAGGCGCATCCGCGTCTTCGCCCGCAACTTCCTTGTCTGCAAAGATCACATCGCCTTCGGGCCGTCGCATCATCTGCACCAGCAGGATCGCACAGCAGGCCAGCGAGAAACCTCCGATCGCCAGCGGGATGACCTTGTCGGTCATGTTGTAGTCGGGGATCAAGTTGGCGTTGACGAGCGCGGTGATCAGATAAGCCATGATCACCAGCAAAAAGACCAGTGGCGCGCGCTTGGACCCGGACTGCACATCGCCCTCGGCCATGATGGTCTTGGCCTGCCGGATACCCAGCACCACCGAGACCACCGTGATGATGATCAGGACGATCACAATGGGGCTGAAGATGTAGTCCATGCCTTCCTCAAAGCTCTTCCGGAACCGGAAGGACGCAATCTGAAAGGCCTGGTTCGTGAATTTTTCGACCGGGTTCGAGAGCACGAACCCGATCAGGAAGGCCGGGCGCGACCAGTCGAAACGGCGCAGAAAGATGCCGATCAGGCCGATAGTGAAGAGCGCCAGAAGGTCTTCGAAATTCTGCCCCGATTGGAACGCAGCAAAGCTGATCAGCATGAACAGGAAGGGCGCCAGATAAGTGAAGCGGATCGTGGTCAGCTTGGCGATCCCGCCCGAGGCGGCGATACAAAGGATGGTGCCCACCACATTGGCCAAGGCCAGCAGCCAGACGATGGAATAGGTGATGTCCAGATTGTCCTTGAGCATGCTTGGGCCAACCTCGATCTCACCCGAGCCGAGCAGCGCGACAGCTCCGATGAAGATGGCCATCGACCCGGATCCGGGAATGCCGAAGAGCAGCGTGGGCACCAGCCCGCCGCCTTCCTTGGCGTTGTTCGAGCTTTCCGGCCCGATGATGCCACGCACTTCACCCTTGCCGAAATTGGACTTGTCCGTGGTGGTTTGCACCGAATGCCCGTAGGCGATCCAGTCGACCACCGATCCGCCGAGGCCGGGGATCACACCCACCGCGACGCCGATGATTGAACAGCGAACTGATAGCCAGATATTGGCGAACCAGTCATTGATGCCGTCGAACCAGCCTGCGCCAAGCGACGCGCCCTTAGCAATCGAACGATCCTGCCGCAGCAACGAGACGATTTCGGGCACCGCGAAGATGCCAAGCCCGACAATGACCAGTTTCAGGCCGTCGGTCAGGTAGGGAATGTCATAGGTGGCCATCCGCAGGCTGCCGCCCGCATCGGCCTCGCCAATCGTGCCGATCATCAGGCCAAGCCCGGCAGCGGCCATCCCCTTGAGCGCAATGCGCCCCGCCAGCACGGCCACCATCGACAGGCCCAGAATGGTGATCATCAGCATTTCGGGCAGGCCAAAGGCCAGCACGATGGGCCGCGCCACGAGTATGAAGACGGTCAAGAAAGTGGCACCCACCAATCCGCCGAAAAGCGATGATGCAAATGCCGCAGAAAGTGCCCGCGCTGCCTGACCGTTTTTTGCCATGGGAAACCCGTCAAGGACAGTGGCCTGCGACGCCGAACTTCCGGGAATGCCCATCAGAACCGACGCGAACGTGTCTGATGTGGGCACCACCGCGACCATGCCAATCATCAACGCAAGGCCGTAAACCGGCTCCATCCCGAACATGAAAGGCAGGAGCAAGGAAAGCCCGGCAATGCCACCAAGTCCGGGAAAGACACCAACGGCCAGCCCCATGACGACGCCAAGCACGAGGTAGCCCAAAACAACAGGTTGCAGGATCAGAGCCCAGGCATTGCCAAGCTCAGGAAGAGCCGTCGCGAGAATCTCCATGGGAGCCGCTTTCCGTCAGTGAGAATTTGTTTCGATGGGGTGGCAACCTCGCTAAGACGAGGCTGCCAACGTAGAACCGCTAGTTCAGTTCGACACCGTAAGCGTCCTTGAGCCAGACAAGGACAAATTGCTTGGCGCCGTCTTGAACGCTGGTTGCCGTTTCAAGCGCGGCTTGCGAGCCGTCCCCAACAAAGACCGGGTACTTGCCCACGCGCTTCGAGGAAATTTCGCCGAAATCCGGTCGGTCGATCACCGCTTGGAAGGCAGCCGTGTAGGTATCGACCACATCTTGCGGCGTGTCTCCGGGCAGGAAGGCCAGTTTCTGAACCGGGAAGCCAGCCACGAAGAAGGCTTTCCACGCGTCCCATTGCTCGCCCGAAGTTTCGCAGCCCTCGGTGGCTTCGCAAACCTCCTTGAAGCTCGGAATGTCAGGGAAGGTCGGGTCGCGCACGATATTGCCATCCGCATCCAGCGCACCCCATGTCATCATCGGCACCGCCTGACCGGCCTCGACCAGGGGGGCCGATCCACCTAGGTAACCGGACGACGTCTGGTAGTCGATCGTTGCCTCACCGCGTTCGAACATCAGACGCCCGTCACCGCGGCCCTTGATGCCAAAGACGGGTTCAACATTCATGCCCAGCATTTGCCAGGCCAGCAATGGCACGAGGTCGAGCCGGGTCGCGCCCTGGCTGCCATAGATAAAATCAACGTCCTTCAGCCCATTGGCAGAGCCATCGAACTTGGCGCCATCCTCGGCGTTCAGATAGGCGACACCACCGGTGCCAGAGGCCATGACCGGAATCCATTCCTTGTACTCATAACGGACCCGCGGATCGTTCAGCAGATAGGGGAACTGTGTCGATCCGGACGTTCCGAATAGCAAGGTGCCATCATCGTGGTTTTGCTCCTGGAACCAGTTCGCCCCCTTGGTCGAGCCCGCACCCGGCATGAATTTGACCACTACGGTCGGCTGCCCCGGCAGTTCCTCGGACAACAGCGGCGCAAAGAAGTTCGCCCATTTGGCCGATCCACCGGTTTCAGAGAACGGGATCACCCATTCGATGGTTTTACCCGAAAAATCGACCTCGGCGGCGGCGGGTGCCGCAAGCACGGCCGCTGCGATCACCGATACCACGGCACGGCGTGTGAAAACAGAATCGGTCATTATGTCCTCCCTACTGACCAACAACCAGCCCGGCTCCACCGATCCCGACATGACTGCTTATGCATCCGGGGTTGATTCCCCTTGCGATCTGCCAATCATGGTGTTCCAACCTTGCGCCAAGCTTGCGGGAGCTGAAATGCGGATCGTCATTATCGAGGATAACGAGGCGTTGGCCAATGCCATAGCCTACCGCCTGCGCGACCGGGGGCACGCAGCAGACGTGTTGCATGACGGTCAGGAAGCCGATGCCTTTCTGATGCATGAAGGGGCGGATCTGGTTGTGCTGGACATCAACCTGCCAGGGCGATCCGGTTTCGACATCCTGCGCGCAATGCGTGATCGTGAGGACTTTGCGCCGGTCATCCTGCTGACGGCGCGATCGGAAACCAGCGACCGGGTCGCGGGTCTGGACATGGGCGCGGATGATTATCTGGTCAAGCCCTTCGAGATGGACGAACTGGAGGCGCGCATTCGGGCCCTCTCGCGCCGCAAAAGCCTCGACTACGGCGCACAGGAACAGATTGGCGGACTGGAATTCGACCGCACGACGCGCGAGATCAAGGCCGATGGTGTAGCCCTGGATGTGCCGCGTCGGGAAATGGCGGTGCTGGAATGCCTGTTGGAGCGACGCGGGCGCATTGTTTCAAAGTCTCAACTCACGGACCACGTTTATGGCGTCGGAGCAGATGTCGACGACACGGCCGTCGAGCCGCATGTCTCGCGCTTGCGCAAGCGACTCGGCGCCTATGGCATCTCTATCAAGACTGCACGCGGGCTGGGATACATGCTTGAGGTCGTGGCATGATGCGCCGCGCCTCGTTGCGACTGCGCCTCTTCGTGTTGATCCTTAGCCCACTGGTTCTGATGGCCGTCCTGCTGGGCTACTGGCGATTCACGGTCGCCCAGAAAACAGCAGAGGAGCTGTTTGATCGTAGCCTGTTGGCCGCTGCTTTGGCGATTTCTCGCGATATTGCCATCTCTGGTGGCGACGCGCTTCTGCCTTCGACACGCGATCTTGTGCGGGATGCAAGCGGTGGCGAGGTATTCTACCACGCAACCGGCCCAGGTGGCATTTACATCACTGGCTATGCGTATCCGCCAAAGTCCAATAGATCAGACGAGGCTGATTTCTACGCCCCCCACTTCTTCGAAGCCACATATCGAGACGACTATGTGCGTGTTCTTCGTGTGCGGGAGCGCGTGACGATCGAGAACCTTACCGGAGATGCCTCGGTCAAGGTGTGGCAACGGATCGAGGACCGGCAGGTGTTTGCCCGCCAGCTCGCTGTTCGCGCCGCCGCACTGATCGGCACGTTGCTCGCAACGCTGGCGTTGGTGGTCTGGTTCGGTGTGGCCCGCGGGCTGCGGCCCCTGATTGATCTGCAGGAGGCCATTGCCGTGCGGTCTCCGAACGATCTCAGCAAGATAAAACGCCCGGTCCCCATTGAAGTAACTGGCATAGTGAGAACATTGAACCTTCTATTCGGCAAGGTAGAGGCGAGCATCGTCGCCCATCAGGTCTTTATCTCGGACGCCGCACATCAGTTGCGCAACCCGGCGGCTGCGGTTCAATCCATGGCCGAAGCGGTGCGCGATGCGCCCTCTGCCAAAGAAAGAAACAAGCGGGTATCCGAGCTGGTCAGCGCCGCCCGTAGTTCTGCCCGCGTTGCCGATCAGCTCTTGTCTCTGGACCGTTTGCAACATTCTGCAATGGCGCCGGATCTGGAACCTTTTGATCTTCGCAAGCTCGTTCAGGAACTCTGCGCCGAGTTTGGGCCGACTATTCTCTCGCGCGGAATTGAGTTCGAATTTAGTGCACCCGATCACCCACTGAAGATAACTGGTGACAGGTTGTTCCTAACCGAAGCGATCAAGAACCTGATCGACAATGCCCTAAAGCATGGTGGCACTGGCCTGACGCAGATCACTGTAACGATCACCTACTCGGACAGCGAAGCGATTGTGACGGTCAAAGACGACGGCAAAGGCCTCAAACCCGAACAAAGCGAAGCGGCGTTCGGGCGCTTCTCGCAAGTCGAACCATCCGATGGGAGTGGCCTCGGATTGGCGATTGCAAATTCGGTTGCTGAACGGCACCGCGGGTCACTAGTCATCAATCGAACTACGAAAGGCGCAAGCATTTCGCTTCACACCCCCACATTGTAGAGGCTTGCGGGTCCGCTTGAACTCGAAAATTGATTTGGAGACTTGCGAGATAAACTAACCCTCCGAGACGCTCCAACGATGGATTGGGTCCCACTCGGCTTGCTCAACCACGTTAGAACGATGGCCGAAGGCGCAAACTTGATTTCTGGCGGCGTCTAGGGCATCGCAGGCAATCTAAGGTCTCGTGAGGGTCGCGGCCTTCGAGATGACGACCGCCGCCGCCAACAGCGTCCGTGATCAAACTCTTTGGGAGGCTGATACTGCGGTGCGTCGTATCTGTCTGGAACAGTCCAACCTTATCAGGATTCTAGCGTGTGACGATCTCGCGATCGCAGCGAATGTCTCCTTCGACGGGCCGCGCTGCGACACCTGCAAAGGTTGGCCAACGTCTCTTATGGGCCGTTCAAGTTGCTGATATCAAACTATTACCGGCATTGTAGGCGCGTTTCAGCAAGTCATCACGTCTTGCATTCGACCCCTCGGAACCGTTCAAGAGGATTAACTCTCGGTTTGCGAGGGCGGAGGTTGAATGACTCAAGCGCGGCTGGAATAGCTCAGTGTCCAAATTATGGAAGTCAGCACTTCACACGAACGATGCAAAAGCACAGGAATTAGACAATGATCACGGGATGGGCGACACGGTGCTGACGTTCCCGCCATTGACGTTTTCAACGTGTCGGTCTCTTCCTGGCCAGCTCCTCAAAGCCCGGCGGTGAGAGTGTCTGGGTTGCAGGGGTGCCCAGTTGCGGAGCCTCACAAAGCCAAGCGGCCTCCAATTACTTGCCGACTGAACGTCGAAATAACTCGTTTCCATAGTCAGACGCAAAATTTCCGGTACGCAACGTGGCAACATCGGCAAGTTCCACGATACGCCCAGATATCAAAATCGCCAGCCTGTCACACAAGAAACTGACAACCGGCAGATCATGCGTGACGAGGAGGAACGTCAGGTTCTTTTCTTCCCGCAGCGACTTGAGCAGGTTCAGAATCTCTGCCTGTACACTGACATCCAGCGCACTCGTGGGTTCGTCCAGCAACAATATCGGTGGATCAAGCATCAGCGCGCGGGCAATGGCGACGCGCTGGCGCTGCCCACCTGACAACTGATGCGGCAGGCGAAATCGAAAACGACGGGGCAGTCCCACTGCGTCCAGCATGGACAGAACTCGTTGATCTTTATCCGGTAACCGGTGAATAGAGAGAGGCTCGCTCAGGGTATCATCGACCGTACGGCGGGGATGCAGACTGCCATATGGATCCTGGAACACCATCTGAACCTGCCGTGCCAAAGTCAGGCGATCCGCACCCAATTGCGGTTTGGTGCCGATCTGCACTGCGCCACTTGACGGAATGACTTGCCTGGCAAGCACCTTGAGGATCGTCGATTTGCCAGACCCGGATTCACCGACAAGCGCAAAGCTCTCTCCCTCTGCAACTTCGAACGTGACGTCATGCAAAATTGTAGTTTCATCATATTTTACCGCAAGGTTCTGAACCTGGATCACAACGCGCCTCGATCCAAAACCGGCAGACGCGGACGGTGTTCATCAATCGTGGGCAGGCTGGCCACCAATCCGCGCGTATATGGATGCTGGGCTTTGTAGAGTTCACCGGAACCTAGCTCCTCGACAATTTTGCCTTGGTACATCACCAGTATACGATCGCACCAACGCGCCACCATGTTCAGATCGTGCGAAATCAACATCAGCCCCATTCCCCGGCGTTGAACGAGATCGTCCAGTATATCTAATACCTGACCGCGCACCGAGGCATCTAGCGCGCTGGTGGGTTCATCCGCGATCATCAGCGCCGGTTCCATGACCACCATCATCGCAATCATCACCCGTTGCCCCATGCCACCCGACACTTCGTGAGGGTATAGGTGTGCGACACGTTCAGGGTCATCGATACGTACGGCGCGCAATGCGTCCATCATGCGGTGGCGGCGTTCGGATTGCCGCGCAGCGCCATGCACGGCCATGGCCTCTTCGATCTGGGTGCCGACGCGTATGACCGGGTTCAGGCTGAATTTCGGGTCCTGCAGCACCATCGACATTCGCGCACCGCGCATCTGACGCATTTCGGCATTGGACAGGTGGAGCAGATCGGTGCCGTCAAACTCCAACCGGTCAGCCGTCACCCGACCCGGGGATGGAATCAGTCCCATGATGGCCCGCCCCGTCATGCTTTTGCCTGACCCGCTTTCCCCGACGATGCCTAGCCGTTCGCGGCCAAGGTCAAAGGTCAGGCCCTTTACAACTTCGACCGGGCCATGGTCCGAGGGAAAGGTGACGCGCAGGTTTTCAACCGATAGCAAGCTCATCCGCGTGACCTTTGTTTTGGGTCCAGCACGTCACGCAATCCGTCACCGAACAGGCAAAATCCAAGCGACACGATCACGATGGCAAAACCCGGCATGGTGGCAACCCACCATTGATCGAGTATGAACGAGCGCCCGCGCGATATCATCGCGCCCCATTCCGGCAATGGGGGCTGCGCGCCCAGGCCAAGGAAACCCAGCCCGGCAGCGGTCAAGATGATCCCGGCCATGTCGAGCGTAACACGAACGATGGTCGATGACATGCAAAGGGGCACAACGTGAAGCGCGATGATACGCAGTGAGGATGCGCCTTGCATCCGCACCGCATCCAAGAACTCGGCACTTCGGAATGTCAGCACTTCGGCCCGGGCGATCCGCGCATAGACCGGCCAGGCGGTGATGGCGATGGCAATGACCGCGTTCTCAATCCCCGGACCCAGGGCCGCGACAAAGGCCAAGGCAAGGATCAACCGAGGCAAGGAAAGGAAGATGTCCGTCAGCCCCATCAGAAGGCGATCGATCCAGCCGCCGAAATAAGCGGCAACGGTGCCGATCAGCAATCCAAGCGGTGCCGAAATCACCGCCACTAGCAGGACGATCATCAGCGTGATACGCGCGCCGTAAATGATGCGGGACAGGATGTCCCGGCCCAGTTCATCGGTGCCCATCCAATGGGCTGCGGACGGTGGTTGCAGGCGGTTGGCCAGATCGCCCGCGATGGGTGAATAAGGGGCAAGCCACGGTGCCAGCGCCGCCACGATCAACAGCATAAGAATGATGACGAGCCCGACCATTGCCAGCGGATTGCGGGCCAATGCACGGGCCAGTCTGTAGGACTGTCCCAACCGGGCCTGCATCCGTGTTTCGGGATCGTCGGAAAGCAACCAGTCGCGCGTTGTCATGACCGCGCCCTCGGGTCAAGCAGGCGGTATAGCGCGTCAGATGCTTTGTTGATCCCGACAAAGACCGCGCCGATCACCAATGTCGCGCCGAGAACGGCGTTCATGTCAGCATTCAGAAGGGCCGTGGTCAGATAGTTGCCAATGCCCGGCCAACTGAACACGGTTTCAATCATTACCGAGCCTTCCAGCAGTCCGGCATAGCTGAGCCCGATCACGGTAATCAGCTGCACGCGAATGGGCCGGAACGCATGTCGCCACAGGACCAACCGTTCCGGGACACCTTTGACACGTGCCGTGATGATATACTCCTGGCTCAACTGTTCGAGCATGAAGCTGCGTGTCATGCGCGCGATATAGGCAAGGGCAAAGAAACCAAGGATCGTTGCGGGCAGGATGATATGATGGACGGCGCTTGCCAGTGCGTCCCAGTTTCCGTCGATGATGCTGTCGACCAGCAAAAGACCGGTGCGGGGTGGCACGGTACCATCCAGAAAGAAATCGATCCGACCCGGACCTCCAACCCAACGCAGGTTCGCGTAGAAGATCACCAAACCAACAAGTCCCAGCCAGAATGCCGGGATGGCATAGCCTGCCAGACCGATAACGCGGATTACCTGATCCGCCAGCTTTCCCTGCTGTGACGCTGCAAAAACGCCCATCGGAACACCAAGAAGCACACCGATGATGATACCGATCGTGGCCATTTCCAGCGTGGCCGGGAAAACGCGCGCCAAATCTTCGGCGACCGGGCGACCCGTGGATACCGACATGCCAAGCTCTCCATGAAGCACCTGGCCAACATAACGCATGAATTGCACGACAAGCGGATCATCCAAACCCAGTTCAAGCCGCGTCGCTTCGTAAGTTGCTGCGCTGGCCCTGTCGCCGACAATTGCCACTACCGGATCAATCGGAACCACCCGCCCGATCACAAATGTGATCGCGAGCAGGCCAAGAAAGGTCACGATCAGCGTCATAAGGAACTGGAAGGCAGGGATTGATCGAGTCAAGTTCGGCTCCGTTTCACCCACAATATCAAAGATTTTTGACTGAGCAAAATTTTTTTACTAATATCAAAAATTATTGCAGGAGAGTTCATGTCCCAGCCCATGCCCAAAATCGACTCTGCGCGCCCGCCTGCATTTGGTGGACGCATCAGGGATTTGCGCCGCAAGGCGAACATGACGTTGCAGACCCTTGCGGATCAGGCGGGCATCTCGGTTGGCTTTCTAAGCCAGGTCGAGCGGGATAAGGCGACACCCAGCCTTGGAACACTGGCCAATCTGGCCGCAACGCTGGGTGTGGACGTGGATATCTTCATATCCACGCCAAAACCTGCCGACAGCGTGACTCGGCAAGGTGAACGCCCCCGGTTCGCGCTTGCGGACTCGTCGTTGTCTTACGAACATATTTCGACGGTTCTGCCAGGCGGCACCATATCGTCGCTGATTATTCATATCCCTGTCGGATACGCGTCCGAAGTTACCGCCCATGTCGGTGAAGAGCTTATTATCGTGCTGGAAGGAACCGTGCGCCAGACGCTGGATGAAACTCATTTCGTTTTGCACCAGGGCGACAGCCTGCACTTCATGGGTGATACGCCGCACGCCTTTGAAAATGTGGGCAACGGTCCGGCCAAACTCTTGTGGACCGGCACGTCGCCCAGATTGCTCGGCCCCAAGCCGGGTCCACAAAACAATCATAACATCAACAGGAGAGACCAATGAAATACATCCCAGACGTTGCCAAGTCGCTGGCGGTGAGCCTCGTTGCGCTTTCGACCACGCCGGTATTGGCTGAAACACCCGCCAATGCACTGGTGATCGCGCAGAATATCGACGACATCGTGACCATCGATCCGGCATCGGCCTATGAGTTTACTTCGGGCGAGTATGTCACCAACACCTATGACCAACTGGTCCAGTACGATGCCGAGGATACGACCGTTCTGGCCCCGGGCCTAGCGGAAAGCTGGGAGATTGACGCGGATGCCAAGACTGTAGCGTTCCAACTGCGTGATGGCGTTGAATTCACATCGGGCAACCCGCTGCGCGGCGAAGACGTAGTCGGAAGCTGGAAGCGCGTTCTGGTTCTGCAAAAGGCCCCGGCATTTATTCTGGAAAACCTCGGTTGGTCCGCCGACAACATCGAAGAGATGGTTACAGTTGACGGCAACACGGTCACGGTGCGTTGGGATGGTGATTTTGCGCCATCTTTTGTGTTGAACGTCCTCGCCTCACGCCCGGCTGCAATCGTGGATTTCGAAACCGCGATGGTGAACGAAGTTGATGGCGACATGGGCCACGCCTGGATGAACCAGAACAGTGCCGGAACCGGGGCCTATACACTGGCCCGGTATGCGCCGGGAGAAGTTTTGATGCTTCAGGCCAATCCAAACTATTGGAACGGCGCGCCCAAAACCGAACGCGTGATGATCCGCCACGCGCCCGAAGCGGCAACCCAGCGGCTGCTGCTGGAATCCGGTGACGTGGACATGGCAAAAAACCTGACACCTGATCAGGTGGTCGGTCTTGCGGGCAATGCCGATATCAAAATAGAAACCTATCCCCAGACCGCCGTGCACTGGTTCAGTTTCAACCAGAAACACGAGCCTCTGACCAATCCAGCTCTGTGGGAGGCCTCGCGCTATCTGGTGGACTACAACGGAATGGCCGACAGTTTCCTCAATGGTCAAATGGAAGTGCATCAAGCGTTTTGGCCCGAAGGTTTCCCCGGTGCTTTGACCGATACGCCGTTCAGCTATGACCCAGACAAGGCCAAGGCGATCCTTGAGGAGGCGGGTGTTGAACTGCCGCTAACCATCGAACTTGACGTGATCAACTCCGCCCCGTTCACCGACATGGCAGCCAGCTTGCAGCAGACCTTTGCACCAGCCGGGATCAACTTTGAGATTCTACCGGGGACAGGTGCGCAGGTGATTACAAAGTATCGTGCACGTACACACCAGGGGATGCTGCTTTACTGGGGCCCGGACTTCATGGATCCGCATTCGAACGCCAAGGCTTTTGCCTATAACGCCGACAACTCGGACGACAAATACGCGTCGACAACTACATGGCGTAACGCATGGATGCCACCTGCCGAAATCAACGATAAGACCAAGACGGCTTTGGCCGAACTGGATGCGGACAAGCGTAACCAGATGTATGTCGAACTACAGCAAGCCATGCAGGAAGAAGCGCCGTTTGTGATCATGTTCCAGGCGGTTAAGCAGGTTGCGATGGCAGACAATGTCGAGGGTTTTGTGAACGGAGCCAACGCAGACTACGTCTATTACCGCCTTGTTGAAAAGAACTGATGGTTAAAGCCGGGAGCGATCTCGCTCCCGGCATTTGATTTGAAAGCGTTTTATGACACCTGACGAAATTTTTGCGGCGCTGCATCGCGTAGCTGATGCCGAATGCGGGGCGCGCCTGTTCACGGTCACTGTTTTGGACAGAAAGGCGAAACTTGCCCGCCGTGCCTATTCCTCACATCCCCTGGATTATCCAGTCACAGGAACAAAACCCATGGGAAGCAATGACTGGACGGAATTGGTTCTTGAGCGAGGCGAACCATTTGTGGCCAACCAGACCGCTGAATTTGCGTCCTATTTTTCGGACCACGCGCTTATCAATGCGCTGGGTTGCGAAGCAGTGGTGAACATCCCGGTGAGCAAAGACGGACTAGTCATTGGCACTGTGAATATCCTTGATAAAGCAGGGCATTTTACCCATCAGCGCGTAGCACTGCTGAAACGGTTGGTCGACGACGCCCATGCAGATTTGCACGCAGCGTTTGAAATTGTGCAATTGGAGGAAAAGACATGACCAGACTTGATCGCCTGCGGGAGCGGATGGATGTAATTGGTGTCGACCTCGTTGCTTTGGCACCGGGTGCGCATCTACACTGGCTTCTAGGATTTGCACCCCATCCTGATGAACGTCCGTGCCTTTTGCTGATCGGACCCGATAAGGCCGGTTTCCTTATGCCGACATTGAATGCGCAGGATGCACGGCAGCACACAGATTTGCCGTTCTGGGAATGGTGCGATGATGACGGCCCCGATGCCGCTTTTGCCGACGCGCTGCGGGCAGTAAATCCTGCCCCGAATTCGGTTGCTGTTGATGAGGCCATGCGCGCCGATCATGCGTTATTGTTGTTGGACGCCATGCCGGATGCCAGGCGCAGCTTTGCAGGAAAACGCGCGTATTGCCGACGCGGCCCACATCGCCATTCGCGATGCCCTGCGCGATGGCATTACCGAGCGCGAGCTGGTCAAGGTCGCAAAGGTGCGTTTCGAAGCAGATGGCGCGCGCTTTGCCTTCGGAATTGTGGGAGCTGGCGTGCATTCGGCGTTCCCGCATCATCTATCGAGTGACACGCCGGTGCGCACCGGAGATGCGATCGTTGTCGACATCGGGGGCAAGAAAGACGGTTACTTCTCGGACATCACACGTATGTCCTGCCTTGGGCACCCACCCGAAGGGTACCAAGAAGTTCACGACCTTGTTGATGCTGCGACAAAGGCTGCGTTGGCCGCCATTCGGCCCGGTGTCAATGCGCGCATGATCGACAAGGCCGCCCGCGATGTCATCGACGCGGCTGGGTATGGAGCGTTCTTTACGCACCGCACAGGTCATGGGCTTGGGTCTGAAATACATGAACCCCCCTACCTGACCGGCAACAACGATTTGGTACTTGAGGAAGGCATGGTTTTTACGGTTGAGCCGGGTGTCTATCTGCCAGGTCAGTTTGGTGTTCGGTTAGAAGAAGTTGCGGTTGTAACGGGTGGTGGTTGCCGCATACTGTCGACCCTGTCGCGAGACCTGTTAATAGCATGAGGCCCTCCTCAACTGGGTTTACCCGGTCGCTACCGTTCGCACGGCCATTGTCGTAGGGCGGTTCTCTCGCATCGAACGCAACTGACTAAGACCCCGCGAAGAGGTGGATTTACTTGCCTCATGCTAGAGTACTGCGCTGCCCGCGAATGGCAACAATGCGGGCTGCTACCGCAGCATTTCAGTTTTCTGTTCAATGCCGCCTAAGGGCCGTGCATAGCATCGATGCGGAGACAAAATACATCCGTGCTCGCCCCCGATTGTGTCTTCTGCTTGATCAAATCAGAAGACCTGCTCTAGCATTAAGCTATCATGGCTATTGGTCTTCTCCTTGATATATCGGGCGTACTTTATAACGGCACACAAGTGATTTCTGGTGCCAAGGAAGCAGTGGTTCGGTGCAGAGCGAATGAAATCCCGATTCGCTTTCTTACAAACACCACTCGCAGACCCAAGCGTCTAATCGTCGAGAGGCTTAATCACTTCGGCTTCGCGGTCGAAACAAACGAAGTCATTACGCCTTCTCAGGCCACGTGTGATTGGTTGAATGAAAATGGGTACTCGCCACATCTTTTGGAGCACCCAGATTTGACTGAAGATTTCGACAGCGTCGTTTCGGGAAATCCCATCGCTGTGGTGGTAGGTGATGCAGGGCCGTTCTTTGACTTCGAAAACCTAAATGCAGCGTTTCGCGATCTTAACCAAGGTGCCCCGTTCTTGGCGCTTGCAGCGAACCGCGTATTTCGTGATGTCGACGGAGAGCTTAGTCTTGATGCCGGAGCTTTCGTCCATGGCCTTGAGTATGCGGCCCAAGTTGAAGCTCAGGTCTTGGGAAAGCCGTCAACAACGTTTTTCCGCGCTGCTGCAGACAGTATGAAACTGCCGCTTGCGGAGGTCATTATGATAGGCGATGACGCGGAAAACGACATCGCTGGCGCGCTGAAAGCAGGAGCTGGCAAGACCATCCTGGTGCGCACCGGAAAGTATCGCGCTGGCGAGGAAAAGCGGTATAGCCCACCACCATCCTTTGTGGCGGATGACATTTCCGAAGCAGTTGACTTGGCCATGCAGATGATTGCGCAATAATGGGCGAAACCTGGTGCCCTAAGGGACTGAAATGGCTGAGTGTTTCTTGAAGGGCACGAAATGCGCCGCATCGGCAACTTCGGAAGTTAAGATAAGCTATTTTGTTCAATCAGATCTTTCGGACGACATCTTTCCAATACTGCTCCCGAAGTCTTGGCTTGAAGATCTTTCCAGTGTCTTCACGGGGCAAGGCCTCGTGGAAGTCCACGATCCGTGGGTGTTTTAAACGCGCCAATTTGCCATCCAGGAATGCTAGAACTTCCGCCACGTCCGGGAGCCAGCCCGCAGTGGGTTCGATGGCTGCCACAACCTGTTCCCCAAATTCAGGGTCAGGCGCGCCGAAGACCGCCACATCATAGATGAACGGCGCACGCATCAGCACGCCCTCGATCTCGGCGGGGAAAATGTTGACCCCACCCGAGATGATCATGTCCTTCTTGCGATCTGTGATGAACAGGTAGCCCTCTTCATCGACGCGTCCCAGGTCACCGACCGAGTAATGCCCGTGTTTCTCGACATTCGCGCGCGCGTCCGGGTCGTTGGAATAGTCAAAGCCTCCGAACGCATCCATGCGGACATAGATTTCGCCGACCTCTCCGGTCGGAAGCTTTTTTCCGTCCGGACCCAATATCATGATCGAGGCGTCCATTTGCATCCGCCCTGCCGTTCCCGGTCTGGCGAGCGCCTCAGAGGACGACACCATGGTCATGAACCCAATTTCGGTCGCGCCATAGCTTTCCCAGAAGACGGGTCCCCACCAGTCGATCATGGCAACCTTCAGGTCATGAGCCCACGGAGATCCTGTCGACACTGCGAATTTCACAGATGACAAATCGTATTTTTCGCGCAAGCTTTCGGGCAATTTCAACAACCGACTCATCATGGTTGGAACCAAATAAACGTGGGTCACTTTCTCTGCTTCAATCGTGGCCAGAAAGTCCTCTGGGTCAAAATTAGGAGCCAATACGGTCGACACGCCGGGGGCGACCAAGGCCGCGTTTGTGAGCGTTGACGGGGCGGAGTGATAAATCGGTGCCGCCGTAAAGAACCGTGCGCCCAGCTCCAGCTGAAGCATCTCTGAGCCGACCCGTTGCAAGACATCCTCAAAGTTCTTGCGCTTTCCGGGTTGAAGGCGCCGGACACCCTTTGGTTTGCCGGTCGAGCCGGACGTGTAGCGCAGGAGGGGGCGCATCGGGGCGCGCTGTCCTATTGGGGTCTGCGCCTCCAACAGGGTGCTCCATTCCGGGAACTCTGCACTGCCGCGGGCTACACTTGGATCAATGTTGAAGGCCTCGCAAAGCGCAAGGCCAGGACGTACACCAACGACATGGCGGCCCGTTAAGGCCGGGCGCAGAGCCTCGATGAAGTCACGATGAACGATCACGAATTCCGCGCCGCTATCGTCGCAAATATCAGTGACCTCTTCGACGGCTGCGTGCCAGTTCAACGCGACGATCACTGTTCCGGCCAGAGCCGCCGCGCGTATGATCTCCAGGTGGGTCAAATCGTTTCGCATAATGATTGCCACGGGCACGTCTTCCCCTGCGCCCATCGCTCTCAATGCGGCTGCCCCTCGCGCTGCGCGGTCCTCAAAATCGGAGCGCCCAATGCGCTGGGAAAAATCTGCAACGAAGGTTTCGTTTGTGTGCGTATGATCGGCCATTGACGTTCTCAGGATGCTGAGATCTTCAAGATACTCCATTGCCCAAGCGAAGTCTCCTATCGAGCAAGCTGCGCGCCACCTGAGCCGCCGGGCAAAGCGACAAAATAGCCACTCGTTGATTGAGCTCGAGCGGCTGCTTCTTCGCTATGTGTGAGTTGATCAGACCCGGAGCTTTGCAGCCGCAGCGAATGTCTCCTATGACGGGCCGCGTCGCAGCGTTGAAAGCTTCATTCAGTGACCGGTTTGGGCCGCAATCGACCCGTGAGTACGCACTGTCTCGAAGGCGTGGTTGACTGGGCATCTTTTCGAGTTCAGAGTTAAATTCCTTCCGAAAAGGTTGTCCCTGCCCAAAGTTCACTGATTGCGTCGTGGCTGTGCAAGCTCTCCTCATGGCAAGTATACACTTTGAAATCCCCAATTCTTTCGTCGGCTTCCAACTGCCCTGCAAACAGCCGCGCAGCATCTTCGACAAAGATGGGATTGGCTGCATTCAATTCCGCGAACGCTTGCTCGTCTTCTCGCTTTACCATCGTCTGGGTCTCAGTAGGGACAGCCATTCGACAGTGATCTATGACATCTTCAAAACAGAGGGAGTTATTCAGGACCTCAATCGATATTATGGCCTTGGATCGCTGCGAATGGGGGGTTGCCAGTTGGTTTCTTGTCATACGTGCGTGTTCACTAAGTTCGAGTGAGCAAGGGCAGGTCGAAGAATACACATATTCCACATGCCAAGTTCGCACTATTTTATCATCTTGAAGAATGTGTTCCATGGCAATGGCGTAGTATTGGTAACCCTGTATTCCGGATCTTAGCGAAGGCTTTAACTCCGGATAGGAGAAGCTGAGTTTGATTTGCGCACCAGTGCTCTCCAGATCATGCTTGTAGGCAGCAACAACGTCATCGAGCATTTCGAGTGACACAAGATGGTCCGATTTCTTGTAGAAACTGCGCATTATTCGGCTCATGTTGATGCCTTTTTTGTTTGCCTCAAGCGAAACCGCGCCGGAAACAGACACTTCGATTCTTACCAGTTCATCTGAGCGTGTGCGGAAATTCATTGGCAGCCTAAAGTTAGAGATGCCTACTTTTTGAATTTTTCGGCGCGCACCTTTGATCAGACTGGCCGGTCCGTTTTGTAAATCCGGTAGGCTGGCTCGATACAAATCACTTGGTTCAAAATCGTCAGAGTAGCTTCTTTTGAAAATCGGGTAGGCACCATAGTCACTCGATTGAGTATCAATCATTTCAGACACTCTTTTTTTTCTTAGCCATTTTCCCTCGCAGCTCACCACACAAGTCGTATGTTAGATGCACCATACCTCAGAAACGTTACAAAGCAGTTCCAGAAACAATGGAAAGTAGGTTGAATCTGACATCAACTTTCGAGTTCTGACTCGGTGATCCACGGCGAGCCGATGGATCGGCTGTCTTATATCTGTGTATATTCAGGATACCTGAGAGGGACTTCAAGTCTTGCGTTAGGAGTTGGTCAAATGAGCCAATGCAACATCTTACTTTGCTTGTGCCGCGATGATTGCCTTAATCAGATCTTCCGGTACGTCTCCGACATTCAGTTTGGAAAACGGCACGTCTTGTTGTGACGCGGCAAGCTCGATCGCAGCCTTGTATTCGGCCAAGTAGATACGGCATTCGCGACAAAGACGGAGGTGCAGATCAAATACAAACTTCTGACGCTTGGGCAGTGTGCCTTCAAGATAGTCCATGATGAATTTTTCGAATGTGGCGCAGTCAATCATCAGCGGCAAACGAAACATGATTGCAGCCAACGGACGCGTGGTCGCTTCTGGGGCATCGCGTTTCACAGCAATTTGTCCTTTACCAATGGTTCCAAGAGCTTCTTTAGTGCGGCTCTGGCCCGATGCAATCTGACTTTCACATTCGCTTCGCTTATCCCAAGAAAGTCGCTGGCTTCCTTTGTTGTCAGTCCTTCGATGTCTCGCAGGCACAGAACGATACGGTAGTCGTCGGGCAAATCCATGATAGCTGACCTGATTGTTTGATGCGTCTGGGCATTCGCAAGCAACATTTCAGGTGTTTCAGTGGGTTCCTGACCATACTCAATTCTGCACCCCGCCGTGTCAAATACGGGAAGAAGATCTTCGATGGGATCTTCTTGCAACCGCTTGATTTTGCGGAGCGCCATCAGCGCTTCGTTTATGACGATTCTGTGCATCCATGATTTGATGTCAGATCGCTCTTCGAAGTCACCGATCTTTGCAAATATTTTGGAAAAGGCGGTCTGGACAGCATCCTCCGCATGCCCGCGATCCTGAAGGATGCGATAGGAAACGGCGAGCATCCAATCCGTGTGTGCCCGCACGAAAACGGAAACATCCGACAGGCCAAACTTACCTGCGATTTCGCTATCCGCCCTCACTTTGTTCATACCTGCTGCCTTGATTATGCAGAACCAAACTTTGACCAATTCCCACGCAGTTACCCAACACAGGTTACTGATCTGAAAATAGCAAGATGCAACTTTCTTAAGCTAAAATTCGGGACAAGTGTAACCAACCTGTTGTGATACGCATCTAACTCATCGTTGCCTGCAGTGTTTACGCAACGAGGTGAGGACAAGTTGGATACATGACAGGCTTTCTGATTATCTGTGTCTCGACGGCTGTATTTGCGATGATTGCCCAGAGGCTTTCGCTCACAAGCGTAACCGCGCCTATGGTCTTCCTTGCGATTGGCTTTGTGCTGTCCGTGTCGGGACTGGTATCTGAGCATCAAGGTCATACCCTGCTACATCCGGTGGCAGAAGTTACGCTGGTCGTTCTTCTTTTTCTGGACGCTGCGCAGACTGATCTGGTGGCCTTGCGCAAACGCCATATCTGGCCAACGCGCATGTTACTTGTCGGATTGCCTGTCTCTATCGTGCTGGGGGCAGCTGCGGGGTTGCTGCTGCTACCAACCTGGCCCTTTGTTGCCGTTGCCTTGCTGGCTGCGGTCCTCGCTCCCACAGATGCTGCACTGGGTCAGGCCGTTGTGACAAACCCAAATGTACCGATCCGACCCAGGCGGGCCCTTACGGTCGAAAGTGGCCTGAATGATGGGCTTGCTTTACCGGTTATCTTGTTTTTCGCCAGTCTGACCGCCGCTGAAACAAGTGTGGATGGAGGGGCGTGGCTGGTATTCGGCCTCAAGCAAATAGTGTTGGGCCCAATTGTTGGCATGATAGTTGGCGCACTCGGTGGCTGGATGCTTCTGCGCGCAAAGGCCCTGAACACTACTGCGGAAATATATGAAGGCGTTGGGGCTCTTGCGATGGCGGGTACGGCCTACCTTGCCGCGGTCCAAATCGGTGGAAACGGGTTCATTGCCGCCTTCGTAGCTGGATTGACCCTTGGCGGCTTGATCAAAGGTGCCTGCAAATTTGTCTACGAATTCACAGAAAGCGAAGGGCAACTGTTGGCGTGGGGTTCATTCCTTTTGCTGGGGGCCGCACTCGTTCCCGAAGCCATCGCGCATTTGAGCTGGTCGATGCTGGCAGTTATTCTGGTCAGCCTGTTTGTGGTCAGACCTTTGGCCATATGGGTTTCACTGTTGGGCACTGATGCATCCCCGCTTACGCGCTTATTCTTTGGCTGGTTTGGACCGCGAGGCTTGGCTACCGCGCTATTTGCCTTGCTTATCGTTGACCAGATACCTGACGTGTTTGGCGACCAGATTCTCCATACAGCGATTAATGCTGTTTGGATCAGCGCTGTGTTGCACGGGATCACGGCTGCCCCCGCCGCACGGTGGTACGGCGGCAAGATCACTGAACTCGGTGCCACAGCCGAAACGCAAGATATTCAAGACAGCGCCAAACCCATCATCACAAGTCGCCACCAACAGTAGGAAGCAAAATGCGAAAAACCGTCATCTACAAATCGAGCGAACTGGCTGACCGCAAACCTGAATACGCCTTGGTCGGCGAGGTTGATTTGGTTGTTGTTCGTTTTGACGAGGAAATTTCGGTGTTCTACGGGCGCTGTCTGCATCGTGGGGCACTCATGGCTGACGGGCATGTTCGCGGGAAGGATTTGATTTGTGGCGTACATAATTGGGACTACCGATTGGACACTGGTGTATCCGCCTACGCCAACGAAGAAAAACTGCCGAAATTTACCTCTTGGGTGGAGGGCGATGACATTTGCGTGGATGCAGATGAGATCGACGATTGGGCGAAAGACAACCCCCAACCCTTTAACAGAAAGGCCTACCTTGGTCTGTATGCGGACACCAGCCATGGCACTGAGGAAGAGCCCTACAACGATCTGATACGTCAATATGCGCGCAGTGGCCTCAAAAAAACTGGCCACCATGGCGCCGTTGCTTCGATGGGGGTACCGCGTGGTGAATTGCCAGATTGGGATGACATCCAACTTGTCACGGCCCAATTGGCCAAGCCACCGCTATTAGACGATGATGACGTTGGAACCGAGGTTGTCATCGGCCCAAATGCCCAAAAACCACTTACTCTTAAAATCCCCCTATTTGTCTCTGATATGTCATTCGGGGCCTTGTCTGAAACCGCCAAAGTGGCGCTGGCAACCGGCGCTGAATTGTCTGGCACCGGCATCTGTTCTGGTGAGGGCGGCATGCTTCCTGAAGAGCAGGCGGCAAACAGTCGATACTTTTACGAGTTGGCCTCGGGCCGTTTTGGTTTCGACTGGGACAAGTTGGACCGTGTCCAGGCTTTTCATTTCAAAGGCGGGCAGGGGGCCAAGACCGGCACCGGAGGACATCTTCCGGGAAACAAAGTCCAAGGTAAAATTGCCCAGGTTCGCGGCTTGGAACCCGGAACATCGGCCATTTCTCCTCCGCGGTTTCCAGATTGGACCGAGGTCAAGCAAATCAAAGACTTCGCAGATGAGGTGCGGGATCGGACAGGTGGAATCCCCATTGGATATAAATTGAGTGCACAACACATTGAAAAGGACATCGACGCGGCTTTGGCCGTGGGTGTGGACTACATCATTCTCGACGGTCGAGGCGGTGGTACGGGCGCAGCGCCGATCATATTCCGCGACAACATTTCGGTGCCCACGATCCCGGCCCTTGCGCGGGCACGCGCGCATTTGGATCGGCTGGACCGCAGCGATGTAACTTTAGTAATTACCGGCGGCCTTCGGAAACCTGCCGATTTCATCAAAGCGATGGCACTGGGCGCCGATGCGATCGCGGTGTCAAATTCGGCCATGCAAGCAATCGGGTGTTTGGCGATGCGCGCATGTCACACGAACAATTGTCCTGTCGGCATCGCAACCCAAAAGCCCCACCTGGTGAGCCGCTTGCAGGTTGACCGCTCCGCCTTGCAGTTGGCGAATTTTTTCGACGCTTCAGTTGAGTTGATGCAAGTTATGGCCCGGGCATGTGGCCATGATCATCTGTCAAAGTTCAACGTAGACGATCTGGTTACCTGGAAGAAAGATATGGCAGATCTATCCGGGGTCAGCTTCGGAGGCCTTTCTTGAACGCGGCAGAAGCGATTTTCATGGCGGTGCGTGTGTGGGCCTATATCGGCGCCTCTGTCGCAGCCGTGTTTCTAACCTTCGGTATCGACCGGGTCGACGAAGACGCGCGCGGAGCTTACTTGTTTCGCCCCCTTTTGATCCCAGGCATTCTGGTAATCTGGCCGTTGGTATTGTGGCGCTGGTACCGATACGAAACAGGCACCGACGTCTGGTCAGCCCGTTACCACCCCCCTCTCAAAAGCCATCTGACTGTGGGCTTCATGCTGCCTGTTGCCATTGCCCTGATCATCGGGACGGGCCTGTTTGTGCGTCAGACATGGCCCGCAGATTTTGAGCCCATTCAGATATCAGCGCCTCAAGAGGTATCGCAGTGAGTGTCAAGTACATCCCTGTTCAATGGAACAACAACAAATGGATCTACGATGGCGTCATGCTGGCAGGGGTGGGTCTGTTCCTGTACATTTTCTTGTATGCCTCGCCCGGCTTGTTGGGTTATGAGCCGCCGATCAATCGTCAGGTATTCAACGCCCGGGCATTTGGCGCGTGCGCCTTCACAATGCTGACGGTGATTTTGTGTATCGGTCCACTTGCGCGTCTGGACCGCAGGTTTTTGCCATTGCTTTATAATCGCCGGCATTTTGGCGTGATGACCGTCTTTGTGGCTTTGACCCACGCGTCCTACATCATTGACTGGTACTTTGCGTTCTCGAACTCCAACAAATACGAAGCCTTGCTGTTTTCGAACACCTCATATGGGCAACTGGTCGGATTCCCCTTTGAGTTTTTTGGTGTCTTTGCCCTGACGGTTCTTATTGTTCTGTCCGCAACCAGCCACGATTTCTGGATGAAATTCCTATCTCCGCCAGTATGGAAACGCATTCATTACCTGATCTATCCCGCTTACCTTTCAGTTGTGGCACATGTCAGTTTGGGCATCATGCAGGACCAAAAACATCAAGGATTTATCGTCCTTTTCCTTGTCGGTGCCGCCGGCGTCGGCATTCTTCATCTTCTGGCAGCCTTGAAAGAACGTGCGCGAGACCAGGAAACCATCGGTGAAGGTACTGACTGGGTAAACGTCGCAGACAAGTCCGACTTTCAGGATGGCTTCGCAAAAATCAAACTGCTGCCAAATGGTGACCGTGTTGCCGTCTATTTGATGGAAGGAAAACTCAGCGCGATATCCAATGCCTGCGCACATCAGAACGGACCGCTGGGCGAGGGCAGGGTCATCAAATGCCTCGTGACCTGCCCATGGCACGGATTTCAATATGACGTTCGAAACGGGCGTTCACCTGCGCCATTCACCGAAAAAGTGCCGACCTACAATCTGCGGGTGAAGGGACAAATGGTACAGGTCGATCCTGATGCCAATCCCCCAGGCACGCCTGTCGATCCTGTGGCAGTTTAGGCGGAGTTACGTGAGATGAAGGACAAAACTCCCCCGTTTTTCGTTGGGTATCTGCCAGTTCCCAAAAAGCTCCGACACTGGCTGATAAGCGTGTGCGCACTGTTCATGGCCGCGATGGCCGGAGTCGGAATGACAATGGGCCTGTCGCAGGATGATCCCGGACCGGGTGCGTTCCGGTTTGACTATGGTCGACAGACGGTGACCGGCGTTATTGAATTGACCCCATATCCTTTGGTGCGCGTTACCGAAGGGAATGACCGTATCAAACCGGGCACAACCCTGATGTTGTCGGGACAGGGAAAGTCCAGCGTTGATCGGCGCGCGATCCCTTTAGAGGGCAAGCTTGCGCAGGTTTCTGGCGTGGTATTGCAGCGTGGTGACCTTAACATGCTGCAGCTACGCGGTGGACAGAACGGATTGTCGGCGGTTGAAGGCACAGCAACTGAACAAGGCATCGAACCGCTGGGGCGGTGGCAGTTGGCCGGTGAAATCTGCGACGGGAAATGCCTTGCTGGTGCGATGCACCCGGGCACCGGTCTTGCCCATAAGGCCTGCGCCAACCTATGTCTGATCGGCGGGGTGCCCCCGGTTTTTGTATCTTCAAATCCCGTCGATGGATCCGAGTTCCTACTGGTTACAGGACCAGATGGAACTTTGCTACCCGAGTCCTTCTATGACGTTGTTGGAGAGTACATCACGATTGAGGGCGACATTGAGCGCCGTGGCGATCTGCTTGTATTCCGTGCGGACCCGGCCTCTGTGGAGGCGGTGAAGTGATGCGAAAGCCCTTCTTTCTCGCCGTCACCGCAATCCTCACGGCCGTCTTGGTCTATCTATCCCGACTTTGGTTTCTGTCGCTTTGGCCCCGGCCCGGGCTACTGGGAATAGAGGCGTTGCGGCCGCAGGGCGGGCTTTTGGGACGATGGCTGCGTGGAACCGAGGCCGCGCCGTTTGAACTTATTATCTGGGCCGTCGGATGTTTTCTGGTGCTGACCCTGGCACAGAAACTGTACGACCGCCTCACACCTAAACCCGATGCAGGAGACGACCATGGCTGAAGAAAATTTGGATTGGATCTGTGTGGGGCACATAAGAGATTTGCCCGAAGGGCGTGTCAAGACGGTGACGGCGCGCACCACGTCTATTTGTCTCGTGCATTTCGATGGGCAATGGGCTGCAATGAACAATCATTGCCCCCATCAGCGTGGTCCCCTGGGTGAAGGCTCTATCGAAAAAGGCGTTGATGACCAATGCTGGATCCGTTGCCCGTGGCACGGTTGGGATTTTGATCCGCTAACCGGCAAGCCACCGGGAGGACACGAAGACACCGGGCAGCAAATGTATCCCGTGGACATTCGCGATGGCGAAATCTTCGTTGGAATTGAACCGGAACCACCGCATGAGTGCACGGTGACGGATGTCATAGTCGAAACACTGACCAACTGGGGTCTGAAATCCGTTTTTGGTATGGTCGGTCACTCAAATCTTGGTCTGTCTGACGCGATCCGTTTAGCGGTAGTGGACGGCAGGTTGAAGTATTACGGCATCCGTCATGAGGGTGCTGCGGCCTTTGCTGCGTCAGCTTACGGAAAGCTGACCGGACGCCCGGCGGCGTGTCTGACGATCGCGGGGCCTGGGGCGACAAATCTCATGACAGGCTTGTGGGACGCCAAGGTTGATCGCGCTCCAATTCTGGCACTGACCGGACAGGTTCAAACCCAGGTCATGGGACCGGGCGCATTTCAAGACATTGACCTTCGGTCTGCGTTTCAAGCGGTATCTGCGTTTTCGCAGCCAGTATTGAGCAGTTCAAACCATGCAGAGCTGGCTTCGCTTGCTTGTAAGACAGCTCTGGTCGAACAGAATGTTTCACATCTGATTTTCCCTGATGACGTTCAGACGGTCCCATCAGACCAAGTAGCTGGCTCACCTGAGGGTCGCGTTACCCAGGCGGCCATTCGTCCGGCGCAAAGCGATCTGGATAAAGCGGCCGATATGATCGAAAACGCGAAAAGAACGGTCATTGTGGTAGGGTACGGCGCATTTGATGTAAGAGACCAGGTGGCTGACCTGGCTGAGCGATTGGGCGCACCGGTCTTAACCACGTTCAAAGCCAAAGGCCTCGTTCCGGACGATCATCCCAACGCGGGTGGGGTCCTGGGGCGATCAGGGACTCCAATTGCCAGTTGGTTCATGAACGAGGCGGATTTGATTATCGCTTTGGGCGCAAGTTTTTCGAACCATACCGGAATCGAGAAGGGCAAAGTAATCATTCAGGTCGATTATGATCGCATGCAACTGGGCAAGTTCCATCCCGTGGTGTTGCCGGTCTGGGGTGAAGTTGGTGCATTTTGCGAGGCACTTGATGTGGTGTCGGCTCGAAACGCCGACGCTGCTGATCAGATTACTGAACTGGCCGAACGCTGGAAGATCTGGCGGGCAGAGAAGCAAACGCGTCTTACCGAAGACCTCGGCAAGGGCATTCACTCCTTTACGGTCTTCGAGGCGCTGGGAAAACTTGTACCTGATGATACGATCTTTGCGGTCGATGTGGGAAACAACACCTATTCCTTCGGCCGTTACCTGGAAACAAAGGGCACGCAGCACGTGCTGATGTCTGGTTACCTGGGGTCCATCGGGTTTGGGTTCCCCGCCGGAATGGGGGCCTGGGCTGCGACACAAGACATTGAATGTTTGCGTGGGCGAAAGGTTGTGTCAATTTCCGGAGATGGCGGGTTCGGACAATATCCGATGGATTTCACCACAGCCGTGAAATACGGCATGGATGTCACGCATATCCTGTTGCACAACGGCGAGCTTGGTAAGATCTCTAAAGAGCAGCGTTCCGGCGAATGGCCGGTATGGGAGACTGAGCTGCACAATCCGTCCTTTGCTGCCTTTGCCCGCCTCTGCGGCGGACACGGTGTCAAGGTCACGGACCCGGCTGAGATTGAGGCGGCCATCAAACAGGCTCTCGACGTCAACGGCCCGGCATTGGTTGAGATCATGACAGATGCAGAGCTCGTCTAAGCAAACCAGGGGCTTCAACTCATGATTGGTGCGCTGACAGTGCTGTTTCTTCTGGCGGTAACTTTGGCCATCGTTCGCGTAGCCGGGGTTGCACTGCGCCTGACCGGGTTGCCCCAACCCGTGGCCCGGTTCCAGGCTATTTCTGCGCTAACGGGAACTGGTTTTACAACGTCAGAGGCCGAGGGCACGATGCACCATCCGGTGCGGCGGCGCGTCTTAACGCTACTGATGTTCACAGGGCATCTTGGGATCGTCTCGCTCGCTTCAACGGTTATTCTTACGGTGGCTTCGATCGAAGACAGATTGGGCGTTGTATTGCAAGTTTTTGCATTGGTAGCTTCTGTTGTCGCGATTGTTGTGCTGGCTTCCAGTAAATGGCTCGACATCGTTATGTGCGACTGGGTCGCGCGTCTTATGTTGCGGATAGGTTGGATGAAGAATCTGCCCTACGAGATTTTGTACGAAGCTCCAGATGGCCGCCAGCTGTGTGAGCACGTTGTACAAAAGAACTTAGGGCTCGATCCGGAGCTATTGATCGTTTCGCACAATGGTGTGGCTGTACGGCAGACGGATGCCCCGAAGTTGGAAGCCGGTGACAAAGTGCTCGCCTATGCTCGACCGGCGGCTCATGCTCATTGGTCACATGCAAAGTCCCTGTTATCGGAACACTTGGACTGAGAGCATCAAAGACTGTCATTTTTGGCCTGATGATGGGTCTCTCTGAGTGCAGCGATGATCGGGTTTTGCGTACGCAACGAATGGCTGGAAAGCTGGCGCAATTACGGCATCTGCAATGAGCCTCAAGTGCCCGGTTAACTTTTGAAGATGGTACCGGCTTTGTTGCACAAGTCGGGTTGAGTTCGGATCTCCCCTGAGACCGGACGGATTTAGCCTACGGTCGGTGTCTTTGGAATGCCAAGTGTCGTGAAGGCGTTGAGGATCGCGGCGCGGATTTGGATTTCCGCGACCTGTCGATCGAAGTCACGCGCGGAAAGGCGTTGACCCAGCAGTTTCCCACAATGCATCTTTGTTTCGACGCGGCTTCGGCGATGATATCCGGTGATTTGCCGCCACAATGCGCGACCGAGGTACTTTGAAGATCGAACAGCTTCGTTTCGTGCCCTGGCTCCGGGTGTGTCAGATGCCCGTCATCCAATGAATTGGTCCGATTGAGCTGACAGCATTCAGGTTAGTCTGGCTCATGGATTGTGATCTTACGCGGCGCGCCCGAGATTGAGCAAGCGTCGCAGTTTAAGAGTTCTTTGCTTGATAGTTTTCCTTTCTTTCA
>NZ_JBGOSH010000024.1:0-40148 GCF_041537925.1 Ruegeria hyattellae | reverse complement strand
TCGTGGAGCCGATGCCATCATCCCACCGCGCAAGAATGCCCAACCGTGGAAACCAAACACTGCTGGCACCATTGCCCGAAACGAGGCAGCAAGGACCTGCAAATGCCTGGGTCGAGCACTGTGGCGGCGGCTGACCGGATACCACCCCAGAAGCCGCGCCGAAACGAAGATGAACTGCGTCAAACTGCTTGGCCAGGGCCTTATGGCCCGAGACTTCGACCGGCAGGTCGCTGAGCTCCAAGTCCGGATCGCGGTGCTCAACCGCTACACCGCTCTTGGCATCCCTGTCACAGAACCCGTAGGATAAATCCCTCCGGGGAAAGGGCCTGTATGCTCAAAACCCCATTTGGGCAAGAATGCAGTCCAATGTGCCTTTAATGCACACAGGGTTCTGTAGCCAAGACATCTATGCTTGATTGACACCAACCAAATCGGAATAGGAACGCTCACCGCGAGTGATTTGCCGTTTGAGGGTGTTCTTTGCCGCTTTGACCTTACCCTCGCTTAGAAGCACTGTGATCGCTTGATGTTCCTTAAACGACTTCGTCGTTCGATCGGAACGCTTGGACAAATGGGTCCGCATAGTTTGGACGATATCGCTGACTTTTTGATAACCATCCTGCAGATAGCTGTTGCCGCAGTATCTGAAAAAGGCGTCGTGAAACTCTGCGTCAAGTTCCAAGTACTGCTCGAATGCATCCGCCTCCCGCGCTTCAGACATCTTCGAAACAATTGCAGAAAGCTCATCAATCAGAACGGTGCAAGCCTTATCAAGCGCCTGCTCCAAAGCTGCAGATTCGAGAATGAGCCTATACTGGCAAAGCTGCACCACGTCCTCTTGAGCAAGGGAGAAAACAAAAGCCCCTCGATGCGGAAAGATCTGAACGAGACCCTGCAGGTTCAGAGCTGCTAGCGCCTCGCGAATCGGAGTTTTGCTGATGCCCATGGCATTTGACAGCTTCACTTCCGGCAGTGCTTCACCCAGCCGAAACGCGCCATTGATAATGCCCTTGCGGATATGATCTTCGGCAGTTTTGCTCAACGAATCCGGTCGCTTGATCTGCAATATCTCGGTCATGTTCACTTCGTCCTTTTTCGCCTTTCTATCACAATAGCACATGTAGGCTTGATTTCTATATTATATCTGATATCTCAGATGATAGATCGAAAAATGCTAACCAAATCCTTGGGAGGATACCTTGTTCAAGAAATCAACACTCGCGCTAGGCGTCGTCATGTCTGCCGGACTTGCCTTTGCAGCATCTGCTGAAACAGTCATAAAGGTCGGTCATGGCGCCGCAGAAGCGTTTCACATGCATCGCGCGCTACTTAAGTTTGAAGAACTGGTCGAAGCCGGCTCGAACGGTGAGATCGACGTTCAGATCTTCCCTTCGTCGCAGATGGGCCCCGATCGTGAGATGATCGAGGGCGTTCAAACCGGCGTTCTTGAAATGGCCATTCCCCCGTCTTCTTTCTTCGCAGGCTGGGATCCGGCCTTTGCCGTGATCGAGCTTCCCTACATGTACGCCTCGAAAGACATCGCCTTTGATGTACTTGATGGTGACGCCGGTGATGGAATGCTCGGGCGGGTTGAGAACCAGGGTCTGGTCGGTCTTGGCTGGCTTGAGTTGGGTGTGCGTAATGTGACCAACAATGTCCGTCCGGTCGCGACACCCGAAGACCTCGAAGGTGTCAAGCTGCGTACTATGAAGGTTCCGGCACATGTGGCAACATTCGAAACCCTCGGGGCCAACCCGACGCCGATGAACTTTGGCGAGGTCTACTCCGCCCTACAGCAAGGCGTGATCGACGGGCAGGAAAACCCGCTGGCGATCATTACCTCACAGCGTTTCTACGAGGTGCAG
This sequence comes from Ruegeria hyattellae, assembly GCF_041537925.1. Lineage (NCBI taxonomy): Bacteria > Pseudomonadati > Pseudomonadota > Alphaproteobacteria > Rhodobacterales > Roseobacteraceae > Ruegeria > Ruegeria hyattellae. Next base: position 38,283 of record NZ_JBGOSH010000024.1, on the reverse strand, counting down.
AAATACCTTTCGACCACGGGCCATGTCTTTGCTGTATACATGCCGGTCATTTCCAAAACGTTCTTTGACTCACTGCCTGCGGAGCATCAGCAACTGGTTCGGGACTCGATGGCCGCCGCACGTGATCATCAGGCTGAGCTGGTCGCCAGCGAAGATGCCGAACAGCTGGAACAGATCCGCGCCGCCGGTGTTGAGGTTCTGGAGCTGACTGCAGAGCAGCGACAGGCCTTTGCCGACAAAACCGAAAGCGTTCGCCTGCAATATCGCGATGAGGTTGGCGCTGAAGCTTACGACGCCTGGGTGACCGCGGTAACTTCAGCGAGCGGAAGCTGACCCACGGCATACTCAGCCAATCCGGGCACCCGCGCCATGAAAGTTCGGGTGCCCCTTTCGTTCAAGGGGAGGTAAACGATGTCGGTTATCAAATGGATCGATATGAATGCCGAAAAGGTCTTAGCCAGCGCGCTCCTGGCCGCGATTGTCTTTTTGATCTTTGGCAATGTGTTCATGCGCTACATCATGAATGCATCTCTTTCATGGGGCGAAGAGCTAACGCTTTGGTTGTTTGTCTGGTTCGTTTGGCTCGGCGTCAGCTATGCGTTCCACACAGGCGATCATGTGCGCATCACGGTCCTGCGTGATGTCCTGAGTGAGCGTGCGAGGCTTTATGCGGATGTTGTGATCTCGCTTCTTGTCCTTGGGTTTCTGATCGTTCTGACAGTTGAATGCGTCAAGTTGATCCTGCAGCCCTTTGTGGCCAGCCAGACCTCGGTTGTTCTGGGATTACCGATCCCAATCCTTTACGCCTCAGCGCCGGTTGGCGCAGGTCTTTCCGCGATCCGCGTCGTTCAACACTTGATCCGAACCCTGCGTCTCATCGCAAGAACCAAAGCGTGAGGAACCCCGAATGCTTGCAACTACGCTTTTCCTGACCCTCTTTGCGCTTTTGCTCTTCAGCGTGCCAATTGGCATCTGTCTGGGTCTTGCGACCATGATCGTGATGGTCTTTGTGGATGGCACGCCACCGATGGTGCTTCTGGCGCGCTCGGTGGTGACAGGTGCGGACTCGTTTCCCTTGATTGCCGTTCCTCTGTTCATTCTGGCAGGCGATCTGATGCAGCACGGCGGAATGTCCCGCCGATTGGTTGGCTTCGCCAATGCACTGATTGGTCATATTCGGGGTGGGCTGGCTTATGTGAACGTGCTCGCCTGCGTATTCTTTGCCGCCATATCCGGGTCGTCTCCCGCAACCGTAGCCGCCATCGGATCAAACATGATCCCCGAAATGGAGAAGATCGGCTATACGCGCAAATTCAGCGGCGCATTGACGGCGTCTTCGGGGATGATCGGCGTGATGATCCCACCCAGCATCCCCTTCATCATCTATGGTGTTACTGCCGAGGTTTCGATCGGCAAGCTATTCCTTGCAGGCGTTGTGCCTGGCATCCTCTTTGCCCTCATGTTCATGTTGGTCGCCCGCATCCTGTTGCGAAAGGATGAGGTTGTTCAGCAATCGACAACCACGTTTTCAGGCCCTGGCGTCTGGCAGAGTTTCCGGTCTTCGATCTGGGCGCTTCTGGTGCCCGTGATCATTCTTGGCGGCATCTACAGCGGTATCTTCACCCCTACCGAAGCTGGTGCCGTCGCCGTTGTTTATGCCGCCTTTATCGGTATTTTCGTCTATGGCGATATCACTATCAAAGATCTGCCAGAAGTTTTGGCGGGTAGCGCCAAGACCAGCGGAACCATTCTGATATTGGTGATCATGGCGACCGCCTTTGGCAGGCTGATTACGCTTGCGCGGATCCCGACAGAACTCGCCACAACAATCACCAGCCTGTCCGACAATCCGATCATCATCCTGCTGTTGATCAATGTGCTTTTGCTGGTGATCGGCATGTTCATGGAGACGATTTCGTCGATCATCATCATGACGCCAATCCTGCTGCCAGTTGCAACCGCATTGGGTGTCGATCCTATCGTCTTTGGTGTCATTCTGACGGTTAATCTGGCCATCGGGTTCTGCACCCCCCCATTGGGTGTAAACCTGTTCGTGGCCAGCAGTATTTCGAAGGTCTCTATCGAAAGCCTCAGCCGGGCGATCCTGCCATTCTTTGCAGGCATGCTGATCCTATTGATGCTCATCACCTATGTGCCCGCAATTTCCTTGGCCTTGCCGTCTCTTTGGTGACCGGCTGAAGACATTCGACAGCTAGACACCTAAACCAGAGGACTCGGATGGATCTGGACCTATCTCACCCGTCGATAGAAGACCTTCGGAAAACCGCGCGAAAGCGAATTCCGAAGTTTGCCTTCGAATACCTCGACAGCGCAACCGGCCGGGAACTGGGGTTGAAAGTAAATCGCGACGCACTTGATGCCATCGGGTTCATGCCACGTGTTCTATGCGGCCGAACAAAATCCGACCTGCAAACCACGCTGATGGGTCAAACATATGATCTGCCTTTCGGGGTTGCACCCGTGGGCATGTCCGGCCTGATGTGGGCGGGTGCAGAGCGGATGCTTGCAAAGGCAGCGGTTGCACACAATATTCCGTTTTCATTGTCCAGCGTGGCAGTAGCATCGCCGGAAGATGTGGCGCCCTACATTGGCAACAACGGATGGTTTCAGCATTACCCGGTGAACTCCGGCGACTTACGCCGTGCGATGCTGCCGAGGATCAAGGCAGCGGGATTTCATACGTTGATCATCACGGTGGACGTCCCAGAAGAGAGCCGGCGCGAACGACAACGCCGTGCAAATCTGACCGTGCCTCCAAAAGCTGACTTGCGCACGCTGGCCGAAATGGCTTCACGGCCCGCGTGGTGCCTAGCGCATCTGCGCGAAGGAATCATGCCACGAATGCGGTTCTTTGACGATTATGTCCCCACGCGCGGACGCGAGAGCTTTACCCACGCGGGCGCCCTTATCCGTGGGATTCCGGATTGGGACTACCTGCGCGATTTGCGGCAGGAATGGGAAGGTCACCTGATCGTCAAGGGTGTCCTGCGGCCTGAAGATGCACAAAAAATGGTGACCGAGGGCGTGGATTGCATCTGGGTCTCAAACCACTCCGGGCGTCAATTTGAAGCCGGGCCCGCCGTGATTGATCAACTTCCGAACATCCGCGAGGCGGTCGGAACAGATGTGCCACTGATCTACGACTCCGGCGTCGCCTGGGGGTTGGACATAATGCGTGCCTTGGCCAAGGGCGCGGATTTCGTCATGGTCGGGCGCGCCTTTCAATATGCCGTCTCAGCGTTCGGAGCACGAGGGATCGACCATCTCGTGCACATCCTGAAAGCCGACATTGAGGCCAACTTGAGTCAGCTTGGCACTGAAAATCTCGACAACCTGGCGGAACACCTTATCAGAAATGGCTGATCAGCCCTCCCGGTGCGCTATGTATCACGCACATGCGCTCGCAGCCTCGCCAAGCAGTCCATTCACGATCAGATGAGCGGTAGAGCGCGAACAAGCCGTCGGCAGGTTATAGACCGTCGCCAGACGGGTCAGTGCCTTGACTTCAACATCATGCGGCATGGGTGACAGCGGATCGACAAAGAAGATCAGCGCGTCGAGTTTCTCTTCACAGATCATGGCACCGATCTGTTGATCGCCTCCGAGGGGGCCGCTTTTTAGACATGTAATATTCAGATCCGGAAACGCCTCTTTGGTCCGACCACTGGTTGTCCCCGTCGAAAAGACGCGCACTCTGGACAGGCGGGTCTTTTGAAGGCCCACCCATTCAACGATTTCGCCTTTTCGTGCGTCATGGGCTGCAAGTGCTAAACGCGGCGCCTCACCGGATGAACTGGTCAACGTAATCTACTCCAAGTCCGACCTCCGAGAAGTGTTTGCGGCATAGATCAATCTTGGTAAAGACATCTTTGTAGCCAGTGACTTCACCCCACGGATCAACATAGCACATCACGCCGTTGACCTGGAAATAGGTGACCATCTCCTCGACATCCTCTGGCGCGACCAGCGTATGGCTCTCGCCCGGCGGTTCGTAGACATAGCACCCTTCTTCAGCCACCCAGTCGTGTTCCAGATAATGCCAACGCCCTTTGAGAACGAAGCTGTGGACAGGTTGCGGATGACGGTGGCGCGACAGGTGTACTACCATTTAGCGTCATGTTGCTGCTCATGTGCGTATCTCTGGCCAAAGGATTGATAGACAACCTGCGCCGATTGAACCATGAGGCCCAATCGGACACGCCTACAAGTTCGTGATTGCGTTTCGTTAGTTCCTAGTCTTTTCAGTCACGTTCACCTGTGGATCGACTGAGTGCTAAAGTGTTTTGGAAACATTGACTGCAGTACAAACAGGCAGATCTTCAAAGCCTCCTCGGGTTTGAAGATATCCGAGTGCAAATGGTAGTCGGTCCAGAGCCCTTCCAGCAATGCAATCAATGCATCTGTTGCAATTTTGGCGTTGACGCCTTCGTATTCACCATCGTTCTTTATTTGCTCCAATAGTTCCAGGATCACCGCTCTGAAACCCTTGTCTCGTGAGTCAATGAATGGAAATATGTGTGGCTTCGAAAGCGCTTCAGCCCGAAACGAAAACCAGATCGCAACGTCTCGCGCATTAAGGACGAAAGGATCGAAATCCGCCTTTATGATAGCAATCAGCTTTTCAGCAGAGTCTAATTCTGGATTGTCCGCGATTGCCTTCCATTGCCCTGCATATCGCGCCGACAACTCCTCAGCCACGGCGAGAAGCAGCTTCTCTTTGGAGCCGAAGTGCAAGTTCACCATACCCCGCGACAATCCTGACAATTCCTGGATTCTTGCCGAGGTAGTTCCGCGAATTCCGAATTTATGGACGGCGTCCGCAGCCGCTTGGATCAACTGCTTTCGGTTCTGCAACTTACTCAGGTCTCGGGCATTGGTTGGGGTATTCGACTCGGCAGTAATCTTTTTGATCCTTCGCTGAGGTTCTCGCCCCTTGCCTTCTCGCATCTAGCGGAAACGAAGTTCAAGGATTGACATTAAATGAATGTTTATTCATTTTGTGATAAATGTTACACAAAGGTGCCACATGACCCTTTTAAACTCAAGCTTTCAGTCCATACGTGATTGGGACAACGAACACTTCCTGCACCCGTGGGAGGGAATGTCGTATCTGGGCCAAAATGAACGAACATTTACGGAGACCGGTCTTAGCGTTCACGTCGTGACAGAGGACGGAAAGCGCCTGATAGACGGGCCTGCTGGCATGTGGTGCGTGCAATTGGGCTATGGAAACGCTGAAATTGCCGACGCCATGGCCCAGCAGGCGAAGGAGATGGCGTACTTTTCGCCCTTCAACAATGCAAACTCAGTTCCGGCCCGTTTGGCACATGAGATCGCCAAGAGAACGCCCGGAGACCTAAACCATGTGTTTTTTACAACCGGTGGCTCAACGGCCGTAGATAGCGCTCTGCGGTTTATACAATTCCGCAACAACCTGCTGGGCAAATCCGAAAAGAAGATCGTGATATCGCGACAGAAGGCCTATCACGGATCGACTTACTTGGCGGCCTCGGTATCCGGAAAAGAGCGCGACAAAGGGTGGTTGGACCAGGCCTCTCACCTGACGCGCTTCCTGCCTAACGTGAACCCGTATACGCGTCGACCGGGTCAGACTATCGATGACTTTCTTAACGAAAAAATTTCTGATCTGGAGAACATGATCCTCCAGACCGGAGCTGACAAAGTCGCTGCTTTCATCGCCGAACCGATCCTGTGCTCCGGTGGAGTTATCGTGCCTCCACAAGGGTATCACCAACGCTGTCTGGAAATATGCCGGAAATACGATGTCTTGTATATTTCAGACGAGGTCGTGACCGGGTTCGGACGGCTTGGACATTGGTTTGCGTCCGAAGATGTCTTTGGAATTCAACCCGATATCATCACTTGTGCCAAAGGAATGACTTCCGGGTATGTACCAATGGGGGCCTGTATCATCTCTGATCGGCTTATTGAAGATGTGAGCGGAGAAAACGCGCAGGGCGCAACCTTCTCAAATGGTTTCACCTATTCAGGTCATCCAGTGAGCGCTGCAGCAGGTTTGAAGACAATCGAAATCATGGAGCGTGACGGCGTGTTGGAACACGTACGAGCAATTACTCCAATCTTCGAAGAGCGTCTTCAGGCTCTGGCAAAGTTACCACTAGTCGGTGATGCGCGCGGAATGGGGCTGGTTGGATGCGTAGAATGTGTTGCCGACGCAAAAGCTGACAATCTGTTGGACCTTGATAAGTCAGTAGGTGCATTGATTGATCGGCATTGCCAGGAGAATGGCCTGATCCTGCGACCGATCATCAACATGTGCGTATTTTCTCCGCCGCTGATCATCAGGGAAGGCGAGTTGAATCAGATGTTCGACATCCTCGAGAAGGGTATCCGTTTGGCGACTGAAGACCTGACACGTCAAGACGCGTTTAGATGTTAGGCTCCGCCTTGTCGCGGCATCACAACAGGCGTGTTGTGATGCCTTCTTAATGCCTAAAGGCGTTCACCCAGCCCGCATCGCCTCAGGCGGCAATTTTATCGGGAACTTGGACCGAACCTCTTCATCGACCTTACTACCAAAGTAGTTCGGGTAGTGATTGGACAGTATATCGTCTACAACCGACCGGCTCCGTTCAAACATGTCCTGGCGACCGGCTTTTTCCCAGGTATCTGTCAACTCCCGGTCCATCAGGTTCGGGTAAACATATTCGGTCTCCATGTATTGCAAGGTCTGCGCGTTACCGAGGAAATGACCCGGATCAATTGCGCACTCATGGATGACGTCGATCGAAAGCGTATCGTCGCTCACCTCGATTCCGCGAAGCGTTCGAGAGATCATGCCCGCCGCCTCGTTGTCGATAACCATCGATTCAAAGCTGCACCCCATCAGGCTGCCCACCATCCCGCCGAATTCGCAGAGCCTGTTGGCGCCGGCATGTGCTGCCAAGGCGAAGGTCAGCGCTTTTTCCAGACCATATTGCGCATCGGGGATTTTGGAATCCGTCATGCCACATCCGACGCTGGTCGGCAGGTTGTAGAAATTGCCCATCTGGATCGCTGCGGCCGAAATCAGCGCCTGCTCACCACTGCCGCCGGTAAACGATCCGGTACGAAGGTCGGTGATAAAAGGCCAAGCCGCGAAGACGACCGGAGTACCCGGGTTGATCATGTTGGCGATGGCGACGCATGACAGTGTCTCGGCCACGGCTTGCGCTAATGTACCGGCCAAAGGCGCGGGTGATGTCGCCCCGGCCTGTGGGGGAACGGCAAGGTCGCAGACCAGCCCCATTTTCGCCGTATCGATCAGGATTTCCAGATTCTCCCGACCGAACCGGAGTGGTGAAACGATGGGACAGCCGCCAAAGATGACCGAGGGTTTTTCAAGGAACTTGCCCTCCCCGCCCGATGCCAGATCGAATAGGTGGATCGCGTCCTGGATATGTTCTCGAGTGCGAAATGTCAGGCAGGATGGTTTCTCGCTACCTGCCAGAATTGCGTAGAGCATGCTCATGTCATGCTCGTAATCCTGCGGGACATCAGTCGCCAGAACAGTATCGCCGGTCATGTGAATATTGTCGAGCCGGTCAACCAGACGTGTAAAGTCGTAGATATCCTTGAGCGTTGATGGCCGGTAACTGCGCGTTCCCGCATCAAAGGTGGTCACCGCCGTGCCGGAGTTTGCGTAATACACCTTGTCCTTGGTGCAATGCATGTCGTCCTTACCGGCCCGCGATCCGCGCGCGTGTACATAGAATTCGCTGGTCGCTTTGTCTATAATATCTTCCATTAGCGCGCGCGGAAAACACAACCTGCCATGCTCATTCACTGACGCCCCCTTAGGCAGTACGAGATCAAGAACTTCCTGCGTGGGATCCCCGACCCCTGTACGTTCCAGAATGCCAAGGGCTGCCTCATGAATGCGCGCCATGTCTGTGTCTGACAGGGGTTTGTATCGCCCACCCGGTATGCCCGGCCAGATTGCCTGCGAAGCGGCGTTGCTGTTTCGCACGGCCGCTCGCGCTTCACGTCCGCCCCCGCGCCGTCTTGATCTGCGCTGCGTTACTTCTGTCATTATTCTTCTCCGAAATCTGAGCGTGTCAGATCATGCTGAAGTAATTGCGATAGAAGCCAGGAATACTCCATTCCATCTCGGACAACGGCCCCGGGACGAAATGATGCGAATTCACGCCTTCCTGATTGTGTCGGATGATCCGTTCGTCATCGAGCGACGTGACATGCCAGAGCCACGTCAGCGCATCCTTGTCATAGTCGCAACCCTCTGCGGCGTCGCCGTGCACATACCAGACGATCTGAATATCCGTTTCTTGCAGGGCTCGTGGGACGAACCGATACCCGACCACGTGATCCGCGTAGACGAGGAAGTAGTTTAGTGTCCCGATCCCCAGATCTGTGGCGCCGCCATCGTGGCCTTTCAGTTCACCTAGCGGCGGTGCCAAAGGTGCGCCATCCTTACTGCCGGTCATGTAGCCGGGGAACAGCGGGTAGCGTCGCCAATAGACATCCGCACCCGGCGCGACCGCATTTTCTCCGGTCAGGTCAAGCTCCTCAGTGGGAACTCCGGCTTCTTCCATCCGCACATGAAGTGCCCCGCTGAACTCCAGGACTTGAGCAGGGTCTTTCAGAGAATGACTGCGAGAATAATCCTGATGGGACGGCGCGCAGTGATAGCATTCGAGATAATTCTCCAAGGCCAGTTTCCAGTTTGACGGAACCGGGTATGAGGCCTCATGGGCAACCTTTAAATTTTCAAGGTCGAACGGCTTTGACAGGGGAGCCAGCCTTTCCAGCGCGGAGTCCAGCGGCGGCGCGTTTTCAGCCACGCAGACAAAAATAAGACCCTGAAAGATCTTCACCTGGGCTGGGAATAGCCCGTACTGGCTTGGATCAAAATCCGCTCCCATTGACCGTCCGTTTCTCAGATTGCCGTTCAGGTCAAAGGTCCACGCGTGATAGGGGCAGATGAAATTGCGCGCCTTGCCTTTTTGTTCAATGCAAACACGCGAGCCTCGGTGGCGACAAACATTCAGATGCGCGCGTACCTCGCTCTCGCGGTCCCGTACGATAATCACGGACTCGGGGCCGTAATCGAATAGGAAGTAGTCACCGGGTTCAGCGACTTGGCTGACGTGACCGACCCAGATCCAGTTTTGGTTCCAGAACGTGCTAATATCATTTTCGTATACTGCCTGAGACGTATAGAAATGACGCGGCAAGGCGAACCCTTCCCGCTGCGCTTCCATCAAGTCGCGCATTACTTGCAAGTCGTCTATTGGCATGGCGCACCTCATACAGATTCAAGGGAAACGATTTCCCGACGGAACAATTCACGGTCGATTTCGCCCGTATCGCGTTCAAAATTCCGGGCAGCCATGTGACCAGAATATACGGCGTCAGCTATCAAGCCGGGGTTTGCAGCATCACCGATCAATTCCAGCTTTGTCAGCGGACTGTCAGCCAAGCCACGAAGCGTGTCGTACAGGGTGGTCTCACGCGCTCGCTGCGTCACCAACACGACAGAGCCACATTCAATGATCTGTTCTCGCGCCGTGTAGGTGCATTGCACATTCGCCTGACCGGGCGCCACACTTTCCAAAGTATGGGACAGGACCAGCCGAACGCCCTTTTCCAGTAGACTGCGTTGCACTTTGGTCTGTTCCAATGTCAATTCGGTGAAAGGCGAAACAATCGAGGCCGGAGTTACAAAAACAATCTCTCGCCCGGCCTGAGCCAAATGATCCGCCAGCACTCCGCCAAGATAGGCCTGATCATCATCGTAGACCAAAACCGGACCGTCCCCCGGCACTACCCCTGACATGATGTCATCCGGAGTGAAAAACTGGGTGCCAGAATCTATTGATACGCCGTGAAACGCAGATTTCCCGCGACCATCTCGCCGCCATGATGCGCCAGTCGCCACAAAGACGTTCGGAATACCCAGCTCGACAACCTCACTTGCTGACAAGCGGCTGTCGGTGAACAGCTGAACATTCCCGCGTTGTTGCAGGTCGTAGATCCTATGATCTGTCACGCGCTTCCAGGCGGATAGCCCGGTCAGGCTGGATTCCTGCAACACACGACCGCCAAGCTCTTGCTTTGCTTCGGCCAGAGTTACCTCGTAGCCCCGACGCGCCAGTTGCATGGCGCACTCAAGTCCGGCTGGCCCGCTGCCAACAACAAGCGCGGCTTCCTCTTTTCCTCTGTCTTCGATGATTTCAGGATGCCACCCCCGGCGCCACTCTTCGCCCATCGTCGGGTTTTGCGTACACCGGATTGGGACGCCCAGTGAATCGGATGAAACACAGATATTGCAGCCGATACATTCTCGGATTTCTTCGATGCGCCCGTCCTTGATTTTATTGGGTAGGAATGGATCGGCAATGGACGGTCGTGCCGCGCCGATAAAGTCAAGGATGCCCTTCTTGACTAGTGACACCATCAAGTCAGGCGAGGTAAGGCGCCCGACGCCTACAACGGGCTTGGTGGTGACCTGTTTAACGAACTCGACATACGAAGCTTGAAAGCCGTCGCGGGGCTCAAATCGGGTCGTTGCAGAGTCGTTGCTCCAATCCGCAACGTTTACGTCCCAGAGATCTGGCAACTCCGCCAGCAACTCGACAACGGCACGCCCTTCTTCCTGCGCCTGCATCCCGTCGGCCCCGAGCATTTCGTCAACTGCAAACCGCAGAGCAATGGCGCAATCGTCCCCGACTTCTTCTCTGGTTTCTTCCAGAAGCTCTCGGGTCAGGCGCACCCGGTTCTCCAACGAACCACCGTATTCGTCAGTCCGGTCATTGAACTGCGGTAGCAGAAAATGGTGCGGCAGGGTCATGTGATGACCGGCATAGACATACACGATGTCAAAGCCTGCCTCACGCGAGCGCCGTGCTGCTGCGCGATGCCATTTTCGAAACTCACGAATGTCCGCCTTGTCCATAGCCCTGGCCTGTTTCGGGTATGGCGTCTGGAGTGCGAGTTCAGATGGGGCCAGCAGCGGTGCCCGGCTAAGGTGGTTTTGTGCATGATGACCGTTATGAGCCAGCTGGATTGCCGCAAGCGATCCCTTCTCTTGAACTGCGTTGGTTATCAGACGCAGCGCAGGAATGTCCCGATCGTCCCAGATCCGGTTCTCAGAATAAGGAGACAGATCCGAAGTTGGATGAATCTCGGCCTCCTGGGTGGACACCACGGCCCAGCCGCCCTCGGCCTTCATTGCCCGCATCGCAGCCTCGGCCTGCGGGCGTAAATGCCCCAGCCCGTTGCAGTGGGGCACTTGATAGAACCGATTGCGCGCCGTCACTGGCCCGATTTGAACCGGTTCGAAGAGAACAGAGTATCCTACAGCGCCAGACATTGCCGCGCTTCCTCCAGAAAATTTGGAAATAGTTCTGTGGGAGTGGCAGGATTCTAGCTTCCTACCACTCCCGGCTGAGACATTGGGTGTTCTTAGAAGCCCGCTTTGATGCGCTCGAACTCTTTCAACATCTTCGCTTCAAGCTCAGGGTTGACCGCATCGAAGAAAAGGCTGGCCTCAAAGAAGCTGTCCACATCCGAGAATCCATAGGTTTCAATCAATTCCGGATCTGCTTGCGCGAATGCGTCTTCGTTGGCATGGGCATAACCCCAGCTTTCGATGATGTACTTACCGCTCGCCGCAGAGCTGAGCGCGTTGAGCATGTCATAGACCTGCTCATCCGACTGTTTCGCAGACTTCAGATGCACATAACCGCAGACCCAGGTAGCGATACCTTTATCTACATCCCGCATCATGACCGCGGGGGTCTCGTTCCAGATCAGGTTCAGTTCCGATTGGTTCCAGCCCCAACCCAGTGTCACTTCACCGCTGGCAATTGCCTGGTCCAGTTGACCCGCGTCAGACCAGTAGAAACGTACATTCGGATGAATCGCGCGCAGGTAATCGGCTGCTTTCTGGAATTCCTCGTCACTCATATCGGTATAGCTGGAGGCCCCGGTTGCCAGAGCGGCCATCGCAAATGCGCTGGATGCAGCGTCAGGAATTGCAACTTTGCCCTGATAGGCGGGATCCACCAGCAGTTGCAGCGAAACATCGTCCGCCGAAACCATATCTGTACGATAGATCAAACCTGTATTGCCCCACTCGAAAGGCACCATATAGGTCTGACCGTCGATCGTGATGCCATCGACCTCTTTGATCTTGGGCATCAGTTTGTCCCAGTTCTCCAACTTGCTGGTGTCGATTGGCTTGATCATGTCCGCCGCGACCCACTTCCTCAGGGCATCTGTGCAGGGATGGGCCAAATCTGCCTCAAACCCGGACTGAAGCTTAGTGAATGCCTCTTCTACGCTGCCAAAGTAGGTGTAGCTGGGCGCGCCACCATATTTTTCAACGTAGTCACCATAAAACCCCTGATCCTCGTAACCGGACCAGTCGAAAACGGTCAGATCAGCCGCATTGGCTAGCGCTTGGCTTGCTGTGAAGGTGGCAACTAGCGCTGCCGTAAGTGATGCTGTCTTATTCATTTTTATCCTCCCAAAGATTCCCGTTTGCCCAAGTCGATCACCGAGGCGCTTTGAACGCCAAGCCAAACTGTGTCTCCGCGGCTATGATCGACAGTATGAAAGTAGTTTGGTACTGCGACAGCAATGCTCTCGGCCAGCCCGTCGATGCGGACATAATAGTGGACGCTCTCACCATAGAAGGCGACGTCCGATACCTCGCCCTGAACAAGAGCGTCGTAGCCATCCGGTTTTTCTGCGCTAATTTCCAATTGCTCCGGGCGAACGCCGACCAGCAGCTCCTTGTCATGCAATTGAACATTTGGGTTCACCCCGATTGTCATCTTCCCAAACCCTTGAACAATTACCTCCAGCAACTCAGATTTCTCCGCCGTTACGACGGCATCCAGAAAATTCATTCCGCCGATAAAAGAGGCCACTTCTCGGTTGCAGGGTTGGGAATATAGAACCTCCGGTTTATCAACCTGCTTGAGCTGCCCCGCGAACATTACACCGATCCGGTCGGACATGGTCATCGCCTCGTACTGGTCATGCGTAACCATGACGAAGGTAATTCCAAGCTTTTGCTGCAGACGGCGCATTTCCAGCTGCATCGCCTCGCGTAGGTTTTTGTCCAGCGCGGACAATGGTTCATCCAGCAACAACACCTTCGGCCGCATGACCAGCGCGCGGGCCAGCGCGACGCGCTGGCGCTGGCCCCCCGACAACTCATTGGCCTTGCGGTCCTGCAAGCCACCGAGCTCAACCATCTCGAGGGCTTCCGCAACACGTTCCTTTATTTCTTTCCGCGAGAGCTTTGTCTTGCGCAAGCCGAAGGCGACATTGTCACCCACATTCAGGTGCGGAAAGATCGCGTAGCTTTGGAACACCATGTTGGTGGGGCGTTTGTTTGCCGGCACCTCACCCATCTTACGTCCATCAATCCGAACCTCACCCTCTTCGTGATCCTGAAATCCCGCGATGATGCGTAGTGCCGTTGTCTTCCCGCAGCCCGAAGGACCAAGCAGCGAAAAGAACTCACCCTCTTTCAATGAAAGGTTCAGATCGGACACAGCCACAAAGGAACCAAAGCGTTTTTCGACGCCCTGAATTTCGATGATGTTCTGTTCGCTCATCTTGTTTGTTTCCCTTGGCTTCAATCCGAAGATTGGGTGGAACGGCGGCGGAAGTATTCAGCAATAAGCAGCAGCAGGACGGAGGAGAGCAAAAGCAACGAGCCTAGTGCCAATGTATTGGGCAGCTTTGCTGGGAAACGGATCTGGCTCCAGATGTAGACTGGCAGCGTCGGGCTGTTTCCAGACAGGAAGAAGGCCAATACGAACTCGTCAAAGGAAACGGTGAACGTGACCAAAAGGCTGGCGACGATGCCCGGCGCGACAATTGGCAGAGTGACGCGCCGAAAGGTTCCCACAACGCTTTCGCCCAGATCAAAGGCCGCTTCTTCCAAAGACTGGTCGAAATCGTCAAACGCGGATTTCATGATCGATACAGCGAAAGGCAACGCCACGAAGACATGGCCAAGAATCACGGTTGTCAGCGACGGTTTTAGCCCGATGCTGATGAAAAGAACCAGCATCGAACTGGCAACGATAATGCCGGGGATGACCAGCGGGAGCATGACTAGACCTTCGGACAATTCCCGCCCTTTGAACCGGTACCGGACATAGGCGCGAGCGGCGAACAGGCCCAGAGATGTTGCCATCAAGGCGGTTAAGCTGCCGACGATCAGAGAGTTAACCATCGCCTTCAGCAATGTATCTTGCTGCCCCAGTTGCGCGTACCACTTCAACGTGAACCCCTTAAGCGGGAAGGCCACGATGGTTCCGTCATTGAACGAGAACAACGGCAAAAGCAAAACCGGCAGGTAGAGAAACACCAGATAAGCGACTGCGTATACGAGCAACCATGGGATCTGAATGGCCTTGGTCATCTGATCCTCCGCCCTAGTGCGGTGACAACCATAACGAACAGGATTGCGACACAGCCGACCGAAAGCATGGCAAGCAGAGATAAGGTTGCACCCAACGGCCAGTTATTGGCGGCGCCAAACTGTACCTGGATCAAATTGGCAACCATTTTACCTTGCGATCCACCAACCAGCGCCGGAGTGACATAGTCGCCCACCGTAGGAATGAAAATGATCAGGCACGCTGCAATGATCCCCGGCACTGTCAGGGGCAAAGTAACGCGGACGAACCTTTCAAGTTTGCTGCAGCCAAGGTCGGTTGCGGCCTCCAACAGGCTGCGGTCGATCTTTTGCAGCGACACATAGATCGGCAGGATTGCAAATGGCGCCCACGCATGAGCAAGCGTGAGAACAACGGCAAATTCGTTGTAGAGCAGGAATGTCAGCGGTTCCTGAATTAGCCCCAGCGAGATCAAAGCCGAGTTCATCACCCCATTGAAGCCAAGGATCAGCTTCCAGCTGAACACCCGCAGCAGGTAGCTGCTCCAAAAGGGAATGGTGATCAGCAAAAGCCAGAGAGTCTTTTTTTGCGTCCGAAATGCGATGAAGTAGGCGATCGGATATGCGAGGCAGACAGTTGCCAACGTCACGGCCCCTGCAATTGCAACCGAACGGATCATCAAGTGACGAACCAGCGGGTCGGTAAACGCCTCCTTATAGTTCGCCCAGGTCAGCGTGCGGTCAATCTCGACATATGTCTGGGTCCAGAAGCTGTAGGCGACAAGAATGCAAAGAGGCACCGCGACAAGCAAGCCAACATAGAGCGTCGCAGGTGCGCTCAGTGCCAGGCCCTTGCCCGTTTCACTTCGTATGACTCCGGTCATGCTTCCCTGCTGAACTTTGCTTTCGGTGGCGCGACAATATCAATCACAAAATGGACAATCGTCCATTTAAATCTGGAATTTTTGGGCAAGCTGTGTCAACTGATATTTTCACAACCGGGACTGGCCAATTTCACAAGAGCCGCCAGAAGACGCCGCAAGAGACTGAAAACAAACAGAACCGCCTGATCAAATGACTGGAAAGCGCCAACAGATACGAGAACGAAACCGCCTGTCTCTGATCGAGGCGGTACTCGACTCGGTTGCAGAGAAGGGAATCTCTGAGACGTCGGTTAGCGAGATCATTCAGCGCGCCGACTTATCCCGCGGCATGATTCACCTTCATTTTGGCGGCAAGGATAACCTAGTGGACGAAGCCGCCCGCTACTCGTCAGAGCAATACTACAGAGGCATCTACGCCCTGCTGGAAACAACTGGGCAAACTGGTCAAGAACACATCGAGATGATTGTTCGGGGTGATTTGAGTGAAGCCATCCTTAACAAGAAGAATGTTTCAGTTTGGTACGCATTTCGCGGTGAAGCCAGAAACAGAGCGGCAATCGCGGCCTTTTCAGATACACGCGACGCAAAGCTTCGGAACCTGGTCTTCAACGCGTTCGCTCGGATTGCGAAAGAAGCTGAAATCGAACACCCCAATCAGGTTGCGCGCGACGCTACTCACGGCACACTCGCGATGTTGGAAGGTATGTGGACCGATTACCTACTCCACCCGGATTCGTTTGATCGCAACGAGGCAATTAGAATTGTTTTTCGATTTTTAGGTGCAATGTTCCCCAAACACTTTGGCCTTAGCGGCGCCCTATCATCTGAGTGACAATTTCGACCGAGTTTGTATCTGAATGCTTCATTCCAGTTCCCGGATTTCGGCGATCCGGCGTTGAATGACGATAACATCAACTTCGACAACCCAAAAGGCTTCTAAGCCGAGTTTAACTAGCGTCACCCTGATCAGTGTGGCGCCGTAAGCTGGGAATATGCCTCAACTAAGGATTTGTGGAAGGCTGCGGCCGAAAAAGCCGGCTCTGCCGACCCGGATGCCGTGGCTGCTGCGATGAAGGATGGTGGCACCGGCAACACGCCTTCGGCGATGCTGAATGGTGGGGCACCGAGTTGTTCGGCATCAACAACGCACTGGTTGGTGACTGGCCGGTGGTGGCGATTGAGGACAGCAGGCCACAATCAAAGGCTTCAAAAACATCCCTGCCTGGTACGAGACCCACGGTGATCCGCTAATCAAGCATATCAAAGCCTATAACCAAATGTGGGACCAACGCGGCCAGACAGCCTCTTTGATGATTGCAGGACAATACGCGCCCTTGTCCGTCATCAAATTAATTGGTCCGATTGTGCTGACAGCATTCAGGTTAGTCTGGCTCATCGGTTGGGATCTTAAGCAGCGGACCCAAGATTGAGCAAGCGTCGCTGTTTCAGGGTTCTTTCCGTGGTGTGTTTCCTTTCTTTCAGAATGTCGTCGCTGCGACCGAAGTAGACATCGGCGGGCGTCAGGTTTCCCAGGCTCTCATGGTAGCGATGATTGTTGTCGTGGGTTACGAATTCGCCGATAGCCTGCTCGAGCGCCCCTGGCAGGTAGTAATTTTCGAGCAGGATGCGGTTCTTGAGCGTCTGGTGCCAACGTTCGATCTTGCCCTGGGTCTGAGGATAGTTTGGCGCACCGCGGACGTGATCCATGCCCTGACCTTCAAGCAAATCCGCCAGGTCAACGGAGATGTAAGACGAGCCGTCATTGCAACACGACCAGTTTGTGGTCTTGTAGCTCGTAGGGGACCAATTGCTCATGCCTCCCAGCTATCATGCTGGATTCAGGAGATGAATCCCCCAAACGATTTGTGCAACAAAGCCAAGACAAAGTGCAAATCTAGAGATTTCAACCCGCCCGCGCAGCGGATCTTGCGACTCCGCCGCTCATCCTCCGAACCCTGCGGCTTTGGGAAGCCACGTGGACAAGGCTGGGAGTGCAAAGACGATTATCAGCCCCAGGAACATCAGCGCGGCATAGGGCAAGGAGCCCCGAATGACGTCCGATAACGGGGCCTTGGCGATGCCCTTGATGACAAAAAGGTTCATGCCCACAGGCGGTGTGATCAGCGCCAGTTCAAGGTTGATCATCAACAGTATACCGTACCAGATCGGATCGATGCCAAGCGCCACCATGACCGGAAAGACAATCGGGGTCGTGATCAGGATGATCGAGATTGTTTCGAGGAACATGCCGAGCACCAGGATCAAACACATCACCGCGACAACAAACATCGCCGGGCTGAGGCCGATGGCCGTGACCTGTTCCACAATTTCGATGGGGAGACGGATGATGGTCACGGCGTGACCAAACAGTGCCGCTGCTGCCAGGATCATGAATAGCATGGCGGTTGTGCGCACCGTCTCGAACGCGGTGACCCAAAGATCATGCAGCCCGAAGTTACGGTAAATCACGACGCTGATGATCAGCGCATAGAGGCATCCGATGGCCGCCGCTTCGGTCGCGGTAAAGATGCCCAAATATATTCCGCCCAACACAACGGGTGGCATCAACAGGGCCCAGATCGACAGCTTCATACGTGCCCAGATGACGCCCATGCCTGCAAAGGGCTGAGCGACGACAGAGCCTCCGAAGCCGGCGCTGATCATCGCCCAGGCCGCAAAGATCATTGCCATCATGATGCCCGGGATCAGCCCAGCCAGAAATAGCGCACCGATCGAAGCCTCGGTCACGATAGCGTAAAGGATCAGCGGCCCGGAAGGCGGGATCAGAATGCCAAGCGTGCCGCCAGCGGCAATCACGCCGTAGGAATAGCTAGGCCGGTAGTTGAAGCGCTTCATCTGCGGGATGGCCGTCGAGCCGATGGTAAGCGCGGTTGCAACGGAAGAACCGGAGATGGCCGCGAAGATGGTACAGGAGAGGATCGTGGCGACCCCAAGCCCCCCCCGCAAATGGCCGACCATCGCGTTGGCCGCATCATAGAGGTCTTTTACGACGCCAGCGCGGATCATCACATGTGCCATGAAGGCAAACATCGGGATGGCGGTCAGCAGGCCGTTGTTCAGCTTGGCAAAAACCGTGTCGGCGGCGCTGTTCACGTTGCCTTCGGTCAGCAGCATGATGATCAGTGAGGTCAGACCGAGACCTGCAAAGATCGGCATGCCCGTCAAAAGAAGAACGATCAAACCGGTCAGAATCAGAAAAGTCATCATGGCCGGCGCACCGTCAAAAGAGTGAAGATGCGGGCCATTGCAGCCAGGATAAGGATAACCATGCCAATCAGCAGAAAACCTTGCGGGATCCACATTTGAACACCCAGATATCCGTCTGAGTAGACGCCGAAATCGTAGGAAAAATGCACCATGAGCACAGCGCTGTAGAGAACGGCGGACGCCACAAGGATCACCCCGATCATCCCCCATAGATCAACCAGCCACTGCGTGCGCGGCCCGGCGCGTTCGGTGAGCAAATCAACCCCGAAGTGCTCGCCACGCAAGAGTACTTCGCCTGCGCCGAGGGCCACCATCGCCACGACGATGAAGCCATTGAGCTCATCCGAAAACGTGACTGGTGTTCCGAGCAAATAGCGCATGAATACGCTATAAGCGACCACCCCGAAGACGATGAGCACCAAGAGTGCAGCCACGCCGGCACCGGACAGCGTGACAAGGCGTACTGCCCGTTCTACCCCTGAGACCCGGAGGGTCTCAGGAGCAGTGGTTTCATGATCGAACTTCACGTCAGTTTGAGATCTGGTTGACCAGGTCGAGAAGCTTAACGCCGTCCTCGCCTGTTGCGCCACCAAAGGATGCGTCAAACGCAGGTACCATCAACTCTGTCCAGGCGGCTTCTTCTTCAGCCGTTTGGAAATGGACTTTCATGCCTTTCTCCTCCAGCTGCGATGGCGCGGCGGATGAGGCCTCTTCCGATGCTTCTACTGCCCAAACTGCGGCTTTTGCTCCGGCTTCAGCGATGACTGACTTTTGGGCGTCTGTAAGCCCGTTGTACCAGGCAGGGTTCAGGTAGCCGTGGAAGAACACGCTAAAGAGCGGCACAACGGTAACGTGATCCTGGACTTCGAAGTACTTGCGCGAATACGCAGCGGCGATGTCGGTCATGCCAGCATCGATCACACCCGTCGAGAGCGCTTCATATACCTTGGAGCCAGACATCGCTGAGGGTGCTGCTCCCATCGCAACCAGCCCGGCGTCAGCCACCGGGTTCAGGCCCCTGATCTTCACGCCTTCAAAGTCGGCAGGATTGATCAGCGGTGCCCCATTTGACGTCATCGCGGTCATCCGAGTGGTGAAGAGCCAAACGGCGTTTTGCACCCCCTTTTCAAGTAGCTTCTCTTCGAGGAATGCGGCCGCTTCGCTGCCTGGCCAGGCGGCAAGCGTTTCCAGATCGGTGACAGCATAGGGTTTCAGCGTCACGTTCATGACTGGCAGGGTTTTGCCCCATTGCGGATTGATCGAAAACGCACATTCGATGTTGCCTTTTGCCACCGACGCGATGTTCTCACGCGCGCCGACAAGGCTGTTGGCACCAAATATCTGTACGTCGATCTCGCCGCTCGACAGGGTCTCGATTTCCGCGGCCCACTGGTCAATCACTTTCGCAATATGGTGCGATGGTGGCAGTTGGTGGCTGCAGCGCATTTCGGTCGCTTCGGCGTACACTGCGCTGCTTAAGCTTGATGCGGCCAATAGCGAAGCCGCTACTGTTTTCAGGATGTTCATGTTTTCCTCCACTTTGTCATTCAGTTTGTTGTTGGGCGTGCCAGTTGATCTGTCGCGGTGCTCCGGCACGTGGCAACGCACCGTAAAGTTGTTCATCCGGCATCTCGGACGCAGCGATCTCTCGGACGGAGATCAGTTTTTCGAGATCAATACCGGTCTCAAAGCCCTTTCGCTCACAAAGATATATAAGGTCTTCAAAGACCACGTTTCCCGTTGCGCCGGGGGCAAATGGACAACCTCCGAGACCTGCCAGTGAGCCGTCGATCACCCGGATGCCGGCGTCCAGGGCGGCCGAGGCATTGACGATCCCCATGCCGCGCGTATCGTGCAGGTGAATGCTCAGCGTGACATCGCCCAGTTCTTGTTGCACGCGCCGGACGACGTCATGCACTTGATCGGGGCCCGCAAATCCAACGGTATCTGCAAGGCCTATCACGTTTGCACCGGCTTCGGCACAGGCTGCTGCGATCCGCACCACCTCGTCAGGGTCGACCTCGCCAGCAATCGAGCATCCAAACGCCATCGCAATGCCGACCTGTACCAAAGGCACGGTTTCAGCGTTCCGCGCCAAGTCTACGGTTCTGCCGACAAGAGCAATCGCCTCCTTCCGAGAACGGCGCGCATTTGCCTGGCTGTGTTCTTCGGTTGCCGAAACAACCGTCACGATTTCACCAACCGGGGTTTGAACCGCGTCCTCCGCTCCGCGGTTGTTCAGGGCAAGTGCTGCGGAGTGTACATTGAGGTCTTTGCAAGCGTCGATGACCAACCGAACATCTGCGAATTGCGGCATAGACTTGGCCGGAAGGAATGAACCGACCTCAAAGTGCCGAACGCCCGCGGCACTTTCCCGGCGCAACCATTCGGCCTTGGCCGCTGTGGTTGGGTAGCGATTGACCATTTGAAGCCCGTCGCGCAATCCGACTTCACGCAATACGACCCTGTCGGGCGGGTATGTTTCAGACAGGCGGCTCATGTAGATTTCCCTTGCGACTTACCGCTTGCGGCATGGATCTCGGCAGCTGACAATCCAATCTCCGCGAGAATGCTGTCCGTGTCGTCACCGACGTCCGCAACATCGAGCGAGGCCGGGCTTGGCATATTGCCGTCCACCTCAATCGGCAGGCCCGGTGCCCGAAACGTGTGACCGTCGGGCAGATGCGAGAGATTCAAACCACCGGGCCGCATAACATGGGGGTCCCGATACATGTCGGCCGGGCGATTGATTGGCGAAAAGGGAATACCAGAGGCCTCGAACATCTCGACCAACTTGTCAAAGTTGTGTTTCTGGATCGCTTCGGCGAAAACCGGAAGCGTCCAGTCCCGGGCTTCGATCTGGTCCATCTTTGTCTGTAGACGAGCATCTTCCAGCAAATGCTCCAACCCAATTGATTTGCACAGAATAATCCAATGTCCTTCGGTCACAGCGCCGACAAATATCTGCCTTTGATCGCGCGTGCCGAAGATGTCATAGACTGGCCAGGAAAACTCCCGCTCGGGCATCGGGGACGGCTCGTGTCCATCCAGATCGAACTGCACCATATGCTGCATGACCAGCATCAGGCAGTTCTCAAAAAGACCGATCCTCAAAGCGCGCCCGGTACCGGTTTCCCGCCGCTCCATCAGCGCACCGAGCACCGCGAGCGCCCCAAAGAGCCCCCCCATAATGTCATTTGCCGAAGAACCAATACGCAGCGGTCGACCTTTTGGGCCGGTCATATAAGCGATTCCGGTCATCATCTGCACGACCTCATCCATCGCCGTGCGGTCTTGATAAGGCCCATGCAAAAACCCCTTGCAAGAGGCGACAATCAGCTTGGGGAGTTTCTGACGCAATGCCTCAGGCGCGAAGCCCATCTTGGCGAGCGATTGGTCGCGAAAATTCTCAATGAAGACGTCTGCGGTCTGCAACAGCTTTTCCAGTGCGGACGTCCCCGCAGGGGATTTCAGGTCCAGAGTGATAGAGCGTTTGCCACGGTTGAAGCTGGGGAAAAAGCCGCGTCCCATACCGGTCAGGTGACGGGTCTTATCGCCGGCTGGGGGTTCGACCTTGATGACCTCTGCGCCCAAATAGGCAAGGATCTGACCACAGCTTGGCCCCATGATCATATGAGTCATTTCAACGACCCGAATGCCCTTCAATGGCTCGAACTCATCTGGCACCTAGCGTCCCCCTGCACACAGTCTGGATACCTCAGTAGTCCAAAAGAAGTGCTCCTAAAATTATAATGTTAATACACTACCTTTCTGATATTGAGAAAGCATGGACAGCAGACAGCTTCGCTACTTCGCCGCAATCTTCGAAGAGGGTGCCCTTGCTCGCGCCGCAGTTCGGGAAAGGGTCGCAGTTTCTGCGTTGAGCAGGCATCTCGCTAATCTCGAGGCCGAACTCGACACGCCCTTGTTCAAACGTCTGCCAAGGGGTGTCCGCCCGACGGCGTCCGGCGCGCGATTGTACGAGCACACGCGCACGATCTTGCGATCCATGCAGGCCGCCAGTGCTGATATCAGTGATACAAAAAAAGAAGTCGCAGGTGAGATTTCGGTCGGATTTTCCCATTCGGCCGTCAAGGCGATCGGCGTGCCCTTGATGCAGCGTGTCTTACAATCCTATCCGAAACTCCGCTTGCATCTCTCCGAGGTTTTTTCGGGTTCGACCACCCTTCAGCTTGCGTCGTCCGAAGTGGATCTGACCCTGACCTACAACCAGCTTCCTGATCCGCGTTTCAGGTTCCAGCCGATTCTGGAAGAGGAGCTGGTTTTGGTGGGTCGGCCGGATGTTGTGGGCGGACGTGGCCCAATCAGCTTTGACGCGCTGCTCGACCTGCCGCTGATCATCCTACGACAGGGCCTGAACACCCGCGCCGTGATGGACGACCCGTCCCTGCTCAGACGGCTGGAAGAACACGCGCAGTTCCAGATAAACTCAATCGTCGCAATTGGTGACTCTCTCTTGTCGGGCATCGGCTGTCTTGTTGGAACCGAGTTCATCCTTAAAGACCACATCGACGCCGGCAGATTGGTGACCCGTCCTATTGTGAAGCCCAAGCTCAACCGGACGCTCTATATCGGAGAGTTGAGCGATCGCCCTGCGACCTTTGCCTTTGAGGCTGTACGCCAGCTTTGTATTGAGCTGACGTTTGAAGCGGTGGAATCGAAACGATGGAGGGCGACGCTGACAGATTGACCGGGAAAATCGTGAAAGGGCGTCTATAAACCGCTCCTCACTCGCGTCCTGTTTGACGATACCGCGGCCGTGATTGATATCATGAACATGTGCCGCATGGAGGCCGCAGGAATCCACCAAGACGAAATGCAAATCTCTACCGCCAACTACAGACGGTTGCGAAAGAGAGACCCGAACTATTGCTTTGAGGCACGCTACGGGCATTGGTTCTCTACGCGGATCTGGAAGTTTGGGCTCGAGGCTAACGTTTTCTGCGACATACTCAGAATGAGACTAAGGGCTCTTACCTGCCGTTGCTGAGCTACTGGGTTACTGCGTCAGCATTCGGCAGCTTAAGTCTGAATGCAGACCTTGCCCAACTTGGCGGTGAACAGGAGCAATGCGCAACAAAGTGAGCTTTTGCTGCGTCTGCTTCAACGACCAGTTTAGACGGATTCGCAAAAAATTGATGCGCCATGAACGAAAGCCCATCACTTGTCTAGCGCCTTTATTCCGGGCCACTGATTTGGGTTTTTCTAATAAGGTTCCTGGAACTGGAATGAACTTGCGATCGCTCTGGGCCTTACGTTCTCGAAAGCGCAAACCGTGACTTTGGGTGTGACCAGTTTTCGCGGTTACGCCGCGCTCGATTGGGGCGCCATGAACGCCGCGTCAATCATCGCGATCATTCCCATTCTGGTCTTCGCTATCGTCGCACAGAAACATATCGTCAAAGGCCTGACCCTTGGCGCAGTCAAAGGTTGAGATGTGCCATTCAAAGAAGCCGATATCTATCAGTTTCCAACGGTTTTCGGGTGGAACATGTTGGTCGAGGTTCCAAATTTTGTACGCTCGAAGATGTTGATCGTGACGATGGAGGATTTGTGGCCGAAATTCAGCCCGACCCTTCCGCAAGATGCAAAGGTCTATTTTGTTGACTCGATGGAACGGTCGCGGCTCGAAAACAATCTCGCAGTGCTTCCAGATATTGCTTCAATCGTTGGGCGCGGTGGGGGGCAGGCGGTTGACGCCTCCAAGTGTTTTTTCCTGGCGGCTAAACCTTCCACTGTTTCAATTTCCAACATCCCAGTCGGTTGATGCCGTGTTCGGCCATCGTTCAGGTGTGCGCGAAAATAGTATCGTCAAATATGTGGGTTGGGCCGTGCCGGAAACGGTCTACATCGATCTGGAAATTATCGAGGGCGCTCCTCGCGCATTGAATATCGGCGGTTTGGGTGATGTGCTCTGTTTCTTTCCCCGCGCATCGGCTGGCGATACGCCCATGCGCGGGGAAAGTGCGAGAAACGCTGGCCTTATGACGAAAGCCTGGCACAGATTTCCTTGTCCAAGGCCGAAACCGCATTGGCTGAACTGGACGAGACTAAGGCGCTCAACCCACAAGGAATTGAAATCATGGTTGATGTCCTGAAATGAGGTTGCGCCTCTTACCATGGGGCCGGCTGGAATCCACACCACATAGAAGGTGTTGAACGCTACATCTTCTATGATTTGGAAGCAGGCACAGAAAAGAGTTCCTGCACGGACAGGCGGTTTGTCTGAGCCTTGTGATCGGCGCAATGATGCACGCAAACCGCGCTGATGAGCTTTTGAAGGCGGTTGTTGCGCTGGGTGTCGACATCCGCCCTTCAGCGCTGGGTGTCACTTGGGGCGATGTTTTTGATGCAATGCGGGGGCTCAGGAAATTCGTGTACCGTGAATACCTCGCCTACGGCATTGCAAACGATTTCGTGGTCACCGAATTATTTCTGACAAAGGCCCGGGACAAGATTGAGGAGGCGTTTTCGGTATGAACTCTCAGCGAGAAACCAAACCACTGCACTTACGGCCTCCCGAGGATCAATTGGCGGCAATGGGATTGCAACTGCCGCAAGTTATTGATGTATTTTACAACTTCGACCTTGGGTCTGTGGATGGGACAACCCTCTACCTGTCCGGCCAGGGTCCGCTTCTCGAAAATGGGCACCTGGCACGAGGCAAAGTTGGTCACGATGTGAGTGTTCCAGAGGCTCGTCATCACGCTATGCGGACCGGCTTGGTCCTGATCAGCGCAATGAGAGAAGTTCTGGGCTCGCTCGAACACGTAGCACAAATTCGCAGAGTGTTCGGCATGGTCAACAGTGTCCTTGAGTTCGCTGAGCACCCTGAGGTGATCAACGAGTGCTCCGATCTATTCTGTAGCGTATTTGGTTCGCGCGCGGCATTCTCGTGCAGCAGTTGGCATGGGATCCCAGCCGGGGAACATTACTGTCGAGATTGACGCCATAGTGTCGATTTCGCCTGATTGGAACCCACGGACATGAGAGAAGTCAGATTTATGAATGCGTCAAAACGCAATGGAGATGTTGAGGTTATTAAGGACCTCAACCTGCATGTGCACGAGGCCGAGTTCATCGTTCTGGTATGTCCGTGGGGGTGTGCAAAATCCACCACGCTCAGGATGATCGCCGGGCTAGAGAGCATTTCGTCGGGCGGCTTGATGATCGGGAACAGACGCGCGAACAGTCTGTCACCCGCCGAGCCCAATATCTCGATGGTGTTTCAGTCCTACGCCCTGTTTCCGAACATGTCGGTCAGGGAAAACCTTTCTTTTGGTCTGAAACTGCGCAAAACCGACCAGGCAACAGTGAGCTCGGAAGTGGCCCGCGTGGCGCAAATGCTCGGTCTCGGCGAGTTGTTGGAGTGCAAACCACGCCAACTGTCAGGCGGTCAGGTGCAACGAGTGGCTTTGGGTCGTGCGATGATCCGCAAACCATTGGCGTTTCTCTTTGATGAACCTTTGTCCAATCTGGATGCCGAATTGCGGGTACAGATGCGTGGTGAGATATCTCAGATGCAGAAGGATCTTGGAACGACAACGGTTTACGTCACACATGATCAAGTCGATGCCATGACCATGGGGCACAGGATTGCGGTTTTGAACCGGGGTCAGGTCATGCAGGTCGGCACTCCGATCGAGCTGTATAATAACCCGGCAAATACCTTTGTTGCGGGTTTCATCGGTAGTCCCCGCATGAACCTTGTCTCGGCAGAAACCCTTCTTGAGGGGGCGGAGTTCGTGGATAGCCGAATTGCACCGCCTCCCGGGTCGCTTCTGGGAATTGGACCTTAGCATGTGACAATAGATGAGAGCGTTGGGATTAGCATCGGGTCCGCTTGTGTGGATCGCATGGAAGATCTGGGCCATGATGCGTTGGTACGTTTGACGACATCAAACGGTGCTGTTCTGACGGTGCGCATCGGCGGTGAAATACGTGGTCGTGTTGTGCCGGGTCAGAAGGTGGCAGTGGGAATTCGCCCGGAGCACTTGCACGTTTTTCGGGTTGAAGGGGGGGAACGGCTGTAATGACAAGGGATCCTTTTGAACGTTGGGGCCTGACCCCTGTCATCAATGCGGCCGGCACCATGACAAGCATTGGCGCGTCACGCGTCGCACCACACACACGTGCCTTGGTAGACCAGATTCTGGCATCCTTTGTCGATATGGATGAGTTGCAAGCCCGCGCAGGTTCGGTCATTTCGCGCTTAACCGGGGCCGAAGCCGGCTGCGTTACGGCTTGTTCGGCCGCGGCCATGACCCAAACTGTCGCCGCCTGTCTGACCGGTGCCGATCTCGCACGCATCGAGATGTTGCCCCAGACGGACCAAGAGCGCCGCCTTCTGCTGCCGATGGGGCACATGGTCAACTACGGCGCGCCTGTGGATCAGGCCATTCGCCTGGCCGGTGCTGATGTCGTTCCGGTCGGAACGGCGGCCGCATGTGAAGAATGGCACCTACGCGCGGCGCTTCGACAGGGGGCAGCGGCGGCGATGTATGTCGTGTCGCACCACACCGTGCAAGAGAACGAATTGCCGATGGATCTGTTCATTGCCTGCTGCCGGGAATACGACGTTCCGGTCATTGTGGATATGGCCTCGGAATGTGATCTGACGGGTCCGGTCGCACTGGGCGCGTCGGCAGCCATTTATTCAGGTCACAAATTTCTGGGCGGTGTCACAAGCGGCATTGTTGCCGGTAAGTCCGACCTTGTTCGCGCCACCTACCTGCAACATCGCGGTATAGGTCGCACGATGAAAGCTGGGAAAGAAAGCGTCGTTGGCGCGATGTCCGCGCTTGAGTTATGGGAAACTCGCGATCACGACGGCGCAAAATCCAATGAAGAGGCGTTGGTCGACGGCTGGATCAGGGACCTGTCAGACATTCCCGGACTGGCCCTGGCTCGGCACGCGGACTGGACAGGCAATCCCATCACACGCCTGCAGATTACGGTTTCCCCCCTGGTCGCAGGTTTCAATGCCTGGGAACTTGCGGATAGGCTTGTGGCCAGATCACCTCGAATTATCGTCCGCGACGATCTCATCGAGCGGCAGGAAATCTATCTGGACCCCTGCAACCTGACGCCGGACGAGGCCACACAAGTCGCCGATTCCATCAGCGAAGAAGCGGCACGGTTTCGTTTTGAAGGTGGTGGGCGGCAACTGAGTTGGAGCGATGTAAAACACGCAAGAGAAACCTCGGCTTTAGCCTGGAAAGGAAATCGCGTTGCTTCTTGAAGGTCGCCGCATTCTCGTCACTGGTGCCGCGCGAGGGATTGGTTTGGCCGTCGTACAGGCCTGCCTAAAACAGGGTGGCGACGTGCTGATGACGGATTTGGACTGTGAGACCCTGGATCAAGCTGCGGCAACCCTGACGGAACATGCAGATCGGTTGCGTCACTGCCGACTGGATGTCAGCGATCTTGAAAGCATCGAAACAGCGTTGTCCGGAATCAGGGATTGGCCT
This sequence comes from Ruegeria hyattellae, assembly GCF_041537925.1. Classification (NCBI taxonomy): domain Bacteria; kingdom Pseudomonadati; phylum Pseudomonadota; class Alphaproteobacteria; order Rhodobacterales; family Roseobacteraceae; genus Ruegeria; species Ruegeria hyattellae. The sequence continues at coordinate 10,255 of NZ_JBGOSH010000024.1, read as the reverse complement.
GCACTGGATGGTTTGATCAACAATGCTGCGGTGCTCGACATCAATCATGCAGGGACAGTGACTGATGAGCGCTTTGCTCATGTTCTGGACACTAACCTAACCGGTGCACTGCGCGTCACCCGCGCGGCACTTCCCATGCTTGGTAATTCTGCCGCCCCGGCGATTGTCAACACATTGTCCACCCAGGCATTTTTCGGTGTTCCCAGATCGGCGGCATATGCCACCGCGAAAGGTGGCCTATTGATGTTGACCCGATCCATGGCGGTGGACTTCGGCGCAGAAGGGATTCGGGTCAACGCCGTGGCGCCAGGTTTCATCAATACCCGTATGGCCTTGACCGAAGATGGTGTGCACGAACATGAGATGGAGGGATTCAAAGCACACTACATATCCGAGGGGCGAATCCCACTGCGACGTCCGGGAACGCCAGAAGATTGCACCGGTGCCTATGTCTATCTCCTGTCTGACCTTTCCAAATATGTCACCGGGCAGGTAATTTACGTCGATGGCGGCCTGAGCGCGACTTATTGATGGTCTCGGCCTCTGATATCCGTCATGCCAGCGGGGTAAATTCCATTCTTGGCGAAGGCGTCCGATATGACAAGTCCAGCGACACCGTGTTTTGGTTGGATATCCCCACCAGTCGTGTGTGGCGCTTCTTGCCGGATGGTGGTGAAGCAGAACTGTTTCTAGGCCATAACGCGGCCTTTGCCTGTTTGACCGAAAACGGAAGCATCCTTGCGGGCGGCGAAGGCGGGTTTTTCCTAGACGGCGCGCCAATGAGTCAGGATTGACAAGGCCCAGATGAAGTGTTGAACGATGGCGCGGTTCACCCCTCTGGTGAGCTTTTGGTGTTCGGAAGCTGTGATTGGGACGAAGAATATCCCAGCGACCATATGTGGTGCCTTGGCAGCATGCTGTCCAAACTTCCCTGATCTTTTCGGTGTTTAACGGCCCGGCCTTCAGCCCGTGCGGAAAGATCGTCTATTTTGCGGGTTCCCCGGAACGAATAATCTACTCCGCCCAGATCGATCCGCGTCTTGGACGGGTAGGTGAGCGCAGAGTTTTCGCCGAAATTCCCGACGCTCTGGGGTATCCTGAAGGCATGGCATCTGACGATAAAGTCGCAACTTGGTCTGCACACTGGGATGGCGGCTGCATCACCCGGTATCTTCCTGATGGCTCCGTTGATCGCCGCATTCCGATGCCTGCGCAAAGTGTCGGACGACGGACAAACCAAGTTTCCGCCTAACCTCCAAAATTGGAGAACAACTAACGGCAATCCGAGCAATCACTGACTCAGCTCCATTGTTCTCGCTCCACTATCGCGTCTTAGGAAAGGAACCACGCGGCAAAGAACCCACACCGCTTGCGTTGGATCAGCGAATTACGTGTACCGAACACTTCGCGTGATGCACGACCCTGTTTGCGGTAGAACCAAGAAATATGTCCTCGAAGCCGGGCTTATGCGACGCTAATACGATGCAATCTACATCGTTCTCATTTGCGAAATTGACAATCGCCCTGCCAGCATGCCCCGATATGAGCCGTGTCTTCGAACCCGGTATTTCAGAGGCATTCTGATGTAGGCTTTCCAGTAATTCATGCTGCGTATTCGCAAACACTTCGCTTGATATTTGAGACGCCACGTATGGCGGGATCGGCTCTTGGACGTGCACTACGGTACAGGCTGCATCCGCATCAGCTAACTGGCGCGCAGCTTCAAAGGACGCATGAGTGTCGTGGTCCTGGTCCAGAGCAACCGGGATCAGGATGTTCTTGTACATTGGAACTCCTCTCTACTACCCTATGACTTCAGTTTTATTTTTTCGGCAGCAGGAACCCTACACAGGTTCAGATTTCGAGGATTTGCTTGCACTCTTCGTCGCTGCCGCAACATCATCAACTGTTTTCTCGACAGCCTCAGCCTCGGATTCGGCTACATACGCAGCACAACGGGCCACGGTTTCGAACCATTCCTGTGCGTCTGCAACCAATCGTTCTGCCGAATGACGCTGCCATTCCGCCATGTTCTGCAGCGCGTTAGACGGATCAGACGAGTTCGCGGATGACGCGCTGCGTGCTGCTTGCAGAGCAGTGCGAACCGCTTCGTGGCGTCGTTCAAACCAATGCTGCGCAAATACCTCGGCCTCCCCGAGCATTTTTTCCTGCGCATCCCAAAACTGCTCGATCTGAGCGCTGAAAACGGGATTGCCCGACATCGGCGGTTTCATTTGCTTGAAAACGCCCACAAGAGTGGCCGGATCATTTGAATGGGATTTCTTTGTCGACATCGAGAGTTCCTCCTCGTTCCCTGAGTGACCTATTATCCCACATGCTGTGAAGCTTCGCCTTAATGCAGATCAATACCCCATATTTTGAGCTTCTGGTATCAAACAAAGGCGGATCATTCGTATTTGCGTCTAGATCGGTTCCTAGGAGGATAAATTGGAGTTAGAGTAGTCTGAACAGGTACTTATCGCTTGGTCTTCTATGAACGTTGCCGGCTTTTTGATTACACTTGGTGTCCTTTTCCTCGCTGGATTGGCGGCGGATCAACTCGGCCTGGCCACACATGTTCCTCGCGTTACAACCCTGTTATTTCTTGGTTTGATCGCCGGGAACGCAGGAATGGGATTGATCCCGCTCGACGTCGTCACGTGGTTTGATGAGGTTTCCATAGTGGCCTTGACGATGGTTGCGTTTCTTCTTGGAGGATCTTTGACAAGGGAGAATCTGGTTCAGCACGGTCGGGCTATTCTGGCAATTTCGGTTTCGATTGTAGTCGCAACCGTCGTTATTGTGTCTGTTGGACTTACTTCAATTGGCCTACCCCCCGGGTTGGCGTTGGTGTTGGCCGCAATAGCCACCGCTACGGCTCCGGCTGCAATGACGGATGTGATCAAACAATCCGGAGTATCCAACACTTTCACAGAAACGCTAAAGGGAGTTGTGGCGATCGACGACGCTTGGGGCCTGATCGTTTTCAGCATTGCCTTGGTTCTGGCTGGCCATACGGATGGTTGGGCCGCCGTCACGGCCATTGCGATGTGGGATTTCGGAGGTGCCATTTTGTTGGGAATCGCATTGGGGGTTCCTTCTGCTTTCCTAACCGGTCGCTTGAAATCGGGCGAGCCGATGCAGGCCGAGGCGGTGGGAATTGTCTTTCTTACAGCTGGCCTTGCACTGTGGCTGGAGGTTTCGTTTCTAGTAGCAGGGATGGTTGCAGGCGCGGTTATCGGGAATCTTGCCCGCCATCACGACCGTGCCTTTCACGAGATCGAGCACATTCAGTGGCCATTCATGATCCTGTTCTTCCTCCTGGCTGGTGCCACATTGGATGTTGAGGCCTTTGGCTTAATGGGCTGGGCCGGAGTCCTTTTCCTGATCCTACGCACCGGAGCACGCTTTGTTGGTGGCTATTTTGGGGCGAGACTAGGAGGCCTACCGTGCCATCAGTCTTATTGGTACGGTCCCGCCTTGCTGCCACAGGCCGGGGTTGCAGTCGGCATGGCCCTCGTGGCCGGAGAGCAGTTTCCGAATTGGGCAGCGTCGATCATGGCCTATACCTTGGCCAGTACGGTGGTGTTCGAAGTGTTGGGTCCACCATTGACACTTATGTCAATCAGACGCACTGCTGATAAAGCATAGCAAAGTCAGTGACTAATCGACCTGGATCGATTCAAGAAAGGCGAGCAAATGCGCAAGCGGCAGACCTACCATCATCGGTTGGCCGTTCGGCAAAGCCACCGCGATTTGTTGGTCTGTCTCAAAAACCGCGCCGAAGATGGGCATTTCGCCCCCGTGGGCGAGCAATTGTGACCGACCATCAATCTGCCTAGCGATGCGATCTATCGGAAACACGCCCCCATTTTCGGCGGCCAACTTGGTAAGGTCCGGTGTTCGAATAGCCAACATTTCAGCCATCGGCCCATCCCCGATAGCTTCGAAACCGTGGCATTGCCAGCAATACGTCCGGTACAGGTCGTTTCCACTCTGAACGTTGACTTCCTGCGCTGTTGCAGTTCCTGCAGCTATTAACGCCAACAAAACCCCGCGAAAAACCAGCATTTGCACCTCCTCTGCCCAACTTCGTTACTGTCCAGATTAAACAATCGTTTAGACACTTCTTTGACCTCGCTCATGTTGGTAGCGCCAATGCAAGTGGACCCAAGCTGACGTGTCGATTGACTTAGATCAAAGCACCAACACTATTCACATTGTGGAATACGAACGCTTCAACGTGATCTACGTTCACCGAACTGTCGCCAAGCAAACTCGGAGGTGAACGGAATTTTGAAGGAGTGGAAGTTCCACCCCAGGGGATCGGTAGGGGTGGTGGCGAGCCCCCGCTTCACTGATTGGCAACCAAATCGCCTGGACGTTGAGACCAATGACATTCGACGCGGCTTAGATCATCGTAGTAGGCCGCGCCGCCAGCCGCGAACAGTGACAAGAAGGACACTGCTGGCAACATGGTAACAGGTCAGTTGGTGAAACGAGCTTATGAACACTTATGACCCAACAGAACAGAAACTCAGACGGGCCCTTACGACTCCGTTGCTCACGCTTTATGGCCTTGGTGTAACGGTCGGAGCGGGAATTTACGTTTTGGTTGGCGCGACGGCGGACATTGCCGGACCGTTTTCGGCGTTTTCGTTTGTTGTGGCCGCACTCGTGGTATCGCTGACAGCGCTTTCATACGCAGAACTCGCAACGCGGTTTCCCGTCAGCGCAGGCGAAGCAGCATATGTTGAGGCAGGATTTCAAAAACGCTGGACGGCGGTGTTGGTCGGTCTTGCGGTCGCAGCTTCCGGCGTTATCTCGGCCTCCGCAGTCGCTATCGGAGCCGCGTCATATCTGCACGCACTAACGGGTATAGGGATACCGCTCTAAACTATCGGCGTTGTGTTGATCATGGGTCTCATTGCGCTTTGGGGGATTACGGAATCGGTTCTCGTTGCGGCTGTCATCACAATCATCGAGATAGCAGGGCTTCTCTTTGTGATTGGCTGGGGCATATCGGTTCAGGACCCACAGGGATATGCAATAAGTTCGATGGTCCCCCCATTCGAGATTGACGCGTGGAGGGGGATCTTCGCAGCATCGCTGCTCGCCTTCTTTGCATTCGTTGGTTTTGAGGACATGGCCAATGTCGCTGAAGAAGTGAAAGACCCGGTACACACCATCCCAAAAGCGATTTTGCTAACGCTCGTTCTGGCAACGGTATTGTATCTTGGAACCTCAATGACGGTTCTTCTTGTTGTTCCGATCGATGTTCTTTCGACGTCCGCAGCACCGCTTTCGCTTGTGTTTTCAAATGCACCCGAGATGATCAAACAGGGCTTTTCCGCAGTCGCGATAGTGGCGACGGTCAATGGAGTGCTGATCCAGATGATCATGGCGTCGCGGGTGATCTACGGGCTTGCTGACCGGGACCACCTCCCGAAAGTCCTGGCAATAGTGCCTAATGCGACGCAGACGCCAGTTGTCGCTACTCTACTGATCGTCGCGATAATCGTGCTTCTGACCCAAACTATTCCGATTGGCATTCTGGCAGAGCGCACGTCACAAATCGTTCTGGGCGTCTTTGTATTAGTCAATATCTCGTTGATCCTGTTGAAGATGAAGCCAAACAAATCTACCGAGCACTTCCGAGTGCCTCTTTTCGTACCGATCCTTGGCGTGATCACCAGTACATTGCTTTTCGGAGCTGGGTTTCTCTAAGTAAATGCAACGGCAAAAGGGCCTCCACGAAACTACTATGGCATATGACTACTGACCGATCTTCCATAGGAATGCAGCTCTCAGCTTGGTGGCATAGGACGTTTGTGGAGCTGGCTCAGCAGTTGCAATGGTCTTACTTGCCGCCTTTGATGGTCTACTTCGCTGCGGGCGTTTCCGGCCTGACCTCGGTCGTCGGCGCCTTTTTCCTGAAAGACTACCTCGATTTATCCGCGTCATTCGTTGCAGGGCTGGCGTTTTGGGCAGGCATCCCGTGGATTCTCAAAATGCCGCTTGGCCATGTCGTGGACCTGTTTTGGCGCTGGAAATCCCTGCTGATCCTGTTTGGCGCGTCCCTGATTACCCTATCCTTGCTCACTATGTACGGACTTGTTACCACCCCCGCACAGATGGCCAACATCATGCCGCTGGAAGACTGGTATGTTGTCGCCCTGATCTTGGCGCCTTCAGGCTATGCCATTCAGGATGTTGTAGCAGATGCCATGACAGTCGAGGCGGTTCCAAAGATCGATCAACACGGTCTCTCGTTCACCCCTGAAGAAACCCGTGTTCAGCACACGACAATGCAAACCTTGGGTAGAATCTCCATAATTTCCGGGTTTGCGGCGGTAGCGGCCATCAACATCTGGATCTTCTCCGGAACAGAAGAGCTGCAAAAATCCGATCGCCTCGCACTTTATGGCCAAGTCTACCTAATAGCTCTGGCCATCCCCGTATTGTCCCTCAGCGGAGTCGTTCTTCACACCTTGATCCAGCGTCAGCGTTTACGACGGGGTCATCCACCGCACACGCCGGATGAAGTCACCGAAGTCAAATGGTCAATTTTGCTCGGCGGCCTCGCGTTCGTTGCACTCAGCATCCTGCTGGGAACCGCAGATTTTGAGTTTGCACAAGAGACTGTCTTTGCAGTTTCCCTTATGGTAATCCTGTACCTCATGTCGCGTCTGCTGAAGGAGCTGCAACCAGCACAGGCGAAAGCCCTGATTGGAACGGCGACAATCATTTTTGTTTTCCGTGCTGTTCCTCTGCCGGGGCCCGGCCTGACTTGGTTCGAAATCGATGAATTGGGTTTCGACGAGCAATTCTTGGCAATCCTAGCTTTGTTAACTTCACTGCTGGCGTTGCTCGGACTAATCGTACTCAGGCCATTTATGGCCAACCGTTCCATCGCACATGTGGTGGTATTGCTCACGATCGCAGCAGGTATCCTCGCCTTGCCCAACCTTGCCCTCTACTACGGCGTTCATGAGTGGACGGCGGCGCATACAGGCGGAGTTGTCGACGCAAGGTTCATAGCCATTCTCGACACAGCCGTTGAGTCCCCGCTCGGGCAAATAGCCATGGTCCCGATGTTGGCTTGGATTGCGCGGAATGCCCCGGTTCAGTTAAAAGCGACCTTCTTTGCCGTGATGGCATCGTTTACCAACATGGCGTTGTCGGCAAGCAGTCTCAGTACCAAATATCTCAACCAAACTTACGTCGTCACGCGCGCGGTCACCAACCCAAAGACCGGCCTCGTCACATCAGCCGCAGATTACAGTGAACTTGGGTGCTTACTGATCTCAGTGGCCCTGATCTCTGTGATCGTTCCCTTAGTGACGGTGTTCTTTGTTCAAAAATCACGCTTTCGAACGATCGAGTGATCACTGGTTTTCTGGCTCGCGCAAAAGAGCTTTTAGATGTGAAACCGGAACGCCAATATTTGAGCCACCGAACTCAGGCAGAATCGCAGCGTTGATAGCAACAACCTCTCCCCGCCGATTTAACGCCGGCCCCCCACTCCCACCGGTTGTCGTCTCGGCGTCATAGACGATGGTACTCGTGCTCGTCCGCGCAACGATCCCTCGGCTGGCTAGCGGTTGAATCTTGCTTTGCATGGAAAGGTGGGACGCTATCGACCAGAAGTCTAGGGTTCCTTCTTGCTCAAGCGTTTCAAAAAATCCTGGCCCAGCCTGCGCGATCAGAGCCTTCAAACCTGTTGGATATCCCAGCAAGTAAACTTCTTCACCGGCGCGCGGCGCGACATCTGCCAACGGCATTCCGAAGCCTTGTACCTGGCTTCGATCAATTGCCAGAATCGCCAAGTCTGCTGTTTCACTGAACCGAGCTAAGTGTGCCTCTATTGGTTCAGCTTGATCTGGCAAATAGGCCAGCAATCTCAGCATCTCCGCCTCAAGGCCAGCTTCTTTCAGAGCTTGCTCTCTGTCTCCAGAGGCCCAGGGCAAAGCAACGTGGCGGTTGGTGGCCATCAACGGAGCCCCTTCAAGCAGAAAACCGGTCCCCGTGAACTGGAATTCAGCGGGTTCACCCGTCGCATCCGGTTCGATCCAAGGCTGGCCAAACGGGGTCTTCAGCTTTTCCCCGCTCGGTCCCAACACGTACCGCAATAGCTTCCCGCTTTCCAGGTGACGCAATCCATATGCACCTTGGAGGAAAGCAACGGACCGAGCAGAAGCGGAAATCACCCGCGTTGGCGCCCCGGCTCTGTGTTCCAGACTCCCGAGACGTTGCTCGGTCGACAAAACTTGATTTTCAAATGCGTCTCTCAGCGAAGCCAAGTCGTCAGGTGTAAGTGCGTCTTCTTGCGCCTGGGCCAGCACAACCGCAACCGCTTCGATCTTACGGGATTCCTGTTCGATACTCGTCGCCAAGCGCCTGTCGTTTTGGTAAAGCAGGATAACAAAACCTGCGATCAGAAAAAGCGCAGCAACAACCGTGACCCTGAACAGAATTGTGGTCTGAGACGCAAGCCTGCGTCCACTGTCGCGCAAGGCACCGGACATCCTTTTGACAAAAGGTCGACGGCTTGTCCGGGAGTAAGCGTATGCGTCACTTAGGATATCTTCAACTGTATGACGGGTGGGAAACGAGTGATTGCACAACCTGTACCGAGACATAGGGCCCTTTTCGCCGAACTCGATCATGTCACCATGTTCTAGAGTCGCTGACGAGACCTTTTGCCCGTTCACCCATACATTGCGCCCCAATGACGCGTTTATCGTGTGACCACCTTCGGTCCACTGAAAAGTGGCGATATCGTTGTCATGGGGAGGCACGTCCTCTTTGGGTCGAATGCTTAGGGCCCTGCTTTCACCAACAGAAACGGTCAGGGCATTATCGACAAGCCAGTTTAGAGTTCCACGCGATGGTCCGGTCAGGCTCTCCAGAAAGGCGCGCACGTCACCTTCGCCAACATTCGCTGAAGGTCTCATGCCGTTCTCGTCCGGTTTCCGCATTTTGCCCCCTATCCAAACGCGCGGTGGCATTCTAACACGCTGCAACACGAAACCCATGGCAACGTTTTGGACTGCGGCAATGTTTAGACTTTCCCCTCGAAACGAGGCCTAAGAATGACTCGTTGGCTTCACCCAACAACACCCTCATTGGATTACAACTAAAAGAAGGCCGACCGATGACCGGCCCTCTGCGCTGAAGTCCTTGGATACGGTATTGTTCCGCAAAGCCGGCTACTTCGAGGAAACCTTGATCTTACGGCTTGGATCTTGAGGCTCAGTCTTTGGCATTTCGATATGCAATACGCCTTTATCGAATGTGGCTGAAACCTTGTCGATGTCGACGGTGTCCGGCAGTGTCATGGCCCGGGAAAAGCTGCCATAACTTCTCTCACTGATACGCAGCTCGCCCGTATCATCATGAGTAATTTTCTTCTGGCCCCGTAGCGTAAGCCGACGGTCTTTGACTTCGATTTCGACGTCGTCCTCTTCGAGCCCCGGCAGTTCAGCCGTAAGGCTAATTGCAGTATCCGTTTCTTGGACATCAATCGCTGGTGAAATCGCGCCTGTCATATCAAGAGACGGAAAACCTGTGCGTTGCGCAGCCGTTTCCAGCGGTAAAAACGGTGATCCGCCTCCTAAAAACCGCGACATCAGGGTTTCCATTTCACGTCGAAAGTTATCGGAGAGCGGATGCGTTCCGGTGAAAAGTTGCGGGGTCTTCTTGTCTTCTAGCATTTTCTGAACCTCCTGCTTTAGTCCGATTGCGCGGAGGCAGTATTATGGCAGAAAATGCGGATGCTGACGTTGATCTTGCGCAAGCGAGCAATTGCAGCGTCGCCCCGATTTGTCGTACTGGCCAGACTGCCTCGTACCAGCAGTTTGAGCTTTGTTGTACAAATCCGGTGAAGAACGTGCTTCGCCTATCCCCGGACGGATTTATCCTACGGCCTCTGTGACAAGTACTCCGAGGGCAGTGTAGCGGTTGAGGATCGCGGCGCGGATTTGGATTTCCGCGACCTGCCGGTCCAAGTCCCTCGCCATAAGGCTTTGGCCCATCAGTTTCACGCAATGCCTCTTCGTTTCGACGCGGCTTCGGCGGCGATACCCGGTCAATCTTCGCCACAGGGCGCCGCCCAAGTATTTTGTCGCTCGCACTGCCTCATTTCGGGCGACGGCCCCGGCGCTAGTGGGCTTCCAGGGTTTGGCATTTTTCGCGGCGGAATGACGGCATGGGCGCCACGAGCCGCAATCGCGTCATGGCACTTGCGCGTGTC
>NZ_JBGOSH010000023.1:0-44271 GCF_041537925.1 Ruegeria hyattellae | reverse complement strand
GTTCAAGGATTCAGAACTGCAGCAATACAAGGTCGCAGGCTTCACGCCTCCGTCCAACGAGATCAAACATTATTACCAGGGCGGGATCGACTCCATCGACCAGGACTTCGGCACCGGTGGCACAGGCCACGGCGGAGATGACACAACCGACGGTGAACTGCGCGGCACCCATCGCGACGACACTCTCAAGGGTGGGGCGGATGATGACCGCATCCTGGCCGGCTCGGGCGACAATGTCGTGATCGCCGGTGAGGGCAATGACTATGTCACGGCCATGGATGGCAAGGACGATCTGTGGGGCGGGCTTGGCAATGACACGGTTTCTTCCGGGGCCGGTCATGACCGGGTCGGCGGCGGCGGCCAGAACGACTACTTGAACAGCGGCTACGGCCACGACACGGTCTTCGGCGGACACGGCAACGACCAGATCCTCGCCAAGGACGGCAATGACGAGGTTTGGGCTGGCACAGGCAAGGACAGGGTCTTTGGCGGCAACGGCAACGACACTTTGCTGGGGCGCGCCGGAGACGACGAGCTCTGGGGTGGCAATGGTGCCGACCGGCTGGACGGCGGGGCCGGCAACGACACGCTGAACGGCGGTGCGGACGCGGATACGATGGTGTTCTCGACCGGCGTGGATCGGGTGACCGGCTTTGGGCCGGGTGACCGGATCGATGTCTCGGGCGTGGCCGCGATCGACGATTTCGCCGACCTGCAGAGGCATCTGTCCGGCAATGCGAATGCCGTGATCGACGACGGGCTCGGCAATACGATGACGCTGATCGGCGTCGGAACCGGAGAGCTTGAAGCCAGCGACTTCATCTTCTGAGCGACATCAACCGCAGGCCATGCCCGGCAGGCCTGCGGATCGCATTCCCGAACCCCGAACCAGGTACGGGAAACAATGAACAGGCCTTTGGCGCTTCGGTTTCCTTTCGCAGGACGATCCGGCAACGCCGAAGGCCACGTTACGATTTTGTTTTGAACTTCCGTTTTCTTGGCCCAAAATGAATATATGTTGGGCCCTGCGGGACCTCGCGGCAGCGAGCAGAGAGATTATCCTTCCAACTCCGCGTTCGGCATGATTTAGAATCACCCCTGAAGCGTCACGCTTCTTGAGTTTTGCGATTAATTGGTTTTGGAAAGATATGATGTCGACCTTTGCAGCGCGGCGCGAAACGGCAGACACGCCTGATTTGGGCACGTCCGATCAAACAGATGTACCTCTGATCGTCGATCTGGACGGCACCCTGACAAAATCCGACACCATGCATGAGGCGCTTTTGCTGCTCATTGCCAGGCATCCCGTCAGGCTGCCACAGGTGGCGACCTGGCTGCGGTCGGGAAAAGCCGGGTTCAAGGACAGGCTCGCATCCGAGATCGTGGTCGATGCGACGTCCGTTCCTCTGCGCAACGAGGTTCTCGACCTCATTGGCACCGCCAGGGCAAATGGGCGCAAGGTGCTGCTGGTCTCGGCCTCGAACCAGCGCCAGGTCAGCCGGATCGCTGAGCAACTGGATCTGTTCGATGAGGCCGTTGGCTCGGATGCCGGGCGCAATCTGTCTGGCACGGAAAAAGCCGAGTGGCTGGTTGACCGCTTTGGCGAGAAGGGCTTCGACTATGTCGGAGACTCGCGCGCGGATCTCGACGTTTGGCCCCGGGCGCGCAAGGCGATCACGGTCGGTTCGAACACATCCCTGCGCCAGCATGTCGACGGCATGGGCGTCGAGGCCACCCATCTGGCCGGTGATGACACCGACAACACCCTCGGGCGCGCGCGCCCCTATGTGAAGGCCATGCGTCCGCATCAGTGGCTCAAGAACCTGCTTGTCTTTGTGCCCGCGCTGGCCGCGCATGACATGGCGGCGCTGCTGCCGTCGTTCTTTGCGTTCTGCGCCTTCTGTCTGGCAGCCTCCAGCATCTATCTGATCAATGACATGCTGGATCTGCATGTGGATCGCCAGCACCCGCGAAAACGCAACCGCCCCTTTGCTGCCGGGACGATCCCGGTCGCCCATGGCGTGGTGCATTCCGGAGCGCTGTTCCTGATCGCGATGACGATCGCGGCATTCCTGTCCTCGTCCTTTGCCCTGGTTCTTTTGGGATATGTGGCTCTGACATTCGCCTATTCGCTGGTTCTCAAGCGCAAGCTGATGATCGACATCTGGACCCTGGGCGCGCTTTACACCATCCGGATCGTCGCCGGAGGGGCGGCCAGCGCTATCCCGCTGTCGGAATGGCTGCTGGCGTTTTCCATGTTCGTGTTCCTGTCGCTGGCCGCGGTCAAACGGATATCCGAACTGACCGATCTGCAGGCCCGCAACCTGACCAGCACCGATGGAAGGGGCTATCGCGTCGCCGACCTGCCGGTGGTGCTGGGCGCCATGCTGGCATCCGGGTACTGCTCGATCGTCATTCTGGCGCTTTACGTGTCGAACTCGAATGTCGCCAGCCTCTATTCCGAACCCAAGCTGCTCTGGCTGGTCTGCATGATGCTGCTCTACTGGATCAACCGCGTGGCAATCATCTCGTATCGTGGCGAGATGGATGACGATCCCATCGTCTTTGCCCTGCGCGACCGGGTCAGCCTGATCGTGTTTGCCGCCTGCGGCGCGATATTCTTGGCGAGCGCGCAACTATGACACTCAGCCAGCTTGTGTTTCGCTACAGCGCGTTTGCGGTTGTGGCCACGATCGTCAATCTGCTCACGCAACGCCTGTCACTAGCGCTGTATGAGGGCAATTTCGCCATTCCGCTGGCCATTTTCGCCGGGACGGTCGTGGGCCTGGTGGTCAAGTTTCATCTCGACAAGCGCTGGATCTTCTTTGACGCGACGAAAAACGCGCAGACCCGGAAATTCGGTCTCTATACGCTGATGGGCGTGGTGACGACCGTGATCTTCTGGGGCACCGAATACGGGTTCTGGCTGATCTGGCAAACCGACCTGATGCGCGAGGCCGGTGCGGTGCTGGGGCTGAGTATCGGCTATTGCACCAAATACCATCTGGACAAACGCTTCGTCTTTGTCGCGCAGCCCGGGTTCGGGCACAAGGCATGAGCACGCTTCAACCCCTGTCCGGCTGGGCCCGCTGGCCCCGGAGAGATTGCAGGATCGCACCTCTGGATCCGCGGTCTTTTGCGGACCTGACCCCGCAGGCGGGGCAGGGGATGATCGCCCGAGGGCATGGCCGCTCTTATGGCGATATCGCAATGAATCCCGGCCTGACGTTGATGGGCGCACAGCGAAACCGCATCCTGTCCTTTGACGCGGCCAGTGGCGAGCTGGTCGCCGAGGCGGGTCTGAGCATCGCCGAGATTCTGCAGATCTTTGTGCCGCGCGGGTGGTTTCCGGCGGTCACTCCGGGGACCAAATTCGTGTCCCTGGCCGGGCTGATCGCGGTCGACGCCCATGGCAAGAACCACCACAAGGTCGGCAGTTTCGGAGATCACGTCGCCTGGTTCGACCTTTATTGTGCGGACGGCCAGACACGGCGCTGTTCGCGTGAGAAAAACAGCGATCTGTTCAACGCCACGATCGGCGGAAACGGTCTGACCGGGCATATCCTGACGGTATGTACACAGCTGCTGCAGGTCCCCTCGGGCTGGATCACCCAGAAGACCCTGCAGGCCAGCGATCTGGATCAGGCGATCGAGATTTTCGAGGCGCATCACGACGCGACCTATTCGGTGGCCTGGATCGATTGCCTGGCCAAAGGGGCCGCGCGCGGACGCTCGCTGGTGTTTCTCGGCGAACATGCACCCGTGGACGCGCTGGACGGCGCCAGGGCGGAACACCCGTTCGACATCCCCTCCCGCCGCAATTTGCGCATGCCGATGGACGCCCCGTCCTGGGCCCTGAATTCCTACACGCTGCGTGCCTTCAACCGGCTCTATTACAAGGTAAACTCCGGAAAACCCGAAACCCAGCTGGTCGATTACGACACGTATTTCTATCCGCTGGATGCCATTCTGGAATGGAACCGCATGTATGGAAGGGGCGGGTTTGCCCAGTATCAATGCGCCTTCCCGCTGGCGAGTTCCCGCGAAGCTCTGCTGAAATTGCTGAGCGCCATTTCGGATGCCGGTCTGGGATCGTTCCTTGCGGTGCTCAAACGGTTCGGGCCCGGAAGCCCGGAACGCCCGCTTTCCTTCCCGATGGAAGGCTATACTCTGGCGCTCGACTTTCAACTGTCCCCCGAGGCTTTGACACTGATGACGGAGATGGACGAGATTACCTGCCAGCATGGCGGCCGTCTCTACATGGCCAAGGACAGCCGTATGAGCCAAGCCACGCTGGAAGCCGGATATGCCGACGGGGTGCCGACCTTTCGCACCCTGCGCGACGCCACCGGATCGCGCCCCTTGTTCCAATCCCTGTTATCCCAGAGGTTAAATCTGTGACACCTGCCGACCGTCCCGCCCTGATCCTCGGTGCCCGCTCCGGCATCGCCCGCGGCATCGCCGCCGCCCTGGCCAAGCGTGGCCACCCGCTGATGCTGGCCGCGCGCAGGGCAGGGGAGCTGGACAGCGACGTGTCCGACCTGTCGATCCGCTACAATTGCGCGGTCACCGCCCATGAGTTTGACGTTCTGGATCTGGACGGGCATGCGGGCTTTCTCGATGGCCTGCCCGCAACCCCGTCGATCATCGTCTGTGCCATCGGCGTGTTGGGCGATCAGGAAAAGGACGCCGGTGAGGCCCAGGCCACAAAGCTGATCGTGGACAGCAACTATCTGGCGCCCTGCCTGTTTCTGGAACAGGCCGCCGCCCGCATGGCCGACACCGGCGGCTCGATCGTGGCGATCGGCTCGGTCGCGGGCGATCGCGGGCGGGCAAAGAACTATGTCTACGGCTCGGCCAAAGCCGGGTTTGCGACCTATATCTCGGGGCTGCGCCAGAAATACGCCGATAGCGATCTGCATGTGATGACCGTGAAGCCGGGCTTTGTCAGAACCGCGATGACCGAAGGCATGGACCTGCCCGGGCCGCTGACCAGCGATGCCGAGCCGTTCGCCGAGCGGGTTGTCACGGCCATGGAGAAGGGCAGGCAGGTCTATTCGGACCTGCGCTGGCGCGCCCTGATGGCGGTGATCACGCATTTGCCCGAACGTATATTCATGAAAACAAAATTCTGAAGAGACCGGACACGACAATGGTACAGGAACGACATTTCGAGGATTTCCTTCTGGCACTGGGCCTGACCTGCATCGGCGCGGCGCTGGCCTGGCTGTTGTCGGGTGGGTTGCCTGCCATCGGCATCGACGACGCCGCCATCACGCGGTCTTACGCGGAAAACGTCGCCAATGGCGCGGGCTATGTCTACAATGTCGGCGGCGAAAGGGTCGAAGGCTCTACCGCGTTCCTGTGGGTCGGCATCCTGATCCTGGCCTACAGCCTGACGCCCACACCGGAACTCCTCATCATTGCGCTCTGCGCCGCATTTGCGCTGGCGGCGGTCTATACCACCCTGCGGCTGGTGCGAGCCCTGACCGACTGGCTGGAGATCGCACCGGGCCCGGCCATCTGGGTTCTGTCGGTCTGCCTGATTGCCAGCCCCGGCTATTTCATGTGGTCGGTCTGGACGATGATGGAACTGGCGCTCTGGTCGATGATGCTGATCTGGATGGTGTTCCTGCTGGCCCGGCTGGTCGAGGATGACCGCGGCCCGGGCAATACCGCCTGCCTTCTTGTGGCAGCAGCGCTGATGCCGCTGGTGCGACCCGAAGGCATCGCCACCGCGATCGGTCTGCTCCTGCTGAGCGGGGTCCTCGCCCCGCGGTCCTGGCGCGCCCTGGGGGGATCGGTTGTTGTGGCTCTCGCCTCTTTTGCTGCCGTCACCTCGTTTCGCCTGTCCTATTTCGGACAACCCTTTCCCAACACGTTTTATGCAAAAGTGTCCTCCGACAAGGTACAGGGGCTGAAGGACGGGCTGAAATACCTGTTCGACTTCATGCTGAGCAGCCCGTTTACCGAAATCCTCGCGGCAATCTGGCTGGGGGCCGCCATCTGGGCGGTGATCGGCACGGCACAATCCCGGCCCGGCGCGCGGGCGCTGCTGGTGATTGCGGCCACGATCTTCGGCATTCTGTCTCTCTACGCCGCACTCGGCGGGGATCACTTCGCGCTGTGGCGGTTCTATCAGCCTGTGGCGCCGCTGCTACCGGTTGGCCTTGCGCTGCTTGTCGCCGGGGCTGTCGCGCCGATCGCTGCGCGCGCCCTCAAAGGTCCGGTCACCATTGCGGCAATGGCTGTCGCGGTTGGGGCTCTGGTCCTTGGATGGATGCATTACTACCAGTCGCGGTTCAACATCCGCAAAGAATATACGTTGGTCGAGCAGGGGCTTGGCTTTGGCCATTTCCTGAACGAGATCGAGCCGCTTCCCACGATTGGGGTCGGCCCCGCCGGCGGCATCGCGTTGGCATATGACGGCGAGATCCTCGATCTGCTGGGTCTGAACTGGGTCGAGATGGCCCATGCCAATCCGGTCAAGGTGGGCATGCGCAATCATGCAAGCTTCGACAAGGATACGTTCTGGAAACACACACCCGACGTGCTGGCCGCCTTCAACCGGCCTTGCGCGGAAGGCAATTCGCTAGCGTTCTGGTCGCATGCCGACACTGCCTTTGACGGGCTCTATTCAGACGATAAGTTCCGCAGCGCCTATGTGCCGGTCGCCTTCGTGCAAGGCACCGAATGCTGGCCCGGCTTCGCAACACCGGACTGGCTGGCACAAACGACCCCCGGCGAGACGATCAAGACCTTTGACTGGGCGGATGTGAAATCTCTGGACTGATGTGAAATGGCGGTGAAACAGTCTCCTGACGGGCGTCCGGCCAGAGGATTTTTCGTCAATGTCAGCTCGCTTGTGTCGGCGCGCCTGTTCCTGGCCCTGTCCCAGGTTATGGTGCTGCCGATCGTTGCACGGCACCTGACAGTTGACGAGTTCGCGCTGATGGCGATGGCCATGTCGGTGGTGGTCTTTTGCAGCGTGCTCAGCGATGCCGGTCTCGGACGGTCGCTGATCCGGGCACCCTCCTATAATCACGAAGAATGGGTCAGCGTGTTCTGGCTGATGGTTGCGGTGGGGACCGGTCTGGCCCTTGTCATCCTTGCGATTGGACCCCTCTGGGCGGCCTTTTTCGAGCAACCGGGCCTGGTGCCGATCCTGGCCGCGCTGGCGGTTGTTCCGCTGTGCCAGGCGGTGTCCGCCGCCCCCAATGCCGAGATCGAGCGGCGCGAGAATTATACCGGCATCGCCAAGGTCCAGACGATAACGACGGTGGTCAGCCTTGGCCTTGCCGTTGTCCTGGCCATTCTGGGGGCCGGGGTCTGGGCGTTGGTGGCGCAGCAGATTTCACTGGCGGTCGTCCGGCTGGCGGGGATCGTCGCCCTGTCCAGGTTCCGGCCCAACCTGACCTTCAAACCGCACTTGATCGGGACACATCTGCTGTTTGCCAGAAACGCCTTGGCCGTCTCGGCGATTTCGGCGATCAAGGCGCAATCCGCCGTCATCGCCATCGGCAAGTTCAACGGCGAAGCGCCGTTGGGTCTGTTCTCGATGAGTGCGCGGTTTTCCAGATTGCCGCAATTCGGCCTGGTCGGGCCGGTCTCGACCGTTGTCTATGTCCGCATGGCCAAGGCACAGGACGATCCTGCGCGTCTGGTGGAGATCTATCTAAGCGCGATGAAGCTGATGGCCACGCTGCTGTTCCCGGCCCTCGCGATGACGGCTGTGGCGGGAACGGCGATTTTCACCGTGATGCTGTCCGCGGAATGGGCCCAGGTTGCGCCGATCTTCGCCCTGTCCATATCCGGCCTCACCTTCGAGGCGATCGCCGTGGTTCTGGTCGCCTGCATCTTTCGCGCCACCAACCGCACTGACCTGCATGTCAGGCTGAGCACGGAATCCGCATTGCTCTATATCGTGCTGGTGGTCGCGGCGGCGGCGCTTTCCGATGTATTGGCCGTTGCGGCCGCCATTTCGGTTTGGGGGTTCGTGATCGTGCCGCGTGGCTGGTATCTGGCCAAGCAGGTGGTGCCGATCAGTCTGCCCGATTGCCTGCGTGCGCTGTCTGTGTCGGTGCTGATGTCATGCCTCATGGTGGGATGTCACATCATCCTGCGGCAGATCCTGTCACCCGGACATGTGGCGGAAATCGCCCTTGCCGGGTGCATCCTGGCCGTGGGGCTGGGGCTGACGGTCTTGCTGCAGCGCCGGAAACTCGAGACTGCGGTTGATGTGTTCCGGCAGACCTGAACTCTGCCGGGCCCGCGTGACGCCGACAAAGGACGTCAGCCGTAAAATTCGTGATTTGGCTTGGTAAAACAGCCTTTCAGAACCCCGAGGTGAAACCCGCCCCGGAGTGCCCAGAAGGCACATCTGTTTTTGCGCGCCACCGAGACCACCGCGCGCATGCCGCAATACGTCGCCTTGGCCAGGCTTTTGGCCAGCAGCGGCGGCCGCTTTCTTGGCTGCCCCTGCAGGGCGCAGAACCCGTAGATCGTGCCGGTCGCCATGGTCTTGGTCCAAAGCCATTTGAAAGACAGGCGCGAAGGGGCCACCGGTTCGTGCACGATGGCGGTCGTACAGATCGCCATGGGAACGCCGCTGCGGTGCAGCCGGAAGAAAAAATCGATATCTTCCCCCCCGGTCCGGCCAAAATCGAGACGGAACCGGGCCGCGCGCAGGGTCGGGTCGCGCCGGTCCAGCAGGACATTGCCGGAAAATCCCGTCTCGACGGTTCCGTTCAGCGCCGACGGCACGCTTGAATGGGCCATGTTTTCAAGCATCCAATCGGGCGCGCCGGGCGGATAGACCGCGTGAACCGGGCCGAACACAACCTTGGCCTGCTCCTGCGATGCGGTTTCGAGAAGACTGGCGATCCAATCCGGCCCGGCAATCTCGTCATCGTCGATAAACAGCAGATGGTCCGCATCGGAATGTTCAAGGCAGGCGTTGCGCGCGATCGAGATATTGCGGGCCGGGGCATGCACATACCACAGATTCAGCCCCAGCTCTTTTGCCTGCGCTTCGATCTCGGCCTGTTTGAGGGGCTGTTCATCATTGTCAGCGACGATGATCCGGAGTTTCAGGCTGTCCGGACCCTGCTGGGCGGCCAAGCTTTCCAGGGTCCCGTACAAGCTGTCGCGACGGAACGTGCAGATTCCAATATCAATGTTCATGTCCCGTCACCAGTGCGGCCATATTTTGCTTACGCACTTGTAAAGCAAATTTGAAGTTCCATTTATGGTCGAAATCCCGCAACATCAGGGCATTCGACTCCGCGAGAGAACGGGTGCGAATGCGCGTTTGCTAACAGGCAGGATCCAGATAGGCAATGATCATATCCAGATTGCTCTTTTCCTCAGCTATCTCGATCGGATCGTGCCTTGCCCTGTGTCTGGTGTTCGGAGGGTCCTGGCTTGCATGGCTTCTGGTCGGCTGGCTCTTGTCGGCGCCGCTGTTCATGATCATGCTCGTCATCGAACATAACACGTCATTCAGGATCTGGGGAAACCCCCGGGCCCGAAGGCCCGGTCAGACGGCTCCGGACAGCCGACCGGTTACGAACAAGAGCACGGTCTTCAAGAAGATCTGAAGATCAAGCCGCAGGCTCAGGTTACGGACATACCACACATCCAGCGAGACGCGCTCTTCATAAGACGTGTCGGAACGACCGCCGATCTGCCAGGCACCGGTGATGCCCGGTTTCACGGCCTCGTAATAGGACTTGTCCGATCCATAATGGACCAACTCTTCACGTGTCACCGGACGCGGACCGACAATGCTCATATCCCCGAAGAACACGTTGAAGATCTGCGGCAGCTCATCCAGGCTCGACTGACGCATCAGATTTCCCAGACCGGGAAAGACCCGTGGATCATTCTTGAGCTTGCGCGTCTCTTCCCATTCCCGGCGCAGGACCGGGTCCTCGGCCAGGAGTCTGTTGAGCACTTCGCCGGCATTGGGCACCATGGTGCGGAATTTCAGGCAGGAGAAGACCTTGCCATCCAGGCCGACACGGTCATGGCGAAAGATCGGCGATACCCGATACACCGTGACAATGTACAGCGACAGCAGCGCCATGATGGGTGCAAACAGCACGATCATCACTAACGACAATGCAACATCGCAAAGCCGCTTCACGAACTTCTCGGACAACCGGAATCCACCGGCAATATGGACCTCGCCAACAGACCGCGAGAAACGGCATGCCGTCTCTCCTCGTCCGACGAAGGCCCTATCTTCCCCCGACACAGATGTCACGGAATCCAAAGACATCACAGATACCCCCACTCACCACACACAAAAAAACAACTTTACAATCAGTAGTCCCCCAACACCCCACCGACAAAAATATGCAGGGCGGTATTGTGGGTAGAGTTTAGCATTCCTTAACGTCACCGCAAGCGCCAAACTCATTTGCCTTAAGTTTGCCCGAAAATTCCCTGCCTTGCGCCGCAAATTGATGAGAAGATGTGTGATTCGCGGGAACAATCCCCACAAATTTAGGCAATTTGACAACATCCAGAACCGAATCGAGCCCCCGGCGCGACGCCATGCGCCCGGCTTGCCCTGCAGGCATTCCAAGGGCGACTTGCGCATGAATACCTGTGAAATCTCCGACTTTTAACATAACCATACTTATATCTGCGCGCCGATTCCTGAGAGTGGATTCACAATCTAAGCGTAAATTCTGTATTAAAACAGATGCTTGCAGTCATGCCAATTTCCGGAGACTGCCACGTTCGTTCAATTTTGGACGCAGATGGCAGAATCGCCCCGGGCGTCAGATCTCGTAATAGTCCCGGTACCAGGCGACAAACCGCGCCACGCCGTCACGGAAATCGGTCTGCGGACGGTAGCCCGTGAGGTTCTGCAGCAAACTGGCATCGGCCCAGGTGGCAGGCACGTCGCCGGTCTGCATCGGCATGTAGTTTCGGATCGCCTTGCGCCCCAATTCCGCCTCAATCGCATCAACGAAATCCAAAAGCTTGACCTTGTCGGAATTGCCCAGATTGACCACTCGCCAGGGCGCTGCCGGGCTCAGCGTGTCGCCCTCGACCGCCGTATCGGGCCCGCCCGGCACCGCATCGATCAAGAGCCGGATGCCGCGCACCAGGTCCTCCACATAGGTGAAGTCGCGATACATGTCGCCGTGGTTGTAGATGTCGATTGGCGTGCCTTCGAGAATACCGCGGGTGAATTTGAACAGCGCCATGTCGGGCCGACCCCAGGGGCCATAGACCGTGAAGAAGCGGAACATGGTGATCGGCAGGTTATGGATATGCGCCCAGGCATGGCCCATGCTTTCATTGGCCTTCTTGGTGGCGGCATAGATGGTCAGTTGCGTGTCGGCCTTGTCGGTTTCCCGAAACGGCATCTCTTCATTGGCGCCATAGACCGACGAGGTGGACGCCATCAGCAGGTGCCGGACGCCCGCCGTGCGCGCGGCCTCCATCACGTTCATGGTGCCGACCACGTTGGAATCCACGTAAGCGCGCGGGTTTTCCAGGCTGTAGCGCACGCCCGCCTGCCCTGCGAGATGCACGATCACATCCGGCTCGAACGCCTCGATCGCTCCGGCAAGCGCGTCATTGTCTTCCAGCATCGCCTCGGTGGCGCGGAAATTCGGGCTCTGATGCAGCATCGCGTGGCGGCGCGCCTTGAGGCGCACATCATAGTAATCGGTCATGCCGTCGAAGCCGCCGACGATGAACCCTTCGTCAAGCAGCAGCCGCGCCAGATGGTAACCGATGAAGCCGGCTGTGCCGGTCACGAAAATGCGCTGCATCAAAAATACTCCCCGCAATCCGGTGATCAGACCTAGCCCCGCTCTGCCGTGCATGCAACGCAGATCGCCCATGCAGGGCGACATTGGGAGTTTTTATTCAACATTGTTGACCTAACGGAAACGCCCGGACTGAAAATCGCATCGCTGATTTGATTTGCCGGAACCTGTGCTAGACAGCACGACGGCGGTGGGGGACCGCAAGTATTTGACAACAGGACTTTCATGGACCGACCCATTCGCGGAGAAAGGCTGACCCGGACCCGGGACGGCGCCCTGACGAGCTACATGAAATGGGTGCAGGCAGATGGCTGATACCGCCAAACGCCGCTGGCGCCCGATCCTCACCCTTGCCATCAAGGCCGCGATCAGCGCCGGGCTGCTGACCTGGCTGCTCTATACCCAGATCGACAACATGGACGAAATCTGGGGTGCAATCGGGCGCGCCAATCCCTGGCTGCTGGTCCTGTCCTTCTCGCTCAATATCGTGGGCTATCTGCTGTGCTCCTGGCGCTGGCAGATCCTGCTTGCGGCGCAGGGATTTGCGGTGCCACTGATCGAGCTGATCCGCGCCTACACGATCGGCATCTTCTTCAACGCCTTCCTGCCCGGGCTGATGAGCGGCGATTTCATGCGCGCTTATGACATTTCCGACCGGGTCCGGTCTTATACGCGGTCTTTCCTGATCCTGTTCGTGGAGCGGCTGACGGGCATGTTCGGCCTGCTGGTCCTGGCCGGGCTCGCCCTGCCCCTGGTGGGCCGTGAAATCGTCGGCAAAACCGGCATCCACTGGATTCTGGCAGTGGTCGCGGCGCTGCTGATCGCGGCCGGTCTTGGGCTGATGCTGATGCGCCGCCAAAGCGGCGGGGCGCGGATCTGGCAATTGCCGGGATTCAGCAAGCTGCGCAAGATCGCCGACAATATCTCGGAAACCGCGCGGGTCTTCGGCACCCGCATGGATGCGGTCTATCGCTGCATGGGCATCTCCATCGTGTTCCAGGCCAATGTGGTGCTGCATTTCTACCTGATCGGGCTGGCGCTGGGGATCGAGCTGCCGATCATCATCTATTTCGGCATCATCCCGGTCTCGCTCTTTGTGATGATGATCCCGGCCTCGGTGAACGGCATCGGCATCCGCGAGCAGATCTTCGTCTATCTGTTCGGCGCCTTTGGCGTCGGTGCCGCCGAGGCCATCTCGCTGGCCTGGATCGCACTCGCCATGGTGCTGCTGCAAGCCGCCGCCGGCGGGGTGCTGTTCGCGATCCGCAAACGCAAACGCAACACCCCGGCAGAGGCCTGGTCCGAGGCCGGACAGGGCGGCTGACCCTGCCCCACCCAATTCTTTGCCGTCAGGCCGCCTTGCCAGAGTGGATTTCCCAGGCAAAAGGCACCTCGGCCAGTTCCGGTGCAGCCAGCGCCAGCAGGTCGGTATTGGCCTGGTTGGAAAATCTGTACTCCAGCGGCAGCCTGGCCGAGCGCGCGCAAAGTTCCCGGTCGTTGAAGGGTGACAGGTAGAAATTCTCCAACTGCCCGCAAAGCGACAGACCGAGATTTGGCAGGTTGTGTTCCAGGAAACCGAAATCGATGTATTTTCTCTGCGCGTCCGTCGGCAGCGCCGCGAACCAGCCATTGTACTCCGGCAGCCACCTGGCGACGAAATCCGCCGTGAACCCGCCCCCGCCGACAAACAGGCAGCGTTTCAGCCCGAATTTCCGGTTCAGTTTGCGATGGGTGATATCGCCGGTCCGCCAATGGGTGGCACGCAGAATCTCCATGACGTTGCCCAGCATCACGATCTCGTCGCTGCCCAGATCGTCCCAGAAATTCTTGTTCTGGGTATGCAGGGGCGGCACTGAAAACCCGGTCGTCAAACGATAGCGGTCGATCCTCTCGGCAAGCACCTCCGCGCTGAACTCCGCGCCAGCATCGTGATGTTCCAACGGGATGTCGAAGGCCTGGGCCAGACCTTGGGCAGATCTGAAATCAACCCGGCTATTGCGGTTATGGGTCTGGGTGAAATAGCGGGCGATCTGGTGCCGCACCGGTTTGGCGCAGGCCAGAAGGTTGCGGGAGTCGTTACCGCCGCTCAGCGGCAGCGCCACCCGGTCCGAGCTTGCTATGCCCGTGATGATCCCCGCCAGACGCGTGCGGATCGCCGCGATCTCGGCGGTGGTATCATCGGTATCGGCCACCTCATCGGGGCGCGGCCAGAACCGGTGTTCGGACATGTCCGACAGGCGCAGATAGTGATTGGCCGCCAGACGTCGGGCAAACCGGTCACGGGTATGACCGAAGGGCATCCGGTGCGTGCCTGCCTGCGCCATCTGGTAATCCACCGCATCGCTCTCGACGAGGTCCCGGGGCAGCGCCATCAGCAGCGTCGTACCCACCTGCCCGGTTTGCGGATCGAACACGCAGGGATAGCTGCTGGTCACATCGCCATAGATGCGCGCCTCGCGCCCGTCCCGCAGCAGCAACAGGTAGCGGCCCGCCAGCCCGATCACGAACTCCTCGATCCGCGGCCAGAAATCCTCGGCACCTGCCGCAACATCCGCCAGCACGCGGTTGCGCAGCCGCGCGCCCGCCCCATCCACGGCCACGCCCAGGCAATAGCCGATCTCGATGCCGCGCGCATCGCGCAGCGCGGCCACGGCCAATCGGCGGGAATGGGACAGGGTACGGTCTCCGAACGGTTTCGGCACAAGGCCGGATTTTCCGGCGCAGGAGGCCGGCCCCAGGGTGAACTGGAACGGGAACAGGGCATCGGCGGACAGGCCGCGCGCCGCGCATTCCCGCAGGGCCAGGGGCAGGACAGTATCCGCATCAGACATGGGTCAACTCCGGTTCAGGCGGCGTCGGCGTCTTTCAGGAAGCTTTTCAGGAACCGCCGTATTGAGCGCTCCGACTTGGGTTCATCCATGATCTGGTCGCGTCCCAGCAGCCGGTTGATGGCGTGATCGTTGTCCTTGGCGATGACCCGTGTGATCACGCCCGGCACCAGCCGCGACGCCACCAGCGCCTTGGCAAAGCCGACCTTTATGTCGGGGCGGTCTGCCTCTTCGTTGTCATGCGGGATGCACCAGGTCTTCTCGAACAGCATCATGATGTAGTCCAGCACCTCTTCATAGGGGTGGCGGCGGTCCGGCTTGTAGGGCTGGCGGAACACATCGGTGATGATCTCGTAGGAGGGCCAGTAATGCAGAACGCCTTCCTCCTGCTTTTCGCGGATCACCTCGTCGATGGCGACCCGAAGGACGCTTTTGGAGACAGAATTCGAAGTGATGCAGGAATTGTTGCGGAAGGTGGCCAGCAGCGGGATCGGCGACAGCGTGTAGATGATCTTGGCATCCGGGCGGTGCTTGCGGATCAGATCGTAGATGGCGCGCAGGTTGTCCTTGTTCTCTTCGACGGTGCTGACGCGGAACTTGTGGCGCTCGGGGTCATAGCTTTCCTTGGGGATGGTGCGCCAGAACACGTTGCCGGTGGGCTCGTCATACCAGATCTCGGACAGGCCGAAGGTCAGGATGAACACATCGGTGTTGTCGAAGATTTCCTTGGTGGTGGCCTGCACCTCGGCGTCATAGCCGTATTCCTCGGCCTTGTAGCCATGCCAGAGCGGCTGGTCGAAGACCTTGCCCTCCCAGGCCCATTCAAATTGCTGCCGGATCACGAAGGAATTGACCATCCCCTCGCCGCAGCCCACCACATAGGCCCGCTTGGCATTCTTGTCCTTGTTGAGAACATTGTAGTTCCGCTGTGACAGGTAGTTCGAGATATTGGCCGCGAAACAGCTGCCAAAGGCGGTGATCTGGGTGTCCGGCGTGATGATAGGGGCCTCGGGCGTCCAGCCATGCAGTACGTATTTGTCCATCGCATCCTCGCTCAGCAGATGCGCCAGATGCGGGTTGCCATTGGTGTATTCGCCCCGGAACCAGGTCCGGAATTCCGCGGAATCCTTGGTGGTGACCTGAAATTTGAGAGCCGATGCCCTGCGAGTGCTCATTGCCTGCCATTCCCTTCATGCGCGTCTTGTGTGACGCTGATCCTGGTCGCCATAGCCGATTGAAACCGGGCCGCGACGTACCGCTTGGGGTTGCCGCGAACCCTAGCCGCGGGTCGAAGTGTTTTCAACTGCCCACACCCCCTGCCCGCTTCTTCACCCAGCCCAGAAAGGCCGCGTCCGGCTTGCGCAGCCGCGGCGCGCCCGAGCGCACCCAGACGCCGCGCCATTCCGCCTCGAGCCCATAGACATCAGCGCCGGGCATCAGCGCGCGGGCCTGGGCATAGGTGTCCTCGGACAGGACCGGCGGGCGGGCCTCGCCTTCGATCAGACCACCGCGCGGGCTGAACCGGATCAGGTCACCCGGCTCTTCGCGCATCTCGTAATCGGGCAGGTGATCGGCCTCGATCATGTCGCGCACCATCTTGCGAAAGACACGACGCGGCGAGGCCGAGCCGGATTTCTTCAGCAGCGTGTCCACCGAAACGGTCCAGGCTGGCTGGCGTCCGCAATGTTTGCGCGTCAGCTCATAGATCCGCCGCTCCAGCGGTTTGCGCAGGCGGAAGTAATCGCGGGACAGCGTCAGCACCGATTTCGACAGCACCGCGCGATAAAGCCAGTCGCTGAGCGTCACCGCCACGCTGACCATGCGGCCGCCGCGCGTCTTGCGCACGATCTCCCAGCTTTCAATCAGGCCGAAGCCGGTGGTGGTCTCCTGCTCGCCGGTGACGATATTGGTGGTGATGCGGGTGCCGGCCAGCCGCTCGAACGCCTCGCGCAGCCGCCGGTAGGCATCGCCGGAGGTTTCGCGATTGGTCGCCATCAGCAGGTCATGCGCCTTCAGATGCACCGTCCGGCTGACCGCGCGGCCCGCATTGATCGCCGCCATCAGCTGGCTGACGCAGAAGATCAGGATGTCCTTGTCATGGATCGTGGCCAGCCCCTTGACGCTGGGCGTCACCGTGATCTCGGCCCCGTTATGGGTATAGCTCAGGATGCGCCGGTCGGGCCGGGTCGCCAGCGAGAACAGCGGATGTTCCATGCTGGCGATATCGTCCTTGGGGATCGCATCGAAAATGTCGCAGAGGAAAAAATCACCCTGCCGTGTCCGGTCAGGGAGTAACCCCCCTGCCCCGCCTGTTGCTGACCTGCTCATCGTCGCCTCAATATAGCGGCCCTCTTGTCGGGGCCTGTCTCCGGCCGGTTTTCCGGTCCGGGAATCTTTCGTGGTTTTAGTGACACCCAGCCTAGAGTTATCCACAGGACCTCGCAACGGGGGTTCGGAATCGCCTGCTCGGGGGTTCGGAGTCACTTTATCGGGGTTTCAGAGTCGGAAGGTCCCTTTTGAAGTCCGGGAACCAATTGAAATAAAATACAAAAAGGAAACAGACATAGCAGCGTAACTATAAATAACACGAATCTAACACTCTAAAAAAAACGCAAACCCCCGACATCTGCGCTATAACGGCATCAGCATCCCCTTCTTTTCCTGAGAAAAATCGCCGCTTGTGATGGTTTTTCTTCCATGTGACGCCTTTTTCGGTATCATGTAGAAAACACAATACATCGAGCAGGAAACCATGGCCAAGGACAGCACGTTCCTTCCCCCCTATTTCAACATCGATCCCGATGCTGCGCTGGCAGAACTGGACTTACCCACAGAGACGGGCGGTTTTGCCGAGATCGCTCGCGCCTGCGCCCAGGGCCGTGCAGACTTGGCCAGCCGGGGCCTCAACGAGGCAGGTCGCAAGGACCTGCGACTGTTTTCCACCTGGGAAATTACCCGCTATCTGATCCCGGTGGCCCAGGCCCATTTCCGCCGCGTGCTGAAGCAGAACCCCGACCTGCCGCAAGGCCGGTCGGAAACCGAAGGCGGCGCCAAATGGTTCACCCTCGATGAGGTGCTGCGGCTCAGGGCCTTCTTTGGCGCGCAAGGATCGAAGGCCAAGAACTACCTGCCCTACCGCCCCGCCGGTCAGCCCGCCAAGATGGTGGCGGTGGCCAATTTCAAGGGTGGCGTCGGCAAGACCTCGACCGCGGCGCATCTGGCCATGTCGGCCGCTTTGGACGGCTACCGGGTGCTGGTGGTGGATCTGGACAGCCAGGGCTCGATGACCTCGATCTTTGGCGGCGTGGTCGAGGATGAGTGGCAGACCGCCTTCCCGTTGCTGGCGCGCCATTACGGTGAATATCTGCGCACCGAGAACCAGCGCCGTCTCGACCGGGGCGACCCGCCCCAACCGTTGGATGAGGCGCTGACCGCGGCGATGGATGTCACTGCGCAGGACCTGATCCAGAGCACCCACTGGCCTAACATCGATCTGATCGGCGCGCAGTTGAACCTCTATTGGGCCGAGTTCCAGGTGCCAGTCTGGCGGATGCAGGCGCGCGGCTGGAAGCTGTGGGATGCGCTCACCGACCGGCTTGAGGCAGACGGGGTGCTGAACGACTATGATCTGGTCTTCATCGACACACCCCCTGCCCTTGGCTACCTGACCATCAACGGTCTGGCCGCGGCCGATATCCTGCTGGTCCCCTTGGGGGCGTCTTTTCTGGAGTTCGATTCCACGGGCCGGTTCTTCGACATGCTGCATTCCACCTTTGCCAGCATCGAAGAGGGTGAGAATGTCGCCGCCCGCGCCCTGGGCCGCCCCGAGATCGGCTTTGAGTGGGATGCGGTGCGCGCAGTGATCACCCGCTATGACGGGGCGCAGCAGGGCGAGCTGTCGGGGCTGATGCAGGCCTATCTGGGCAAGGTGCTGAGCCCACATAAACAGGACTTCACCGCGCTGATCGGGCAAGCGGGCGAGCAGGTGAACGGCATTTACGAGGCCGATTACCGGGATTTCAACCGCGAGACCTATGCGCGCGGGCGCGAGACGTTTGACGCCACCTATGCTGCCTTCAAGCGCCTGTTGCTGGGCATCTGGCGGCGTGGCGAGTTGGATACGCAACAGGCAGCGGAATAACAGGCTCTAACAAGGGGATCTTACAATGGCGAAACGCAAGCGACTGACCCCGGCGCAACCCGGCTATCTTGGCATAGGGGCGGCACCCGAGACCAAATCCATGCCGCTAGGTATATCAGCAGCTCCGATCGCGCAGGTGGCAGGCGAGGCCTCGGCCACGGCGGCGCTGGAAGAAGTGGCCCAGACGCTGCAGGACGCCCGTACCGAAGGGCGGATGATCGAACTGTTGCCGCTTGACGTCATCGACGAACGCCATCTGGTGCGCGACCGTCTGGTGCAGGACGAGGAAGAGATGACCGCGCTGACCGACAGTCTGCGCGCCCGCGGCCAGCAAATGCCGATCGAGGTGGTGCTGCTGCCCGACCCTGCTGGCGGACGCACCCATGGCCTGATCTCGGGCTGGCGGCGCCTGACCGCGCTGCGACGGCTGTCCAAGGAAACCTCTGATCCGAAATTCACCACGGTACGGGCGATGGTGATCCGGCCCGAGACCGCGCAGGAGTCCTATGTGGCGATGGTCGAGGAAAACGAGATCCGGGTGAATCTCAGCCATTACGAACGCGCCCGCATCGCCGTGCGCGCGATGAAGGAAGGGGTCTATCCCAACCAACGTCTGGCCCTGCAGGGGCTTTATGCCAACGCCGCACGCTCGAAACGCTCCAAGATCGGCACCTTCATCACCCTGGTTGATGCTTTTGATGACACCCTCTATTTCCCCTCGGCCATCAGCGAGAAACTGGGGCTGGCGCTGGCCCGAGAACTGGTGCGCGATCCCGGCTTTGCGGATGCTTTGAAAGACCGGCTGCGCAACACTCCGCGCGATAGCGCTGGGGCCGAGATGCGAATATTGGCGGATGCGGTGGCCGAGCGGCAGCCCTCCCCTGCCCCATCAACTGCACCGCCAGCCCGTCCGCGCGCGCGCATCGCCGGCGGCGAACGTCTGGTGATGCGGATTTCCGACGGGCTTGAGCTGCGTTTTATCCCGACTCAGGGCCGTATTGAATTGGTGGGTGACGAGGTCTCCGAAGAGTTGGCTAATGCTTTGCAGGGCTGGCTGCACGCCCGATGATGGTTACCAAAGTGTTTCGCGCGCGAAACATTGCAGGCGTGAGACCGGTTTGACAGGGGGGCGAATTTGTGACCCTTGCCGATGCGACATGACAAGGAGCATCCCTGGATGACGGCAGATTTTCAGCCCGGAGCGGGCCGTCTGGTGGCGGTGGTGGTCACCCATAACCGGCTTGCCAAGCTCAAACCAACGCTGGCCCGCCTTCTGGCCGCGGATTCGGCGCATCTGGACGCGATCGTGGTGGTTAACAATGCCTGCACGGATGGAACCGCCGATTGGCTGAAATCCCAGCGGGACCCCCGGCTGAATGTGATCGCCAGCGCGGAGAATATCGGCGGCGCCGGTGGGTTCGAGCGCGGCCTGCGCCATGCCATGCAGCATCTGGATCCGGACTGGCTGGTGGTGATGGATGATGATGCCTGTCCTACGCCGGGCGCATTGGCCCTGTTTCACGCCCATCCGCGCGCGGATGACACCGCCTTTGCCGCCGCAGTCTATTTCCCCGACGGCCGCATATGCGAGATGAATCGCCCGTCGCGCAATCCATTCTGGTCCCCTGCCCTTTTCCTACGGTCGCTGGTCCGGGGGCGCGATGGCTATCATATCCCGCGCAGCGCCTATGATGCGGACACCCCCTGCCCCATCGATCTGACCTCTTTCGTGGGGCTTTTTCTTCCGCGCCGGATCATCGACGAGATCGGATATCCGGAACCGGGTCTGTTTCTCTATGGCGATGACGTGATCTATACGCTGACCCTGCGCCGCCGGGGCTGGAATATTCTGTTCGATCCCGCGCTGCGGTTCGAACATGACTTCAGTACATTCCAGGCACTGGGTCCGCAGGTCATCCGCCCCTTGTGGAAGGTCTATTATTACTGCCGCAACCGGCTACTCATGTATCGTGCAGCGGCCCCTCTGCTGTTCTGGCTCCTGCTGCCGCTGCTGGGGCTGAAATGGCATCTGGCGGTCGGGCGATATGGCGCGGAAAAGTCTCTTTATCTGCGCCTGCTGCGCCGGGCGCTGCGGGATGCGGCGGCCCGAAACACAGATCTCTGCCATGACGAGGTCCTGGCTCTGGCCGGAGCCCCGGTCAGCGGTTCAGAATGTCCCGGTGGTAGCGACCCAACAGGATCAAACCCATCAGCAAAGTCGACAGGCTGATGATCAGGATGAAGATTTCGCTGATATAGAGCGGATGATACGTCGGATAAATCCCGGAGCGCATCAGGCCGGTGATATGGATCAGCGGGTTGTACCACAACACATCCTGGACGTTCTGAGGCATGTCTTCGTAGATGTAGAAGATACCCGATACCAAAAAAAGCGGACGCGTCGCGATCGACCAGATCAACTCGTAGGTCGGATAGAGACCGCCGATGGCACAGTTCAACGTGCCCAATCCCAGCCCCAACAGCGCGGTCAGTCCCAGCGCCTCGGCAATCGGCCCCATCTCCAGCACTGCCCGGCTGTCAACGGTCGCGAGAATGCCTGTTATCAGGATATAGGTAACCAGCAGGCCGGTCAGCAGGTTGAGAATGAACCGGGCCAGGATCGCATCCACCCAAGTGACCACCGGATACATCAGCAGCGGGCGTGAAAACCTGATCGCTTTCGAAACGGTCAGAGACAGGTTCTGGTAAAGATTGAACACCAGATAGCCCGAGGCATAAAACAGCAGGAAACTGTTGCCCAGCGACGGGCTGCGCATCAGCAGGGAAAACCCGAAGCTGAGGATCAGGATGATCCCAAGCGGTTCCAGAATCGCCCAGATATAGCCGCCGGGATTGCGCCCGTAGCGGGTCGACATCTCGCGCAGAATAAGGGCTGTGATCGTGCGTGGTGTGGTCCAGCGGCGGGCTGTGCCCCGCCCCGGTTCCATCGCGTGCATTCCTGGGTCGGAGGAGGCAGACATATGCGCATCGTCTCGTTTTGGCCTGTGCGTGCCCGCCCGATTATGTAAGAAACAGATATGGAATTCAAATGCCTTCGGGTCGGAACAGGACGCGCATGACACAAGACGCAGATGCGAGCAAGCCAGCGGCCGAAACAGTGGACGACACGGCAAAGAAAGCCGAAGCATCTGGCCGAAGAAAAACACGGAAACAATCCGCCGGACAGGGTGACAAAGCCGCAGGACAGCCGAAACTGGCCGCCGTTCCCAATCCGGGTCCGGGTGGAAAGTCGGGGCAGGGTGGCGGACAAGCCGGCCCGACCGCAGCGCGGCGGCAGCACAAGCCGGGGGGGCAATCCGGGCCGAAAAAGCCGGTGCAGAAACCGGCACCGCAACCTCAGGTCACTGTGCGTCCGCTGGCGGAGCCCGCCGGCATGAAGCAGCGCCACTGGGGCCTGATGCTGAGCTTTGTGCTGATCGTGCTGCTGCCGCTGGTCGGGTTGACCTGTTATCTCTGGATCCAGGCCGAGGATCAGTATTCTTCCACGACCGCCTTCACGGTCCGCTCAGAGGAGGGCGGCTCGGCTTCGGACATGCTGGGCGGGCTTGCGCAGTTCGCGTCCGGCAGCGGCACTGGCGTGGACAGCGATATTCTCTATGAATTCATCCAGAGCCAGGAAATCGTCGAGGCAATCGATGCGCAGCTCGATCTGCGCGGGCACTACGCGACCTACTGGCCGCGGGACTGGATGTTCTCGATCTGGCCCGACGCCACGCTCGAGGATCTGGTCTGGTTCTGGCAGCGGATCGTGCGGATCTCTTATGACCAGTCGACCGGGCTGATCGAATTGCGGGTGCTGGCCTTCGATCCTGATTTCGCGCAGCGGGTGGCAGAGGAAATCGTGCGCGAGAGCCAGGACCGGATCAATGCGCTGAGCGACCAGGCCCGTGAGGATGCGATGCGCTATGCGCGCGAGGATCTGGACGAAACCATCATCCAGCTCAAATCCGCGCGCGAGGCGCTGACCGAGTTTCGCACCCGGACCCGCATCGTCGATCCCGAAGCCGATATCCAGGGCCGCATGGGGGTGATGCACAACTTGCAACAGGCGCTGGCCGAGGCGCTGATCGCCCATGATCTGCTGCGCGGCACCACGCTGGAGAACGACCCGCGCCTGACCAATGCGCAGCGCCGGATCGACGTGATCCGAGAACGCATCACCGCCGAGCGGCAGACCTTCGCCTCCGACAGCACCGAGCTGGGCGCGGTGGGCGAGGACTACCCCTCGCTGATCGCCGAATATGAAAGCCTCAGCGTTGATCGCCAATTTGCCGAGGAAACCTACCGTGTGGCACTGACCGCGCTGGACGTGGCGCGCGACAATGCGGCACGTCAGAGCCGCTATCTGGCCACCTATATCAAACCGACCTTCGCACAGAGCTCTGAATTTCCGCGCCGCTTCATCCTGTTGGGACTGGCGGTGGTGTTCCTGGTGATGCTCTGGTCGATCCTGGCACTGATCTATTACAGCATCCGGGACCGGGGTTGAGGGGCAGGGGCGTCATGTCGGAAAGAGCGGCGCCATGATCCGCTTCGAGAACCTGACCAAGAGCTTCCGGGTTCAAGGGCAGCGCCGGGTTGTCATCGACAATCTCAACGCCACCCTGCCCACGGGCAAGTCTCTGGCGTTGCTGGGGCGCAACGGGGCGGGCAAATCGACCCTGCTGCGGATGCTGTCAGGCACCATGCGCCCCGATAGCGGCCGCATCGTCAGCGATGGCCGCATTTCCTGGCCGGTGGGGTTTGGCGGGTCATTCCATGGCGATCTGACCGGCGCGCAGAATGTCCGCTTCATCGCCCGAATCTACGGCGTGGATACTGACAGCCTGCTGGCTTTTGTTGATGATTTCGCCGAGTTGGGGCGGTATTTTCATATGCCGGTGCGCAGCTATTCCAGTGGCATGAAGTCGCGGCTGACCTTCGGGGCCTCGATGGGCATCCGGTTCGACACCTATCTGGTGGATGAGGTGACGGCGGTGGGCGACGTCTCGTTCCGCCGCAAGAGTCGCGCTTTGTTTGCCGAACGCATGCGCTCCGCCAGCGCCATCCTGGTCAGTCACGAGATGGGGCAATTGCGCCAGTTCTGCGATGCGGGGCTGGTTCTTGCCGATGGCCGGATTTATTATTTTGATGACCTTGAGGAGGCTATTGCGCTGCACCATGAACTGTTGCAGTAGGTGCGTGCAACGTCCTCTATCGTATTAACCATAAAGTTGATCTAGGATCATATGAACGACACTGCTCCCCAGACCAATCCACGTCGCTTTCTGATCATCGGTCTGCCCCGCAGCGGCACAACCTATCTGATGACTTTGCTCAACGCGCACAGAGATGTTCTGTGCGCAGGCGAGCAATTCAACCCGTATGCGATCATCGGTGCCGAGGCCAAGTCCGGCGAATATTCCGAACTGGTCCAGAGGGATGCCGACCCCCGTTCGCATTCCGACGCCTTTTTTGACTCTCATGCGGAGTTAGGGCACCAATGTGTCGGCTACAAGCTGATGATCGGGCATAACATCCGCATGTTGCGCTATCTGCCGGATTTGACCGATTACAAATTGATTTATGTGCATCGCGAGAACAAGCTGGCGCAGATCGCGTCGCTGATCAAAGCAAGCCAGTCGAAACGCTGGGCGCAATCCCGGGTGGATTCACACGTTGCGGAAAAAATTGACGCGGGGCCGTTTCGGATCAGCCAGAAGTGGCATGAATTTGCCACCTTCGACTTTTTGTTTTCGCAATGGTTTCGCACCTTGCCGCAGGAGAAATGGAAGCTGGAATATCGCGAGATGTTCGAGGACGGGTTCGAGCAGCGCCTATGCGATTTTCTCGGGGTCGGGTTCGATCCGAAGATGGAGAGCCCCTTGGTCAAGCAGGGCGCAAACTCCATTCTGGAGCGGTTCCAGAAACCCGGACCGATCAGGGCCTATTTTAGAAAGCTGGGGCGCGGGAAATGGCTGGATAAGGAAATCTGACATTTCTGTATTTATAGGTTGATATGCACATTTTATTATACAACTGGGTCGATTACCTCGACGACGAAAAACGCGGCGGCGGGGTGTCGGTCTATCTGCGCAACCTGATGACGGCGCTTGGGTCTCGCGAACGGGTCAGGCCGGTCTTTCTGTCCTCGGGCATTTCCTACGATCTTGTTGCAAGAAAACCCCGCTGGGAGCGGATGCGGCACGGGTCGGAGGAAAACCGCGAAAACCGCTACGAGATCGTCAATTCCGGTGTGCTGTCGCCGTCGCACCATTCCTTCGGCAATCCGGCACAATTGTCGCATGGGCCGACGCGGGACGCGTTTTTCGACTTTGTCGAAAAAACCGGCCCCTATGACGTGATCCATTTCCACAATCTCGAAGGGCTGCCTGCGGATGTGCTCGAGATCAAGGCCCGCTTTCCGGACACCAAGGTGATCCTGTCGCTGCACAATTATTACCCGGTCTGTCCGCAAGTGAATCTGTGGCACCAGGAAAAGCGCGCCTGCAGTGATTTCGAAGGCGGCGCCAAATGCGGCGCCTGCCTGGTTCACAAACATGACGAGCGGTTGATCCGGGTGGCCAATTCGGTTGCCTACCGGTTGAAACGCGCGGGCATCCGACCCGGTATGCGCAGTTTCGACCTGCTGTTCCGCCAATTGTTCCGGATCGCGCATCGCACCGGCCGCTTTGCCGGCCGTTTGCAACGTAGTCTGCGCCGAACGCCTGCGGTGGCACAGGCGCACGCGTCAGGTTTCGCCGATCGGCGTCAGGGAATGATCGACCAGATCAACGCAAATTGCGATCTGGTGCTGGGGGTCTCGGACCGGGTCTGCGAGATTGCGCGGGTCTACGGTGTGCGCCCCGAGATATTGCGCACCAGCTATATCGGTACAAAGCAGGCCGAAGCGTTTGCCGAGACCCGGCCCGCCGCGACCCTGCCCAAGTCGAAAACGGCTCTGACACTGGGGTTTCTGGGCTATATGCGTCGGGACAAGGGGTTCTTTTTTCTGCTGGACACGCTGGAGGCGCTGCCGCCCGAACTGGCCGCGCAGGTGCGTTTGGTGGTGGCCGCGCGGACCGGTGAGACCGAGGCGATGCGGCGGCTGGAACTGCTCAAGGTGAGGCTGGGCAGCGTGGCGCATCTGGATGGTTACAGTCATGACGGGCTGGACGATCTGCTGCGCGATGTGGATGTCGGGCTGATCCCGGTCTTGTGGGAGGACAACCTGCCCCAGGTCGCGATCGAGATGCATGCTCGCCACATCCCCCTTCTGACCAGCGACATGGGCGGCGCGCGGGAACTGGCGGGCTGCCCTGACATGGTGTTTGCCGCCGGTGACACCGACAGTTTCGCTGATCGCATTCGCGCGCTTCTGGCGGGCGAGGTGGACCTGGAACGCTATTGGCAGGATGCCAATGCCCCGCAGACCATGACGGGGCATCTGGATGATCTAAAGCGGCTCTATTCGCGGGAAAAAGTTGCGGTACCGGCGACGAAATCGTCTGTCCTCAAAGCAACCGTTCTTTGACGAATTCGCTGTCGGTCCAGGCAACGGACAGGTCCGGATCGTAGATCCGGGCACGTCCCTCCGAACTCAGAGCCAGATATTTCCGGTATTCTTCGGCATTGTTGAAATGCTGGCGGCGGGCCACTTCGGCCTGTGCCTTGCGGCGGAAATCGGAATTGTACTTGAAATGCCCGAACAGCAGTTCGCGCTCGGCAAGCCGCGCCCCGGCCACATAATGCAGCCCGGCCGAGAGTCGCATGAAGGGCGAATATTTAAACAGCGCGATCTTCTGCGCCACGAACAGCTCGTTGCGCGATCCCGGGATTAGCCGGTGGCGCACGGCTGAGGTCCATGTCGGCGCGTTGGAATAGGGACCACGTCCAAAGGAGTTGCGCAGGAAAGGGTCGCGATCGGTGAAGCCGGCTTCATCAAAGGGATCACCGTTGGCGAAGGTGGCGGTGTCGAGATCTCCTTGGGGATACATGTCCAGCATGAAGACCCGCGCCGCCTCTGCATGTTCGAAACTGGGATCCTGCAGCAGATCGGGCAGGCTTTGCCGTTGCGGCACCTGCCAGGTCAGCAACTCGTCTGCATCGGCAACCAGCGACCAGCGCCCGGTGCGAAACCGGCTTAACAGAGCCTGTTGCCAGGCCACGCCATATTGCGAGCGCCGGTAATCCGTATCGACGGAGAACAGCGCCACATCGGGCTGATCGGCCAGATATTCCAGAGTGCCGTCATCCGAGCAATTGTCGGCGATCAGAAAACTCTCGACCCCCAGCGCACGGTAATGACCCAGAAAATGCGGCAGCATGAACATCTCGTTGCGCATTGCGGCAACCACGGCGACCGGCGCGTCGCGGGCCGGTCCCAGCCGGTCGGTGCCGGTCACCATCTCCAGCGCGTTGGTTTGTTCGCCGAGACTGGCGCGCTGATAGCTGGGCCAGATCTTTTTGGGAAACAGGCCCGGTTTGTCCAGACGGCGGTTTGCCTCCGCTTGCGTGGCAGAGTCGTCAAGATGCACCAGCTTGACCGGGACGGTCCGGCTGGCGTCGAACCCGTTGAGCCAGCGCGACACCGCGATGCCACCGGGCTGAGCGCGGCGGCGGATCGAGATATGGTAATCCTCGTTGGCGGGTGCGATGCCGCCCAGAGCCAGCAGATCGCCCACCAGCTTGTCTTCCATGAAGGATACCTGGATCAGGGCCTGGCCGGTCGTGCTCGCGGCGGTTTTCAGCAGGGTCGCCATGGCGTTCCGGCTGAGGGCATATCCCGATCCGC
Source organism: Ruegeria hyattellae (assembly GCF_041537925.1). Taxonomy (NCBI): domain Bacteria; kingdom Pseudomonadati; phylum Pseudomonadota; class Alphaproteobacteria; order Rhodobacterales; family Roseobacteraceae; genus Ruegeria; species Ruegeria hyattellae. Next base: position 16,716 of record NZ_JBGOSH010000023.1, on the reverse strand, counting down.
CATCGCAATAGCTGGACGGCTCGGGGGATTTGTCGAACTCCAGCCGCCCCCGGTCCGAGGTTGATTTGGTGCAATGCCAGGCCCGGTCCATCTGCCCTGCGCTTCGGGTCAGGGTACGGCCGTAATAGTCGAATTTCCGGAAACTCAGAGACAGGAAATATTCCTCGGGGTTGAGGAAGCAGTCATCGTCGATCTTCAGCATATGGGCAAAGGCGGTGTTGTCATGCACCCAGCGGATGGCAGCCAGGCTTTTCTGCGGCAGGCCTTCGTAATCATCCGGTGCGTCCAGGTGCAGGATGTCGCCCTCGACGGTGCCATCCCCGTCGCCGGTGACGATCAGATAGGGCACGCCGAGTGCTTCCAGCCGCGAGAGCCAGCCCGCCCGCAACTGCGGAATGCGGCTGTCGAGATTGGCGCGGCACGACGTCACAAGAACCAATGTGTCAAAGAGCGGATTGACCGGCCAGGGTGGATCAGCAGGCGCCACATCTGCGGTGGCGGGAGGGATTCCCAGTGCGGCCAGGCTGGCCGCTGCGTTGATCTGACCCGCTGTTGCGCGTCGGCGTAGGGCCAGCAGCGGCATCGCCAAGGCGGGGGTCCGGTCTAGATCCGCAGGTGCGAATTTATCTGTTTCAGCCCTGTGCAGAGCCTGTTTTAGCCAGGTTTTCAGACAATCTGCGGCCGCGTTGGCCCCGGCATCAAGCAGCCCGTTCAGCAGTCCAAGTGCCACGCCCGCTCCGATCCAATTGGCAGCGGCATCGGTGAGCCGGTCGAGATCCGCCAACAGCGCGGCGCAGCCCTCCTGCGGGTCGTTCCCGGCACGGGCGGCGGCCAGCAGGTCCATGGCGCGGCGGCTGGTGACGCATTGCAGCGCATAGTGTGGGGCCCTGTCGACAAGATCGGGCAGGCTCGCCCGGCTGAGACGGACGGTTTCCTCCAATGCCGGTTCCGCCGGAGCGCTGTCCGGCGCCGCCAGGTGGCGCAGCGCCGCCTCGGCCGGATCAAGCCCGGCCCGCAGCAGGGCGGCCACGGTGGGGCCCTCGGGGCCGGGCAACCCGGCCGGGCCGAACAGGTCACGCCGGATCTGCGGCGCGTCGGGACAACCGACGCGGTCGAACAGGGCCAGCGCGTCGGCCTGCGTCGCGGGTGTGCTGCCGGCATCGGTCAGCACCGCAAACGCGTCCCGTGCCACAGCCAGCCGCGGCGAGACCGTGACATTGCGGTCCGCGATCCGGGCCCAGAACAGGCGAGACACCCAATATGTCTGCAGCACCGTCGATTCGATCCAGGGCTGGAGGCGCGGGTCTAGGCGTGGACAATCGGCGACCAGAGCGACGGCGGTTTCGGTCAATTGGGCGCAGGGGGTTCTTTGCCAATAGTCCCTGGAGCGCCGGTTCAGGAAGCCGAGAAACGCGCGAATGATCTTTTCGCGCTCGGCATTGGTCACGTCCGGGTCGGCGAGGGCGGCGCGGATGGTCCAGGCCAGCGGTGGCGTCATGATCCAGCGTTCTGTCTCATCGACCAGCTGTTTCAGAAGCTGGCAGAGCTGGTCGATCCGCCAATCCCGCAGCAGATAAGGCAGCAGCCCGGAATTGAACCAGGCATCCTCACCGGGCGACACCGCGGCCATGTCGGTATGTGCCTGCGCGTGGGCATGAAGCAGATCGAAGGCGTCGCGCTGACAGAACGGATCGGCCAGCGCGGCGTAGAACAGGGGGCGCATGGCCTCTGGCGGCGGCACCAGCTCCTCCAGCAGCCGGGACATGGCATCGGGGGTATCCGTCTTGTTCAGAGCCTGTGCAACCTCGGCCAGCACCTCTTGCAGGCTGGTTTCTTCGGGCGGTGGTGTGGTCGGTGCGGGCGGGTCGTCGGGTGTGTTGCCGGGGTCTAGAAACCGGTCGAGGCCCAATTGGTCGGCCAGGCGCATCAGCCGGTCACGCAGCGGCGGTTCGAGCAGTGCGGCGATGCCGGAAAACCGCGCATGTTCGATGATCTGCGTGGCCAGCACCGGATCGCCTGCAAGATCGCCGGTGTCCAGGGCTGCCTGCACCTGTTCGAGCAGCCCTGCTCGGTGCAGAACCTGTTCCGCACACACCTTATCTGCGTGCATGATCCGCACCGTCAGCGGGGCCTCGTCTGTGCAGCTCTGCCAGACCCGGCCCGGCAGAACCGACCACAGGGCCGTGCCCGCGGAGTCTGTCGACGTGATCAGCGCCGACGCGGGCGAGAGGCCGTCGATTTCCAGGCGCAACTCTCCGGGCGGGTATTGGCGGTCCAGCCTTCCGCGCAGGTCCAGCCGTGGTGTCAGGGTCAGGCCGGGGCCTTCGACGCCCTTATGTGCCATGTCGATCGTGCTGGCCTGGATCCCGCCCTGATAGTCGACGAACGCGATTTGCCGCAAATCGGGAAAGCGCGGCCGCCCGATCCGGGCACCGAAGCGGAAGATCTTCCGCCCGTTGAGAAACACGCTTATCCGGGGCGGGTCAAAGCGCAGCTCGACCCGGTTGCCATCGGGATTGAGCGTCACCTGTTGGCGCATCTCCTTTTCCCATGTGTCGTGCCCGTCACCCCGGCGGTTGCAGACCGCAAGGCCACCCTCTTGGCGCAGCGAAAGGTGAAACAGGATGCGCTGCCGGTCGGCGTCAAAAAACGAGATGTTGGCATAAGGGTGCCGGATGAAATCGGCGCGATAAGACAGAGCGGAAAACCGGTTGGTGGAAAAAATAAGCATTCCGCAGGGACCCTGGCACAAATGAAGGGGGTTATCCCCCCGTGTTTGCCCGGCGCGTGGGGCAGATGCAATGGCGTTTGTCGCCCTGATCCGGCCGATGCCAGCCCGGATCAGGGCCGGGGTGCCGACGGTGTCACCAAGTCGTAGATTGCAGTCGAGAGATAGGGGTCGAGCGGACCGGATTGCCACAGCCAGCGGCGCTGACGCAGTTCCCTGACCGCCTCGAACCGGAACCGGCTCCGCTGTTTCGCAGAGAAGTCGGAAAAGCTCCAAACTTCCCACAAAGCCCTTGTATAGAGCCGTTTTGCCCAATTTTTGGGCAAGGCATCCCGAATGTCCTGCGGCCAACTCTCCCAGGCATCGTCCAACATCCGGGCCAGGGTGGCAGGGGGAACCTGCGCGGTCCAGAGCTGGCGGCATTCGGCCGCTTCGGCGCTTTCTGCGCCGGGCCAGGCAAAATAGAGTGCCTTGCGGGCGGCAAGCGCCGCGCCGATGCCGATCTGCCAGTCCGAGCGTGTGCCGCGGCCAAAGCGCAGGCCATGGGTGTCGAGAAAGGCGCGGCGGAAGATCTTGGCGGTGGGGTAGCAATGCAGCGCCAGCGCCCGGTCGGCATTCAGGGGCAGGGGGCCGGTCTCCGGGGCTTCTTCCCCCAGCAGCGTCATGTCGTGAAAGCCCTGATGTACCGGGCTGTCCTCGTGCTGGCCCATGCGGAATTGCGACAGGCCAAGATCGGCTGCCTCGCGCAGCATGCTGTCGGTCCAGTGGGCCAGCGCATCGGGTCGCAGCCTGTCACCGGCATCGGCAAAGACCACCAGCTCGCCGCGCGCCTGCGCCAGCCCGGTGTTGCGCGCAGGCCCCGGGCCGGGCCTGTCGCTGCTCAGCCCGCGTGCGCCGTGCAGTCCCGCCTCGCGGGCAAGATCCGCACTGCGTGCCGCCGTGACGGCGTCATCGGCCACGATCAGGGTTTCGAACCCAGTCTGTCTTTGATGCGCCAGCGCGGTGGCGGTGACGCGCAGCGGTCCGTCTTGGCCGTCCCAGGGGATGACCACGCTGAGTGGGCAGGTGCCGGCCAGTTCCAGCGCCCAGCTGGGCGGCAGATCGGGGCCGGGCCGGGGCGGCAGTCCCTGGGCGGCCAGCCAATCCCGGGCGGCGGTCAGGAAGCGGTCGCGGCGACCGGAATCGCGCAGAATGCCGCCGCGCTCGTGAAACAGCCGATGCGCCAGTCGGGCCAGCGCCTGGGTCCCGCCGGGTTTCTCCTGTCCTGCCATCAGACCGGCAAGCGTGTCGAGCACGGCGATCTGTTCGAAGACCCGGTCGGAATCGCTGGCGGTGATCTGCCCGGCGCGGCCGCGGGTCTGCAGATAGAGCGGCTCGGGCAGATGCAGCAGCGTCTGCGTCCGCGCCGCCGCACGCAGGAAAAAGGCGTGATCCTCGAACCAGGTGCCTTCGTCAAAGCGCAGCCCGTCGATCAGGGACCGCCGATAGAGCTTGTTCCAGGCCGAGGGGAAATGCGCGGTCACCTCGCCCCAGTCTGTCAACGGCCAGAGGCGTGGACCGGTGTCCGGGTCCAGAACCGGCGCGTCATGGATGGTGGAATGGGTGTCGCTGTGGCCATCCGCATGGATGTTGCGCAGCCCGCAGGCGACCCAGTCGGCCGTGCCGGAGGCGAGGGCGGCCTGCATGTGTTCCAGAAACTCCGGGGCATAGCGGTCGTCGCCGTCGAGAAAGGCGATGAAGGTGCCGCATGCGGTATCCAGCCCGGTGTTGCGCGCGCCAGACAGGCCGCGATTGTCCTGGCGGATCACCCGGAACCGCGTATCCCCATCGATGGCAGCGCGCAGCCGGACGGGACTGTCATCACTCGAGCCGTCATCGATGATGATCGCCTCGAAATCGGTGAAGCTCTGTTCGCGCAGACTGGTCAGGCAGGCACCTATATGGTCCTGCACATTGTGAACCGGCACGATGACCGAAATCTCCGGGGCCGGGGTCTTCTGCGCTGTCATGGTCGCGGCGGTTCCGTCTGCTGGCTGGCGGCGTCTGACCGTGATAGCGCCAACGGGCCAGAAAAGCCAAGCTTTGCTCTATCCTCTGGCCCCCTGACCGCGGGCATAGACATCCTCGTAACGGATGATGTCATCTTCGCCCAGATAGGCGCCGGTCTGCACCTCGATCAGCACCATTGGCACCTTGCCGGGGTTTTCCATCCGGTGCACCGCGCCCAGCGGGATATAGACCGACTGGTTCTCGGTGACCAATTGCACGGTCTCATCCACGGTGACCTTTGCGGTGCCCTCGACCACGATCCAGTGCTCGGACCGGTGATGGTGACTTTGCAAGCTCAGCGCCGCACCTGGGTTCACATGGATGCGCTTGACCTGAAACCGCTCGCCCACCACCAGGCTTTCATACCAGCCCCAGGGACGGTAGTCGCGGGGCAGGGTTTCGGCCTGGGGGACTCCCTTGGCCTTGAGGGCCGCGACCGCCTGCTTGACCTCTTGCGCGCGATCCTTATGGGCCACCAGCACCGCGTCGGGCATGGCCACGGCGATCACGTCATTCAACCCGATGCCGACCAGTTCCTGAGCCTCGGATTCGGCTCTGAGAAGGGTGTTTTCGCAATCAAGCGCGGTGGATGGCCCGGAAGTGACGACGCCTGCCGCATCTGGCCCGCTGTCGCGCCAGACCGCGTCCCAGCCGCCCAGATCGGACCAGACTCCGCCATAAGGCACCACGGTCAGATTGTCGGATTTCTCCATCACCGCGTAATCGATCGAGATATCGTCCAGCACCGCCCAAGGGTCGGGGGCCAGTCGGGTAAAGCCCAGATCGCGCTCGGCTCCCTCGACGGCGGCGCTTGTGCCCGCCAGCAACTCGGGCGCGTGGGTTTCAAACGCGGCGATCAGCGTGGCAGTTGAGAACAGGAAGATGCCTGCGTTCCACAGATGCTGCCCGCCATCCAGCATCGCGCGCGCGGTGGCGGCGTCGGGCTTTTCGACAAACCCCTTCAGCACCTGCGGCACCGGAGAGAAGTCCGCATCCGGCGCATCAGACAGTTCCAGCCAGCCATAGCCGGTCTCGGCCCGGTCGGGGCGGATGCCGAAGGTGACGATGCGGCCCGCCTGTGCGGCGGGTGCCGCCGCCTGCACCACGTCGCGAAACCGCGCGGCGTCGGGGATCACGTGATCGGCGGGCGCCACCAGCATCAGCGCGCCGGGGTCGCGCGCCTCAAGCGCCAGGGCCGCGGCCAGGATCGCGGGGGCGGTGTTGCGGCCCTGCGGTTCGATCAGGATGGCAGCGGGGGCGATTTCGACCGCCGCAAGCTGTTCGGTGACGATGAAGCGGAAATCGGACCCAGTGATCGCCATCGGCGCGGCAAAACCCGGCCCCGACAGCCTGCGCGCCGAGGCCTGGAACAGGCTTTCCTTGCCAGTGAGGCGGGCGAATTGCTTGGGATAGCTCTTGCGCGAGAGCGGCCAGAGCCGCGTGCCCGACCCGCCACAGAGCAGCAGGGGATGAATGTCCGGGGTCAGATCGTCGCTCATATGTTCAAAATCCCAAAAGCGTCATGCGGGTATTACCGCCGGAATGTGTCCTGATTTGCAAGGAACCAGCGATAGGTTTCGGCCAGCCCCTGCTCCAGCGTGATCCCCGCGCGCCAGCCCATTTCCGTCAGCCGCGAGACATCCATCAGCTTGCGCGGGGTACCGTCCGGTTTCGATGGATCGGTGCTGATCCGGCCCTGAAACCCGGTCACATCCGCCACCATGCCCGCCAGATCCAGAATGCTGATATCACTGCCGGTGCCCACGTTGATATGACTCAACATAGGCTCTGTATTGGCGTCATAGACCTCTTTTGGCAGGTCGAGCACAAAGAGCGAAGCCTCGGCCATGTCATCCACATGCAGAAACTCGCGCTTGGGCGTGCCGCTGCCCCAGATGCCGACCTCCTCCAGCCCGGCCTCGCGCGCCTCGTGAAAGCGGCGGATCAGGGCGGGCAGCACATGAGAGTTCTCGGGATGGAAATTGTCACCCGGCCCGTAAAGATTGGTCGGCATGACCGAGCGGTAGTCGCGTCCATATTGCCGGTTGTAGCTTTCGCACAGCTTGATACCGGCGATCTTGGCGATGGCGTAGGGCTCGTTTGTAGGCTCCAGCACCCCGGTCAGCAGCGCGTCCTCACCCATCGGTTGTGGCGCCAGCTTGGGGTAGATGCAGCTTGATCCCAGTTGCAGCAATGTCTGCACCCCGGCCTCATGGGCGGCATGGATCACGTTGCACTGGATCATCAGGTTGTCATGGATGAATTCGGCCGGATAGCTGTTATTGGCGACGATCCCGCCCACCTTGGCGGCGGCCAGAATGACCCGGTCGGGGCGTTCACCCTGAAAGAAATCGCGCACCTGCGCGCTGTCGGTCAAGTCCAGCTCGGCATGGGTGCGGGTGATCAGCTCCAGCGCTTCGCCCGCCTCCCGGCGCGCTTGCAACCGGCGCAGGATGGCGCCGCCCACCATGCCGCGATGGCCGGCCACGTAAATCTTCATGGCGCTACCCCTCGACCGAGACCGGCACGTCCATGCCGTGTTCCTTCAGCAGCGCGTGGCGGCGGGCGGTTTTGAGGTCCTCGCGCACCATCTCGGCGCACATTTCCTGCACGGTGATCTCGGGCTCCCAGCCCAGCTTCTGCTTGGCCTTCGATGGATCGCCCAGCAGCGTTTCCACCTCTGCCGGGCGGAAATAGCGCGGGTCGATGCGCATGATCACGTCGCCCACGCTCAGCGCCGGGGCATGGTCGCCCTCGATCCCCGCAACGGTGGCGGTTTCGTCGGTGCCGTCACCGGAGAACGCCAGCGTGACCCCCAGTTCGGCGGCCGACCAGGCGATGAACTGGCGCACCGAGTACTGCTTGCCGGTGGCGATGACGAAATCCTCGGGCGCGTCCTGTTGCAGCATCATCCACTGCATGCGCACGTAATCCTTGGCATGGCCCCAGTCGCGCAAACTGTCGATATTGCCCATATAGAGACACTCTTCGAGGCCTTGCGCGATATTGGCCAGCCCGCGCGTGATCTTGCGGGTCACGAAGGTTTCGCCGCGTCGCGGGCTCTCGTGATTGAAGAGGATGCCGTTGCAGGCATACATGCCATAAGCCTCGCGGTAATTGACCGCGATCCAATAGCTGTAAAGCTTGGCCACCGCGTAAGGGCTGCGCGGGTGAAACGGCGTGGTTTCGCGCTGGGGCGTTTCCTGGACCAGCCCGTAAAGCTCCGAGGTCGAGGCCTGGTAGAAGCGGGTCTTGTCCTCCAGCCCCAGAAAGCGGATTGCTTCCAACAGGCGCAGCGTGCCCATCGCATCCACGTCCGCCGTGTATTCCGGTGCCTCGAAACTGACCGCAACATGGGATTGCGCGCCCAGGTTATAGACCTCGTCGGGTTCCACCTCGCGCATGATGCGGGTCAGGTTCGAACTGTCGCTCAGATCGCCGTAATGCAGCCGGAAGCGGGCGTGATCGGTCTGCGGGTCCTCATAGATGTGATCGACCCGCTGGGTGTTGAACGAGGACGCCCGGCGCTTGATGCCATGCACCTCATAGCCCTTGTCCAGAAGAAATTCCGCCAGATAAGACCCGTCCTGCCCGGTGACGCCGGTAATCAATGCCTTTTTGGTCATTCAGATCGTCCTTTGCTGCGGCAGGGTCGCGCGCCGAAAGCCCGGTCTTTGCCCTTGCATATATGCCCTACCGTCTCGGAGAGGGGCTTGCAACGGCCTAGGATGGGCTGGGATTTATCGGGCCGGGCGGCTCTTTGGCGTGTTCCAGCGGCTTGGAAAAGATCGCGGCAACCACCTCTGCATCGTAGTCATAGCCGAGAAAGGCGAAAAGCTCGGCGATCTTTGAGCGGTCGGTCACGTAATCGTCGTAATGCATCAGGATGGTCTGGTCGGAGGACGCGTCATAGCGCGCGAAACGCGCGTCGCAGGCCCGGATCGTGGCCGTGGTCTTTTCCGGGTCCTGTTGGGCGAACCAGCCCGATTTGGCCACATCCTCGGCGTTGCGCGTGTTGAAGACAATTTTGGCACCGGGAAAGGTCTCCAGCAGGAAATCCATATAGGCGGTGAACTGGAAATCGGTCATGATCTTCGGCGAATGCCGGATTTCCTTGAAACCCAGCACCGTTTTTCCCTCTTCGGGGCGCAAAACATGGCTCACGAAGGCATTGAGCAGGGTGTTGCGGTACAGGAGCGGTTGCAGCGCTCCGGCGCCGTACCAGGGCTCGTCCGGGTTCGATATCCGCCTTTTGCGCGACAGCTTCTTGGTCTTGCTGACATCGCGGATGGTCTGGTGCAGGTGAAACAGCGCATTGTAGTTCTCACCGCGGATCTGCACGCTGTCCAGCGAGTTCAGCAGGCTTTGCATCAAGGTCGAACCGGACCGGCCATAGGTCACGATGAAGAGATAGCTGTAGTCTTTGTAATTCATGTGAACTCACTGGGTTGAACGCGACACCGCTCCGTTCTCAGAGCGGGGATTTGACAAAGGCCGGCATCGCGCTGCCCTCCGCCGCATGGGCCAGGAACGCCTGCGCGGTATCCAGCGCCTCGCGGATGGTCACATCCATGTCGAGATAGCGGTAGGTGCCCAGCCGGCCCACGAAGGTGACACCGGGCGTCTGTTCGGCCAGCGCCACGTAATCGGTCAGCAACGCTTTCTCCTCGACCAGCCGGATCGGGTAATAGGGGATGTCATCCGCGCCGCATTCGCGCGCATATTCACGGTAGCAGACGGTGCCCTCATGGCTTTCCCAGGGGCTGAAATGCTTGTGCTCGGTGATCCGGGTCCAGGGCGTGTCGCGGTCACCGTAATTCATCACCGCACAGCCCTGATAATCGCCCCGATCGCTGAAGCGTTCGAAATCCAGCGTCCGGTAGCCCAGCCGGCCCAGACGGTAATCGAAATACCCATCCAGCGGGCCGGAATAGAACACGTGGTCATAATCGGAAGCCGCGTCCGGATCGAACATCGTGTCCAGGTGCACGGTGATGCCCGGATGGTCCAGAATAGACTCTATCATGGGCGTATAGCCCTGTTCCGGCATGCCCTGAAAGCGGTGAAAGAAGTAGTTGTCGTCATAGTTGAACCGCACCGGCAGGCGTTTGAGGATCGCGGCGGGCAACTCGGTGGGCGAACAGCCCCATTGCTTTTCGGTATAGCCCTTGAAGAAGGCCTCGTAGAGGTCGGGGCCGACAAAACGCAGCGCCTGCTCCTCGAAGCTCTGCGGATCGGTGATCGAGGTGTCGGCCTGGGTTTCCAGAAAGGTCCGCGCCTCGTCCGGCCTCAGCGTCTTGCCATAGAACTGATTGATCGTATGCAGGTTGATCGGCAGCGAATAGACCGCCCCCTGAGAGGTGGTTTTCACCCGGTTCTTGTAGGGCAGGAAGCGGGTGAATCCGTTGACGTAATTCCAGACCTCTTCATCGTCGGTATGAAAGATGTGCGGGCCGTAGACATGCACCATCACACCGGTTTCCGCATCCCGTTCCGTGTGGCAGTTGCCGCCGATATGGGAGCGCCCGTCAACGATGGTGATGCGATGGCCCTGCTCGGCCAGGTTGCGTCCGATCACGGCCCCGGACAGGCCGGCTCCGACGAGAAGTAGATCCATGAAGATGCACCGCGCGATGGTTGAAAAAAGATGTCGCGGGGTTTCTCGCAGACCGGTTCGGGGAATTCAATACGTCACCCGATCCGGGTCCGGCACCCGTCTTACGGGTGCAGGATTTATTTCGCAGGTCGCAGGCAGGCTGCCGGTTGGTATTGTGGCCGGGTCCGAGCCATTCAGAACCAGCGCCCGGTTGCTGTGACATGCGCCGGCGCCGATGCGGCGGTACCGGCCGCGTTCCAGACCTTGAGCGTCACGCCGGTGGCGCTCAGATCGCCGCTTTCGGTAACCAGCCGTGGTGCAGTAGCGTGCCGGGCCATAGCCTGAAGGCTGATGGACGCCGCCGAGATGAAGGCCGCGGGAAAGCTCCAGGCATGGCTCGAGGCGGCCGTGCTGAAGAAGCGGGTACAGATCTGGGTGCCGTCGGCAAAGCGGACATAGTCGCCCTGGGCGGTGGTGCCGCGCTCGATCACCGCGCCGGTGGGCTGGCCGCCGGCTTCCGAGACCGTGCCCAGGATCGTTGTCTGATCATAGACCTGCCGCCAACTGCCCCAGGCGCCACTGAAATGCGTGCGGGTCCAGATGCCATGTTCGAAATTGTTGCGCCAGACAGTCTGCCTGAGCTGCCCGGCATTGCTGCGTTCGATCCGGATGACGCCATAGGCATTCTCCAGCGCATCGGGAAAACTGTCCGCCCCCGGGGTGGTGGATATGTAGCGGTAGGCGCCCGCGGGGGTGTCGGTCGCGTCGATATCCGGAATCTGGGTGGTCGCCCCGGTTTCACCCAGTCCGAAGGCACCAGTTTTCAGCAGCCGTCCGGGCGTGGCATCCGCCACATCCGCCTGCACCGCGCTGCCGGTGGCGTGGCCGGTGGCGCCGTCCAGCCGCAGCGCCTCGGTCCAGTTGGATCCGTCATCCGAAACCCTGACCGAAAATGCGTTCTGCCCGGCCAGCCCCATTTCCGCATGCCCGGTCCAGCCGGACTGGAACAGCAGGCTGGCCGTGTCGGCACCAGAGGCCTTGTTCACCTTCAGCTGATGACCCTGGCCCGCATGGCTGAGCAGCGTTGCCGGTGCCTGGACCGCCAGCCGGTTTGTGGCGTCCGCGCTGGTGCCGATGCCGATACGGTCGAGCTCGTCGAGCTCGGGCTGCAGAGCGGTCCAGCCCGTGCCGTCCCAGATCACCATCTGATCGCCTGCCATGTCCCAGGCCCGCCACCCGGTCTGCGGTGCGACAAAGTGCCAGGCCGCGTCGAGCCAGGCGGCCAGCATCCCGTCCTGTCCGGCCCAGGCGCCGGTGGCGCCGGTTCCCAGACCATGGATATCCCCCTCCTGCGCCTGGGCCGGCGGAACACTCGCGCCGGTTTGCTGTAGTCGCAACTGCACCACAATGTCGAGGCGGCGCAGCGCCTCGTTATGGGTGACATGTTTCTGCGCCTGTGACGGTTGCAGGAAAGGCAGCTCGAGGTTCGGCGAATTCTGCGTCATGAAAGGGTCCCCTTGGTCCGAATAGACCGGCGCAGCCTGCCGTGATCGCGGTGAAGCCCGGCCTAACCGGGGGGGCGGCCCGGTCACCTTCTGTTTACCTCCGTCACGGGATTTTGCCTGTTTGCGTCGCGCTTGCCGTTATCGGCTGTTCAGCCGCGGGTCGGGGGGCTATGAAGCAAAAAACGGATCGAGCGGAGCGGATTTGGAATGTTGATCGGAATTGACAAGCGGTTTGTGTTCGCTGCCAGCACCAAGACCGCGTCAACCTCGCTGGAACAGGTCCTGAAACCGCATGCCGATATCTTTCGGAGCGGGTCGGCGCAGCGCAAGCATATCGGCCTGCCCGAGATCTTTCCGACCTATGATTTCCTGTTTTCGCAACCCGGTTACGGTCCCGACAGCTTTTTCAAGTTCGGCGTGATGCGCGACCCGTTCGACTGGATCAACTCGTGGTATCGCTACCGCCTTGGCAACAAGGTCGAAAGCCCGCTGCCCGAAGGCATGAGCTTTGCCGATTTCTGGGCGCTCAAGGACTGGAACATCCTGCGCGGCGATGGCCGCAAGCACCTGCAGCGCGACATGTTCCTGGGCAGCGATGGTCAGCTCATGGCGGATGTGATCATTCCCTATGACCGCCTGGACGACATGTTCCGCGACATCTGTGCCGAGCTCGAAATGCCCGCGGGTCTGCCGCGTGCGAATGTCAGCCGGATCCGGGAGACCCAGAGCCTGCCGGATGGGTTGGAAGAAGAGATACGGGCGTTCTACGCAGATGATTACAAGCTTTATGCGGAGTTGGATGCGATCAACGCTGAAGGCATGGTGCGGTTGCGCGCCGACCGCCGCGCATTCCGCCCTGTCCGGCAGGCCTCCGGAACATCTCCCGGATCTGTGGTGGCGGCCCCCGAAGGGCATGTATTCGTCTTCAGCTATTGCCCCGAGGCGGGCGGTTCGATCCAGACCCACCTGAATGAGCGGCCCGAATTTTGCATCCGCGGCGAAAACAACGACGCGGCCCTGCATCTGATGCGCTCGAAAAACGCCGTTGCGACCAACCCCGAGATGACCGCGCTGCGCCGGTCGGGCAAGAAGACCGCCGCGTCGGCCCGCCGCTATGGTGCCGAGAAGGTGTTTCCGCGGGAATACGGCCGGGCCATGGCCGCGGCTTTCACACAGAAGGTTCTCAAGCCCGAGCCAAATTCCCGGATCGCCGGATTCAGGTCCGGGCTTACACCCTGGGATACGGGCGTGTTGCACCGCTATGTGAGTTTCTTGTCCGAACATTTCGAAAATACCCGGATCGTGTTCGTGACGCGCCAGCATTCGGATGTGGCGGCAGCCAACCGGGACGATCCGGACCGTTTGGACAGCATCGACGTATTCTACCGGAGCTATCGCGACGCGCACCCCGATCGGTGCCATCTGATAGATTACGATCTCTGGCAGTCGGACCCGCAGACCCAAGAGGATCTGACTGCCTTTCTTGGCGAGGGGTAAGGAGATTTCGCCCGCATCTAGGCGCAAGGGTCGGGCGGATTTTAGGTGTTTCCTACGTAATATCCTCGATTTCGACAGAATTTGAACTCGGGCGGGCCTGACCGGCCTGCCATCCCGGATCTGGGTGATATTTTCGGGGGCGGGGAAGATGGTCCTGCAATTCGACGGGCGGTTGGCCACGGGTCAGGAGGCGCTGGATGGTAATCTGCGCAGCCTGCATCTGACAACCGGAACCGGCGGCACCGTGCTTTACGCGGGAACCGGTCGGCATGGCGGGCTCAGCACATATGCACTGACGCCGGACGCGGCAGCGCAGGTGGTGGATACGGTCGATTTCCGGACCCTGCCCGGAGGGGTGGCGGACACCCAACTCGACATGCTGACGATGAATGGCCGGGCCGTGCTGGCGTTCGGAACCAGCAGCGGCGGGGACCTGTTATATTACACGCTGGACCCGGATGCCGGTTTCGGTGCGCAGGGCGCGGTTGCGATCCCGGGCGCGGGGGCCGGCGCCTGGGATGCGGGCGGTTCTGCGCCGTATCTTTTTGCGCTCGACCGCGACACCGGGGTTCTGAAAGCCTATGAGACCAGCGGGGCCGGGGCGGGGCGCATTGCCTTGCAGAACGGCGCAGACTGGCACCCGCCCAAGGGAACACTGGTGACCTCCTTGCCCGCCAGCGCGGGGACGGTTGTGGTGGCTGCGGCGGGGGGCAATGCCTCGGAACTGGTCAGTTTCCGGATGTCCGAGCCAGATGGAACGCTGGTTGAGGCGGGCCGTTCCGGGGCGGTGCACGGGCTGGGGTTCTCGACACCAACTGCGATGGAAAGCGTCGCCGGGCACGGGGCAAACTGGGTCATCATGGCGGCGGCCGGAAGTGGCACGCTCAGCGTCCTGCGGGTTGGTGCCGGCGGCCAGCTGACCCCGACCGATCATCTGCTCGATACCGGTGAGACACGCTTTGGTGGCGTTCAGGCGCTGTCCGTAGTGCCGGTTGGCAAGCATGTGCTGGTCTTTGCCGGCGGCAGCGATGACGGGCTGGCGGTGTTTTCGCTCCTGCCCAGCGGACGGCTTGTGCATCTGCAGAGCATCGCCGAGGCGCCGGGGCGGGGTCTGGGCGACGTCACCGCCATCGAGGCTGGCGTGGTCGGTGACGAGGTGCAGATCTTCGTGGCCTCCGAAAGCCTGCCCGGCCTGTCGCAGTTTTCCTGGAGCGTGGCGTCGCTCGGCCTGGCCCGCGAAGGTGCAGCGCCCCAATTGCAGGGAACCGCCGGCGATGACGTGCTGCTGGCCGACGGGCCGGGGCCGGTCACGGTTACCGGTGGTGGTGGCGACGACATTCTGGTGGCGGGTTCCGGCACAAGCGTTCTGCGGGGCGGGGCAGGAGGGGACCTCTTTGTTCTCGGGCCCAGTGACGCGACCCAACGCATCGCCGATTTCCAGCCGGGGCAGGACCGGCTGGACCTGTCGCACTTCCCGCTGCTCCGGTCGCCATCGCAATTGAAGGTCACACCGTTGCCGAACGGGGTGCAGCTCGAATTCCAGACCTCGCGGATCATCGTCATCAGCGCGTCCGGCAAGCCGCTGAAGCTGTCGGATTTCTGGCCGACGGGGCGGTTTTCCACCCCCGACCGGCTATTGACCGAGGCGATCCCATATCCGAAGGAGATTCTGGGGTCCGCCGCAGCCGATCGGCTCGGAGGCGGTACGGGCCATGATACGATCCGCGCCGTTGCCGGTGACGACGTGGTCTGGGGCAGGGCTGGGGCGGATCACCTGGATGGCGGGCTGGGTCACGACCGTATCTGGGGTGGTAACGGTGGCGACACCGTCATTGGCGGCCAAGGGCAGGATACAATCGACGCCGGAGAGGGCGCGAATGTGATATTTGCGGGCGGTGGCAGCGATCTGGTTCGGGCAGGCGCCGACGCAGACGTGATCAGGGGCGGCGGTGGCAATGACGGGATCCGGGCGTCCGGAGGCAGGGATACCGTTTGGGGCGGGCATGGCAATGATACGTTGGATGGCGCTGCGGGCCGGGACCGGTTGTATGCCGGGGCCGGGGCTGACCTCCTGATTGGCGGTGCCGATGCCGACCATCTGGATGGTGGGTCGGGGCACGACATGATCTGGGGTGGCAGCGGTGCCGACACCGTCATTGGCGGCTGGGGGCAGGATACGGTCGGAGCGGGCGATGGCGCGGATACGGTTTTTACCGGCGGCAGCGGCGATCTGATCCGGGCGGGCGCGGGGAATGACCTGATCGGTGGCGGTGGTGGACAGGACAGGCTCTGGGGCGGCGTCGGTGCGGACACCGCCTGGGGCGGCGCGGGCGACGACACCTTGTATGGTGATGCGGGCCGGGACCGTCT
Organism: Ruegeria hyattellae; assembly: GCF_041537925.1. Taxonomy (NCBI): domain Bacteria; kingdom Pseudomonadati; phylum Pseudomonadota; class Alphaproteobacteria; order Rhodobacterales; family Roseobacteraceae; genus Ruegeria; species Ruegeria hyattellae. The sequence goes on along the minus strand of NZ_JBGOSH010000023.1, from coordinate 971 downwards.
GCTGGCCGGTCAGGGTGCCGACGTCCTGAATGGCGGAGAGCATGGCGATCATCTGGATGGCGGCTGGGGGAATGACACGCTCTGGGGTGGTGCCGGAGGCGACACCATATTCGGTGACTGGGGCCGGGATTCGATCGGGGCAGGGGATGGCGCGGACCGGGTCGATGGCGGAGGCGGTGGCGATCTGATCCGGGCGGGCACGGGCAACGATACGATCAGTGGCGGCGGCGGCCCGGACGACCTCAGGGCCTCCGATGGAGAGGATGTCGTTTGGGGCGGAGATGGCAATGACACGCTGGATGGTGGTCGGGGTCATGACACGATCGCCGGCGGCGGCAACCAGGATGTGATCCGTGGCGGCGATGGGAATGACTCTCTGGCCGGAGGGGCGGGCAATGACGAGATCTGGGCCATGAATGGGGCCGATCTGGCCTGGGGCGGGGTTGGCAGAGACAGGATCGGCGGCGGGGCCGGACGGGATACTCTGAACGGTGGAGCCGGGGCGGACACGCTCATCGGCGGCAGCGAGGCCGACCGGCTGACCGGTATGGCCGGGGCTGACATCTTTGTTTTTGGCAGGAGCCATGGCCACGATTGCATCACAGATTTCAGCCCGGGGCAGGATCGGATCGAGATTGGTGGCGGGATCGGTTTTTCGGCCCTGACCATCCGTCAGGTCGATGGCGGAGCCGAGATCACGAGCGATTTCGGCACCATCCTGCTGGAGGGGGTGGCATATGATCAGCTCTCGGCCGGGGATTTTCTGTTCGTCTGAAAAGCCCGGGCACATGGCCCGGGCTTTGCGTGTCGGAGGTGTTTCCCGGCGCTTCAGAAGATGAAGTCGCCCGCATCCAGAGCGCCTTCGGCCACGCCCACAAGCGTCATCGAGTTGCCGGCGACGTCGGTGATGACCGCCTCGGCGCCGCCTGACAGATGGTTGGTCTGCAGATCGGCGAAATCGGTGATCGAGG
>NZ_JBGOSH010000022.1:0-46567 GCF_041537925.1 Ruegeria hyattellae | reverse complement strand
TCGCCGCCATAGAGCTGGTCCGCCCCCTCGCCGCCTGATAGCGTGTCGGCCCAGCCGTCGCCCCGCAGCGTGTCGGCACCTGCGCCGCCCTCGAGCGTATCGCGGCCATCCTCGCCCTGCAGCAGATCCCGGCCATCACCGCCGTCGAGAAAGTCGTTGCCATTGCTACCGTTCAGCGTGTCATTGCCGCCGAACCCCTCGATGCTGTCATTGCCGGCGCCGCCATCGAAACTGTCGGCACCGTTCGTCCCGGCGATGACATCATTTTCGCTGGAGGAGAAACTCAGCGTGTTCAGCAGGATATCCTTGTTGGGACCAAAGGGGCTTGAGCCGGGGGGAATGCCATAGCTCTGCAGCGCATTGTCCAGGAAATTGTTCCAGGCGCCCAAGGTGTTGAGGTTCGGCAGGGTATCACCGCCGAGGCGGAAGAAATGCGCGGCATCAACGGTGCCATGTGTCGGGTGGTTTACCCCTTCTTCCTCGAGGATCAGGATCGTGGTGGTGCGCGCCACATTGCCTGCGGCCAACCAGTTGATCTGATAGATCTGGCTGTCGGGCCCCTCCGCATCCGGGTCGAGGTTCTGACCGTTGAGGCGCAACTGGCTCAGATCGATATCGATATCCACAAAAAGGTCATCTGGCGCCGTTCCGCCCGGTTCCAGCGGCAGAACAGTGTAGCGCAGCGAATTGGTGCCGCTGGTGGGTACCAGTTGGAGGCTGGCCCCGGTCTGGATGCCGACATCCGTGTCGGTTGCAGCATCGTTGAAAACCGTGAAGCCGGTTGCGGAATAGGTTGTCATAGCAATGTTCTCCCCAGAATATAGTTGCCTTTCCGGTGCCTGCCCGATCGCTGCAGCAAGTTTCTGAAATTGTTTTTTTGCTTGGGCAGGTCGAAGCGGTCAAAAATTATGCTGGGTTAAACTATACGGGCTGACACTGGTCAACGAGTTTGACGTTGACCAGTGTCAGCCCGGTTTGCAGTCGCTCCGGTAGGCTCGACGCTCAGAAGATGAAATCGCCCGCATCCAGCGCACCCTCGGCCACGCCCACGAGCGTCATCGTGTTGCCCAGCCCGTCGCGGATCACCGCCGTCCCGCCTCCCGACAGGTGGTTGGCCTGCAGATCACCGAAACCGGTGATCGAACCCACGCCGCTCAGGTCGATCCGGTCGCCGGCCCCGAAGCCGATCGCCCGATCGGCGCCGGTCGAGAAGACCAGCACATCCGCGTCCGCGCCACCGCGCAGCGTGTCGTTGCCCGCGCCGCCGCGCAGGGTATCGCTACCGTTGCCGCCATAGATCAGATCGTTGCCCGCGCCGCCCCAGAGTTCGTCCCGGCCATCGCTGCCACCCAAAGTGTCATTGCCGCCGCCCGCATAGATCGTGTCATTGCCGCTATTGGCCCAGAGGCCGTCGCCGCCGCCGCCGCCACCGATCGCATCATTGCCGCTGCCGCCGAGGATCACGTCCCGGCCGCTGCCGCCGCCAAGCCGGTCGTCGCTGCTGCCGCCATCGATCCTGTCATTGCCGTCACCGCCCCAAAGCGTGTCCCGACCGTCACCGCCCTCAAGCGTGTCTTGCCCGGCATTGCCGGTCAGTGTGTCGTTGCCGCCCTGACCGACCAGCCGATCATTGCCACCCTGGCCAGTAAGGGTGTTCGCCCCGCCATTGCCATAGAGCACCAGATCCTGCGGCGGCAGGGGGGCGGGATCTCCGCCACCGCCATTGCCGTTGTCAAGCTGCAGCGGTGCGCCGGTGCGGGCGAAGTTCTGGGTCACCATAACCGCGTCCCAGCCATTGTAATTGCCGCGCTCGATGCCGATGCCGATCACTTCGAAATTCGGGTTCAGGATATTGGCACGATGGCCCGGGCTGTTCATCAGCCCCTGATGCAGGTTGGCCACGTCATCGGCGATGCCGGTGGCACCGCGCTCGCTCTGCCAGGCGATGTTCTCGCCCCAGGTCCAGCTGCCGGAGAACTGAAAACCCGCATCCCGCATCCGGTCGCCGGGATCGGATCCGTCCTGTCCCGTATGCGAGAAGAAATCCTGCTCCAGCATGTCCTCGCTGTAATCTTCTGCTGAATCGTTCAGACGCAGCTCCAGCTGCAGCGGGTCGACACCCGCCCTTGCGCGTTCCTGGTTGATCAGGTCCAACATCAACCGTTCGAATGAGTCCGCCTGTGACATTTCAATGCTCCTCTGCCTGCCGTGGGGATGGCATGGGTCACCCGGCCGGCGCAATCGGGCCGGAATTTACGGGAAATATCCCGCTCATATAGGGCGTGGGCTTGGCAGGAATTTGCCGCAAATGCGGCCTCTCTGCCCGGCGGCAGAGGTTTGCGCACAGGGATTGGGAAAAGCGGCCGGAACGCGCCGTGGTCCGGCTCAGTCCGCGCTGAACAGATCGCGGGTAAAGACCTTCTGCACTACATTGGTCAGTTCCGGCGCGTGGCGGTTGGCGATGATCAGGTCGGCCTCGGCCTTGAAGTGATTGAGGTCGCGAATGACGGTCGAGCCGAAGAAGTCGCGCTCTTTCAGCGCCGGTTCATAGACGATGACCTCGATCCCCTTGGCCTTGATCCGTTTCATGATCCCCTGCACCGAGCTTTGCCGGAAATTGTCCGAGCCGGTTTTCATCACCAGCCGGTAGATGCCGACCGTGCTTGGCGCACGGGCGATGATCTGGTCGGCGATGAAATCCTTGCGGGTGCGGTTGGCGGCGACGATGGCCTGCATCAGGTTCTGCGGCACGTTGGCGTAATTGGCCAGCAACTGCTTGCTGTCCTTGGGCAGGCAATAGCCGCCATAGCCGAAAGAGGGGTTGTTGTAATGGGTGCCGATGCGCGGATCCAGCCCGACCCCTTCGATGATCTGGCGCGGGTCCAGGTCATGGGCCAGCGCATAGCTGTCGAGCTCGTTGAAATAGGCCACCCGCATGGCGAGATAGGTATTGGCGAAAAGCTTGACGGCCTCGGCCTCGGACGGCCCGGTGAGCAGGATCGGCACATTCTCGTCCAGCGCGCAATCGGCCAGCAGATCGGCAAATCGCTGACCCCGCGCCGACGGCTCGCCCACCACGATGCGCGACGGGTGCAGGTTGTCATAAAGCGCTCGGCCCTCGCGCAGGAACTCGGGGCTGAACAGGATCCGGTCGGTGCCCAGCCGTTCACACAGATCGCGGGTGAAGCCCACCGGAATGGTCGACTTGATCACGATCAGTGCGTCCGAATTCAGCGCGAGCGCCTGTTCGATCACCGCCTCGACCGTGGAGGTGTCGAAGAAATTGGTGGTCGGATCGTAATTGGTGGGGGTCGCCACGATGATGTAATCGGCCCCGTCAAATGCCTCGGCCGGGTCTGTGGTGGCTTTCAGGTCCAGCTCTTCCTCGGACAGGTACTGTTCCAGTTCCGGGTCGATGATCGGGTTCTGGCGGGCATTGAGCATCGCGACCCGCTCGGCGCTGACATCCAGTGCCGTGACCGCGTGTTTGCGCGACAGCAGGACTGCGTTCGACAGCCCCACATAGCCGATCCCGACGACGGCGATCTTCGATTTACCCATAACTACCCCTCACACACTTCCGCTACGTTCTTGCGGCAAGTCAAAGCACAGACCGGTCTCGTCAACAAGAAGCATCGCCCTTTCGGGCGGGCACTGTTGCGGCTTGTTCCACGGCGGGGCAGGGGCGGGGTCTCTGTTTCAGAATGCGACCGAAAGCCCGAGCCCGGCGCGCAGCCCTTCCTTCATGTCGGCCTTGTCCAGATCAAAGCCCTGATAGGCGACGATCCCGTCCACCCGCAGCCGGTCGAATTGCTTGCCGAGCCCGATCGTGGCCAGCGTACCGCTCTGGCGGTCGGTGCTGAGTCGGTGATCGGGGGCGGAATCGGCGTTGACCAGGTAATGCCCGACGCTCCAGTTGAGGTCGAAATCGGCAAAGTCGTGGCTGACATAAAGATTGGTGGACTGGCCTTCGGTATCGACTGCCGCGCCCAGCACCACGCCCTTGTTGGCGTAGGAATAGGTATTGTTGTTATAGGCCGAGTTTGGCCCGCAGAACCCCGAGCTGGAGGTGTCGGTGCGGGTGTCCACGGTCTCCAGCGTGGCGGTGGTGGGCACGCCGAACAGGCGCGTGTTCAACTCGGCACCGGCCATATAGAAGGTGCAGGAGGGCAACCCGCCCGACTCGTCCTCACCAGCGATCTGGCCATAAAAGCGCAGATTGCTGTCCTGGATATCGAACCCGTAGGACAGGCCCAGCCCGGCCAGCTGGTTGGCCTCTGCCGAGGATCCCGAATTGGTTTTGCCACGCAGCACGTCCCAGAATGTGCTCAGGCTTTGCGAATTCCCCTCGCCGCCCCATTGCGCGGTGCGGATGAACTCGATCTCCAGCCCTTTCGCGGGCCGGATGGCCAGGCGCATCCCCATGAACAGCGCATCATCGGGCTGTCCGGGACCGTCGGTGGTGCCGATCAGGAACTCGCCATCCCAGGGCCCCAGCCATTTCAGCACCGGCACGTCCAGCACGGTGGGGGTGGTCTTGGCGATAGAGACCGCATGCATCGCTGGCGCATTGCGCGACAGGAACAGTGAACTGTAGCGCGACGGCCCCCAGTTGCGCAGCTTCTTGGCGACCCCGATTTCGGCGGTGTCTTGGGCAAAGCTGTAGGCCAGCTCGTAGCGCGGGATGGTGCTGTCGCGGCCATGCTGCAGATGGGCGGCGGTGATGTCGAAATGGAGCTGTCCGAAATCACGCTGATAGCGGATTGCGGCGGAATTGAACGCCAGATCACCATAACGCTCGCTCAGCCCGATAAAGGGATCGGTGATGGCACCACCATAAAAGCTGAGCCCCGGACCCTCTGGCCCCATTTCTTGCTGCGCCCGCGCCGGGTCTGCCACAGCCCCCAGAACCACCAGCGCCGCAGCGGTACCCGCCAGCCAGCGGCATGCCCGTCCGGTTTGCAAAAGGGACGGGGCGGTGGCGCTTTCGCTGCGCGACCGGGTGCTCAACACGCACGGCGTCATCATGGAATATGGCCTGTTTAGGTTGCTGCCTAGGGTTATGGAATCGTTAGATCATAGCCATCACAGAGAATCAATTCAGCGCGGGATCGGGGTCGGTTCGGGGCGGTAAAAGGCGAATAATCGCTAAAGTGGTCCGGGGTTCAAAAGTACAACCTGTAAATCAAAACAGTCATGGGTGTTTTTTGTTCATTATCCACGTATTGGAAATTATAGCAAAAGTTCCACTTTGAGAGGGAACCGCTTGCTTGTTCGGTTCCCGACGCCTTGTTAGGTTCGTGGGACGTTTTTAAGACAAGTTTTTTGTAGTGTGATTGGTTTAGGGGTGCTCGGGGGACATGTGTGCGGTTTATACCGATGTGGAACGATATGACTGTCGTGTAAAAATGGCGGAGCGGCTGGCCTGCACCGCCAATGTCAGCGCGGCGTGTCTGGGGATAGTGGATTTGTCGAGTCGACGTCTGGTGGATGTCTGGGTCGGGCAGGGAAAGACCGGTTCGGCTCTGCCCCTGAGTGACACGGCGGATCTGGTTTCCGACAAGGTGAAGACATTTCTGTCCCAAAAACAGGATCGGCCCGTGCGCCGGGCTGCAAAGGGCGCAAGTGAAACCTGGCTGCGCTCGCACCGTTATCTGATCGGCATTGGCGCGCAGGTGGGAAATTTTGCGCCGATGGCCGCCTTCGTGAACGGTGCGGTCGGATCGGCGAGCCGGCCCGAATTGCAATCTCTGGCGCGGATCGGACTGACCTTTGCCGAGCAATTGCGCAACGAGCGGGCCGGGGCCGACCCGGCAGAAGGCCTGAACGGTCTGCAAGCCCAGATCCCCGATATCATCCTGCGCAGCCTGTCCTTCGGGGTCGCCGTATCGGATGCGGCTGGCGAGCTGCGCTACATGACCAGCCTGGCCGAGACTTGGCTGGCCGAGAATGACGAACTGCACGTGGCGCATGACCGGCTGGCCGCCGGCTTGCCGCAGAACCAGAAGGCGCTGCAGGCCGCGCTGAGCGCGGCTGCCGCGACACCGGGGCAGGTCTCGGTGGTGCAGTTGGGCGGTGCGGAAGCCCTGCCCAAGACGGTCATCGTACTGCCGTTCAGCCAGTCGCCCGGCCTGGCGCTGGTCGTGTTCGGCCATACCCAGGGGGACCGGGCGCTGCGCGATCTGATGCTTGAGACGTTGGGGTTGACCGTGGCCGAGCGGCAATTGGCCAAACAGCTTCTGGCGGGCAAGTCCCTAGCGGCGGCGGCCGAGGAAAACAACCTCACGATCTCTACCGCGCGCAGCTATCTGAAACGGATCTTTGCCAAGACCGGCAGCCACCGGCAGAGCCAGTTCATCACGCTCTATCACCAGTTGATGCCACCGTTGCGGGTTGGCAGCCAGGACACGGCGGAGAAAGCGCCATATTGATTTCCGAAACCGGTTTTGGCCTTGAAGGTTTCTGCGGTATTGCCGATACATTGTCGGCCTGAGCGATAAACCCAAGGATGCAGAGATGCCGCTATCCGATTTCCTGCGTCAACGTCCCTGGACGTCGCGCAGTTTTCTCCTGCCCGCCGAATTGCGCAGCTTTCCGACAATGCTGTCGCCGGAAGAACAGAGAATGCTGGCTTTTCTGGGCGCGGCCATGCCGTTGGAGACAGGGGAGATCGTGGATCTCGGACCGTTCATGGGCGGCTCTACCTCGGCGATTGGGGCCGGGTTGAACATGCGCGCCGACAACACGCGAAAGATCCACAGTTTCGATCTTTTCAGCGCCTCCGAACAGCAGAAGAAGCAATTCCTCTATTCCCGCGGGCACCCACGGCATGAGGGCATGGATATCTATCCCCTGTTTCAGAAACTGACCGATCCCTATCCCGTCATCTCCGCAAAGCAGGACATCCTGAAAGTGAACTGGGATGCTCCGATAGAGCTTCTGTTCATCGACCTCTCAAAGTCCTGGAAGATCAACGATCACCTGATCAAAACCTTCTTTCCCCATCTGGTGGAGGGGGCGATCATGGTGCAGCAGGATTACATGTTCTTCCGCAACCCATGGGTTGCCAGCACGATGTACAAACTGCGGGACCACGTGTCTTATGCTGGTCATACCGAATACAATTCGGTCCTCTTCGAGGTGAACAGGGCGCTTGATGCAGCGGCGCTGGAAGGCTGTCTTGAGGCCCATACCAGCCAGGACGAGATTCTGGCCGCCTTTGATTGGTCCGAACGGTTCTGCCAGACCTATCAAGCGGTCGAAATGCTGGACATGATGCGTTGGGCGGTCCGGAAAAACCACGCCGGGCGGGCGCATGACGATTTCGAAAAATGCGCCTGGCCATCCGTGCTGGGCGAGGCGCGCAGGCGTTGGCACGCGTAAGTCGCGAGACGTTAATCCGGATTGACCGCCGGGGGTTTTGCCAGGGTGGTGCGAAACGCGTCGATCCAGCGGAAGGCGTCCTGCGGCGCCATCATCAGCACCATCAGATCGTCGGGCCGGGCCGCGTGCATCATTTGTTCGACCAGCGCGTCGCTGTCCGGCCCGGTCAGGATCTGGCCATCTGACGCACCTCGCGCGATCAGCGTGGCCCGTGACAGCTGCCGCATCTCTTCTTCCGGGTCGTCGCCGATGAAATAGCCGTATTTCCGGATCACCCTGAGATCGGGCAGCACCGCGATCCGGTCAAAACTCTCCAGCAGATGTACGGCGTTATTTTCAAGCTTGTGCGGGCCGCTATTGCCCAGGATCTGCAGCGCCAAAAAACGCCGCCCGGTTACCGGCAAGGCCCGGACCACCCGGCACAGCTCGGCGACGGCGGGGTCGTTATGGGCATAATCGATCAGCACCGGGCAGGCGAAACCGTCGATCATATTGTAGCGGCCGGGGCTTTTCTCGCGCGTGTTGGCAAAGCTTGCCAGCGCCGTACGGATGGCCTCGCCGGGCAGGCTCTGGGCATCGGCCAGGGCAATGGCGAACATGGCGTTCATCACGTTGAAGCGCAGCAGCCCGCCCATTGTGGCCGGAATGTCAGCCACTTTCATCACCGGGACATGGCGCGGCCCGCGCGCCATCACGATCCAGTCGGCGCCGTCCCGCGTGGTCACGAAAACACCGTCGCCACCCCCCTCCAGATGGGTGGCCAGGGCCGGGGTGGCGGCCTTCATCGCCACCAGGATGCGGCGCGGCGCGGTGGTCATTTCAACCGCCTGCAGGCAGAGCGGGTCCTCGGCATTGACCACCACCGCTGTGCTTGCGTGCCGGATCACGCCGGACTTGAGCCGGGCCATCTCCTCGAGCGTGTCAATGCCGTTCTGGCCCAGATGATCGTTCTGCACATTCAGCAGCGCCGCCACATCATAGCGGTCGCAGGCCTGGCCGAACCGGATCAGCCCCAGCCGCGGCATTTCCAGCACCGCCGCCTCGACCGCCGGGTCGCCCAGCAGCAGTTCCGCCCCCGGCAACCCGCTGAGGTTCTGGGTATCTACCTTGTCCTCGCCGATCCAGGTGCCCACGGTGGTGCAGACCCCGGCGGTCTTGCCGGCCTTCTGCCAGATATGGTGCAGCATCATGGCGGTGGTGCTTTTGCCATTGGTGCCGGTGATGGCGGCGGTCGGGATACGGGCGGGCCGGCCGGCAAAGAGCGCATCCAGCACCTCGCCATTGACGTCGCGATCCGGCGTGCTCAGCCAGTGTGGGCGGAACCCGGGCTGGCCGTTCACCTCGCAGATCGCGCCGCCCCCGTCGCGGTAGCTGACCGAGATATCGGGGCAGAGGAAATCCACCCCGGCAACATCCAGCCCCACCAGCCGCACCGCGCGGATCGCCGCCACCCGGTTGTCGGGATGCACAAGGTCCGTCACATCCACCGCAGTGCCGCCGGTACTGACATTGGCGGTGCGGCGCAGTGGCACGAAACGGCCTGTCTCGGGAATGCTGTCAGGGGCCAGCCCGGCCTCTTTCAGACAGGACAGCGCCTCGTCATCGCGGCGGATTTCGATCAGCAGGCTGCGCGGCGCGCTGCTGCGCCGCGGGTCGGCATTGACCTGGTCGAGCAGCGCATCCACAGTCTGCTTCCCGTCCCCGGTGACCCCGCCGGGGATGCGCCGTGCGGCCATCATCATCCGCCCGTTCACCACCAGCAGCCGGTGATCGTCACCCGGTACGAACGCCTCGACCAGAACGCCCTGATCCTGCAGATCGCTGGCCGCGTGAAAGGCCCGGGTAAGGTCCTGATCCGAGGTGATGCCCACATGCACGCCGCGCCCCTGATCCAGCGCTACCGGCTTCAGCACCACCGGCCAGCCAAGCTCGGCGGCGGCGGCGCGGGCCTGCTCCGGCGTGCGCACAAAGCGTTGCTCGGGCACCGGCAGGGCGGCCTGTTTCAGACGCTGGAGGCTGAAATACTTGTCGCGGGCCAGCTTCTCGGCCAGCGAACCGGTCCGGTCGGTGAAGCTGCTGCGCAGCCGTCGCGCCCGCGCGCCCCAGCCGATCTGCAGCGTCTGCTGGTTCAGCACCGTTACCGGCATGTCGCGATCCATGGCAGCGCGTGCGAACCGCATCGAATTGGGCGCCAGCCCGCCGCGCCGTTCCTGTTCCAGGAACCGGGCCAGGTGTTGCGAAATCTCTGCCTCAGCTGTGTCCGGTGTCAGCAATGCGATCATCAGATCGGTGGCGTTGCGAAAAAGTTGCTGGCGCTGCCAGGGCAGGGCGAGGCGGATCCGGCCGGGGCTTGCTTCCAGCACCTGACCCTTGTGGACCGGCACCCGCGCCCGGAGTTGCAGCAACACGATCAGGGCCGCCGACAGATCGGCCTGCGCCGAGGGGCCGCGCCCGCCGACCAGCAGCGGCGCCACCCAGTCGCGCCCCGCGATATCGGGCATCTCTTCGGCGGGGGCCAGGCCAGGCAGCCCGTCGGGCTGCGCCAGACGCGCCAGCACCGGATCGGGGACCGGAGCGGTGACCTCCAGATCGAGCAGGGCAGTTCTGCCCGCGATGTCATGTTTGCAGCCGTGAAAGAACTGCAGTGACCGGACCTGAAGACATGCCTGCATGTGTCTGCTTTCGATTACAGGGCGAGACGCACGATCAGGATATTTTCCAAGGCTTGCGGCATCAACGCCTAACCGCCACGCAGACTGGCTGGGATCACCGGAAACGGTGCCCTAAAAATACCGCCGATTGTTTCCCGAAGTGATGAGATTTGGCTGAATTACGACAAAGGTGCATTAAATTTTGGCGAAATTTTGGCGAAAATGTTGACGAGTAGCGCCACTCTATTCCTTAATGGCTGTGATGCCTGACGAAGGGGTTTTTGAATCGGGCAGAGTGGTTGGGGAACCAAGAAGTATCTGTGAGTGATGGGAGAATTTCGCCTGTCATTAAGAGTGTTGAGTGTGCTGGTTGAAAAATTTGAAAGCTTTCGGCTGCCTATATTTCATCTCATGCAGTCTTAATCCGGATTGATTCTGGATCCCCCTATACCGAGCCCGCTGTTCGCGGGACGTATTTTGTAATGATGGTGCATACCTAGGGGGAAGCAACAGTGACGAATAATTATCAGGAATACGAGTGGACCGCTTTCACTGAGGCCGATCTTCTGGATCAGGGCGGCAACGGGTCAAGCATTGGATGCGGTGACACATTCACCATGCCAGGAAGCGCCAGCGTCTGCCTGTCCACCAAGGATAACGACTATTTTCTGTCGGGCGACACCTGTAAGGACGAGAACGCCAATGACTGGAGTGGTCAGAAAGCCTATGTCGACGGAGAGGCTGTTGGCGGCCAGATGTATGCCGAAAGCTATCATGTGCTGAAAGGCTCGGACGGTCAGACCTATTACATGATCGAGATTGAGATCGAAGGTCATGACGCCCCGGGTGCAGGCGACGATTATTTCTCGTTCTACGGCAAGGTGCCGCCGGCGGGAACCGAACTGACCGTGGTCAATACCTGCAATGTCCGGGGCAACTGGGTTGACTACAAATGCCTCAGCGCCGGGGACAAGATCGAAACCGGCTCGATCTCGGGCACCGTTTTTTGCGATCAGGATTGCGACGGGATCAATGGCGAGGTCACCGTGATCCCGGGCTGTGATTACACGATCGAAGCCGAAGACATGTACAGCAACGGGTTCAAGGTCGTCTCCGGGGCGCAGGCCTCGGGCGGTGAGCTTGTCAAGCTCTACTGCCCCGGCAGTTACGCTGCGCTTTGCACCACTTTCGACGGGAAAGCTGGTGTGTATGACGTCAAAATCCGCGTGCAGGATGAAAATGACGGGCAGAGCATCATCAAGCTGAAGGTCGACGGCGTGCTCGTCGAGGCGGTGCGCCTCGATGGTGATAGTGATGGGGCTGGCTCGAATAATGGTGGCTTCTCGACCTATGTCATCAAGGATGTCGCGATCGAGCCCGGTGATGATGTGACGCTCAAGGTACGCGGCGATGGGTGCGAGTATGTCCGCATCGACAATATCGTCCTCGAAGGTCAGGACACGCAGGAAATCGTGTCTGAGCCGACAAAGGCCGGTGTCACCATCAAGCTGGTCGATCTGGACGGAAATGTCGTTGCCACGACCGAAACCGATGCGGACGGCAATTATCGTTTCGATGACGTGCCTGTTGGCGATTACAAGATCATGGGCGTCGCGCCGGATGGCACCGAATTCACCATTCAGGACGCGGGATCGGATGACACGATCGACTCCGATGTCGACGAGAATGGCATGTCGGGTGTCATCAGCGTGACCGCTGACAGCGAAAGCGATGTCGATCTGGGCGTCTGCGAGAAACCCGATCCGGGCTCGCTGTCGGGCCGGTATTTCTGCGATACCGACGATGACAACCAAGACAACAACAATGGTGACGAACCGGGGATTGAAGGCGTCGTCGTCATGTTGCTGGATGGTGATGGCGTCCCCACCGGTGCAACAACTGTAACCGACGCCGACGGGAACTACTCTTTCGAAAACCTGGAACCGGGTACGTATGGGGTCAAATTCACCGATCCGGACGGCGTGTTGGACGGCAAGACCCTGATTGATGCCAATGTCGGGGATGATGCCTCGGACAGCGATGCGATCGGCGACACCACCATGTCGGTCATTGAAAATATCGAGGTCGTTGCCAATGCCGATACCGGCGACAACGATGCCGGTGTGCGCAACTCTGACCCGGGGACAGCTGAGCTTGGTGATACGGTTTGGCTGGATATCTTTGGTGACGGCATCCTGAACGACGAGGCGTTCGATCCGTTCTTCTCGGGCCGCGAGCAGGGGGTGCAGGGCGTGACCGTGCATCTGCTGGCACCCGATGGCACGATCCTGGATCAGCAGGTCACCGATGCGGATGGCAAATACCTGTTCACCGGTCTGAAGGCGGGCGACTACAAGGTTGGCTTCATTCTGCCGGCAGGCTTTGCCTTTACTGCGGCCAATCAGGGGGCGGACGACGCCCGCGATTCCGATGCGGTCACCATGGCCGGTGACCCGGACTATGCGATGACCCAGGTGGTCTCGCTGGCCGAAGGCGAATCCAACCTGACGCTTGATGCCGGTCTGCTGCGCTGTGGCCTCATCGAAGGCACCAGCCAGATCGACGAGAACTCGCCCGTTGGCGGTTTCGATCTGTTGGTGGGCTGCGAAACCAATGACACGATCATCGGGTTTTCGGGCGAAGACACGTTGCTCGGCAATGGTGGCGACGATGTCCTGAACGGTGACGCCTATGATGACCGTCTGGAAGGCGGCGATGGCGAAGATGATCTGAATGGCGGGTCCGAAAACGACATCCTCATCGGTGGCGCCGGAAACGACGACATCAACGGCGATGGCGAGGTCGACACTGCGGTCTTCGGCGGCAACTATGCCGATGCGACGATCGAGATCGTGGATCTGTTCACCGGCGAGCTGACGGTCACCTCCGTCGATGGTGTGGACCGGGTGCGCAATGTCGAATTCCTGCAATTCGACGATGTCACGGTTGCGGTCGAGGCGATCCTGCCCGGCGGCACCAGCGACGCGGTTGCCGCACCGGCTCCCGGCGGGTCGGTCAATATCGACGTTCTGGCCAACGACCTGGAACTCAGCGAAGGCACGCTGTCGGTGGCGCAGGTCAATGATGGTGGCTTCGGATCCGTCGTGATCGAGGCGGACGGCACCGTGACTTATTCAGCGGGTGCGAATTTCGACGGCTTCGATTTCTTCACCTATACCGTGACCAACGGCGTGGGCTTCGTCAAAACCGTCGAGGTTCAGGTTGGCGACGTGCCGACGCTTGATCCCGCAGATCCCGATGTGACCGTTCTGGTCGAAGCGCCGGGCGACAATGGGGTCACCTATGATGGGACCGGTGGCAATGACAACATCCTCGGCACACGCGGCGAGGACGTGATCAACGGCAGGGGCGGCGATGATGTCGTCGAAGGCGGTCGCGGTGACGACAATCTGCGCGGCGCCTCCGGCAACGACATGTTGCTTGGCGGCGAAGGCGATGACACCATCAACGCGGACGGCCAGGGCGATGTCGCTCTGGGCGGCATCGGCAACGACGTGCTGAACGGCCAGTTCGACGATGACATCCTGTTCGGCGGTGCCGGAGATGACTTCGTCCGCGGCTTGCAAGGCTCGGATTTCGTGTCCGGCGGTGCGGGCGACGACCGGTTCCAAAGCCCCAATACCGGCGCTGATACGGTCCTCGGCGGTGCGGGAGAAGACGAGTTCGTCTGGTCCGAAGCCACTGATGCCGGTGAGCGTGACTTCCTTGACGGAGAAAGCGGTGTCGACACGCTCGAGATTTCGCTGAACGGCGCTGATGCGCTTGCGGTTCAGGCCGAGATTGATGTCTATCTGGCGATGGTCGATGCCAATGCACCGGCACCGGGCAGCATCAATGATGGCAGCGTGCTGACCGATACGTTCAGCTTCACGACCATCGATTTGGACATCCGCAATATCGAGGATGTGCAACTGATCTGATCTGCAAGGTCCCTCCGGGGCCTTGCCATCCGAACGCAAACAAACATGCCCAGCCGATCCGGCTGGGCATGTTTGTTTTGTTGTGCTCCCGTCCGGAAAATCCGGCCAGGAACGGGCAACCGAGCACGCCGTTCAACGGTGAGAAGATCCCGTGGATGCGTAAGGAGCCGGGGTGTGGACGCGGGGACCTGACAGCGCATTCGCTGCGTGTAGGGGTCGCAACATGACACGGACAGGGGTGTCCAATGTGATCCGCAGGCGGCAAGCCAGGTCGAAAGACCCGCTGGTTGAATCAAGGCGCGAACACGCGGCGCTGGCGGATGTGAACCTGTCGTAGCTCTTCGCGAAATACCTGGCTCACCTATCGCTACCCGAAATCAGAGATTTCAACGCGATGGGCGATGCCGGGTGCCTCAATTTTTTTGCGAAGGGCATTTGGGTCCTGACCTCACGGTCCTGATGCAAGACTGCACGTACTGCCTGAACAGAGAACACCGCCCCTGACGGATCAGGGGCGGTGCCGGGGGACGAGTTCCAGGTCTGTTCGAAAACGGACCGGGTACTCGGTCCTTTCTCGTAAGCCGAATGATTATTCGGCCAACAGGTCCCAATTCAGTGAATCGGCCGCATACCAAACATTCTGGTCGTCATCGAGGTAACGGTCGACAAAGTCCGGAACCGTGGTGTTCGGCAGGGTGTCGCCGGCAAATCCGTCAAGCGGCTTGCGGCCTGCCGGATATTCCGGACGTGTCCCTTCCCAACCCGTGTCCGGGCGATCCGGGTCGCAGCTTTCGACGCTGATGCACTTGTCTTCGAAGTAGATGACACCTTTGCCTTCGCCGAAATCGGTCTTCTCGAGATAGTTCAGAAGCGCCGTATTATAGTCGGCCTCGTTGCCAGGCACATCTTCCGGCGGCAACAGATTCAGACCCAGCTCCGAGAACAGATCCTCGACCACAACCGTGTCACCGGTCAGGTCCGACCTGATCTCGATGTCGTCGCCGTTGACAACCCGGGCTTCCAACTCGCCTTCATGCGCCGTGTGGAACACCAGCCGGTCATTGTTGATGTAGCTGAAGTCCGTCACCAGGTTGTCCTGGCCGAAGCTTGCATAAGCAGCAAGGACTTTGGGACCTGCACAGACCTGATAGCCGAAGACGAAATCGTCGCCATCCGCACCACCGGTCAGAGTGTCAGCACCCTGGTCGGCGATCAGGCAGTCCTCGTTCTTGTTGCCAAAGAGCGCGTCGTTGCCGTCGCCACCCAGCAGGGTGTCGTTGCCCAGACCACCATAGAGGCCACCGAACGGAGCATCCGCCGGTACGGTGTTGCCGCGGAAGTCATCGCCAGCCTGACGGTAACCCGCTTCACCTGCGGTCATGTTGGCATCGTCGCCACCACCACCGAACAGGATGTCATCGCCGCTGCCGCCTTGCAGTTGGTCGGTCCAACCGACCTGCTGTCCCACGGAGAAGAAGACATTGTCGTCATCGCCGAACAGCACGTCATTGCCGCTCTCGCCGCTGACAACGTCTTCGTCCTCGCCGCCGCACAGTGTGTCTTCGCCGCTGCCGCCGCGCACCATGTCGTCACCGGAGCCGCCATCGGCCAGATCATTGCCGGACCCGCCGCCAATATTGTCTTCGCCTTCGCTGCCATGGATATGGTCGTCGCCAGAGCCACCCCAGATGCGGTCGTCGCCGCTGTTGCCGTCAACCGTGTCGTCACCGGCATTGCCACCGACATCGTCATCATCCGCGCCGCCATTGATGTGGTCGCCGTCGCTGCCACCGTTGATGGTGTCATTGCCGGTGCCGCCATCAATCTTGTCGGACGCCAGTTCTGCCGAGGCTTTGCCGCTGGCATTGTCGCCCCAGATCATGTCGTCGCCAGCGCCGCCGTCGATGCAGTCCTGGTTGTCGTTGCCCTGGATGTTGTCGTTGCCTGAGCCACCCGAAATGGAGTCGTCGCCGCTGTTGCCGCGAATGGCGTCATTGCCACCATCACCATAGAGCTCGTCATGACCGCGCTGACCGGCGATGAAGTCGTCATCTTCGCCACCCGAAATCCAGTCATCGTCATCGCCACCGCGCAGCGCGTCCTTACCGGTGCCACCCCACATGGTGTCTTCGCCGGCACCGCCGTTGAGCGCGTCCATGCCCGCATTGCCGGCCATCACGTCGTTGCCGTCTTCGCCGTACATGTCGTCATTGCCTTCACCGCCCGACATGGTGTCGTCGCCGGTTCCGCCAAGCATGTAGTCACGGCCGCCTTGGCCAAACATCAGGTCGGCGCCAGCGCCGCCATACATGCGGTCGTTGTCGTCACCGCCCATGACGCAATCGTCGCCGATTCCGGCATAGATCTTGTCGTCGCCGGCATTGCCCATCAGCAGATCGTTGCCGATTCCGCCGCTCAGCGTATCGTCGCCGCCATTGCCGGCACCCACGTCATTGCCAGCTTCGCCGATCAGACAGTCGTCGCCAGCGATCAGGTCCGAGACCGCACCGTCGCCGAGCATCACGTCGTCGCCGTAGCCGCCACCGATAACGTCATTACCAAGTTCGCCGCGCAGATAGTCGTTGCCGTAATTCCCGAGCAGCGCGTTGTCGTTGCTGTTGCCCAGAATATAGTCGTTGTCCCCCAGACCTTTGGCCTTGTTGAGGCCAGCATTGTCAGGATGCTTCAGGTTGAGATTGTCCGATTGCGGCGTGCCGATCAGGGCGGCGCCAGGAATCGAGTTCCATGCGTTGATTAGTTTCTTAGACATGTTTTACCCCCGGTAAAAAATGAACACTATTGCAATGAACAGGCCGGGCTTATCGGCCCGAATGCAAAACAACGCGTCGGCATAAATTCGCCGAGCGCCTCTCCACTGAGCCATTGATAGGGGAATCCTCGCTACCCCCATTTGGGGGCAATCACAGACGCCAAACCGGAAACAAAGCCGGTGGATTGTCTTTCCGCGGGTCAGGCGCGTGCCTGCGTCGGATTGATGAGGGCCGGGGTTCCCTCTACGGCAAGCATGGGCGGTGATCCAGCCGATTTCAGGAAAGAAAAATGGCAAAACAATGGCGCGGGGCGCCTGGTGGAATGGCGCGCACCGCGCCATGAAGGGCTACCACGGCCAGTCCGCGCCGTCGGTGTCCGGCTGTCATGGGTCTTTTTTGCCCAACCTGCCTGTCAACAGGGTTGCGGCCGAGCCCGCAAACCGAAACATCTCCCGCCGGGTGCTCGAAGGCGGGCAGGCGGCACAGGCTCCGGGTCTTGTTGTGACGCGCAGTTTGTTTCGAAAACCGTTTCATACATTTCCGATTGCACTCTGGTGTCGTATACCCTCGGTCAGATCATAATTTGTTTAGTGAATTGCAATGACCCCGGCGCGCGCTGCATTGATCAAGGACTGTCTTCACGCATCCACAGGGCGGGTCTGTGATGTTTTTCTGTCAGAGCCGAAAAAATACGTGGTCCTCTCTGCCGGAAGGTCGGGATCCAACCTTCTTGTGTCCTTGATAAAGAGCATCCCAAAAAACATTCAGCACGGCGAAATAATCGGCGAATTCCAGTTGCAGAGCATGGCGGTGCGCCGACGCATCAACAAGACCGGTCCCGCAGCATATCTCGACCGCCGGTTAAGCCGCATGACGACCGAGACACTCACCGGTGCCAAGCTGCTCTACAGGCATTTTGAGGATGATTATGGCGAGAAATTCGGCATTCCGGGGACCGGTGGCCTGCTCGATCATCTGCTGTCGAAGGACGAGATCCGAATTGTCCACCTGAGCCGCAGCGACAAGCTGGCGGTCTTGCTTTCCACGCGCCTGGCCTATGAGACGGGGGAATGGGTCGGCGGGTCTTATGGTGACAGAACCGTGCACCTGCCGGTGGATTGGGTGCGCGACCGGTTCGCCTGGCTGGAAGGGTGGGAGGACAGGATTGCCGCGACCTTTCCGGCGCAGCGCGTCCTGCAGATGACCTACGAAGAGCTTGTCTCTGACAAGGCGGGCGAGATGCAGCGCCTTTTCCGGTTCCTCGACGTCCCGGCGGCGCCGGTGTCGTCAAGCATGTCGAAGCAGAACAAACGCCCCAAATCCGAGGTGATCGAGAACTATGCCGAATTGAAAGAGGCATTTTCCGGCACGCCCCATGCCTCTTTGTTCGATGCATGAGGCTGGCCGCCGCGGCCTCATGCGCCCGGCGGCTTTGCATCCGTCCTGCGGGGCCGGGTGTCAGCCGTCCCGGAAGGCCTTGCTGAAATAGCTTGTCAACGGGTTGGCCAGATAGGCCAGCGGCGTGCGATCCTGAGTCCGGATGAAGGCGTCGACGGGCATGCCTGGGATCAGGATCTGTCCTTCGCCCAGCTTGCTCAACTCCTCTTCGGGCAGTTCCAGTTCCACACGATACCACGAGGCCCCGGTCTGATCGTCGACAAAGGAGTCGGGTGAGATCAGGGTCACCGATCCGAACAGATCTGGCGAGTTGCGCTGGTCGAAGGCAGACACGCGCATCACCACTTCCTGTCCCGGATAGACCTGATCCACATGGATCGGATCGATCCGTGCCTCGATGATCAGCGGCCGGTCCTGCGAGACCAGGAACAGCGTCGGGTCGGCGGGCCGGATCACCGATCTGCGGCCGAAGACCTGCAGATCATAGACCACACCCGAGATCGGTGCCCGTATGTCCAGGCGGCTGAGGCGCTCGATGAGAGATCGGCGCTGCTCGGCCAGTTCCAGCTCGTTGAACTGCAGGTCGCGCAGACGGGTGATGGAGCTTTCCCGGCGGGCGGAATAAAGCTGCAGCTCTTCGATCTCCAGCTCTGCGATCCGCTCCAGGGTCTGGGCCCGCTGCGCCACCAGATTGCCGAGCGTGCCAGCCAGTTGCGCCTCTTCGCGCTGCAGGGCCAGAACCCGCGAAGCTTGTGCCAGCCCTTTGTCCAGCAATGTTTGCTGATTGCCCAATTCGCTTTCGATCAGCGCCTGTTGGCGCTTGAGCGCATCCATCTGGGCATCGACGCCCTCGATCTGGTTGTTCATCTGCGTCCGCTGGGCGCGCAGCTGTTCGATTTCCTTGGCCTGGGCTTCGCGGCGGGCCTCGAACAGGCGCACCTGTCCGGCGGCCACCGAGGCGATCTCGGGGCGGCGCTCGACATTTTCCAGCAGCATCCGGTCGAACCGGACCTCGTCGGTGCCATCGCGCTCGGCTTCGAGCCGCCCGCGCCGGGCCATCAGTTCGAACAGTTGCCCTTCGACGATGGTCAGTTCCGATTGCAGCAGCGTGGGATCGAGCTTGACCAGGATGTCATCCTCGGCGACCAGATCGCCCTCTTCGACCAGAACCGCTTCGACCACGCCGCCATCGGGATGCTGGACGACCTGCCGGTTCTTGTCGACGACGACCCGGCCCGAGGCCACCACCGCGCCCGAAATATTGGCCAAGACCCCCCAGGCGCCGAAGCCGCCAATCAGGATGACCAGGGTCAGCACGCCCACCATCAGCGGGCCGGTCGAGGGGAAAATCTTTTTCTTTTTACTCATGTTACACCGGTCGGTTTGTTGGCGGCCTGCTGGATCTGGGCGTGGTTCTTGACCACTTCGGCCAGAACGCGCTCGCGCGGGCCCCAGGCCTTGCGCACGCCGTCTTCCAGCATCAGCAGCATGTCGCATTCCTGAATGGCGGCGGGGCGGTGCGCCATGATCAGCACCGCATGGCCGGCCTCTTTCATCTGACGGATCGCGGTATTGAGCGCGTTCGAGCCTTCGTTGTCGAGATTGGAGTTGGGCTCGTCCAGCACCAGTATCGCCGGGTCACCATACATCGCGCGGGCGAGGCCGATGCGCTGGATCTGGCCGCCGCTCAGCTGGCCGCCGGTGGTGCTGACCTGGGTGTCATAACCGTCAGGCAGTTTCAGGATCATCTCATGGGCGGCTGCCTTCTTGGCCGCGGCCACGATCTTGGCGTCGTCCGGGTTGGTACTCAGCCGGGCGATGTTTTCGGCAATGGTGCCGTCGAAAAGCTGCACGCGCTGCGGCAGGTAGCCGATATATTGGGCCAGCCTTTCGGGATCGTATTGCTCCAACGAGGCGCCATCGAGGCGGATCTTGCCGCCAGCCGGGGCCCAGACCCCGGTCAGCGCGCGCGCCAGTGTCGATTTGCCCGAGCCGCTGGGGCCGATCACGCCGATGGCCTGGCCGGGGGCAACGTCGAAATTCACCAGCCGCAACGAGGCCTGCCGGGCGTTCGGCGGCACCACGGTCAGTTGCTGCACCGCAAGCTTTGCTTTTGGTTTGGGCAGCTCGACGCGGGCGATCTCGGGCGGGATGTCGGATAGCAGTTCGGTCAGGTTTTCCCAGCCGCGCTTGGCGCGCTGCACCATGGTCCACTGCCCCACCACCAGATCGACCGGGGCCAGCGCACGGCCCAGCAGGATCGACCCGGCAATCATCGCGCCCGGGGTCATCTCTCCCTGCAGCACCAGATAGGCACCAAGCGCCAGCATCGCCGATTGCAGAAACAGCCGGAAGGTCTTGGTGGTCACCGAAAAGGTGCCGCCCATATCGCTGGCATGCAGCCCCTGTTCCAGCGCCCTGCCGCGTGCCTTGTGCCAGCGCTCGAAAGCGCTACGCTGCATGCCCAGGCTGCGGATATGCTCGGCCTCGCCGTGCAGGTGCTCGGCCATCCGGTCCGAGGTATAGCTGGCTGCGGTTGATTGCAGCACCGCGCCTTTGGTGGTCAGCTGGTTCAGCACCGTGATCAGGATCAGCAGCGTGCCGCCGCCGATGGCCAGCATGCCCAGCAACGGGTGAAACAACGTGATCCCAAGCAGAAACACCGGTGTCCAGGGAATGTCGAACAGCGCGGCAAAGGTCGGCGAGGCATAAAAGCGCTGCACCGACTCGAGATCCTTGAGCTGGTTCTCGGATTGTTTTTCATCCCGATGCAGCGACGCTTTCATCAGCATGGCGCTGAACACCCGCCGGTCGAGACTGGCCTGAAAACGCGCGCCCATCCGCGCCAGCAGCCGCCCCCGCGACCAGTCCAGCAGCCCCATCGCGAGGAACAGGAAGGCCATCAGGGAAAAGAGCGCCACCAGCGTTTCTTCGGACCGGCTGCCCAGAACCCGGTCATAGATCTGCAACATGAACAGCGGGCCGGTCAGCATCAGCAGGTTCACGAAGACGCTGAAGATTCCTGCGGTCCAGAGCAACCCGCGATTTTCGCGCCGCACATCACGCAGTTCGGCCTGCCCTGCCGCGCGATCAGAATTTCGCATCCGTTTTCTCCATTCCCCAATGCCGTCGGCGCACCGACCGCCCAGCCAAAAATATCATGTTTCGTTATGGCAAATAAACTTTGTGAATCGTCTCAGAAGGGTAGCGGTCGGAACCCATGTCGTCACCATCAGATTGCGCCATGCCGGACGGTTGTTTTTGCGGGATCAGCATATAGAGGGCGCACAGGCGCAAGGCCACCTCATATGGCGGCCAATTCGGGCGGAGATTTGCCGCCTGTCCCCTTCGCCGTAGCGATTGTCGCGGATTTCCGCACAATTGATGCATAAGCGCGCCATTGTGGCGCGGGGGGGCGTGGCGGATCAGGAGGTTTTCGCGGCGGGTTCGGGGGCCTGATAGCCCTCGACCCAGTGCCGGATCAGGGCGCGTGCCCCGATCTCGTCGCCACTGGACAGGGCCTCACGCAGCCCGCGCAGCACGCTGGCGATCTCGATTTCCGACAGGGTCTCCTCGCGGGCGCAGAAAATTTTGGGGTTCCGGGTTCCGGTCAGGTCGCCCGAGAGCGTCAGTTCCTCTTCGATCTTTTCGCCCGGGCGTAATCCGATCACCTCGATCTCGATATCGCCATCGGGGGTCGTGGTGTCGCGCACCGTGTATCCGGCGCTTTCGATTACCTGCCGGGCCAGTTGCATGATCGGCACCGGCTTGCCCATGTCGAGCACGAAGACCTCGCCGCCCTGGGCATCGGCCCCGGCCTGCAGAACAAGCTGCACCGCCTCGGCGATGGTCATGAAATAGCGCTTCACGTTGCGATCGGTCACGGTGACCGGCCCGCCGCGGCTGACCTGTTCCTGAAACAGCGGCACGACCGAGCCGCTGGAGCCCAGCACATTGCCGAACCGCACCATGGTAAAGACGGTCTGCCCGTGCCTTGTGGCCAGATCCTGTACCACCAGTTCGGCCAGCCGTTTCGAGGCACCCATGACATTGGCCGGGCGCACCGCCTTGTCGGACGAGATCAGAATGAAGCGTTCGATCCCCGCCTGCGCCGCCGCCCGCGCCAGGGTCTGGGTGCCCAGCACGTTGTTGGCCAACCCCGGCAGCGGGTTGGCCTCGACCAGGGGCACGTGTTTATAGGCCGCCGCATGCAGCACAACCTGCACCCCATGGTCGTCCAGCACCCGGCTGACCTGGCGCGGGTCGGTCACCGAGCCCAAAACCGGCACGATCTCGATCCCGCCATCCTCGCAGAGCTGGGTCAGTTCCTGATGCACGTTATAGAGCGCCAGTTCGCTCAGCTCATAGAGCACCAGCCGCGTCGGGCGGCAAGACAGCAACTGGCGACACAGTTCCGAGCCGATCGAGCCGCCGGCTCCCGAGACCAGCACCGACCGTCCGGCATAGCTGTTGGAGGCCTCGGCCAGCGTCATGTCCCGTGCCTCGCGCCCCAGAAAAGCCTGCGGGGCAATGGGCGTCAGCTTGTCGACCAGTTCCTCTTCGCCGATCAGCTGCGCGAAAGAGGGCAGGGCCTGCACTTCAAGCCCCATCTTCTGCAGTTGCCGGGCGATCTGGGCCTGCTTTGGCTGGCTCAGTGACGGCATCGCCAGCAGCACGCGGTGAATTTTGCGCCGCTCCACAAGCTCACCGATCCGGGCCGGGGAAAACACCGGCAGCCCCGCCAGCAACACGCCCTGCAGCGAGGCCTTGTCGTCGATGAAGGCGACCGGGGTGATGCTTTCATGGGCGCGCAGGGCCTGCACCAGCTGAGTTCCGGTGGTGCCGGCGCCATAGATCAGCACCCGGCAGCTGTGTTCGCCATGGCGGTAGATCGCGCTGACCACCTGAAACAGGATGGCGCGGGTCGCCACCATGATCAGGAAATAGATCAGGCCGAAAATGACATGGGTGCCCATCGGCACATGCACCGCCGCCACCCAGGTCAGCAAGGCGCTGAGGCAAACCATCGCCACCGCATGCAGCGCGGTCAGCCCGACGGCGTTCTGCTCATAGGCCTTGAGCTTGATGTTGGGCAGCCCCAGCCCGATCGACAGCAATGCCGCACCCGCGATCATATAGGGCAGGACGGGCAGGAACCGGACCAGCGTTTCGAGCGGTGTGCCCGGCAAAGGCTGTACGGCAAAGGTCAGCAGCAGCGCGACCGGGATCAGCAACAGATCGATGGTCAGGAAAATCCTGGCTTTCTGTTTGCGGGTCAGGGAATTCACGAAATCCAGCACTCTAGCGCTCCCGGGACCACTCCGGCCCCCATGAAAACGCTATCGGCTGTTGGTGTGGTATACAACGCATGGTTGCTGTTAATCTTTTGATTTCTACTCGCAAGCCTTCGCACAATATCGCAAGGACCGCCAGTCCCCAAATTAAATTCTGCCAAACCGTGAGCGCAGCAGAAAACCGCTCACGGAAATGTGTGCAGGCCTCTATTTTCCTTGTTATTCAGCGGCCTGGCTGGCGTGAATTGTTTCGGTGAGATAGCGGCTGAGGTCGTCACGCAACTCGTCGCGGGCCAGTGCAAAGGCGACGGTGGCCTGCAGGAAGCCCGATTTCGAGCCGCAATCGAAACGCTGACCGCGGAACCGGTAGCCATAGACCGGGTTGCCGGCCTTGATATCCTCGGCGATCGCGTCGGTCAGCTGGATCTCGCCGCCCGCGCCCTGCTTCATCTTGTTGAGATTGCGCAGCACCGAGGGCTCCAGGATGTAGCGCCCGATCACCGCCAGGTTCGATGGTTCGGTGCCGGGGGCGGGTTTTTCCACCATGCCCCGGGCGCTCACCACCGCGCCCATGTCTTCGGCCACGTCCAGCACACCATAGGAACTGGCCTTCTCGGGTGGCACTTCCATCGCGGCGACCATGTTGCCGCCGGTTTCGCCATAGGCATCGACCATCTGCTGCAGGCAGGGTTTCTCCGCCGCGATCACGTCATCGGGCAGCATCACCGCAAAAGGCTCGTTGCCGATCAGCCGGCGCGCGCACCAGACCGCATGGCCCAGACCCAGCGCCTTGTGCTGCCGGATATAGGCGATGGCGCCACTTTCCATATTGGTCGACTTGAGCGTCTCGAGCAGCTCGTCCTTGCCCTTCTTGCGCAGTTCCTGCTCGAGGATCGGATTGTGGTCGAAATAATCCTCCAGCGCGGATTTGCCGCGTGAGGTGACAAAGATGAACTCCTTGATCCCGGCCGCGCGTGCCTCGTCGATGGCGTATTGCACCAGCGGCCGGTCGACCAGCGTCATGATCTCTTTGGGAACCGATTTCGTCGCGGGCAGAAAACGCGTGCCCAGACCTGCAACGGGAAATATCGCCTTTGTTACCTTCTTACGCATGTAAACCTCAATTCGTCACCATAATCCAAGTTGGCCTCCGGGTGGCTGCCTTGTCGGGCGCAATCTTTTCCGCTCTGCAGCATCAGCGCAATGGGAAATCCCGGTTTTCTTCGAAATCACTGCTCTTTTGCCGATCGCGGCGCCGGATTATCATACTGCGACTATTCAATTCGGTCACCCGGCATTCACTCTGCACACATTGGGAACAAAGTTCCCGCCGCCGAAGCGGGAGACATTGACATGCCAATCCCAAGCCGGAATACAGAGCCAAAAGCAATTCAGGTGTCATAGATTTCATGGATTTTTCGGATAAAAGCGAGCGTTTGCAGTTCCTGAAGGAAAGCGAGGCGCGCTGTCCGATTCCAAATTGGGACAAAGAGCGGCTGGCGCGGCGACGCTGGGTTCTCAAGCACGCAGGAACCGGCGGCGTCGGGGCCGAGATCGGCGTGTTCCGCGGCCAGTTTTCCGCTTTGATCTGCGAAATCGCAAAACCCCGCGCGCTTTACCTTGTTGATCCCTGGACAACGCTGGGAGAAACCTTTGGCTGGGGCAAGGAATATACCAGCTTCGACAAGCTCACGACGCTCAGCGCGCGGCAGGAAGCCCAGGCCCGGGTGGCTGATTTTCCCGAGGTCACCTGCCACATGATCGAAGCAACCTATCCAGCCTGCCAGGACCGTTTGCCGGATCAGCTTGACTGGGCCTATCTCGACGCAAGCCACAAGTACGAGCCCACGCTCAATGAATTGCGCCATCTGGACAGCCATGTCACCCCTGACGGCGTGATCATGGGTGATGACTGGGATCCCAATCCCGAGTCGGCCCATTACGGGGTGTTCCTGGCCGTGCAGCAATTTGTTCGCGAGAGTGCCTGGGAGATCGTGGCGGCCGGACATGGACGCCAATGGGTCCTGCGTCGTCGAAACCCGTGACGGGCCGGGGCGTTTAGCGCGCTGTCCTGCGAAACAGATTGCCGATCGTCTCGAAGACCAGCACGAAATCGTAGCACAGGCTCTGATGGCGCTGGTAGATCAGATCCAACCGTGCCTTGGAGGGGACGCAGATCCGGTCATAGATCGCATCGGTTTCCTCCGGCGTCGCGCAGCGCGCCAGCAGGCCTGCCTCGTGCCGGTGATAGACGATCGAGGCCAGCCCAGTAACGCCGGGGCGCGATTTCAGCACCTGCGCGTAAAGCATCGGGTGACGTTCGACATATTGCCGCAGCGGCGGGCGGGGGCCGACAAAGCTCAGATCGCCGCGCAGGATGTTCCACAGCTGCGGAAACTCGTCGAGCCGGGTGCGGCGCAGCCAGGCACCGGTCGGTGTGATACGGGCTGCCTTGTCTCCGCCCGAAACACCGGCATCGCGATCCACCACCGTCATGGTGCGCAATTTCCACAGGTTGAATCCCAACGCGGGCGTTTTCATCCGCTCGGCCACATAAAACAGCGGCCGGCCCTGCCGGATCAGCAGCCAGAGCAGCAGCCCCAGCAGCAGCGGCCCCAGGATCGCCACCAGAAGGGCCGCGAAAAACAGGTCGAAAAAGCGCTTGGTCCAGGTCATGTGCGCCCCGTCTCTTGGGTCATAGTCTCCTCGTTCACATAAGGTTCTAATACGCGCCATTGTGCCACCATCTGTACAGGGTCAACCTGTTCTGCGGGGACCGGGGCGATCTGTTGCAGGGCGCGCGTGTCCAGCCGGACCTCGGCAATGGCGCTTCCCGGCGCCGGGCGCGGGGTCCAGCGCAGATAGGCTGCATCGAGCAGCGCCCCCATCTCGACCACTTCCGGTGCGGCGATGTTCAGGGTATCGGGCAGGCGCGGGGCGGCCAGGACGCCCGCCAGCACGCGGGCCAGGCTCTGCACTCCGATATAAGAGCGGCGCGGGCTGTGCCCGTCCCCAAACACATCCAGCTCAAAACCGGGCCGCCAGCCGCCCAGAATGGCATCCAGCCCGGCGATGTTACCGATCCGCAAGACGCAAAGTTCCACCCCCAGCTCCCGCGCCAGTGCTCTGCTGCGTGCTTCCATCCGAACTTTGGCATGGCCATATGCGCTCACCGGCTGCGGCGGCAGGTCTTCGGATAAAAGCCCCGCCCGGTCGCCATAGACCGCTGCCGAGGAGGCCAGCAGAACCCGTGCGCCGGTTCCCTCCGCCGCGCGGATGGCGGCCTCGGCCAGGGTGGTGTTCTGGTGCAGGTCTGCGCCGCGGCCAGGGATCACCCCCGCCAAGCAGAGCAGGGCTGACCGCCCCTGCATGGCCCCGCTCAGGGTGTCCGGGTCCTGCAGCGGGTCGAAGAGGGTCCAGTTCAACGCCGGGGCCAGCTTGGGGATCAGCGCCGGTTTGCGCCGGGCCTGCCACAGGACCGGCCCGGCGCTGGCCTGCCAGCATTGTTGCAGAACCCGGCCGAGCCGGCCCGTCGCGCCAAGCACCAGGGTTTCGGGAAGGGACATGACACTCCTTTGCTCAGATCGATATTTCCCGCGCCACCCGCGTCCTAGCCGGGCAGCGAGATCCAGCGGTCCGAGGGTACCAGGCTGTTCATCTGCCTGATATGTTCGGGCAGGCAGCGGGTCATGAAATCGTATGTGCCCACCACATGCGCGCGCGCCGCCGGGCCGATATGGGCATAATCGCCGGGATTGGCCAGCACGTCGATCACCTGATCGGCCAGTTTGCCGGGATCGAAGAAATCGACCAGCAGCCCGGTCTCGCCATGGCTGATCGCCTCGCGGACCGGGGCCACATCCGTTGAGACCACCGTGGCCTGCATCGCCATCGTCTCCAGCAGCGACCAGGACATCACAAACGGCATGGTCAGCGCGATATGGCAGCGGCTGAGTTGCACGATCCGGCAATATTCCGTGTAGGGCACCCGGCCCAGGAAATGCACCCGGTCCCAGTCGAGCATGTGGCCGACCTCCTCCTCCATCTCGCCGCGGAACCCGTGCGGATGGGTGCTCTTGCGCCCGTAAGAGACCTCGTCGCCACCGATCACCAGCACTCGGGCATTGGGGCGCGTTGCAAGGATCTTCGGCAGCGCGCGCATGAAGATGTGAAAGCCCCGGGCGCGTTCCAGGTTGCGCGCCATATAGGTAAACACCTCATCCTTGCGGGTGATCGGCTGCCCCAGACGACTCAGGCTCAGGCTGGCTTTTGGATCGGGACCCAGCAGATCGGTGCGGATGCCGTCATGACAGGTGTAGAATTTCGAATGGAAGCTGGTCGGGAACGTATTCTTTTGCCATTCGGTGGGGACATGGCCCAGATCCACACTCTGGATATTGGCGAAGGGGACCATGTTGCGGGCATGGTTGATGAAGGGCGCGTGCTCCGAAACCGGGTCGTCGGGGTCGAAGCCCACCAGCCCGCCCTGCATGTTGTAGAAATATTCGAAGAAGCCCAGGATCGGTACGTCCGGCCAGATCTGCTTGAAGAAGCTCAGCTCACCCCAGCCGGTATGGCCAAGCACCAGATCGGGTCTGAACCCGTGTTCGCGGTCCAGCTGCCGCGCCGCCATGGCCGCGCCAAAACCTGCGCCAGCGGCCTCCTCCCAGACCTTGGACAGGCCGTAGGCATCCTTGGCGGGGCGGTGATGGGGTTTGTAGACCACGGTTTTCACCCCCGCGAGCTGCGGTGCCGGGTTGCGCTGGGTCAGAAAGACCAGCTCATGCCCGCCTTGCGCGGCCAGCCACTGGAGCAGTTCACGGTACTGGCCCGGCATGTTCTGATGTACGAACAGGATCTTCACTTCAGCAGCCCCGCAAGATAGGCGCCATAGGCGTTCTTGGAAAACATCCCGGCGCGGGCGCGCAGATCATCATCGCTGATCCAGCCCGCCTCATAGGCGATCTCTTCGGGGCAGCCGGTCTGCAGGCCCTGGCGTTCCTCCAGCGTGCGCACGAAATTGCCCGCATCCAGCAGCGACCCGTGGGTGCCGGTATCGAGCCAGGCATAGCCGCGCCCCATGGTTTCGACCCTGAGCTGACCCTCTTCGAGATACATCTGCAGAAGATCGGTGATCTCCAGCTCACCGCGGGCCGAGGGCCTGACCCGACGCGCGCGCGCAGGCGCGGTGCCGTCCAGAAAGTAAAGCCCGGTGACCGCATAGTTCGAGGGCGGCTCGGCAGGCTTTTCGATGATTTCCTTGGCCTGGCCGTGGCCGTCGAAATCCACCACGCCATAGCGTTCGGGATCGGCCACGTGATAGCCGAAGACGGTGCCGCCTTGCGGCTGCGCATCCGCCGCCGCCAGCAGTTTCGGCAGACCGTGACCAAAGAAGATATTGTCGCCCAGCACCAGCGCGCTCGGGCTCCCCGCCAGGAACTCTTCGGCCAGGATAAAGGCCTGCGCCAGCCCGTCGGGGCTGGGTTGTACCACATAGGTCAGCGACACGCCCCACTGGCGGCCATCGCCGAGCGTGCGTTTGAACTGATCCTGATCCTGCGGCGTGGTGATCACACAGATCTCGCGAATGCCCGCCAGCATCAGCACCGACAGCGGGTAATAGATCATCGGCTTGTCATAAAGCGGCAAGAGCTGCTTGCTGACGGCCATGGTGATCGGATACAGCCGCGTGCCGCTGCCGCCCGCCAGAATGATCCCTTTGCGTCTGCTCACCGGATCTCTCCCAAATCTGTCAGAATATCGCGTAGACCTGCCTTCCAGTCCGGACGGCTAATGCCGAAAACGGTCTGGAGTGAGGAACAATCAAGGCGGGAATTGAGCGGCCGGCGCGCCTGGGTCGGATAGCCGCTGCTGGGAATGTCCTCGACCGCGCATTCGATGCCTGCCTGCACGAATATCTCGCGCGCAAAATCGGCCCAGCTGGCATCCGGGTGGCCCGCAAAATGATAGAGGCCAGCCTTGCTCGGATCGCGGCCCAGCTGCCCGGCCATCTCCAGACAGGCTGCCGCGATTGCGCGCGCGGTCGTCGGGCCGCCGATCTGGTCGGCCACGATGGTCAGGTGGTCACGCTCTGCCCCCAGTCGCAGCATGGTCTTGACGAAATTCGCCCCATGACATGATACCACCCAGGAGGTGCGCAGAATGGCCGAGGCACCGCCCGCCGCAACGATCGCCTGCTCGCCCGCCAGTTTCGAGCGCCCATAGGCCCCCAGAGGCCCGGTTGCATCCTCGGGTGTCCACGGGGTCTCGCCCGCCCCTGAAAACACGTAATCGGTTGAGATGGAGACAAACGGAATGCCCAGAGCCGCGCAGTCCCGCGCCATTTCGCCCGGGGCCGTGCCGTTGATCACGGTGGCCAGCGCCTCGTCTTCTTCGGCGCGGTCCACGGCGGTATAGGCGGCGGCATTGATCACCGCCTGTGGCTGCGCCGCCCGGATCGCCGCCGCGCAGGCGCCCGGCTCTGCCAGATCGGCCGCCGCCCGGTCCAGGCAGGTCACCTCCTCATGGTGCGCCAGTTCCCGCGCCACCTGTCCGGTTTGGCCGAAAACGAGAATACTCATGGGTGCGGCCTTAGAACCTCGGGCACCGGAAATGGTCGACAGGTGCGCGATTTGTGGTCAAAAAATCGGAGTCTCATGCCTCCGGCGGGGATATTTATGGCCAGATGAAGCATGCGGATCAGGCCTTGACCCCCAGCCGTTCGCCGACCCCCGACCGGTCCTGCAGCGCGCGCCACCAGGCCTCGTTGTCGAGATACCATTGAACGGTTTTCTCCAGCCCCTGTTCCAATGTCACGCTTGGCCGCCAGCCCAGCTCGTTGCGGATGCGGGTGGGGTCGATGGCATAGCGCAGATCGTGGCCGGGTCGGTCGGTGACAAAGCGGATTTGCTCTGCATAGGGCCTGCCTGCGGGTTTCTTGCGGTCGAGAATGGCGCAGATCATCCGCACCAGGTCGATATTCTTCACCTCGTTCTCGCCACCGATATTGTAGCTGCGCCCCAGCGCGCCCTTTTGCACCACGGCCAGCAGCGCCTCGGCGTGATCCTCGACATAAAGCCAGTCGCGCACATTCTCGCCCGCGCCATAGACCGGGATCGGTTCGCCCGCCAGCGCGTTCAGGATCACGACGGGGATCAGTTTTTCGGGGAAATGATAAGGCCCATAATTGTTCGAGCAATTGGTCAGCACCACCGGCAGCCCGTAGGTCTCGTGCCAGGCGCGCACCAGATGGTCGCTGGCGGCCTTGGAGGCCGAATAGGGCGAGCGCGGGTCATAAGAGGTGTCTTCGGTGAACTGGCCGTCACGATTGGGATCGGGGCCCAGCGAGCCATAGACCTCGTCGGTCGAGATATGGTGAAAACGGAAGGCCAGCGGCTTTCCCTGCCCCACCCAATAGGCGCGGGCAGCTTCCAGCAGCGTATAGGTGCCGGTCACATTGGTCTCGATGAAGGTGCCGGGCCCGTCGATCGAGCGGTCCACATGGCTCTCGGCGGCCAGATGCATCACCGCATCGGGGTGATGGTCGGCGAAGACCGCATCGAGGGCGGCGCGGTCGCGGATATCAGCCTCTACAAAGGTATAACCAGGTGCGTTGGCAACGGGGGTTACGTTATCCAGGCAGGCCGCATAGGTCAGCGCGTCGAGATTGACCACCTGATGCCCGTCGCGGATCGCTCGACGCACCACTGCGGATCCGATGAACCCGGCCCCGCCGGTGACCAGCAGCTTCATGCCGCACCCTCCCAGACAAAGGGGCTGTCAAAATCGGCCAGCGCGGGGGCAGCGGCGTCCTTGTCACTCAGCACCGGATCGCCGTGGACACCCCAGTCAATGCCGCAACTGTCCCAGCGCACCGCGCCGTCGCAGTCGGGGGCGTAGTAATCGGTGCATTTGTAGCAGATCTCGGTGCCGGGCTGGCGGGTGACGAAGCCGTGCAGGAAGCCCTTGGGCACCAAAAGCTGCTTGCCGTTCTCGGCGCTCAGTTCCACGCCCGTCCAGTGCCCGTAGGTGGGGCTGCCCTTGCGGATATCGACCACCACGTCGAAAAGCGCCCCGCGCCCACAACGCACAAGCTTGTCCTGCGCGTGGGGCGGCGCCTGAAAATGCAATCCCCGGATGGTGCCGGGCCGGGACGAAAGCGAATGGTTGTCCTGCACGAAATCCAGTGTGATCCCGTGTTCAACCAACAGGCGCTTGTTCCAGCTTTCGCTGAAGAATCCCCGCGCATCACCAAATCGTGCGGGGGTCAGGATCCGCACACCCGGCAGGGCGGTCTCGTCAACGTTCATTTCTGGGAACCTTCTCGAAACCTCTCCGGTTTTCATAGCAACGCATGTAGGGGATGTCACCGCGCCGTTTCAGATCTTTGTCATCGGTTCCACCGGCGCCGGGGCGGTGGTCGGAAAATACTCGGCCCCGAAAATCTCCGGATGCTGGATGGCAAGCGACACTTCGGTAATGTGCAACGAAAACTCTCCGGCCAGCCGCGGTGCGGTGCCATTGCGTATCGCCATGGCCATTTCGGCAATCCCCAGCGCGAAATCCATGGGATAGCCCCGTTTTGCCGTGGAGATGCCGCGGGACGGTTCAGGGCTGATCCGCCTGCCGAAATCAAGCCCGAAAAGCTTCTTGGCCCCGCGGCGCAACCGGGTTGCGGGCACCGGCGAGGACCGGACGCGCGCGGAGAAGTTCCAGGTCTCATCCAGGCTGAGCACACCATCCTCGCAGATGATCCGGAACTGGTGGTCATGCGGCGCCAGGATGCTGTTGGTCAGCCGCGCGGCCAGACCGCCATCGAACTCCAGACAGGCGGTGGTGAAATCCGGGGTCGAATAATCCGGCGGTGTGTGCGGGCCCTTGTCGCGGACAAGGCAACTGGCGAAAGAGACCAGACGACGCACCGGCCCGAACATGCCGACCATCCAGGTCAGCGCGTAGCCGGCATGTTCCAATGTGCATCCGGTCTGAAATTCGTTCTCTGCCGGCCAATAGGCACCCGACGCGGTTTTCCAGTTTTCATAGCCGATCCGGTGCACCATGCCGTCATCCATCTCGGCATAGATCAATCGCGGTTCTCCGCGCTCACCATGGCGCACGGCCTGATACAGTGTCTGTGCCGCAGGCCCCAAGAAGCTGGACGGTGCCGAAACCACCTGGAGCCCCTGTTTTTCAGCCAGTTCAACCAGATGGCGCGCTTCGCCCAGATCAAGGGCTAGGGGCTTTTCGGAATACACGTGCCGCCCCGCCTCCAGGCATCGTTTGGTGACCGTGTAATGCTGATCGGGTGGGGTCAAATTGACCACGATCTCGACGTCGGGATCAGCCAGCACCGCGTCGATGCTGCCGAATTCCGTGAGGTCATAATATTTCGCGAATGTCCTCTGCCGGGCTGTATCGATGTCATGGACGCCGCGCAGGTGCAGCAAATGGGTCCAGTTGGCAAGCGTCGCCTGGTACAGATCAGCCACATATCCGCAGCCGACAAATGCAATCCCGACATGTCCTGAACTGCTGGTCATCGGAGTGGATGCCTCTTGCCGCGCCGGAAGCGGGAAGTTTCTGAAGAAGTCAATTTATAAACACGTAAAAAATGCGTCGTCACTCAGGCAACCCCTTGCGGTCAGCAATTATGACCATTTCACCGGATGTTACAATCTTTGCCGGAGGGGCGCGCGACTTGTGTTGATCCGGGTGTCCTCGGCTTACGCTTTTTTGTCCGGGTGTTTCAAGTTTGAAAAGCGGGGCCCTGACGCGCGGACGCGCCTGCCGGGTCGGGATCGCAATGGTGCCCTGCGGCCGTCAGCCACGCGGTTTGCCCGATGGTGCCGAAGGGGTATGAGCCCACCTTTTTATGAACAATACCTTAATTTTAACCATATTGTTCCTTCTTCTGTTGACAGTCTTCCCCGGTGGGGCGCAAATCCCCGTTCAAAGAGCGTCCTGACTTTCCATAGATTTAAATCGGATGTAGTCTCGGAAACTGAAACTCGGTTGTTTCGGCAGATTATCTTCGCTCGGGAGTAGTGTTTTGGGCCGAATATTGCTTCTGTGGTCTGTAAGAAAAGAACCGTGTGGAAGCTTCGTTTTTAGCCTCGGAAGCCGATAAAGACGTATGAATAAAGTTATACCGCCTGACAGAAAACTGGACATGCGCTTGCCGAAAGCTGCGGAATCCCCACCCAAGACGCTTGAATTCTTGGATGTCGTGCAGGCGTTTCGCCATCGCATGGTTCTGATCACGATGATGGGGGTATTGTGTCTGGCGCTTGCGATCTACTACCTCACGACCATCACGCCGACCTACACGTCGGGCGGTCAGCTGCTGCTGGGTGGTCAGGGGTTGAGCGAGCAGAACTCGTTTGACCTGGTCGAAGCCCAGGTGCTCAGCAATGCGGTGATCGAAGGCGAGATCGCGATCATGCGATCCAACGACATCCTGATCAACGTGGTGCGCAAGCTGAAGTTGGACGAAGATCCTGAATTCAACCCCAGCCTCAGGGAAGAAAACGTGCCGAACCCGGCGCTCACCTGGCTCAAGACAACAGCGAAATCCATTCTGAGGCCGTCCCAGCCGGAAAGTGATGGCATTGCGACCGCAGGCGGGGTGGGGAACCAGGAAATTCTCGAAGCGGCATCGCTTAACGAGCAACTGGTCGGGGACCTGGGTGCCGCTGTCGGCATCGTCCGAAAGGGGTTGTCCATCCGCCAGCAGGGCACATCCTTTCTGATGTCGGTCCAGGCCACCTCCGAAAGTTCGCAAAAGGCGGCGGCTATCTCGAACACCGTCATGAGCGAATATATTCGTTTCCTCGCCGACAAGCGGTTCCAGGCGGCAAGCCGATTTACCGGCTGGCTGGAAGGGCGCGTGGAAGAGCTGGCCAACAATGTCGAGGCTTCGGAACGGGCCGTTCTGGAATTGCGCAGTGCAATGGAAGCCGATGCCGATAATGGTGCGCGCTTGGACCAGCAGATGCAGGAATTCACCACAAAGCTGGTGAATGCGCGCGCCGAGCTGGCCCAGGCCGAAGCTCAGATCCGCCGCGCAACGCTGGTGAACGAAGCCGAGGGTCCTCTTGCGACCGCCAATATCCTGACCAGCGATGCCCTTGTCGACTTTCGCCGGACGCTTGTTGAATTGAGACGCGAGGAAACCTCTGCAGCCTCGGGCTTTTCGGACGAGTCCGCGCAGGTGGCATCGATCCGGCGCGCGATCGCGCGCACCGAAGCGGATCTGGCCACCGAGGTTGAAAACCTGCTGCTGCAACTGAACAACCGCGTCGAGACCCTGCGGCTCAACGTTAGAACCCTGGAGATCAGCCTTCGGAGTTTCGAAGGCCTGAACCTGGAGCGGTCCAGACAGTTGATCGAACTGAACCAGCTGCAGCGCGTGGCCGATATCAACCTGCGTGTCTACGAGGATTTTCTCGGGCGCTACCGGGAAATCAGCGAATTCCAGAAGATCCCGATCTCGGATGCAAAGGTCATCCGCTACGCGACCCCGCCCAGCAGCCCATCGCATCCGCGCAAGAAGGTCGCTGCGGTCCTGGCCCTGATCGGTGGCCTGACGCTTGGTGCGGCATTGGCGTTGGCGCTGGAATGGAGGCCCAAGAAGCTTTCGGCGACCCGACAGATCTTCAGCGCGACGGGACTGGCCGTTTTCGGCAACACGCCGCGCCTCAGAAAAACCGGTTCGGTGCAGGACCTGCTCCGGCGATTGTCGCAGGATGGCGACCTGGCCCGGGCCGCCCTGAACCTGGCCGACAATATCAACCTGCATAATGAGCAGTCCCTCAGGTCCATCTTCTTCACGTCCTACAATGCAAATAACAGTAAGACGTTGACGGCCGTGCTTCTGGCCTGGGCGTGCGCCCAACGCGGCAAGAAATGTGTTCTGGTGGACGGCGATTTCCGGACCGCGCAGCTGACCGCAAGCCTCGGTGTGTCGGACAAGGCCAGTTTCTTGTCGGCTATCCACAGCCAGAAGCCTCTGAACGAATGTGTGGTGGCCACGAATTCCGATGGCGGTTTCGATTGTATCGGAACCCAGAGGTCCGCGGCGGATCCTTCGATCATCTACAGTGCCGAACGGGTTCAGGAACTGATCTCATTGCTGCGCAAAGTCTATGATGTCGTGATTGTCGACGCGCCGGGCCTTGAGGATGTTTCAAACAGCTTCGCCACTTTAAGCCCCCAGGATTTGGGTATTTTCACCATCGAAGCCAACAAGGTCACCTTGGGCAGCATCACCGATAGTCTGAATATATTCAGGGACATGAAGCTTGGCGGCGCCGGTATTATCCTGAACGGACCTGCTTGAGCCATTCGCAGCTGGCCTGCACGCGGCCAGGACCCGCATTTTCGGGTGCGAGACCGAAGCACGCCCCGCAACAGGAACAGATAGGACCGAGATTTGAGACCCATATCTGCGGAAGACGCTCAAAAGACCGGCTGGGACGTCATCTTGGTCGGGTCGAGCTTCGCTGCGTGCTTTTTTTCCTACAAGTTGAAGGGCAGGGGGCTGAAGGTCCTTTTTGTCGAACGCGGCCCCTTTATCGATCACGTCACGCAGCTTGAAAATCGCCTGAACCCATCCTTTCCCGGCGTTGCGCAGGAGAACAGTTCCGGGCAGCGCAAGGATTGGACCGTGCGCCATCAATTCGGTGGCTGCTCGAACTGCTGGTGGGGGAATACGCCGCGCCTGCAGCCCAGCGATTTCGAACTGAAATCGCGCTACGGCGTGGCCCAGGATTGGCCGATCTCCTATGCCGAGCTCGAGCCCTACATGATCGAGGCCGAATATCTGATGGACATCGCCGGCTCGGATGAGGCCGGGTATGCGCCGCGCAGCGCGCCCTATCCGTTTCCGCCGCATGTGCCGACCCGCGCCGAACGCAGGCTGTTTGCGGAGGAACCGAGCTGGCAGCCGATGCCCTGCGCCCGTTCCAATGGCGGTCGGCGCGCCAATTGCTGCGTGTCGGGGGCCTGCAACCTGTGCCCCATCGATGCGAAATTCACAATCCTGAACGCGCTGGACCTGTTCGAGGATGAGGGGTTCCATTACCTGCTCGACGCAGAATGCAGGACCGTCGAAACCGCCGCTGGCCAGGCGACGGGCATTGTCGCCAACGCTGCCGAGGCCGGTCCGGTCACGCTGCGCGCCGATTTCGTCGGTCTGGGGGCCAACCCGATCTACAATTCCGCCATCCTGCTGCGCTCGGGCATCGGCTCCGATCTGGTTGGGCGCGGCATCCATGAACAGCTGGGTCAGTTCGTCTGGGTCGATATCCCGTTCGACAATTATTATGGTGGAACCTCGCTGACGGGCATGGGCTATGGGTTCTATGATGGCGATTTCCGCCGTGAGGCGGCCTCGGTGATGATCGAAAGCTGGAATGCGCCACAATCGCTGCGGCTGGAGCGCGGAAAATGGCTGCACCGGCTCAAGCTCAAACTGGTGGCCGAGGATCTGCCGCAGGCCGATAACCGGGTTGTCCTGAAAGAGGACGAACCGATCATACAGTGGACCGGGCATAGCGATTATGCCTATGCGGGCCTGGCGCGCGCGCGCGAGATGTTGCCTTCGCTGATCCCGTTCGAACATGAGATCGTCAGATTTGGCGGGTTCGAGCCGACCGAGGCGCATATTGTCGGCGGAACGCCCATGGCAGCAGACAGCGCGGGCGGTGTCGTTGACAAGGCCTGCCGTGTCTTCGGGGTTGCGAACCTGGCCTGCCTCGGTGCGGGCGCCTTCACCACGGGGGCCGCCGCCAACCCGACGCTGACACTGTCGGCGCTGTCTCTTTATGCGGGAGAACGGCTA
Source organism: Ruegeria hyattellae (assembly GCF_041537925.1). Taxonomy (NCBI): domain Bacteria; kingdom Pseudomonadati; phylum Pseudomonadota; class Alphaproteobacteria; order Rhodobacterales; family Roseobacteraceae; genus Ruegeria; species Ruegeria hyattellae. Next base: position 9,289 of record NZ_JBGOSH010000022.1, on the reverse strand, counting down.
TGAACAGAGGACGCCGGATGTTCCTGATCGGCGGTGGCGCCGCCGCCGCGCTGGTGGCAGTGCCGCTGTCACTGGGTGGCACGACCGCATTTCTTCGACGCACGCTTCGGGATCATTTCGGACCCGAGGTTTTGCAGCTTGAGGGCATCGATGATTTCGTCACCGAATTTGCCGCCCTTTCCGGAGAGGGCAGCCCGGCCAAAAGGCTGGCCGCAGAGATGTATTTTGCCTGGCACGGCGACAGGCTGCGCATGATCGGCCCGGCAGCCGCGCTGCAGGACCGGTTTCTGTATACGATCCTGACCAGAAGCAACATTATCGCCATCCAGCAGCAGCGGGAAACCCAATTCGACTATGGCTCGGTCGATCCCTGGCTGCCGGAATGCGATCCCTACCTGTCTGCCGTGGCTGACGAGACGCTCTGAGGTTCGGACTGGCCCGACAGGATCCGTCCGGCAGCCGAAGGCGTGCCGAAATCCGGTAGCCGGGCGCAGTCGGCAGGCAGGCTCATGGTATCGCCATGCCGCCACCCAACCAAGGACGACCCGCTTCCTGTCTGCAGCGTGAAATGCAGATCCGCATCCCGGGTGTCCTGCAGAAGCTTGACGATGTTGGGGTGCCGGACACCGGGCAAATTGGTTATGAAAACGCCCACCGGGGTACAGCGGACCGTCAGTTCAAAATCGGCGGGATCTCCGATCAGGGGTCTGCCAGTCCTGTGATCAAGGCTGAACGACGGCATATTCGTGCCGCGGGAATACAGAAATTCCGAAAACCGTGGTTTGTTATAAGCCAGATCGAAGTCACCCAGCCATTCGACAGCGCGCATTTCCTCTTCGGTTACAATGAGCGCATTGTCCGCGAGCCATGGTGCAAGCAGGGTCTCTGCATCTGTCCATTGCCAGCGCGTTTTGCCCAGCAGCATGTTTTCGTCTTTTCCCAGCATCAGCTTGGTACTGCGAATAAAGGCCGGATTGGCAAAGACGACAAACCCTGCTGCAATGATCAGCATCAGCCAGACGAATGGCTTTTTCCACGAGGCGGGCAACAGGAACGACATCGCCTCACCCGCGTCGTCTTTCAGTAACCGCCACAAAGCGGGAAAAACAGCCTGCAGGCCGATCCCCCAAAGCACGAAAAAGAACGGCATCGTCGGATACAGATAGCGGATGTTCTTCAGCCCGCCGAAAGATTGCAGCACGAAGGTCGTTGCAAACAATATCAGACAGAAAGAAGCAGGCACAAAATTTGCCCGCAACGCGATGATGGCGATGACCGGGAATAGCGGCCAGAAGGTCGGGTAGTTGTCCCGGAAATCCCGGTGATAGAACGTGGTGTCGTTCGCGGGCGGCCAGGGTTCCCAGTTATACGTGGTCCAGAGCCATTTGAGCTCGGCGGCAAAAACACCGCTCAGCAGGACTGCCGCGACCGCGACCAGCACGAGGCCGACCAGCCACCACAGCCGCGGATATGCCCGCAGCCAGCCCGGCGCAAACGCCAGAAGAACCCAGAGCCCGACTGCGCCTATGCCCACTGCCGTCAATACCTGAAGGTCGAGGGCAATGAGAAAGAGAACAGCCGCAGCGGCCAGGGCCGCCAATTGCCATGCCAGCGCCCTGAATTCGACCAAGGCGACATAGACGAGCAGGGCTCCTGCCACAAAAAGCATGCCCTGCAGCGAATAGAACCGGATATATTGCGAGACCTCGATGCCGTTCGGCCAGAACAGCAGAAAAACCAGCGCGATCAGGGCGGTCGCAATGCCGCTGACGCGATAGGCCCAGGCCACGACCAGCGACACCAGAAACGCACCGGGAAGGATCGACGGGATCAGGCGTGCGGCGGTGGCGGATTGCTCCCCCATGATTCCGAAACTCAGCGCGATCAACTGACTGAAGCGGGCGGCCCGGTCATAGAGACCGTCCAGAACGGCAAAACTCCGGCTCTCCTGCCAACTGACAGAGGGCAGATACTGATACAGCTCGTCATAGATCAGCGGATGATCGATCATGCCGATCCGGGTGAGCAGAGCCGCGGCAAACGCAACCACAGCGATCAGCACGAGCGCAACGAGGCCTGTTCCGGGATGATCCTGGCGAGTGTGAACGCGTTTCTGTTCCGGTTTATCGGTCACTGACATTTTCCTATGGGCCGTGCAGGGCTTTTAGAACGCCTGGGGTGCCAGGGTCCGCACAAGCCCGACCGGCCAAAATCGATTTCGGGCCTGCTTGAAGCTGCGGGGAACGGCATGTTCCGTCAAAGCACCATTCGGGTGTGCGATTGCAAATTGCGACCAAACTCCATTTCCGTCTGCCGCCACTTGGCATGTGAAATCACACAAGCAGACGGCCGCCGATAATGTGCAAGTGAAACAGGGCCTTCGCCATTCGTCAATTCGAAGGAGGCGCTGTCACCTTCCGACCGCCTCAATGGCGCGCGACGCGGAACAATATGCCCGCTGGGCAAGAAATGGACGCGGTTTCAGACAAACCGGCTCTTTCGTTTCGATCCGAGCACGCAGCAGCGTCACCGCGCAAATCCCGAATCGGCGGTCCGAAATGGCGGGTCTTCGTATGCGCCATTTAGGCCGCGAGGCGGTTTTTCGTTGTCGCTTCCGAACCGCGGTGTTGATATGAAAAGGAATTCAAGGACGGTATCGGAAAGAGGGGATGCATTGGACAGCGACGGCTTTGCGGAAAACGGACCATCCCGACAGGTCTGCAGCCTGGATGGTCATGCGCACCTCCATTCCGATTTCCCCATTGCTCAGATGCTGGACAGCGCCTGTCGCAACATGGGGTTGGCCGGCTTTGTGGTGCATCTGAGGGCCGTGCAGATCAGAAAACGCCTGATCTGACCCGTGCCCGCGACGCTTGGCCATATCGGGATCCAGTATCTGGCGACGAAGGCGTGCCTGCCCAAAGCCGATGTGAAATGGATCCTGGCCGGGTGCGTCGTGCCGGATGTTCCGTGGATCCTGCAACGGGCAGCCATCGGCGTGACCGGCGCATCGTCGGTGGAGCTGCGGCTCTATTTGATAGCCCAGAGCACCTTGCTGGTCACTGTGATTCTCTGTGCGTGTCTCGCGCTGTTCAGCCGGACATTCTGGTCCGCCTTTGCCGTTCTGGCGATTGGAGCGGTCCTGCATCTGGGCCTTGATGCCATGCAGACGAAATGGGCGAACGGGGTTGTTCTGCTGGCTCCGTTGCGCTGGGATCTGTCGAATTTCGGTCTGTTCTGGCCGGAAGATTGGTCGACCCATGCGCTTTACGCCCTGTCGGTTGCGGTTGGAATCTGGATCTGGATAAAGGAACCCAGATCCGGCAAGGACCTGCTACTGCCCGGCGGCTGGCGGGCGGCGGCGGCGGCGCTGCTGCTGCTCGCATATGCCGGTCTTCCGGTCTTTATGAAAGACGGCGCGCGGGCGGCGGACCTGCATTTTGCGGCAACGCTGCAGGATGTTGAAAACAGGGCGGGCAAGCCGATCGAATTCGACCGGAGCCGCCTCGATATCCGGCCTGACGGCGCCCGCCTGCATGTCTGGACAGGGGAAGAGTTCCGGTTGAGCGCGCCGTCGCCGCTTCGGGGTGACGTGGCATCGATCCGGGGGAGGTTCGAAACGTCAACGACGATCCGCGTCGCGGAGGTCCATATTCACCCTTCAGGCATCCGCAACATCGCTTCTTATATTGCTCTTCTGATGATCATCCTGTGGTGGGGCCTCTGCATCACGGATCGTCTCCGTATCTGATCCGGGCGCGGTTGAGGGCCGGCCGCGCAGGACCTCTTCGATTTCATAGCTGCGCAACCTTCGGCTGGACGAGAAGATGATGATCTCGCCCACCAGGCCCAGGGCCACGATCTGAATACCCAGAACCAGCATCAGCACAGCAAAGACCAGGGCCGGGCGGTCCGCGAGTGGGGTCCCGAAAAAGAGCCGCTCAATCACCAGGTACGCGGTCAGCAGCGCCCCGATCAGAATGAGTGGAACCCCGACGGAACCAAAAAAGCGCAAAGGCCGCCTGAGGTATTTCAGCCCGACAAACAGCGTCAACACATCGACCAGGGCCCCCACATGGGCATTCGGTTTGAACTTGTAGATATTTTGAACGTCGACATCCTTCACGACGGGCAGATCCACCTCTTGGACATCATAACCTTCCGAGGCGGCGATCAGCGGCAGGAAATGCTGCCTGACGCCCAGCTCGGCCACCCGCAGAAACACATCCCGGCGCCCGGCCCGGGCGCGGCAGAAGACATCTTCGAATTTCTGCTGAAAGAGCAGGTTCAGAAGGCCGTGCGTGGCGCGGGCCCGGAGCTTCTGCATGCCATTCCGGTTGAGTTCACCCCGCCGTCCCACGGCCATGTCGGCCGGTCCGACCGCTTCGATCAGGCTGCTGATGGACCCGGGATCAATCTCTGGCCAACATGGCAAGGTCAGGACAATGTCACCAACTGCCAAACCGATCCCCTGCTTGATCGCGGCGTCTTCGCCATTCCACGGCCGCTGCGGAAAGAGCTTCAGGTTCGGCCAGTGCGCGTCCAGCGGCTCCAGCACGGCGCGGATGCCGGAAGAGGCATGTTCGAACACGATGATCATTTCGTATGGTTCGGGCCGCGCGTCCAGAACGGTCCGATACGCGTTCAGCAGATCGGCCAGGCCTTTGCCGTCGCCCTCCGCGCTGACGATGACCGAGACCAGCCCGGTTGCGGTCGCCTCGGTTGCGGTCGGGTTCTGGTCGTGCATCATGTCAATCCCTCTCCGGCAGGGCGCGCGCGGAATGCCCCCCTAACCAATACAGTTCGGCGGGTCCGATCTGGCGATGTATCAGGGCACACACCACGCCGATTAAAAACAAAAACAACGTCAGCGATCCGCAGAGCATCGCAACCGACGTGTACACCATCACACTGCCCGACCCGGTCGCCCCCGTCCCGAACAGGATCGGCCAGGCGGACAGAAGCGCCATAACGACGGCGGCGGCGGCAAGCCCGGTAAAGCGGCGCATGGGCCGGCGGGCAAAAAGAAGCAGGGTCTTGATCGCGATCAGGTCCAGCAGAACCTTGAAGATCCTCGACAGCCCGTATTTCGACTCTCCGAACTGGCGGGCATGATGGCGCACGCCCACTTCGGCGATCCGGGCGCCGACGGGAAGTGTCATGGCGGGGATGAACCGGTGCATGTCGGAATAAAGCGGCACGCGCTTGATGACATTCGCCCGGTATACCTTGAGCGAACATCCGTTATCCTTCACCGGCAGGCCCGTGACCTTGCCGATCAGCCGGTTGGCGATCATCGAGGGCAATTTGCGTGACAACCACTTGTCCTGACGGTTGATCCGCCAGCCGATCACCATGTCATAACCCTCGTCGATCTTCGCCAGCATCATCGGAATGTCGGCGGGATCGTTTTGCAGATCGCCATCCATGGTCACCAGGACCGCGCCGCGCGCGTATTCGATACCGGCGGTCATCGCGGCGGTCTGTCCGTAATTCTTTCGGAACTTCAGCACAACGACCCGTGGATCCGCGGCGGCAAGCTCGGACAATTTCTGAAAGCTCGTATCCGTCGATCCGTCATCGACGAAGATCAGTTCGAACGGCAACCCGGCGGCATCCAGGGTGTCGGCGACCTTGCTGTAGAGCAAGCCAACGCTGTCTTCCTCGTTCAATATGGGAACAATTACAGAATATCTGACGGCCAATGCCTTACTCCCGCTCCAACATCTAACAATTCAAAATCTTAAACACGTTACCAATATGGGCCGTTGCTGCCGGGCGCGTTGACCCTAGCAATGGGGGGAGGTGAAAGCAATTCTTGAAAAGAGTGCGGCCATTCAACTGCCAATCACAAAAAGAGTGAACCTGTAGTGACCGCAGCACGGTGTCGTGTTCACGACAGGTGTAGAGAACTCGAATTTTTCGCGAGGTCATGGATAAGGTACTGTTTTATATAGTGATATTTTAAAAAGATTGTTCGATTCTTTTGGGGCCTGTCGCGTGTCCCGGCACTCAGGTTTTTTCGGAGAATTGGCGAAATGCCTTTTTAACGTCGAACAGCTTAGAACTAATCCTGCCTGCAACTGTGGAATTGTTCGCAATAATTGCGCAGTCCGGCTTGCATCCACTCCACTCTATTCGACGCGCCGGGTGTCAGAGGCATGACCCATCGCAGCACGGTTTCACCAAGGAAGATGGTCCCGGCACCGATTGGTATCCGCCTCGGGGCAGGCTGGCGAAAAAGTCCCTGCTTGCGGATATGGACGCGAAATCAAAGTGGGTCACAGTCTGTTTTGGATGATCCAGGCGCTTACGGGGCCAGGCGTTTCGACCGCCGCAAGAAACGGCATCCGGATACCAGGTGAGGCCATCTTTCTGACTTGGAAATACGCGTTTCACTTCTGTATTGTACTTTATGCACATACAGCTACTTGACCAAAGTAATTGGCGCGCGTTTGATACGCCGAAAATGCAGGCACATACCGGGTACGGGCATCTTTGCACCAACGAAGACGGGCTTGCGGACACGGCGGATTGGTATGTCAAAGAGGGATGGCTCTGATGGATGACCGGCACACAGGGCAAACCCGGCGGCGCGCGGATATGCTTGTCGTTGCGCCACATCCGTTCTTCACGCCCCGCGGCACACCGTTCAGCGTCTATTATCGCACGCTGGTTCTGGCCGAGGCAGGTGTCCAGATCGATCTGCTGACCTACCACCCCGGACAGGACGTGGATATTCCGGGCGTCCGGATCGTGCGGATCCCGCGCATCGGGTTTCTCGAACCGGTGCCGATCGGGCCTTCCGTCAAGAAGCTGTTCCTCGACGTGTTCATGCTGTTCTGGACTATCGGAATGCTCATCAGGCACCGCTACGGGCTGGTGCATGCCCATGAGGAATCCGTGTTCTGGTGTCGGGCCCTGAAACCTTTCTTCCGATTCCGGCTGATCTACGACATGCATTCCAGCCTGCCCCAGCAGCTAGAGAATTTCGGGTTCACGAAATCGAAGATACTGATCGGGATCTTCCGCTTTCTGGAAGACAGCTGCCTGAAGGCGGCCGATGCGGTGATCACGATCTGCCCCGACCTGCGGGACTATGCGCTGCAGCAGGGCGTCGCGGAGGATAAGCATTTTCTGATCGAAAACTCGATCTTCGACGATGTCAGGCTGGCGACGTCACCCAGCGCGCCCGTGGCGGTGGATTCGGATGCCGAGGATGTCGTGTTTTCCGCACAGACCCCAACAATGGTCTATGCCGGAACATTCGAAAAATATCAGGGCATCGACCGTGTCATCAAGGCGTTTGCGCAGATCACTGACCGGCACAAGCAAGCCAGGCTGGTACTGGCCGGGGGCACGCCCGAACAGGTGGCCGCGATGAAGGCGGTGGCCGCCGAGGCGGGCCTGTCAGATCAATGCGTGTTCACCGGCCGGGTACCGAAAACGACGGCGCTGCGGCTCAACAGAGAGGCGGACGCGCTGCTGTCGCCGCGCATCGACGGCACCAACACGCCCCTGAAGGTCTATGAACAGCTGGCCAGCGGAAAACCCCTGATAGCGACACGGATTTGGTCGCACACGCAGGTCCTCGACGATGACTATTGTTTTCTGGTCGAGCCGACGCCGGAGTCGATCGCCGAGGGCATGTGTGCGGTGCTGGACAACCCGGACGAGGCCGGACGGCGCGCCCGCAATGCCCGCGCGCTCTATGACCGGAACTACGCCCGCCCGATCTATGAGGCCAAAATACGCGCGCTGTTGAGCGCGGTTGGTTATAGCGATGCCACCCCGGTGCCATCCCCCCCGGAAGAAGGCCAGGCAGGGACGGTCTCTTCGGGGTCGGAATGAGGGGCGACGGGCCTGCTGTCAGGGCGGCAAATGCCTGAATTTGTTTCACATTGATTCCATTTTCCGACCCGGGGGCGGCGGCAGGCAGAAAATACCTGCGCGGGCTCAGGACACGAAGCGCGCCGGTTTGGGTCACCGTTTCATCTGCGGAAACAATCCCTGTGTGTTTATGGCACAGAGTTGATTTGCTCTCGGGGTCGTCTTAGCTGTAAAGATAGTGTTGGGGGGCTAAGATTGTTTGTTTATTTTAGCCATCGGTAGTGGTGTAGAATTGTCCTGGGGGGACTCTGCACCGTTTGTTTTGTAGTGGGTTGGGGTATATGTCGACATTTTTGGAAGAATTTGACGGTCCGTTGGAGGCCGATCTCTGGCTGGTTTCGGATTACGCGTTGCCCGGAGGATGGATCGACACCGCCTGGTCACCCGCCAATGTATCCGTTTCAGCCGGTCAACTCACCCTCTCGCTGGATAACCAGCCACTGGACGGCAAATCCTTCACCGGCGGTGAAATACGCACGATCGAGGATTACAGTTTCGGCAGCTACACCGTCACCATGCGGACCGCCAGCGGCAGTGGCGCCAACTCGACCTTCTTCCTCTATTCTCCCCAGACCGAGATTGACTTCGAATTCCTCAGCAGCGACCCGACCAAGGCCCTGCTGACCTATCACTTCGAAGGCGACAGCGTGGGCGAAATCGTCGACCTGGGCTTCGATTCCTCTACCGGAATGCACGACTACACAATCGAGTGGGGCCCGGATTCGATTTCGTGGTATGCCAACGGGGTTCTGCTGCATTCGGTGACCGACCCGGTTGATCTTGATGTGCCAACCGCCGATGCGCAGATATTCCTGAGCCTCTGGCATGGCACGCCAAGCTGGATGGGCGATCCCGACTTCGCCCCGTCCACATCCGCCATCTACGACGCCGTGAGCTTCGCTGCACGCACGGCGCCGATCGCGCAGGACGATTGGGTTGTTCTGGCTGACGGCAGCCCGTTCCAGCTGGACATGCTGGCCAATGACACCGATCCCGACGGCCCGGCACTTGCGGCCGACGATATCGTCATCACCCAGGCACCGGCCTTCGGAACGCTGTCACAGGATCCCGGATCCGGAGCGTTCACATACACCCCGGACGACGCGAATTTCGTGGGCGTGGACCGGTTCGAATACAGCGTTTCGGATGCGAACACTGAAATGTCCAACACCGCCTGGGTGACCATTCAGGTCGGGCTGGACCCGATCGACCCCGAGGCGGTGCAGCTGACCGGTGGCGATGACGACAACCTGGCGCTGATCAGCGGCGGGTCGGATATCTTCGACGGGCTGGCGGGCGATGACACGCTCTATGGCGGCGATGGCGGCGACCGGCTCTATGGCAATATCGGCAATGATGTGCTGAACGGCAATGACAGCGGCGACAGCCTGTATGGCGG
>NZ_JBGOSH010000021.1:0-50692 GCF_041537925.1 Ruegeria hyattellae | reverse complement strand
GCGAACGTACAGCCACACCGCGTTCGCGATGATCTGAGGAGGAAATCGGTGGCGCTTGTAGCAGATTGATGATGACTTCATCGATGTCACCTACGTCCAATTGCTGACATGAGCAACCGAACGGCAGTTAACGTGACAACACCATTTACGGCGTTGATGGACGGCAGCTCTGGGCCGGCCTCATCAACATGCGCTGAGCAAGTAAGGTCGATGCTGCGCCGCCTCTGAGGTCAGCGGTGAGCCCATATTGTTCTTGGCTGCATGCCCTACACACGTCCGCTCACCATAGGCGCCTACCTAATTAAGGAGCCTTTGGGCACGTTCAACGATATCTTCTCGTGAAAGGACACTCGGAGGTTCCAACAAGTGGGTAACATTTACACTTAAGCGGTGAACTTCGGCATCTGTCTCAGCCAGTTTTCGGATCGCCGCTCCCATCTTCCAACGGTATTCGATATCTGCGGGACGCTTTCCGACCGTAGTTGGGTGTTCCAGGTCACGGGTTTCCATGACAGACCAACCAACTTGATTGAGCGCTTCAGATGCTTCGAAGTATCGCGACGCGAGACGATCCAAGCCACCGGTCAATCCGGAACGCAATGCCCGTGCTTGACCTGAGGACAAGCTTATGCCTTGCCCATACATCGGGTTGAAGCTTGTCACCGCTTCACCCATGGGAATTATCCCCCGTGGAAACCGTTCCATTCGATCATAGCGAAACCAAATTCCCTTTGGGATTTTGTAGGAGCGAAAGTCGGATACGGGCACGGCCCGGCTCAGTTTTTCGTGGATGATGGGATGGGCAAGGCCCTTCGTCCATTCAACGAAACCTTCTGCCTCGCGTGGTGCCATGTCACCGCCCCTGCCATACATGGTCGCAAGCCAAATTCCGCCGTCGACGGGTGTTAAATAGGCCGCGCGCGTGTTGGGCGGTATTGCGAGCATAAGGCAAGCCCAGGTATCATCTACCAGATCAGGAGGTGGGCGAAATAGTCCGGACGTGTACGACATACCGATGCCCAGTTCCTGACGTTCGACGTCACCATAACCGTGGTCGACGAGCCAGCGCGGAAGAGTCGTCGCGCGACCGGAACAATCAACAACCAGGTCCGAAAAGATTTCCGAACCGATGTCGCCTGTTTGAATTTTCACGCCAGAAACGTCGCTATTACCATCAGTGCAAAACTGCGTAAATCGAGTGGCTTCCTTGATTGATACATTTGGTAACGCAAGAACACGCTTGCGTGTCACGTGTTCCAACAAAGGCCGAGTTACCGACGGTGTAAGGATACCTACATCTCGAATTGGAGTCGGGCCAGCCGCATCGTGGAACCAGATATCCTTGTTTCTGCGAATTTGAACAGCGCCCGCCTCATATAGTTCGGTCATGATACCTGGCAGAAAATCCTCCATGGCTTCAACTGCATATCCAAGGAACGTATGTACGTGTGCGCCTTGAGGGACTCCTTTTCGAACTTGAGGCCTGCGCGGTAGATCATCCTTTTCGATAATTATAACCTCAGAAAATTGGTCTGAGAGCACAGCTGCTGCCATCAGACCGGCCATGCCAGCCCCAACTACAATAACTCGTTTCTGTTGTCGGCTATCCATCACAGCGTCCCACACTTCCGTTTGAAACGAAGACTAGAATATTTTTGATTTTATTCAGCAGCCGCCGTTTTCACTCAAAAGTTGGATGTCCGAATTTTCTGCCTTGCGGTTTCTCATGTACCCAAAATGCTGCACCGTCGTCCAATGTCAGCTTTCGGGAAACCGGCAGGAGAAAATTGACAGGTGTCGAATGTCGGCTGTGGGCCGATCTTCAACCCAACCGCTTCTTGAATCTTAGAGTGGCCACCAACAATCCGAATGCCGCAAATCCGATCATCCAGAGAATTCCCCAGCGCAACTCGTATAGCGACGCGTCACGCAGGATCACGCCGCGGATCATGTCCATGAAATGGGTTGCCGGCAGGACCTGAGCAATTATCTGGACGGGTTGTGGCATACCGTCGAAGGGGAACATGAAGCCCGACATCAGGATCGAGGGCAGCAGGACAAAGATGGTCATCTGCATCGACTGCAATTGGTTCTGCGCAAGCGTCGAAATCACCAGCCCGAGCGACAGACTGGCAATGATGAACAACAATGTCACCACAAGCAAAGTGGCCAATCCACCGTTTATCGGAACATCGAATAGTATATGCCCGAGACCCAGAATGATCGCGACCTGGATGAGGCCAAGAAAGATGTAGGGGATAATCTTGCCGACCATCAATTCGATCGACTTGATCGGGGTGTTGATCAGCATCTCCATATTGCCCCGTTCGCGCTCCCGTACGATCGCGGCCGAGGTGAACAGGATCATTGTCATGGTCAGGATCACGCCTACAAGTCCCGGGACGATATTGACCGCCGATCGCTGTTCCGGGTTGAAGTATAGTGTCACTTCGAACGTTGGAACCTGACGGTTCGGCGGCAGTTTCAACAGCTCGGTCAAAGGCATTGTCCGAAGCGACTTGATCGCGCTGGCGACCATCGTGTCCGAACCATCAACGATCCAATGCGCAACAGGTCGGCCACTGCTCTGATCCGTTGCGTCTGGCAGGCCCAAGCCAATAGACGGACTGCGCGCAAGCCGATAGGCCACATCCGGCGGAATGATCAGCGCGGCGCGTACCCGGGATTCCGTAATCGCGCGCTCAGCCTCCTGTGGAGTGGTAAGCTCTTCGGTTATTGTCACGACCTGCGTGGCCTGAACCAGCTGCGCCAGTGTTCGGGACAGTTCCGTTCCTGATTGATCCACGAGCGCGACGGGTACGTGACGCAGGTTGGTGTTGATCGCATAGCCAAACAGCAGCAGCTGGATCAAAGGGATCATGATCACCATGGCGAAGGTCATCCTGTCCCGCCTCAGCTGGAGCAGTTCTTTCTTCAGGACAGCGGCGATACGGCGTGGAGAGATCACTGTTCCGGTCCCCGCGTTGCGCTGACAAAGACGTCTTCCAGGTTTGGCCGTTGCGGGGTCAGGGACAGGTCCGGAAAGGCCTCAAGCTGGCTGCGCAGCATATCTACGGGCTGAGTTTCGGATTTGTCTACCAGCACGCGCAGGCGTGATCCTACCTGCGCGGTCGACAGAATCTTGGGTTTGCCGTCTAGTTCATGTTTGACCTTTCGCAGGTCTGGCCCTTCAACTTCTACGACGTCGGCTTGCAGATCATCCATCAACTGACGGGGTGAGCCATCGGCCTTTTTTACCCCATGCTGCAGGATCGCGAGCCGGTGGCAGCGCTCTGCCTCGTCCATGAAATGCGTGGACACGATCATGGTTGCACCCTGATCGACCAGATCGAACAATTGCTCCCAAAACGTGCGGCGGGTTTCAGGATCGACGGCGGATGTCGGTTCATCCAGGAATAGCAGTTTAGGCCGGTGCATGACGGTTGCCGCAAGGGCCAGCTTTTGCCTCTGACCGCCGCTCATACTGCCACTGAGCTGATGCACATTTGTCGTCAGGTCATAGGTGTGCAACAGCTCGTCGATCCGATCCTTGGCCGCCTTGACGGGAATGCCATAAATCTCCGCTGCAAACCTGAGGTTTTCCAGCACGGTCAGGTCGCGGTAGTATGAAAATATCTGGGTCATGTACCCGATTTCGTTCTTCAATGGCTCCGCTGCTTCGGGCATGGATCGACCCAGAACCGAGATCGATCCGTTGCTGGGGGTAAGCAACCCGGTCAACATCCGCATGGTTGTTGTCTTGCCGCAACCATTGGGACCGAGAAACCCATAAATCTGGCCGGTTCGGATCTCCAGATCCAGTTTGTTGACTGCAATGTTCTTTCCGAACTGCCGGGTCAGGCCGAGCGTCGAGACAACGACGTCGTTCATGGCATGGGGACCTGTACCGGAACACCGGCTGGCAAATCGGGCGATGCGGCAGGCAGGTCAATCTCGGCTAGATAGACCAGCCGCGCCCTGTCATCCTTGTTCAGCCCGTAATAGGGCGTGAACGACGCGTCGTCGCTGATCCATCGCACGACACCTTCGAGCGGAGCCTCAAGCCCATCGATGCGCACTTCAAGCCTGTCGCCGGGCTTTAGCCTAACCCGATGCGGTTCCGGCACATAGACACGCGCGTAAGGCGTCTGCCCGGTGACCATCACGGCAACCGGACTGCCCGAGGTCACGCGTTCTCCAAGATTCCACGGCAGAGAATCCAGCACTCCATCGCGGGTCGCCACCACCGTCAGATCATCCCGAACGGTCTGCTCGGCTTCGACCAAAGCTTCCGCCGCGCGCACGTTGGCCTCGGCGACCGCCAGATCCTCCGGTCGCGTACCGTTCTGCAGCTCCTTCAAGGACTCCTGTGCGCTGGCCAATTCGGCCCGGGCTGAATCCCGCAGCGCCAGATCGTTTGCGACCTTCGCTTCGGTTACCACGGAATTTTCGACCAGAATGGAGTTCCGGTCATAAACGTCCTGGGCATCGGCCAATCGCGCCACGGCGCCAGCAACTTTTGCCTCGGCAATTGCAATCTCTTCCTGTCGCGGACCGATCTGGAGTTTAAGGAGCGTCGCCTGCGCCTTTTCAAGTTCAGCCTGTGCCAGTGCCAACTTTGCGCTTTGCAATGTGGGATCAAGCTGAACCAGCGTGTCGCCTGCCTTGACCACGGCTCCCTCTGCAACTGGCAAATCGATGACGATTTCGCTGGCTGTCGCGGTCAAGGCCACCCGGTCGCGCGCCAACACGCCCAAAGCGACGCTGGTATCGGACCCAGAGCACCGGTCCAGAAAGGCGGGCAGTACAGCCGCCAGAATCAAAGGTATGGAGATCGTCAGATTCAACGGGGCTTCCCTCCGGTGATTGGCCTTTGAACGCGTTGGATAATAGTCAAAGCATACAATCAGGAAATCTGATTTATGTATACGGCTCAGCCGCTACACGTGGCAGAACGGGTTCATGTGGGCAGTCGCGCCAACCACTCCTCCAGCTTTTCTCCGGTATCAAAGAAGTCAACAAAATCTTCAAGCGATTGCAGATACCGGTTAAAATCGACACCGTTCGCTCGAAGTACCTAAACAACATAATCGAGCAGGACCTCCGGTTCATCAAGCGGCTCACGAGGCCGATGCTCGGCTTCAAAAGCTTCGCCTCCGCTGCAGCGACACTTGCCGGGATCGAGGCCGCCAACATGATCCGCAAGGGGTAGCTTGGCCAGTTGAAGTGTGGCTTTCGTCAGTTTGCTGATCTCGCGGGAAAAACCCGTCCAGGCAAATCGGTCGCTCTGATCCGTGAAAAAATTGCGACAAAGCCCAAAATAGTCTTTCAGGTCATGCGATACCCGACGTTTCTGAGTGTCACGATCCGCTGACCTTCTCCACCGATCTTACGTCTAAGACGCCCAACATAAACATCAACAACGTTTGTCAATGGGTCTTCGTTCATGCCCCAAACCGAATTCAAAATACGCTCTCTGGACAAAACGCGCCCAACATTGGTCAGGAACAGAAGAAGTAGGTCACGTTCTTTCTTGGACAACTGGATTTCCTGACCTTCAACGGAAACCTGAAGTGAGCGCCTGTCAAATGTAAGCGTTCCGCAAGTAATCACTGTATCGTTGAGATCGTTGGCATAGCTGTTGGCGCGGCGGTGCAGCGCCTCAACTCGCGCGATCAGTTCGTCAAAGTCGAACGGCTTGGGAAGATAGTCATCTGCGCCAATCTTCAGCCCTTCCACTCTTTCCTCGGGGCTATCCAGCGCGGTCAACATCAGGATCGGGATTTTTGATTTCCTGGCGCGCAATTTGCGACAAACGTCTTGCCCCTGAATCCCCGGTAACATCAGATCCAATAAAATGATGTCATAGTTGCTGGTAGCTACGTGCTCCAAAGCATCTTCGCCACTTGGTGCATGATCCACAGACCAGCCTTCAGCGGCCAATCCGCGACGTATAAAATCAGCTACACGGGCTTCGTCCTCGACAAGCAAAATGTTCATCATACGCCTCAATTATCTCTCTGCTAACAACCGTGACGATGCGCGGTTGTGTGCGACCTAACCGGTTGCCCAACTTGCTTTTGAAGCAGACTGGCACGCATTAGCCGGTTTCTCGCAGCACGTCGTTTTGAACAACCTTCATTCGCGGCGCTTTGGGAAGCGTTATGTTGACCTTCAATCCGCCTTCCTGGCGATCCTGAAGGTCGACTGTCCCACCATGTGCCTCGACAATCGACTTAACGACAGGAAGTCCGAGACCGCTCCCCTCGATACCCTGGCCCGAAGCGTTCGACCCCCGAAAGAACCGGTCGAACGCCTGGGATTTTTCCGCCGAGCTCAGGCCGGGACCGTCATCTTCGATTGTGATCGTGCAAGACGCGAGCCCTTCTTCCAACATCGCGCCAATTGTTGGGCCTCCATATCTTCGCGCGTTCTGCAGCAATGCAAGCACCGACTGGCGAAGCCGAACTTCGTCGACCGACGCCATAACCTTGCAATCCGGAATTTCGACCTGAACCGGATCGGGGAACATCGCCACGGCATCGCGCAGTATTTTTCGCAGATCCGTTTCTTTGCGATCTAGTCTGAGCTGACCCGCTTCAAACCGGGCAACGGTTAGCATGTCATCAACGATTTGGTTTGTGTGCTTTGCGGAATCTCGAATACGGGCAAGTGAATCTGAAGCGTCTTCTGACAGCGTTTCTGATGTCCGCAGAGTGACATCGGCCTCACCGAGGATAATTGCCAGCGGCGTTCGTAGTTCGTGGCTGATATCGGCCATCAAACGCTTGCGGTTCTCTTCACCTGTTTCAAGTTTATCGATGAGTTGCTGAAGCTCAAGCGTTCTGGCAGCAACGGTATCCTCTAGTTTCTTTTTTTGCTCGGCGCGACTAGCTTCGCGAGCAGCCAACCCTTCAGCCATGCTATTCAGGACGGTGCCCAACTCTCTGAATTCTTGGCTTCCCCCCAGGCTTATTGACTTTGAATAATCGGCCCCGCGCAGGTGTCCAATGCCGTCTGCAAGTCGTGTAAGTGGCTTTCTGATCTGGCGGTTGAACGACACGAGCGCCACAAGCAAAACGCCAATTGCGGCAAGAACGATCAAGTAAACCAATCGTTCATTCCATTTTCTAAAGGCTGCTGCTTCGGCCAATACCTCGTCGACCTCCTCAGCCTCTTCATCAAGGGCAGACTGGATTTTTTGATCGAGCTCGTCGTCGATGTCACCGTCCAGCAAGGCGGCCAGGCGTTCAATTCGGACAAATGTCTCGATACGGCTACCATTGGCTGAAAGGTTCGCGATGGCTCCATTGACGGATTCAATGCCATCCTCGATCTCATCAAGAAGTTCGAGTTCTTCGATCTCCTCGTCGCCGACCATCTGGATTTCACGCGCGATCGTCGTTCGGATCGAATCTAGTGTCTGATCGATTTTCGCCTGCAGTTCTTCTTCGCTTACGCCGTCGTCCCGGTCTCCGATAAGAAGCGCATCGCCGTGTTGCTTGAACAGACGGTATAGGTCTGCCTCAAGCCTCAGATGCAGCCCATAGGATTCTTGGGCCAGTGATATCCGGGCGTCCCACCATCGCGTTTTCTCGAGGCTGTAAAGGGTGAGCCCCGCAAGACCTCCCAGGAAAGCTACTAATACAGCAGCGTAAATCCCGAATAGAGTCGATGAACGCATTTCAAATGACCTTTGAATCCTGTTTCACATTAGGCGAGGTGGCATCTTCAGCCATTATGATGGTGGCCGCCGATAGCTTCTGTAAAGTTTCAAGCAATTTGGCTTGGCGATCCCTGCATGAACCCCACCTGACAGAAGCGATTACGACGACGTCAGCTTTGCCAAGAACTGCACGCACAAGATCGATACTCAATGTTTGGAAGGGTGACAGCCCGTTACCATTTTCTGCCAACCGCTGATCAAGGTCATCGGGTGCCCCAAGCAATTCGGACAATCCAAAGGCCTGCATAACCTTTGCTATTTTCTGATCATTTGGTCTTTTCGAACACATCAGTGTTGCCGAACGGCGCAAACTGCCTTGAAGCCCGACGTGATTATCCCCGACAAAGGCGATTTTGGGGGCTCTATCTTGCCCACTATAGCGAACCGCAATGCCCTCATTCGTATCAAGTCCCGCGATACACCGGGCGATACAGTATGCGTGCTTCCCCCCCAACGCTGATGTTGAACCTGATGGGGCCGCGAAAGAGATAGAGTTTCCATCCAATTCCCCGGTGACTTCAATTTCGGGGGAGAGGCCATGATCTGCGCCGGCTCGCATCAACACCGGTTCCGAAAGCAGCCTAGCTGCCTTTTCGCGCGCAACGCTCCAGGCGCAATAATAGTCCCACGCCCCGGCAAGGTTCTGCAACGGAAGGGCAAGTAGCGCCAAAACAGAAAGGCTCGCAGCCACTGTCGCCGGTGCTGTTTCGTTTTGGCTTGCCAGCCAAAGCATCAAAAGACCGGTAAGCGCCACACCCAGTTGCAATACTGCCTGGAGGCTGGCGGTTCTACCTTGACGTGCCAATGCGTCGCGGCGCAGCGATAAGCCTTGTTTCTCAAGCTTGCGCAATTCGCGGTCGGTTCGACCCATCAGGTCCAGTTCAGGCGCGATAGCTATCCGCTCAATCATGGAAATCGCGATATTCGCACGATTGCGACGCAGCTTTTGATGCCGGCGGGCCAGATGCCAGGCCAGCGATCCCATGATAAGCAGTGTGCAACTGAGTGAGGCAATGCCATAGACCGCAAGGGCAGGATCAAGAAAGTAGAGAACGGATACGGCACCCGGAATAACAAAGGCTGCGGACAAAACGTCTGGTAAACCACGACCAAACCATAGGCGCGCCGCAGATAGGTCGCCGACAAAACGCAAAGACAGCGCACCAACCCGGCGTTCTTTATGCCGAGATTTGGGAAGTCGGGCTATCTGCTTATACAGCATACGGCGTAAAGAAATCGCGTAGCTTTGGCCAAGCGCTTCTGCGCGATATTTTGAAAGAAACAGGCACGCAGCTGCAACCATGCCGGATATCGCCAGCTGCAGAACCGTACTCGTTGCAAGAGCATGGCCAGCATGAAGCGCTGCAAAGGCATCACGAGTAGCAAACGCTGCGAAAGCCAGTGCAACAGCCTGCACTATACCGCAGATTGTAAGTAGGACCGCATCAAAGATGCGGTCCTTTGTGGCCAGTTCCGAGAGGGAGGTCATGCGGCCACGTTGACAGTTTCACGTCGCATCAGCGGTGCAACATGTTGGGTTATGATCGCGGGCGACCAAAGATCTTCGCGTGATAAAACCGGGCGACCGGTTACCTCAGCAGCTTCAGCGGCGGCCAAGGGGGAACAACTTACCATTCCGGAGATCGCGAAGGGGCTTAGACCCACCTTGTTCAGAACGGTCACACCGCCCAGAGCACTCAGTGCGTCCGGCGCGGCAAAGAGGATGCCGTCCAGCCGATCTCGAATGCGCGAAGACTGCAAGATAGCCCGCGTTTCCTGCTGGAACACACCGTCAGCGATCTCAACCACCACAACCTCGGCGCCGCGCTCAGCTGCGGTCGCAACCAGCGTATCAAAACCGGCTTCAATCGTTTCTAGCGGCATCCGATATGTCGTGGCCATACCGACGTCCGTGAAGTCGAGCGCCGGCGCGCCCCCGTCTTCGAAACTGTTGAAGTCACCAAAGGCTCCGGTCCCAGTCGCTTTCACACCGGCAACTGAGTAACCCGAACGCATAAGACCATGACCAAGGCTTGAGGCAGCTGTTGTTTTCCCGGAGTTCATCGAAGCCCCAAAAACGCCAATGACTGTGACTTGCTCATTGTTAGGCAGAGAGGGCAATGAGTAGTCCGCCACATTGATCACCTGACCGGTTGCATTGGTCAGAAGGCCGATGGGCTTCAACCGCGTTGGATCATCCATGCGTGTATGCGCTGCATCCACCCGGCCAGCGACGCCACCACCTGCGACCAGATCGATAAGATCATCATCAATCACCGCACTGGCAAGAAACTGATCTGGCGCGTACCGGTCACCCAAACAAAGGACAACATAGTCACCGGGATAGCTGACCGAGGCGCGGCGTTCTGCCAATTGGATTTTCTTGTGATGGCCAACTTCGGCAATCTCACAGAGGATAAGGTCCCCTGCTTTTGCGGCACCCATTTGCACGGACAGACCGCGCACATCGGATCGGTTAACTCTGCGGGTTGTAAATGCCCATTTTGCGATTTCGCAAGCGACGGGAGAGGTTTGAAGAAACTGTGTCATGCTGTGCTCCGTGACTGGCTGTTCAATGAAATCGTTTTGCCAATGCGACGTGAGAAGAATTGCAAAGTGGAATGAAGGGTCAGCATGCGGTCAAATGAACAGCAAATGAACACGCGCTGTTGGAGCTACGTTTCTAAGCTGCGCCTTGTCAGGCCAATTGAATTCCGGATTGCTCACACGCACAGTCTTAGAAAACAACACAGCGGTTGTATTCGCTTAGTCATCATCACCTCTGTCATCTCCATCATCGTCGCGATCATCACCACGGTCGTCCCCATTACGCTCGTCCGATCTGTCATCATCGTTTTCCCGATCTCCATCTTCACGTCGATCGCCCCGCTCATTTTTTTCGCTTCTTCCGTTATCAACCCCACGGCGTAATTCGATGATCGTGATGCGATCGTCTCCGTTGCTATCAATCTCCTCAAGAAGCCTGCGTGCGCCAGGCTCTCCGAATTCGGCGGTGAGTTCATTCACGCTCAAAACCCCATCTGAATTGGAATCAACTGATCGAAAGCTAGCTGTTTGCGCCGAGGCTTTGTTGATTTGACTTGTGGCGACAGAAGTAATGAAAGCTAAGAAAATGATGTAGGCTGCGCGAAGGGGTATCCCTGACGCGCGTCGCGCAATCCCAATTCCAGTTTTTGACACAGATCACCCTTTGCCCGTCGGTTGTTTTTGCGGACCAACGCTCTTTTATCCCAGTAGGGCAATATGGCTTTCAGAGATGAAATTTGCCTATTTGGAAAATGAACGCCAGATGAACGCCACCAGCTACACCGGAACGCGGCTTTTTAAAATGATATCGAATCTCTTGACCGAACTCTGCTAACCCCGGCAAAAGCCAGCTGCCAGCATAGCCGGATCGCTAGCTCCATCTAGACTGCTATCAAAAAAATCGACAAAACCCCCGCCCTCCATTGCCGCCCTTTACCTCTGAGACTGCCGCGCAAAAGGTGCGGATGGCAGAAAACGCTTGGAACAGCCGCGACCCCGACATCGTCACGGCGGCCTATACTGACGACAGCCTATGGCGAAACCGCTCGGAATTCCTGCAAGGTCACGACCAGATCCACGCCTTTCTGACCGCGAAATGGCAGCGCGAGCGGGAATATCGCCTGATCAAGGAATTATGGGCCTGCGCCGGGTCACGGATCGCGGTGCGCTTTGCCTATGAATGGCAAAATGAGAGTGGGCTATGGGATCGCTCCTACGGCAACGAAAATTGGGAGTTCGCCGCGGATGGCCGTATGGCCCGGCGCATCGCCTCGATTAACGATCTGCCGATTTCGCCTGCTGAGCGACTGTTTCACTGGCCGCAAGGTCCACGCCCCGTAGATCACCCCAGCCTGACCGATCTGGGTCTTTGAAGGAGACCAAGAGATGCCCCGCGCTTTCTCGGAACGTACATTCACACCAGCCGTCATCGCCCATCAGGAACGGATGGGCTCGGCCCGAAGCTATGCCAAATTCATCGAGGGCGGCCCGCAGCAAGGTCACATCATCGGTGAGTCGGAAAAGGCTTTTATCGAGGCGCGCGACGGCTTCTACCAGGCCACGGTGTCCGAGATCGGCTGGCCCTATGTGCAGTTCCGCGGCGGACCGCCGGGCTTTCTGAAGGTGCTGGGACCGCAGACCATCGGCTATGCCGATTTCTCGGGCAACAGACAGTATATCTCGCGCGGCAATCTCGACGGCAATGACCGGGTGGCGCTGATCCTGATGGATTACGCGAACCGGCAGCGGCTGAAACTGCTGGGCCGGGTGTCGTTTTCCGAAGGCGAGGGCGCCGCCGCCAGCCTGTTTCCCGACGGGTCGGATGCCACCGCCGAGCGGGCCGCGATCATCCGGGTTGAGGCGCTGGACTGGAACTGCCCGTGCCATATCACGCCGCGCTATTCAGAGGCGGAGCTGCAGCCGCATCTACAGAAATTCGGCGTGGAACTGGCACAACTCAAGGCCGAGAATGACGCCCTGAAACGGGCGCTCGCCGAACAGGGAACTCCTCTCTGATATCTTCAGAGCAAAGGAACAAGCCAGTCGAACGAGTTTGGACAAACGATTTGCAAATCGCGTTACAATCGCCTGTTCCCGGAGCTCCGCCCGTTCGCAGGCGAAACTGTCCACTGGACAGTTTCCGGGAAGCCCGCTCACCCCATCCAACGCCGCACCGGCGCATTGCTTTCCTCCAGCGGTTGGCAGATGACATCAACGAGGGTCGGTCCGTCATGGGCAATGGCCTCGCGCAGCACGCGGTCAAGGTCGTCAGGATTATCGACCCGCCAGGACTTCACCCCATAAGCTGCGGCCACTGCGGCCTGATCGGTCCGGTTGAAATCCACGTTGTAATAGCGCGCGTCTTTGTCCGCGTATTGGCTGGCTTTGATCCAGCCGAAGTTCGAGTTCGAGAACACTACATAGGTGATCGGCGCGCCAACCCGGCAGACGGTTTCCAACTCGCCACAGGTAAACCCGAAGGACCCGTCGCCCATCAGCGCCACGGTCTTCGAGGCGGGCCTCCCGAACCATGCCCCCAGCGCGGCAGACAGGGCGTAACCCAACGCCCCATGGGCGCGGTTGGTGATGAAATGCCGCCCCGGTCTGGGCAGTTGGTAATAGGCCGAGAAATACGGGCAGCTTGTCCCGGGGTCCGAGACCACGGTGGCATCCTCGGGCAGCACCTCCATTAGCGTCTTGATGACCCGTTCGGGACGGATCGGGCCATCGGTTGCTTGCGCAAGGTGCTCGAATGTCTCGAACTTGCGCGCCTTCTTTTCGGCAACAGCTGCCGCGCCGCCGAATCCATCGGCACCCTGACTGCGTTGGTCGAGCACCGCATTTGCCTCATCCAGCGCCAGTTGCAGATCGCCGACCACCGCCACTTCGGTCCGGTAATTGGCGTTCATCACCATCGGGTCGCTGTCGAAATGCACGACCCGCGTGCCCGGCCCCGGCGCTTCCCAGCGCGCGGTGGTGGTGGAGCCAGCCCGGCAACCCATGAAGATCACCAGATCGGCGGCCTCCATCATCTCCCACGTCTCGTCGGTGCCGCCATTCGATCCAACCACACCCAGGCAGTTCGGATGGGTCTCGGCCAGCGCGCCCTGCCCCGAGATTGAGGTCGCCACCGGAATGTCCAGCCGGGTGGCGAACCGCTCGAGCGCCTCCCAGGCCTGCGCGATCACTACGCCGCCGCCGCAGACAATCAGCGGGGATTTGGCCGACAGGATTGCCTCAACCGCCGACTCGACCGCGCCGGGCAGCGGGGACTGGCGATAGGCCGGATAGGTGGCGGTCGCCGGGTCCGCCCAGATATCGGTCGGATCGACCGGATCATACTGGATGTCATAGGGCAGCCCGATATGCGCGGCCCCCGATCGCCCGGTGGTCATCGCCCGAAACGCGGCGCGTACCATGCGCGGGATGTGATCGGCCCGGCTGAGCACCGTGTTCCATTTGGTCAGCGGCGCCATCAGTGCCTGCTGATCGACCTCGGTGAGAGGATACTTGCCGTAAGACGAGACCGAAATATCCGTGGTGATCCCCAGCACTGCGTAGGAACTCTCTGACGCCTCGATCAACCCCGGCAGGATATAGGTCGCACCACCGCCCGAAGGCCCCTCGGCGACACCGACCCGCCCGGTCACGCGGGAATAGCCATCCGCCATATAGGCGGCAGAGCGTTCATCGCGCGTCAGCACATGGGTGATCGAATGATCCAGCCGCAGCATCGCGTCATAGAAGGGCAGCGTGGTATCGCCACACAGCCCGAAGATATGCTGCACACCCTGCGCCTGCAGCATGCGGACCATTGCTTCGGCCCCGATCATCCGGTTTTCCATACGACTCACCCATCCCTGCATTCAAAATTGTATACAGTTGTGAATGACCGGTTGCACACATGTCAATCCCGACCTAGTCTTTGGTAGAACAAGGAGCAGACATGGCGAAATCCGAAAGCAATGTTGACCGGATCTACCAGGCGCTGCGGCGCATGGCGGCCGATTTCGCCTTCAAGCCCGATGCCCGCATCAACGAAAGCGCGCTGGCAGCGCAGCTGAATGCCTCGCGCACGCCGATCCGGGAGGCGCTGAACCGGTTGGTAGCCGAAGGGTTCCTGACCTTCCACTCCGGTCGGGGCTTCTTTTGCCGCTCGCTGTCGCCGGAACGTGTGATGGACCTTTATGAGGCCCGCGTCGCGGTTGAGACCGAAGCGGTGCGGTTGGCCTGCGAACGCGGCAGCGACGAGGCCATCGCCGCGCTGGCGCGCACTTTGGAGGCGGTGGCTCCGGATTATATCCCCGCTGCCGATGCCGAAGCGCTGCTGGCGCTGGATGAGGCGTATCACACCCAGCTCTGTCAGTTGTCGGGCAATGCAGAGCTGTGCCGGATGCTGGATAATCTCAATGACCGCATCCGCTATCTGCGCCTGATCGACCTGCGCCGCCTGCGCGAAACCGCACCCGACGGGCAGAGCATGGTATCGGCCCACCGCAGGATCGTTGACGCGGTGTCCCGGCACGATGCAGAAGAGGCCACGGCTCAGATGCGCAGCCATATTGAACGCAGGCGCGAAGGTGCGACGCAGGCCGTGCGCGATGCTTTCGCGCAGCTCTATGTTCCCGATTTGTGAGGTTCCGACATGTCCCGACAAACAGGAGGCAAGACTGTCTACGGCGCAAGCGTTGGCATCCTGATGCTGGAGACGCAATTCCCGCGCATTCCGGGCGATATGGGCAATGCAATGACCTGGCCGTTCCCGGTGCAATACCGGGTGGTTCGCGGGGCCTCGCCCGACCGGATCGTGCGGGGTGACCCGCATACGCTGCTTGACGGCTTTGTCGAGGCCGGGCGCGATCTGATTGCAATGGGCTGCGACGGGATCACCACCAATTGCGGGTTTCTGTCGCTGGTGCAGAGCGAGTTGCACGCAGCTCTTGGCGTGCCTGTTGCCACCTCATCCCTGATGCAGGTGCCGATGGTTCAGGCGATGCTGCCGCCGGGGCGCAAGCCGGTGATCCTGACCATCTCGAAAGCGACGCTGACGCCCGATCACCTGTCAGCGGCGGGTGTGCCGCCCAGCACGCCGGTCTATGGCACTGATACCGGCTGCGCCTTCACCCGAGACATCCTGGGCGACGCCGCAGAGATCGACTTCGAGGCCTGCAGACAGGACATGCTTGACGCGGCCGACGCAATCGTCGCGGGCGAACCGGATGCCGGGGCGATCGTTCTGGAATGCACCAACATGGTGCCTTACGCCGCCGATATCCGGCACCGGACCGGTCTGCCGGTGTTTTCGATCTACACGATGATCCAGTGGTTTCAGGCCAGCCTGTTGCCCCGCCGCTTCCCATCCGGGATCGATGATCCGCGTCCCGGGCACCAAACAGGCTAAAACACCAAAAAACGACCGTAGGAACCTTGACCTTCCAGTTACTGGAGGCCCTATCTGAGCCATGTCCGCGACATCCAAGGTCTCTGCCATGCCCGAATCGCAAACTGTCACATTGCAATTGACCGGCCTCTCCTGCGCCTCTTGCGTGGGACGGGCGGAAAATGCCCTGAGAGGCGAACCAGGCGTCATCAAGGCCAATGTGAATCTGGCCACCGGCAAGGCCGCCATCTGCTTTGACGGCAGCCTCACCGACACCGACCGGCTGGCGCAAGCTGTCTCTGATGCGGGCTATCCGGCACAGGCCAATCAGGCAGAGGACCCTTCGACGCAGGCGGACAGCGATCTGTGGCGCGCCACGCTTTTGGCCGCCGGGCTAGCTCTGCCGGTGTTTATTCTCGAGATGGGCGGTCATGTTATTCCCGGGTTCCATCACTGGGTCCAAAACAGCATCGGCACCCAGGCCAGCAACCTGATCCAGTTCGCCCTGACCTCGCTGCTGCTGCTGGGGCCGGGCCGCATCTTCTATGTCAAGGGCATTCCGTCGCTCCTGCGCGGCGCGCCAGACATGAACGCGCTGGTGGCGCTGGGGACGGCGGCGGCTTATTGCTACTCGGTGGTGGCGACGTTCGCGCCCGGTCTGCTGCCCGCTGGCACCGCGCATGTCTATTATGAGGCCGCCTGCGTGATCACCGTGCTGATCCTGTTCGGGAGGCTGCTGGAGGCGCGCGCCAAGGGCCGCGCCAGTTCGGCCATCAGGTCGTTGCTGAAATTACAACCGAAATCGGCGCGCGTCGAACGCGAAGGCAGGCTTGCCGATATCCCGATCCCTGAGCTGCGCGCGGGCGATATCCTGATGATCCGACCGGGGGAACGCATCCCGGTGGATGGCACCGTTCTGGATGGCCATTCGCGGGTCGATGAAAGCATGATCAGCGGCGAACCGGTCCCGCTTGCCAAAGCTGAAGGCGCCGAGATCATCGGCGGCACCGTCAACGGCACCGGCGCCTTGCGGGCGCAGGTCACGCGGGTCGGCGCAAATACGGTCCTGGCCCGGATCATCCAAATGGTCGAAGAGGCGCAATCCACCAAGCTGCCCATTCAGGGTCTGGTCGACCGGGTCACCATATGGTTCGTACCCGCCGTGCTTGTGATCGCTGCGCTGACCGTTACCGGCTGGCTGTTCTGGGGTCCCGCCCCTGCCCTGCCGCTGGCGCTGGTGGCTGGTGTGTCGGTTCTGATCATCGCCTGCCCCTGCGCCATGGGTCTGGCCACACCCACCTCGATCATGGTCGGCACTGGACGTGCGGCAGAACTCGGCGTGCTCTTCCGCAAGGGCGACGCGTTGCAGCGCCTTCAGGAGGCCAAAGTAGTCGCCTTTGACAAAACAGGGACATTGACCGAAGGGCGGCCCGAATTGACCGATCTGAGTGTTGCCCAGGGCATCAAACGCGACCACGTGCTGCAATTGGCAGCCGCAGCCGAGGCGCGCTCGGAACATCCCATCGCCAGCGCCATTACACGCGCCTGGACCGGGCCGATGCCCGAGGTGGCACGTTTCGCGGCACTCACCGGGCTGGGCCTGAGCGCCCGGATCGACGGGGTGGATGTGCTGATTGGCGCAGATCGGCTGTTCGACCGCGATACGCTCGATCTGGGCGAGCTGCGCAAGACCGGTCAGGCCTGGGCCGCACAGGGCAAGACTCCGATCTATGTGGCGCTTGACGGTCGGGCAGCGGCGGTAATGGCGGTGGCCGATCCGGTCAAGCCAGAGGCCGCCCAGACCATTGCCACCCTGCATGAGATGGGGCTGCAGACAGCGCTGATCAGTGGCGACAACCGAGCCACAGCACAGGCCGTGGCCAATCAGCTGGGGGTCGATCAGGTGAGTGCTGAAGTTTTGCCCGACGGTAAAGTCCACGCACTGGACGCACTGCGGGAAGCGCATGGCGCAGTGGCATTTGTCGGCGACGGCATCAATGATGCGCCGGTGCTGGCCAGCGCCGATGTGGGGATCGCCATCGGCACTGGAACCGATGTGGCCATCGAGGCCGCCGATGTGGTGCTGATGAATGGCGACCCGACCGGTGCGGTCGCCGCGCTGAACCTGTCGCGCCGGACCATGCGCAATATCCGCCAGAACCTGGTCTGGGCCTTTGGCTATAACATCCTGCTGATCCCGGTCGCCGCCGGTCTGTTGCATGTCTTTGGCGGACCGCTGCTGTCACCGGGGCTGGCCGCCGGGGCAATGGCGTTTTCCAGCGTCTTCGTGGTCACTAATGCGCTGCGCCTGCGCCGCATCCGACCCGGCGGGTCGTCGCCACGAAGCACACCAGCGTCTCTGCCCACGCAAATCCCGAAGGCATCAGGCGCATGAATATCGGGGATGTTTCCGACCGTTCGGGCCTGCCCGCCAAGACGATCCGCTATTACGAAGAGATCGGCCTGATCTCTCCGGCCCGCGACCACAATGGCTATCGGCGCTTTGCCGAGCAGGACTTGCACAAGCTGGCCTTCCTTGCTCGCGCCCGCGCGCTTGGCTTCACCATTGAGGAATGCCGGGCGCTACTCGCGCTCTACGAGGATGACACCCGCGCCAGCGCCGATGTGAAACGCATTGCCCGCGATCACCTGCGCCGGATCGAAGCCAAGATCGCTGATCTGCGCGCCATGCGCGACACGCTGACCGAACTGGTCGATGCCTGCGCCGGAGACTCACGGCCCGATTGTCCGATCCTGCGCGATCTGGGCCGCGAGGGTTGATCCGCCTTGCCCTTTGTCCCCGGCTTTGCTTTGTCTCTTGGCAACAGTTGGGTGAGACAGAAGGAAGGATCGTCACATGGCGAAAGTCGCATTTCTCGGGCTTGGGGTCATGGGCTATCCCATGGCAGGGCATCTTCAGGCGGCAGGTCACGAGGTGACGGTCTACAACCGCACCGCCTCCAAGGCCGAGGCCTGGGTGGCCCAGCATGGTGGCGCGATGGGCAAGACGCCCGCCGAGGCGGCGCAGGGCGCGGGATTCGTGATGGCGTGCGTTGGCAATGACGACGATCTGCGCGCCGTATGCACCGGCGCCGAGGCGGCCTTTGCCGCGATGCAGCCCGGCGCGATCTTCGTCGATCACACCACCGTGTCGGCCAAGGTAACGCGCGAGTTGTCCAAGGCGGGCAAGGAACGTGGCCTGGGCTTTGTCGATGCGCCGATCTCGGGTGGTCAGGCCGGGGCGGAAAACGGCGCTCTGTCGATCATGTGCGGTGGCGAAGAGGATACTTATGCGCAGGCGGAACCGGTGATGTCCGTCTATGCCCGCATCTGCCGCCGCATCGGCGACAGCGGCGCGGGGCAGATGACCAAGATGTGCAACCAGATCGCCATCGCGGGCCTGGTTCAGGGCCTCAGCGAGGCACTGCATTTCGCCGAGAAAGCCGGCCTTGACGGCCGTGCGGTGGTTGAGGTGATCAGCCAGGGTGCTGCCGGAAGCTGGCAGATGTCGAACCGGTACGAGACCATGCTGGACGATCATTTTGAACACGGGTTTGCGGTCGACTGGATGCGCAAGGACTTGGGCATCTGCCTGGACACCGCCGATGATACCGGGGCCAGCCTGCCGGTCACGGCGCTGGTGGATCAGTTCTACAAGGATGTGCAGAAGCTGGGCGGCGGGCGCTGGGACACGTCCTCGCTGATCAAACGCCTGCGCGCGATTGGGTGACCTGCTTGGGGCGCCGCCTCCACCACCCGTGCCGGGCGACTCCCCTAGATACTTGTAGCCAGATGAAGAACGGATTCTCGCGTTTGTGAGAGAGGCAATATGCAGCATTGGATGAACGCGCTGAAACAGCACTGGGGCATTGCCGCCGAGCTGAAACAGCTGGATGGGGAATATGACCTGAACTTTCTGGTCGAGACGGCAAACGGATCGCGTCATATCCTGAAGGTGATGCGCGCAGGGTGTGACCCGGCGCTGGTTGAAATGCAGATTGCCGCGCTCGATCATATTGGCACGACGGCACCGGGGCTACCCGTTGCAAAGGCTGCGGCGGCGCTGGATGGTTCCAAGCTGGTCGAGGTTGCGGATGCGGACGGGCTAGCCCGGCTGGTCTGGCTCCAGGAGGGCCTGACCGGCGACTGTTATGCCCGCGTACGACCGCATTCAGAAGACCTGATCCTGAAGCTTGGCCGGGTTCTGGGGGCAACCGACCGGGCGCTGGACGGGTTCGCGCATCCCGCGTTGACGCGCGACTTCAAATGGGACCTGACGGCTGCCCGCTGGATCGAGGGCGAGCTGGATGTCATCAGGGACGACGACCGGCGGGCGCTGATCAACGGCATCGCCGATGCCTTCGCCCGGATCGAGGAGCGCCTGACCGCCCTGCCAAAACAGGCGATTCACAATGATGCCAATGATTATAACATTCTGGTCGAGGGCGATCTGGGCCGACACGGCATTTCGGGGCTAATCGATTTCGGGGATATGTGCGCCGCGCCAAGGGTCTGTGAATTGGCGATTGCCGGGGCTTACGTGGTACTGGACCACCCCAAGCCTGAGCGCGCGTTGGCGGCACTGGTGCGCGGCTATCACGCAGCGAACCGACTCTCGCCCGAGGAGATCGGCCTGATCTGGCCGCTCTTGCGGATGCGGCTGGCGGTGTCGGTGGTCAATTCCGCGCTGATGGCGCTGGAGCATCCGGACGATGCTTATGTGACGATCAGCCAAGCTCCAGCCTGGCGGTTCCTGGAGCGTGACGCGCAGGGTAACGGGCTGATGACCGCCCGCCTGCGCGCGGCCTGTGGCCTGCCGGTGACTGACGGGGCGGAACGTGTCCGCGCCTATATCGACGCGCATCGCGGCACGCTTCCAACGCTGATCGGACAGGACCTGAGCGAGGCCCCGATGGGAGCACTGTCGGTCGAGAGGTCCACATGGCCACGTGATCCGTTCCATATGCCGGTCGAGGATGCGGCAAGACTTGGTGAGGTTGTGCCCGAGAATGTGATCTGGCTTGGCCACTATAACGAACCGCGGCTCATTTATGCCGAACCGGGCTTTCGCGCTGGGCCGTGGCGGGCGTCGGACCGCCGGACCGTGCATCTGGGCGTCGATGTCTTTGCGCCTGCCGGAACCTTGATTCATGCGCCGCTCAGCGGTCGGGTCGAGGCGGTCGAGAATCGCAGCGATCCGCTCGATTACGGCGGTGTGTTGATCCTGCATCACGAGACACCTCAGGGCGATGCGTTTTACACGCTTTATGGTCACTTGGACCCCGAGGTCTGCGACCGGTTGAAGCCTGGCGATCCGGTGGCGCAGGGCTCGGCCTTTTGCCGGTTGGGCACGCCTGAGCAAAACGGTGGCTGGGCGCCGCATGCGCATTTTCAGCTCACGCTGACGGGTGATGGCATGGCGCCGAACTGGCCCGGTGTTGCGGATCCCGACGATCTCACGTTCTGGGCGGATATCTGCCCGAATCCGGCGGCGCTGCTGAACCTGTCGGACGAGAAAGTGACTTATCTTCCGACACCCAGAGAAGAGGTGTTGCGCGACCGGCTGGCGCATTTCGGTGGCAACCTGCGGCTGACCTATGACGAACCGGTCATGCTTGTGCGCGGCTGGCGGCATCATTTGTTTGACGAATGGGGCCGCCCCTATCTGGACGCCTATAACAACGTGCCCCATGTGGGACATGCACATCCGCGCCTTCAGGCCGTTGCCACCGATCAGCTGGGCCGGGTCAACACCAACACCCGCTATCTCCACCCCGCGCAAACGGCGTTTGCCGACAAGCTGCTGTCGAAACTGCCCAAGCCGCTGCAGGTCTGTTTCTTTGTCAATTCCGGCAGCGAGGCCAATGAGTTGGCCCTGCGACTGGCCCGCGCCCATAGCGGCGCTAAGGGCATCGTGACACCCGATCACGGCTATCACGGCAACACCACCGGCGCGATCGACATCTCGGCCTACAAGTTTAACGCGCCGGGTGGCATCGGGCCAAGCGACTGGGTCGAACTGGTTGAGGTTGCCGACGACTATCGCGGTCGGTTCCGGCGCGATGACTGCGAGCGCGCCAGTAAATTCGCCGATCTGGTTGACCCGGCCATTGCGGCCCTCGTCGAAAAAGGGCACGGGCTGGCCGGGTTCATCGCCGAGACGTTCCCGTCGGTCGGCGGTCAGATCATCCCACCGGTGGGCTATCTGCCTGCGGTCTATGAGAAGGTGCGCGCCGCAGGTGGTGTCTGCATCGCCGATGAGGTGCAGACCGGGCTGGGCCGGTTGGGCGAACATTACTTCGGTTTCGAACAGCAGGGCGCGGTGCCCGATATCGTCGTGCTGGGCAAACCCATCGGCAATGGTCACCCCATCGGCGTGGTCGTCACCACGCACGCCATCGCTGACAGCTTCGCGCAAGGGCCGGAGTTCTTTTCGACCTTCGGGGGCTCGACCCTGTCTTGCCGGATCGGCAGGGAAGTGCTGGACATCGTCGACGAGGAAGGCTTGCAGGACAACGCCCAGCGCATGGGCGCATGGCTGATCGACGGCTTGCGACAGATCGAGGGCGATTTCGCTTGCGTCGGTGATGTGCGTGGCATGGGGCTGTTTCTGGGCGTCGAACTGGTGAACCAGGACGGCTCGGAAGCCACCGAGATCTGCGCCTATGTCAAGAACCGGATGCGCGACCACCGAATTCTGATTGGCAGCGAGGGGCCCAAGGACAACATCCTGAAAATCCGCCCGCCGCTGACCATTGAGGCTGAGGATGTGGACATGATCCTAACAGTTCTGCGGGAGGTTCTGGGCGAAGTGGGTGTGATCGCACCGACAGCCGCCTGCGACCACACCCACCATCATGGCGGGTGCGGCTGCTGTTAGCGTCCCGGCCCTAATGCAGGACGCGGTCGCGGGTTGTGATCGGGCCGGACATTGTTTTCAGCGCCAGTCCAAACTCTTCGGACAGCGCGGCCAGCGCGGGGGCGAAATCAGGGCGCACGATCAGGGTGGCCAGCATCATCGCATCCTCGCGCCCGCCATCGGCGGCGGCACCGATCATTTGGGCGAAGAAATTCTCATCGGCCCCCAGACAATTGCACCCCAACGAATGGCGCATGAGCGGCCTGCGCCCGTGCTGGGCGCAGAGACTGCAGATCCGTTCAAGTGTCTCCAGTGCGCGTGAGCCGGCATCAACCTCACGCATCAGGCGAAGGTCGCTGGGCTCTTCGTCACGATCATTGCTTCCGCATAACCTGAGGAACAGCACCGCACCCGCCTCGACAGGGGCAAGATCGTCGACGCGCCCGACGACCTCTCCGCCACGGTGACGACCACTCATTTGGTCAGGATCAGCTTGCCGGCGCGGGTGATGCGCAGGGTATAGAGTTGATCGCCCAGTTCGATATGCGCAAGATTGCCGCCCTTGGTCAGATCCTCGGCCTTGTGTGAGGGCAGCATGCGGACCGGGTAGGCCTGAGTGGGGGTCGGGTTCGGGGCGTTCATGGGGGACTCTCCGTGACGATTGAAGGGGGTGGATCGGATATCGGCACCGAGATTGGTCGAACAGGTCAATTCGGTTTTCATGTCCGACTCCGGCGCTCCAGTAAGGGTCTGAATGTGTCTGGCTGGCTCGGAATCGGCGAGTGTGGCTGACGTCTCACCTTTAATCTGAGTAAATTACTAAGATTTGTCAAGCGATGGTTCCCATGCAGTTTTTATGTCGCGGAACATGGACAGCGCGAATACGGTTGCATCGCGGCACAACCCCTGCCACCCATAAAGCGAAACATGGGAGAGCAGCGATGAAACCGGCGATCGTCTTCGATCTGGATGGCACCCTGATCGACAGCGTGCCCGATCTGGCAGCGGCAGTGAACCTGACGCTGACCGCGCGGGACCTGCCGGAACTCGACCTGCCCACGATCACCGGATTTGTCGGCAATGGCCTGCCCAAGCTGGTCGAGCGGGTGATGACCCATAGCGGAATCGATATGGGTCATCATGGCGAACTGACGCGGATCACGCTGGACAATTACATGCGCGCGCCCACCGCGCGCACGGTGCTCTACGTAGGCGTGCGGGACATGTTGGAGGCTTTCACTACCAGCGGCCATGCGCTGGGTATCTGCACCAACAAGCCCGAAGCCGCGGCGCGTCAGGTGCTGGATGCGCTTGACCTGTCCCGGTTCTTTGCGGTTGTGGTCGGCGGCGACACGCTGGCACAGCGCAAACCCGACCCTGCCCCCTTGCTGCACGTGTTCAAACAATTGGACGCAGGCCCACGTTTCTATGTGGGCGACAGTGAGGTGGATGCGGAAACGGCACGGCGCGCGGCGGTTCCGTTTGCCCTCTTCACCGAAGGCTACCGCAAAAGCCCTGTCTCAGCCCTGCCCCACCATCTGGCCTATGCCAACAGCGGCAACCTGCCTGACCTGATGGAAGACGCATTGTCAGGCATCAGTGCGCGCTGAGCACCCTCGTTTTCGTTCCGGGAAAAAGGCGTTAGCATAACGGTCGCGATTTGGGAGGCAGTCGAAATGACCAAGGCAAAGAACATCCTGTTCATCATGTTCGACCAGCTGCGCTGGGACTACCTGAGCTGTTACGGCCACCCGCATCTGCACACGCCCCATATCGACGGGCTGGCCGGGCGCGGCGTCCGCTTCACCCGCGCCTATATCCAGTCGCCGATCTGCGGCTCGTCGCGGATGTCGACATATACCGGGCGCTATGTGCACAGCCATGGTGCCTCGAATAACGGCATCCCGCTGAAGGTGGGCGAGTTGACTATCGGCGACCACCTGCGCAAGGCGGGGATGCAAAGCTGGCTGGTGGGCAAAACTCATATGAACGCCGATGCCGAGGGGATGGCTCGGCTGGGCTTGACCCCGGACAGTCTGATCGGAGTGCGGGTGGCCGAATGCGGGTTCGACGTGTTCGAGCGCGACGACGGCATGCGACCCGAGGGGCCGGATGGATTCTATGACCCGGACGGCGCCAAGGCCTATAACGACTACCTGCGCGGCAAGGGTTATGACAGCGACAATCCGTGGCACGATTTCGCGAATTCGGCGCTGGATGCGGATGGCAATGTCCTGTCTGGCTGGTTTCTGAAAAACTCGGCCCACCCGGCCAACATAGACGAGGCCGACAGCGAAACGCCCTATCTGACGACGCGGGGCATGGACTTCATGCAGACCCATGACCGCCCCTGGTGCTGCCACCTGTCCTATATCAAGCCGCATTGGCCCTATATCGTGCCCGAGCCCTATGCGTCGATGTATGGGCCTGAACACATCCTGCCGATCAACCGCTCAGAAGCCGAACGGCAGCAGGCGCATCCGGTGCTCAAGGCCTTCATGGACACCACGGTCGGTCAGGCGTTTTCCAAGGACCATGTGCGCGAGGCGGTGGTCCCCGCCTATATGGGCCTGATCAAGCAGGCCGACGACCAGATCGGCCGCCTGCTGCGATGGATGGAAGAAACAGGGCGGATGCAGGATACGATGATTGTGCTCACCTCGGATCACGGCGACTTTCTGGGCGACCACTGGCTGGGTGAAAAGACGTTCTTTCAGGACGCCTCGACCAAAGTGCCGCTGATCGTCTACGACCCCGCCCCCGAGGCAGATGCCACGCGGGGCACGACCTGCGATGCATTGGTCGAAAGCATCGATCTTGCCCCAACTTTTTTGGATATTGCGGGCGGAGAGATCGCCGATCACATCCTCGAAGGCGAAAGCCTGCTGCCGATCCTGCGCGGACAGCGCAACGATACGTTCCGCGGGCATGCGATCTGCGAATACGACTATTCCACCTCGCCGATCGCCGCGCAGCTTGGCGTTGATACACGCGACGCAGTGATGTTCATGATCGCCAACAAAAAGTGGAAGCTGATCCATTGCGAAGGCGGCTTCCGGCCCCTGCTATTTGATCTTGATAACGATCCGCAGGAGCTGGTGGACCTGGGTGAAAGCACCGCGCATGGGGAGGTGATCGACGATCTCTATGACCATCTTTTTGCCTGGGCGCGCCGTCTGTCGCAACGCACCACACGGTCCCTGCGCCAGTTGGAAGAGATGCGCGTGAAGTCGCGCAAGCGTGGCATCGTGCTGGGGGTCTATGACGAAAAAGACGCGCCGCCGGAGCTGACGGTGAAATACCGGGGCCGCAAGGCGCAAGACTGGCAAAACCGGTAACACACCGACGCGGGGCGCACATCGACACTCCAAACAAAAAAACCACCCGTCGTTGCGGGTGGCTGCGTTGAATACGATGCTGGCTTGATTCAGGTCCGGCTGGCTGGCGGGGCTTGCTGTCTGGCTACCTTTGAAAGGTCGCTGGATTGCTGGCTGCGGGCGAGCGCCTGAGTCTGGCTTTCTCTGTACTGTGAATTTAACTAGGTGCCACAAGGGTGAATGTAAAGAGGAAAAATCATTAATAATCATATAGTTGACTAGTTTTATCAAGTACTACTCTTTAACAAATCCCGTCGCTCACATAGTCGCTGAAGAACCGGCTCTTTTTAGCGTGGTGACCGGATTTGGCGCATTGCTGCCATGTCTTTGCCATCTGGGCCCACTATATCGGGCGCATGTCGGAACTCAGCGAACTCAGACCTAAAAGCAAGTCGGTCAAGCGTCGGATGCGCCGGGAAAGGCGCGCCGCCGCGACGCGGGCCAAGGCGTTCTCACCGACGCGAATCGCGACCCTGCTTGCCAGCCTGCCGCTGCTGATGTTCAGCACCGTGCTCGGCGTCTATATCCGCACCAGCCCCTATCCGGCCGAACAAGCCCTGCAACATCTGGTGGCAATGGCGGGCTGCGAGGCTGCGGCAAAGGTCGGCGTGTTCGAGGTGCGCGAGGGAATGCCCGGCTATCACCTGCGCAATGATCCCGACGGGAACGGCGTCGCCTGCGAGGCACGGACCATTGCCGCCATCCCGGTGCAGTCGGTCGAGACCGTGCAGGCCTCGCGAGACACCTCCCCAAGTGCGGACAGCACCGACAGGCGGCAGCTCGGCAATTCCAAATTCATTCGACCCTGAGCACTACAGTGTCAGAAGCGGTTCAAAGTGATGCATGTTTTCGAACCGGCAGAACTCCACCGGACCGATCTCGATCCGCCGCAGATCGCCGCCATGGTCGGCAAAGATCTGGCCCGAAAGCGCAGTGACCTCCTCCTCGGCCTGGGGATCGAGCCATTGAACCTGGTAAGCCAGCGTAATGTGAAACCCATAGCTGTCGTGATTGGCTCTGCGCAGTTGCAGCCGCTCTGCAAGCGTATCGCGGCACTGGCGCAACTGCCGCTCCTGCCCGGCGTCGGCACCGCTTACCGGGCAGTTATAGCCGCCGACCACCCCATTGACGCCGATCTCGAAGCGCTGCGGCAGGCAGAAGCCCTGCAGCCGCGCGCGCCAGTCCGCCTCAACCTGGGTTATGGGCGCGTCCGATGGCAGGTCGGCGGGCCAGTTTGCACCGTCGCGGCGATAGTCGATCACGCCATCGAAGATGGTCATGTGAAAGCTCTCGGGCGGCAGGAAGGCAAAGGCATGGGCATGCGGCCCCGCCCGCAACGCATCGGCGATCCGGCACAAAGCAGCATGCGCACCAGAGCCCCTGTCGATATGGCAAAGCGTGGTCAGGCCCGGCGTGGCCCGCACCCGGCCCGCATCGTCGAACTTGTCGATGCTCCACGCCGGGCGCGGCCCGGATGCGTCAGTCGGGGAAAGCTTGGTTGGGCTCATCGGGATATCCTGTCCGAGGTGTCATGCAACATTACGTAAAGGATATTCCCGGCCCGTGACACAGCCATCAGCGGTTTACTTGCCTCGGCTGTGCTTCGAGACAATAGTGCATCGGAGACGGTAATGCAGGCACGCAGGAGCAAAACCATGGCCCAGACATCGGACGTGATCGTGGTTGGCGGCGGGCTTGCCGGTCTCGTTGCCGCGACCGAGGCCGCCGAAGCCGGGTGCCGCGTCCTCGTGTTGGACCAAGAGAGCGAGGCCAATCTCGGCGGTCAGGCGTTCTGGAGCCTTGGTGGGCTGTTCATGGTCGACACCCCCGAACAGCGGCGGCTGGGCATCAGGGACAGTTTCGATCTGGCCTGGCAGGATTGGCAGGGCACCGCCGGGTTCGACCGGGACGAGGATCACTGGCCGCAGCAATGGGCGCGCGCTTATGTCGAATTTGCCGCCAGCGAGAAACGCGACTGGCTGCGCGCCATGGGGCACCGGATTTTCCCGATCGTCGGCTGGGCCGAACGCGGTGGTGTCGATGCCTCGTCGCAGGGCAATTCGGTGCCCCGTTTTCACATCACCTGGGGCACCGGACCGGGTACGGTCGAGGTGTTCGAGACCCGCACCCGTGCGATGGAAAAGGACGGAAAAATCACGTTCGGGTTCCGCCATCAGGTGGATCAACTGATCATCGAGAACGGGGCCTGTGTGGGCGTGTCGGGTTCGGTGCTCGCCCCCGATGACAAACCACGCGGACAGGAGAGCAACCGCGATGTGATCGGTGATTTCGAACTGCGCGCCTCCGCCGTGATCGTCTGTTCCGGCGGCATCGGCGGTAATCTGGATCTGGTGCGTCAAAGCTGGCCGAAACGGCTGGGCACCCCGCCCGCGCATATGATCAAGGGCGTGCCGGCCCATGTGGACGGGCGCATGATCGGCATCTCGGAAGAGGCCGGGGCCAACACGATCAACAAGGACCGCATGTGGCATTACGTCGAAGGTGTACGCAACTGGGACCCGATCTGGCCCGATCACGCGATCCGTATTCTGCCCGGACCGTCCTCGATGTGGTTCGACGCCACCGGCAAGCGTATGGTCGAGCCGAACTACCCCGGCTATGACAGCCTTGGCGCGCTCGAAGCGATCACAAAGACCGGGCATGACTATACCTGGTTCATCCTGACCCAAAGCATCATCAAGAAAGAGTTCGCGCTGTCAGGCTCAGAGCAAAACCCCGACCTGACGGGCCGCGACTGGAAACAGGTGCTGGGCCGCGCGTTTGGCCCGAAAGCCACCGGCCCGGTCGAGGCGTTCAAGGAACATGGCGCGGATTTCGTGGTAGCGGACACGCTGTCGGAACTGGTCGCCAAGATGAACGGTGTGGCTGGCAACGACCTTCTGAAACTGGACGACATCCAGCGCCAGATCGAAGATCGCGACCGGCAAATGGACAACAAATTCTCCAAGGATCAGCAGATCATGGGGATCCGCACCTTCCGCAACTATATCGGTGACAGGCTGATCCGCACCGCCAAACCCCACAAGATCCTCGACCCCTCCAAAGGGCCGCTGATCGGGGTCAAGCTGCACCTGCTCACCCGCAAGACGCTGGGCGGGCTGGAAACCGATCTGGGCGGGCGCTGTTTCCGACAGGCAGAGGGGCGCGGGGCCGAGATACTGCCGGGGCTGTACGCGGCGGGCGAGGTTTCGGGCTTTGGCGGCGGCGGCTATCACGGCTATCGCAGCCTTGAGGGTACATTCCTGGGCGGCTGTATCTTCTCGGGCCGCCAGGCAGGACGCGCCGCCGCGTCTGACATTGGTTAGCAGGACGAGCTCTCTGGACCGCGCCCTACAGTCAACGCGCAAGCTTGCCGCGTTCCTGCAAGCCGCAACCGAGTGTTCGCACACACACATCCTCTGTGCCTTGGGTTGGCTGGATTTTGGCTTTTACGTCACAGCAACGCTCCTATGTTAGGAACCGGACCATTACGGAGTGACCCATGCCCGATCTTTCCTCTTTCCCGATTACTCGCAAATGGCCGCCCCAGAACCCCGACATTCTACAACTCTATTCATTTCCTACGCCAAACGGCGTCAAGGCCTCGATCATGCTGGAAGAGATCGGGCTGCCCTATGAGGCCCACAAGGTCACGTTGGCCGATGCGGATGTCAAAAGCCCCGAGTTCCTGTCGCTGAACCCGAACAACAAGATCCCCGCCATCATCGACCCGAACGGCCCGGATGGTGCACCACTGCAACTGTTCGAAAGCGGCGCGATCCTGCTGTATCTGGGTGAGAAAACCGGCAAGCTGATCGGCCGGACTGCGAGTGAAAAGGCGCATATCACCCAGTGGCTGATGTTCCAGATGGGCGGCATCGGGCCGATGTTCGGGCAGCTTGGCTATTTCCACAAATTCGCGGGCGCCGAGATCGAGGACCCGCGCCCGCGCAACCGCTACATCTCTGAGGCCATGCGGCTGCTTTCGGTGGTGGACGGCCAACTGACCGATCGCGACTGGATCGCGGGTGCGTATTCCATCGCCGATATCGCTATCGCGCCCTGGCTGCGGGGACTGGAATTCTATGGCGCGCAGGAAGTTGTCGGCTGGCATGCCAACAAGAATGTGGTGGCTTATCTCGATCGCTTCCTCGCACGCCCTGCGGTGCAGAAGGGGCTGGTCACGCCGCCGCGCGACTGATTTCGGCATTCATTCGGTCGGCGATCTTTTCGGCGATCATGATGGTGGGCGCGTTGGTATTGCCACCAATCAGGCGCGGCATCACCGAGGCGTCGACCACCCGCAGCCCGTCACAGCCATGCAGCCGCGCGTGGCTGTCCACCACGGCCATGTGGTCACGGCCCATCTTGCAAGTCCCCACCGGGTGATAGATCGTGTCGGCGCGGGCGCGGATATCGGCTTCGATCGCGGCGTCCGACCCGTCGTGAGGGTAGAGCCGCTTGCCTCGCCACGGGTCGAGCGGCGGCGCGGTCAGCAGCGCCTCCAACCGCTTGGCGCCGGTCATCAGCAGGTCAAGATCGCGTCGGTCGCTGAGGAACCCCGGATCGATGCGCGGAGCCGCCATGGGATCGGTCGACAGCAGGCCCACATGGCCCCGGCTTTCCGGGCGCAGCACGCAGACATGGCAGGAAAACCCATGATGCAGGTGGATCTTGCGCAGGTGGTCATCAACGATGCCCGCGACAAAGTGCAATTGCAGGTCCGGACGCGCGACGCCGGGGTCGGATTTGAAGAACGCGCCTCCCTCGGCGATCGGCGAGGCGAACAGGCCGCCGCCATCCTTGCGCCAGCGCAGCCCGGCACGGGCGAGATCGTAGAGGCCACGCGGATTCAGCCCCAGCACATCGCGACGGTTCGAGCGATAGCCGATGATGTAATCCAGGTGATCCTGCAGGTTCCGGCCCACTCCGGGACTTTCCACAACCGGCTCGATCCGATGCGCGGCCAGCTCGTCGCGCGGCCCGACCCCCGACAGCAGCAGCAGCTGCGGTGAGCCGAAAGACCCGGCGGACAAGATGACCTCGCGCTTGGCCTCGGCCACGCAGACCTGACCGCGCCGCGCGTATTCCACGCCGGTTGCACGGGTGCCGTCAAAGCGGATGCGGTGGGCCGTGGCCCGGGTGATCACCGTCAGGTTCGCGCGGTTCAAAACGGGATGCAGATAGGCCGCCGCCGCCGAGCAGCGCTCGCCACGCTTTGGCCCGTCATGGAATTGCGTGACCTGATAGAGCCCCGCGCCTTCCTGCTCTTCTCCGTTGAAATCCTGGGTTTCGCGGATCTGGACCTGCGCCGCTGCCTCTACGAAGGCGCGGGTAATCGGGCGCGGCTCGGACTGGTTGGCGACCTGCAACGGGCCATCTCCACCATGCAGCCCGTCATTTCCGCGCTGGTTGTGCTCGGATTTCTGGAAATAGGGCAGCACGCCTTGCCAGTCCCAACCGTCACACCCCAGATCGGCCCATTCGTCATAATCGCCGGGATCGCCCCGCACATATAGCATCGCGTTGATCGCCGAAGACCCGCCCAGCGTGCGCCCGCGGGGCTGGTAGCCACGCCGCCCGTTGAGTTCGGGCTGCGGCTCGGTCTGAAAAGCCCAGTTGTTGATCTTGGGTCGCCCCGAGATCATCGTGGCCGCCATGGCAGGCGCGCGGATTATCAGATCCTTGCCGTCACCTCCCGCTTCCAGCAGGCAGACTGACACGGTGGGGTCCTCGCTCAGCCGCGCGGCCATCACACAACCCGCCGAGCCGCCGCCCACGATCACGTAATCGTATGCCATGCGCCAGTCCTCCTTGCGGCGAGGCTAGCAACATGATCCCGCCCCTGACACCGGCTGGCTCAGGTGACGTCGCGGCATCTAGTCTGGCAGTTTGCCGGTCAGCACATAGCGCAGGATTTCAACCACTTGCGCGGGTTCTTCGGTGACGGCCAGAGCGGCGGCATGGATCTCTTTCAGCGGATGCTGATGCTCGGGCTGGCTGAGAATGATGAGCGACTTGCCAAGCGCCGCAGCATAGCCCGCATCAAAGGCTGCGTTCCACTGCTTGTATTTCTCACCAAAGCGCACCACGACCACATCCGCCCCCGCGATACCCTTGCGGGTGCGTATGGCATTGACCATCGCACCCTTGTGATCGTGCCAGTATTTGTTTGGCTCCTCACCCAGGATCGCCACCCCGCAATCATCCGAAGCGGCGTGATCGGTCACCGGGCTTTCGAAATGCACATCCAACCCATAGGCCCCTTCGATGATCTGTTCGCGCCAATCGGTGTGAATCTCACCCGAAAGATAGACGATCATGCTCATGGCTTCCTCCTTTGTTCGTTGTGCCGGCCAGTGGCAGCACACTCATTGCTTAGATGCGCAATCCGCTTGATAGCTTTTTGGAATACGCGCCAGGTGACCATAAGAGGAACGCCGAATTGGGCAAGCTCCCAATTCGGTCCAAACACGCCCAGGTCTTTGGCAATCAGCTTATGCAGAGCAGAAAGGCCAGATTTCGGAAAGATCAGGTAGACGACGCCGTGATTTGGAAATGGGGTAACAAGAAAAGTGTCGGCGCAGCGGTTCCGATCAGCAAAGTGTCAGAAGCTGTGCTGGCTACGGCTCCCATACATAATGCCGAGACACTGCTCGCCAGCTCAAAGGGCACTCCTTTGACCTATGACGGTTTTGCCAGCGTATGTCAGCGGTTTCGCAGGAAGCTAGAGTAGGTCGGCAAGATTGCCCCAGGTCTAACCCCCAAGGGGCTGCGCCACACAATGGCGACTTGGCTCAGAGAGGCAGGGCAAGACGATCTCGAGGTCTCCGATCTACTTGCAAAGGCTTCGAAGGACTAGGGTCTTCACTACTCAAGGAATGCTGCACTGGCTCGCAAGACCAGAAAGGCGATGCAGGTCAAGGGGTGTTTTAACCGACAATGCTAGGTCGGTAACGCAAAAGGCAGCTAAGAAGTATTCAAAGCGATCACCATCGCCTGGCACCATTCTTACAGCTCAAAAACACTATGTCCGTGATGCTAAATTGGTCGCTTCATGGCTCTTATCTATGTCCTGTCAGCCCATACAAAATCTGAGTTGCCGTTGATCAGATCATTTCGGATCCGGTATCTGCTTGGCGTTGGTTTGCGCCCAGTCGTGCATCGCCTGCAGTAGCGGGATTAGGCTTTGGCCCAATGGTGTCAGGCTATATTCTACATGGGGAGGAATGGTCTTGAAGTCTTTTCGGCTGACAAAGCCTGCCTCTTGCAACTCACTCAGTTGGCGGGTCAGAGTGCGGTGCGTTATGTTCCCGAGATGCCTTTGAAGCTGATTGAAACGGCAAGTTTCCTGCGCGAGCCAATATATCACCAACAGTTTCCACCGCCCTGATATGGCCGAGATCAGGGGTTCTATGATGCAGTGTTCTTCCGGCTTGCTGGGTGTCATTGCAGTATCCTAAGTGACCGTACTTGTCGTTGGGAACATACAAAACTAACTACGGGTTCATACACAAAGACGCAATGGAGGTCCCGGTGTCCAAGAAGAAAATCGTTATCATTGGCGGCGGGTACGTCGGTTTCGAAGTTGCCAAGGAATTGGATGCGCACGCCGATGTCACGCTGATCGAGCAACGTAAGGCCTTTTTGCAGCCGCCCGCAGCCATCCGGGCGCTCTTGGAACCATCTCTATTGGATCAGATCATCTTGCCATATGATCGCCTGTTGACGGATGGCCAAGTCGTCAGAGGGCGTGCCGTTTCGGTTTCGCAATCCGAAGTCACTTTGGGGGATGGGACTGTCTATCCTGCCGATTTCATCGTTCTCGCCACCGGTTCATC
Organism: Ruegeria hyattellae; assembly: GCF_041537925.1. Taxonomy (NCBI): domain Bacteria; kingdom Pseudomonadati; phylum Pseudomonadota; class Alphaproteobacteria; order Rhodobacterales; family Roseobacteraceae; genus Ruegeria; species Ruegeria hyattellae. Next base: position 16,962 of record NZ_JBGOSH010000021.1, on the reverse strand, counting down.
TTATGCGGCCCCATTCAAACCCTCGGGCCAAAGCATTGATGATTTTCGTCAAGCCAGCAAAGAGGTAAGTACCCAATTGGCGAAAGCGAATTCTGTTGTGATTGTCGGCGCTGGAGCCGTTGGTACAGAACTCGCCGGGGAAATTGCCTCGGCACAACCAGACAAGAAAGTCACTCTGGTATCGTCGGATGACACTCTGTTTCCAATGTATCCGGCAAAGCTTGGTGCGCAGCTAAAACGCAAGCTGGAACGCTTGGGCGTTTCGGTTGTACTTGGGCAAAGAGCGCAAGATCTACAGCGGGTAGATATGCCTTATGAAGGGTCGGTGACTTTGACCGATGGCAGAGTTGTCGCCGCTGATCTTGTCTTCCCGGTGATCGGATCCAAACCCCAAGCGTCATTGGTGCAAACCCTGCCGGGCACGAACTTGAGCCCTTCAGGCCGGGTCAGGACCGACAAGTGGATGCGCCCCTCGGACTATCCGAATGTGTTCGTCGCCGGGGACATTGCCGATGTTGGCGATGGCATGACAATTGTCGCAATCTCCAGGCAAAATCCATGGCTTATCAAAACACTGAAACAGGTTTTGGGGGGCGCATCTGTTGAAGATCAAAAGCCCTACACGCCATGGAAAAAAGCGCCGATTCTAGTACCACTTGGTCCATCTGTGGGTAACAGCTGGTTGTTCGCGACTGTAGGCGATTGGATCACGCGCAAGATGAAGGGGAAGGAACTTTTCATTCCCAAGTACCGTAAGGCATTTGGCCTTTCTGAGAGCCAGAAACCTTCCGTTATGCAAATACTCTAATCAGGCCCAAAGGTGCTGATCCCGGACAGTTGCAAATGATACTCGACTGATATTGGGTCTAGTTTCGTAGCGCCCAGTTGCGGCACGGTCCACGTTGTGTCGGCATGGGCAGACAAAGAAACGAGTGTTCCCACTAGTAAAAAAATCTTCGTCAAAATGCGCTGAAGGACCACCATAACGAACCTGTCGTAACAAATATATGGTTATGGTAGCGCGGTCGCTTAACTGGGAAAAGTAAATTGAAATGACTGAAGACGCTTCAACCGGGCGCTTTCCGAGTGTCATAGGTGTCGGATGGAGCAAATACCTTTGAAGGGGCTGGCGCAATCTGCTCTGACTACGCAGGTGTGAACCGAATGATCTTTGCCGTTTGCTCGTCAGATTTTGGACTCGGAGGGGGTGCTTCGACCGGTTTTTCAAGCTCCGCAGGTTTGACCTTCGCCCCGTCCTGAACTTTCTCCCATTTCTTGTCCAAAAGCTTCACGACAGATGGGGATTGGCGGATCGAAACCAAAGCCTCCTCCGGGTCCGAGAGACCTTTATTATTTTTAGACTCATCTGCGCCTCGCCGCGCCGGCTCGCTCCAACTATATTTTCAAGGACAAGCCGAGTCAGTTCTTCTGACTTCGTTCTCCTTTCGTTTCAGGCGGCGTTGAACCAGGCTCCAATGGGACCATCACGCAAGGATTAAAACACAGTAAATGACGACCGCACTTGCGCGTACCTTAGTGCGTTTGATGCAAGAGGTGCCCATTTGCCGACTGGACACCAGACCAACCACAGTCTTTGTGAACTTCGAGGCGGCAATCGAATGCACAGGAAAATTGCAACCCGTTGCAACGGACAAGCAACCTTCAATTGCCACGTACCACGAGACAGATCACCGTCGAATGGCTATTCCAGAGATTGTCCCAAGGGTGACCTTCGGTTCACCCTTGGGCGGATCGGCGTCCGTAATGGTTCGGCAGATCAATTTAGCTTGAACCGACGCGACATCTGTAACCTTAGAGTACCGACCAAAGAGAAGACGGTCGATCTATCCGCAATTGTGAACAATCAGGCCGTTGGCAGCGAAACGATGGATTCCCTCGACCTTGCAGTCATAAACCGGTTCGACCCCGTCTTCAGATACACTCTCCACTTTTGCGGTGAAACGATCCTGGTAGAGGGTGCGCTTGCGGCCCGTGAGAACTGCGTCCAACTTTTCGATATGCTCCGGATGGTAGAAGCCAACAACGACCCGATACGCTTCGATCTGACCTTTGGAGATTGCCAGTTCATGCTGTGCTTTGCAGGCGTAGAACTTCGAGCCGCCTTTACCGTCAGGCAACTCCCGTTTGCCCGCTTTACGGCGGTTCTCGTAAATCGTGCTGGCAATCCCAAAACGGAGAAGCATTCGCTGCACCTGCTTCAGCCGAGACAGGGACGTCTGACTGAGACGGACGGACACCCCCTTCTCGGTGTTCCCTTGGACGCATCCGTCCGCGTCGAAGAGGCCGCGCAAAAAACCGCGCAGGAAATCAGGGTGTTGTTTTTCAAGGAAAGGGGTACCTTCCTTGGTTTTCGGCAAAACATGATGCTTCGCAAGCTCGGATAGTTCCGAGGAGGCGACAGTCCAGTTGCGCAGCAACTTTTGCTGTTTGTGACCGGTGAAGTCGGATCTCGGGCTAAGATGGGTCTTGATGATATCGACAGCGCGGTCCGCCATGGCTTGACCGTGATCACCCCAGAACCGGACAAGACCGGTGTACTTATTCGGGTTATAGCAACCATCCCCCACCATCTCCCCGAGCAACCACCCGAGATCGAAGCGTTTGGTTTCAGGCAATGTGTCTTGAACCGACACATGGTTCAAAACGACAAGATCACCCTTGACCAAATCCTTCACCTCTCTCCACTCTGTCGCGACATTATAGCCACCGCCGAATTTCTGCTTGCGACCGGTCTCGACCAATACCCGGTGATCCGCCGTCGCCCGAACTTCGTAACCGCGAGCGGTCTTCAGCCTGAACAGTGGTTTGACGCCTGTTTGAAAGAAACCCTTCGGCGCATCATGAGCGACCCCATTGATCATCGCCTTGAACGGCTTGCCCATCAGTTCGGAAACAACGCGTGGCCCAACATCAGTCTCAATCCAAGTATCTGCAGGAATGCAGGGATTGACGATGAAATGGTAATCCATCCCCATGAAGGCGTCGTACAGCGCAGACAGCAACTGCTTGGTGGTTTTCCCCGGCTGGTACTTGATTGACCCGAACCACTCCCCGGATTTGAACACTTCGCTGTCCAGTCCGGTCATGTCGGCGGACAATGGGACAACAGATTGCTACCCTTTGCCATACGCCAGCAAATGGATAGCCATCAATTTCACTTCGTGAAATGCTTCGCATGTGCTTGGAGATTTTATTCGTCCATTGGACAGGCTGGATGATGATCCTGATCCCATTGCTATCCCTCTGGACCTGACAGACCTCTATGGAATCAACGCTTGCCACCCATCGCAATCGTCCAGCTACCGCTTGGCTAGCCTACTTCACTTCGTGAAGTGCTTCGCATGGTTTTGGTTTTGTTGCTCGTGGTTGGCACAAATCGGAAAGCAATAGGTCCCATTGCGCTCAATCCGAGCCCAACGGGACCGTGTGAGTGTTCCATGCAACCGGCAGATGTCACTTTCCGAACCGGCTGCGGATTGCTGTTGCAGCCGTCTCAAGGACCGCATCCAACTTGCCGTCACTCGTGAGGGACTTCAGCTTTTCGAGGTTTTGCACCACGTCTTCTGCGTCCGTGCATTTGATCGCCGACAGGCCCGGAGCCAGTTCCAGAGACGCTTTGCCGTACCTTGGCGAGATGAACCAATCCCCTTTGCTCGACTGCCAGACCCAAGTGCTTTTCGAGGTATTGCTGGCTTCCCCAGCCGCCATTCCTGCCAACTGCTTGTCGATGGCTGCGATGAATTTCTGACGTCGCTGATGGGAAGGCTGGGTCGTTTTGGGCTTTTCCGCTGCTTCCAAATTGAATTGCTTTTCAAGTGCCATTGGGGTCTCCTTTGCTACCCCAACGGCGTCCTATGGCTCACGATTACAGACAACGGATTCAAGAACTGCAAATGGCAGGTCAGCAGGACTTAGCCCCCTTAACTGCGAACAAGTACATTTCGATTTATTGAATGACCGCACCCCGTGTGGCAAAATAGATGAATGATCTCTGGGCTACAAAAAATTCTGTTGCTGCGTTCCAAAATTGAGAACTCCAACATGTGGGGTTTCGCTACAAGATCAATATTGCACATCATTGTAAGCATGTTGGCCGTCTTTGGGGTTGCGATAGTGGCCCTGACCAGCTCTCCATTCCTCTTTTTCTATTCGCCACTTTTAGGAATTTTTGCCTTTGCCGTATTCTTGGTCCTGATGTACGGCCTCCACATCCTGGCCGATGAGTTGCGACGTCGTGAAAAAAGATGGTTAGCGGCTCGCAAGCGACCACTTGAATAGGCAAGCGGCTTAAGTTTCGCCCTTGTACTGCAAGTTCTCGATGAGTTCCTTCGTAGGGGCCATGTTCTTCAGATAGAACCGCTCCAACTGATCCACAGACGTGCCAGCATTCGTGGCAAGGGTGTGGAGATTAACCTTGCCATTAGACCCTCTGAGCCGTGCTTGGATCGCATAGTGGCGAAGTGAATATGGTGACAGTTTACGATCCTCATCCAGCAGATCGGCCTTTTCCAATATGTGGTTGAAGATTCGCCGAGCCGTGTTAATCGCCGTTGTTCGATTTGGGTATTCCGGCATCCAGACATAGCCGTTCCTGTCTGGCCCCTTCTCATCGAATGGGTTCAGGATGGCATGGTAGAGCGGAACAGCCAGAGGCATCGTCACGCTTATCCGGCCACCAGTCTTACCGCCCCGCACATTCATTTCCAGATGAGCCGGGGCACCCTTAATCTGAATGTCCTTATGCTTGAGGCCAAACAGTTCGCCCTCAGTCGGACGGAGGAAGGTGTGGACCACAAAGCGGAACATCTTGGCATGGTGGCCGGCAATCTCAACACCACGTACCTTATCACCCCGTTTGGCACATTCACCGGCAGCCTTCATGAACCGCTTGTATTCGTCATCGGTGAATGTGTGCCGAGGCGTATCAACAGTCTTTTGCTTCGGCATCACCGGCAGCACATCCAGTAGACCATCCTCGACTGCCAGCGTCAGGACCTTACGAATGATGATGGTGTGCTTGGCTTTGGTCGATTCTGCTAACCGCTTTGGACGGTTCTCGTCGAGGTGAATCAGATAATCCCGAACCATCCCTGTGGTGATCTTACTGACATCGTACTTTCCGAAATAGCAGATGAGACCATCCTTGGATCGATTCAGCAGCTTGTTGTCACCATCCGACCATTTCGATTTGCCCTTCTGCACTCCCATCAGCTTTTTCGCATAGTGCTCAAAGCTGGTGGTTTTCTTCTTGGCATGGTCGCTGTTGGCTTTGCTGCGGAACGTGTCAGCAAACTCATAAGCCACTTCACTGGCTTCAAGCCGTGATTCTTCCTTGGATGACCGATGGACATATTTGCCCGCTATCGGGTCTCTCAGACGAATAAACCAATAGGGGCTGCGACTCGTCTTGTAGATCGCCAGACCCTTTCGGAGGCGTTTCAGCTTGGAGATTTGGTTTTTTGAATCTTTGGCCAAGGTCAGCCCGTCGGAGGAGTGTATAACTGTGTATAACTTTTACGGCTGAAAATTCGAAGGATCAACGATCTAAATTTACCAACTAATTCAGTGAGTTAGTGGTGCCCGGGGGCGGAATCGAACCACCGACACGAGGATTTTCAATCCACTGCTCTACCCCTGAGCTACCCGGGCACGGGAAAGGTTTGGTCCTTTGGGTGGGGGCGTTCTATGCGTAGGCTCAGGCGGTGTCCAGAGGCTAATTGATCTTTTTTCAGTGTGGGCGCAGCGGCGTTTCGCCGGCCCCTTGCGGCGCGTCTTCAGGGTCTTCTGGCTCGACTGAGGGGACCGCGTAGCTGCCATTGAACCAGTTGGCCAGATCGAGATCGGCGCAGCGTTTCGAGCAGAAGGGGCGATAGGCCTGTTGGGTGTCCCGACCACAATTCGGGCAACTCATTTCAGCATCTCCGCAACCGGGATGCGACCACGTTTGCGCTGTAATTCGAAATGACCCAGGGGGGTCCAGCCCGCCAGTGATGTCTCCTCGCCATCCGCACGCAGGGCAGCGCGCAGTACCGCTTCAAAACCGCGCCGGTCCTTCTTGGCCATCGGCGCCAGATCCAGCACGATCTGGCCGCCAAGCCCCCGTACGCGCAGCGCCCGAGGCAGTGCCTTGGCGCACGCGAAATTGGCCTTCTGACCTGCCGCGAGCGACATGTCGCTGCCGGTATTCACATCAACGGCGACCAGCGCGCGCGTGGGTTCGATGAACAGAAACCCTCCTCCGGGCAGAGAGGTGCGGGCCGACAGCGCGTCGTCGAGCAGGTCCAGAACGCCATGCTCAGCGAACGCGCCTGGCTGGGTGACAACGTCAGCCGGATCGGTCCAGTCGCGCCAGGCCTGTACATGCGGGCCGTCACCATCGGTCAAGAAGCCAGGCGCGTCGCCATCATCCTGCAGGACCTGATCGGCCAGATTGGCCATCTGTGCGATATCTTCGGCGATCTCATCGGCATCCACGCCAACGCAGGCGGACCGCAGGATCAGGCCGAACCCGCTTTTACCCATCTCGGTATGAGCGACTTCCTGCAGGCGGTCACGTTCTTCGTCATCTCGGATACTGCGCGAGACATTGAGCCCCGGTGCGCCCGGCGTGACGATGGCATAACGGCTCTTGAACAGCAGTTTTGCGGTGACCGGGATTGCCTTTCCCGGCTCGGCATAACCGGTGACCTGCACCAGCAGATGCACGCCAGGGGCCAGCCCCTTGACCTGACGCAGAAAGGCCGGGCCGTCGGGTGTGGTCAGGAACATGCCGCCCTGCCCCTTTACAGGGCGGTCGGCGCGGGCGCGGTAGATGGTGCCGGGCGCGGGCGCGTCCGTGGCGATCAGGAAATCGTCCAGCTGACCGTCGACCAGCAGCGCGGCAGCCTCGCGGCCCCGGATATGGTCGAGAATGATCGTGCGTCCCTTCATGAGGCCTCACAATATAGCGGATAACCCGCCGCCTGAAGCAGCGCCGAGGTTTCAGCGAGCGGCAGGCCCACGATACCGGTAAACGAGCCGCTGATCCATGGCACAAAAGCTCCAGCGGGACCCTGGATCGCATAGGCTCCAGCCTTGCCCAGCCAGTCACCGGTGGCAAGATAGGCGTTCACCTCGGGGTCCGAGAGCCGCTTGAATTTTACGCTGCTTACAACGTCGCGCTGCCAGAGATGTTCGCCCCTGCGCACGGCAACGGCGGTGATCACCCGGTGACGACGCCCCGAGAGCGCATAAAGGAACTGCGCCGCTTCACCCGCATCGGCAGGTTTGCCCATTATCCGCCGCCCCATTGCAACGGTGGTATCGGCGCAGAGCACAAGGTCATCGTCGCCCGCCTCGACTGCCAACGCCTTTTCCCGGGCAATGCGCACGCAGTAGGGGCGCGGCAACTCGCCTTTGGAAGGGGTTTCGTCGATATCGGGAGGGCACACGGCATCGGGCTGCACATTAAGCTGGGCCAGCAGGTCCAGCCGTCTGGGGCTGCCCGATCCGAGAATGAACGCCATTGAAAACGGCGTTACTTGAAGCGGTAGTTGATCCGACCCTTGGTCAGATCATAGGGGGTCATTTCGACTTGAACCTTGTCGCCAGCCAGAACACGGATGCGGTTCTTGCGCATCTTGCCTGCCGTATGTGCGATGATCTCATGGCCGTTTTCCAGCTCGACCCGAAACGTCGCATTAGGCAGGAGTTCCTTCACGACACCGGGAAATTCGAGCGTATCTTCCTTGGCCATGTTGTCTCCATTACAGTTTTGCCCGCTCAGATGCAGGCCGTGCGCTTAAATGGTCCCATTTGCCCCGTTTTTCAAGGTGTCATTGCCGCGTTTCCCCTGTTTTCTTTGGGCAAGGCCGCCACGCCACCCTTTAGGACCGGATTGGGCCCGCCTGACCGTGCGCGGCGCCCTATTGCAGAACCACCGGATGAGCCACTGATCGCTCGTCCTGTTCGCACCAATGGGCGCGGTTCAGGACGGCACCATCACGCCGCACATCGGCAATTTTGGCCAGGTCCACCTCGGCAAAGGTCCAACCGGGTCTGTTCAATTGCCCTTCGGTCAGCACTCCGTTGGCGGGGAATCCCCTGTCAGGCGGGCCGAACACCCCGCCAGCGCCGGTGTTCCGATCAACCGCCTCGGACCACGCATTGTCACCCACGATCGAGGACATCACACAAACGCACTGATTCTCCAGCGCACGCGCCATTGCCCCGATCCGCACCCGCCAATAGCCTGCAAGTGCTTCGGTGCAGGAGGGCACGAGCAGCAGATCAGCATCGCACAGCGCACGGCCCAGCAGTGGAAACTCGCAATCGTAACAGATCAGGATGCCGACCCGCCCCAGCGTGGTGTCGAACAGTTTCAGTGGGCCGCCGGGCGCGATGTGCCAATCCTCGCGCTCGAACCGGGTCATGATCTGCTTGTCCTGATGATCCCGCAGGCCATCGGGTGTGTACAGCTCGGCACGATTGACCGGGCGGGCGTTTGCGTCCATCACCGGCGCCGAAGCGCCTAGAATATGCACCCGGTATTCGGCGGCCAGCCGCAAATGTAACGATGCGGCCTCTTGCATTCGTTCGGACACTGCCTGGATAGAGCACGCCAGATCACCCGCCGCCGCAGCACCCGCCAGTGTCGACAGCTCCATGGCACCATATTCTGGAAAGACCAGCAACCCGGCCCCCTGCCCTGCCGCTTCCGCGACCCAGGCCGAGATCTTGTCTTCGTACTGTGCCCAACTGTCGAGCCAGTCGAGCGGATAGGCGGCGGTGGCGATTTTCAAGACGGGTCTCCGGCTGTGGTGATGTCAGAGGTCGCGAATCCAGAATTGAAGATTTTTCTGGCTTTCCACGTCATCACCAAGGTCTTTCCATGAAAACTGCGCGATGACACCGGGCAGTTTGTGATAACCGCGCTTGGTCCAGAACCCGTCCAGCGGGCGGTAACCCGCCGCTCGCGCGGGATGATCCGCAGGGCGCACTACGCCGCAAAACGCGGATTTCGCATAGCCCAGCCCGCGCGCGTGGTCTTCGCGCAAATCGAAGAACTGATGCCCTATCCCCTGGCCCCGGTATTGCGGCAACAGCACCGATTCCGAGCAGTAGAATATCTGGCTCAGGTCAAGGTGAGTGCCTTCGAAGGCGGCCGAGAAATCGTCGGAATGTTCGAGCAGCGCCATCCCGGTCGAGCCGCCCACCAGCCTGTCGCCGTCAAAGGCCCCGACAAGAATGGCCGAGGCGGATTCGGCGTAAGATTTCAGATACTCATGCTCGTATTTCAGATCGCCGTCATAGAGATAGGGCCAGTCGCGGAATACTTCGATCCGCAGCTTTGCCACATCCTCCAGCGTGTCCACAAGCTTCTGACCGCTCAGTGCTTCGATATGCATTTTGGCTCCTCCCTCTGGCGTAGGGGCTGATGTCAGCCCGCGCCGGAAACCTGCTTGGTCCAGTCGGCCAGATTGTAGTAGGTCGTCACGCGGCTGATCAGCCCGTCCGACAGATCGAAGAACGACCCGGCAGGCAGGCGATAGATCTGGCCAGCGGCGGCGGGCAGCCCTTCATCCGTTTCCAGATAGGTGCCGTTGACCACATATTCCGCCGCCGCGCGGGTGCCGCTTTCGGCCTCGAACAGCACCATGTCGGTCAGTTCCTCTTTGTAGCAGCGGTTCATATGGGCGCAGAAGGCGGCGAACTGATCCTTGCCGACCCGTATATGTCCTTCGTTCACGTGATGGGCCACGTCATCGGACAGGCAAGCCAGCATACCAGCTACGTCGCCCGCGTTGAACGCCTCGAAATAGCGTTTCACCGTTTCCGTCATTGTACCTCCGTCGGTTCGCCCCAGCGGTCTTTGAGATGCTTGATGATCTGATCGCGCGCTTGCCGGTAATGGGTCAGCTTATCGTTGCGGCCCTCGCCCAGACCGGTCGGGTCCATAATCGGCCAGTATTCAACATCCAGATGAAAGAACCGCGTCAGTTCCAGCGCCCGGCGCTGGCTGGCGGGCGACAGAGCCACGACCAGATCGAAAGAGCTGAGGTCGTCGCCCCATTGCTCCATCTCGTCAAAGCTGCGCGAGCGATGGCGGCTCAGTTCGACATTCAGCTCCTGACAGACGGCGATGCTGAACCCATCGATCTCAAGATCATTGTGGACACCGGCGGATTGCACATAGGTGCCGGTGCCATAGAATTTCTTCATGATCCCCTCGGCCATCGGGGATCGAACCGCGTTGTGATCGCAACAAAACAGGATCGACTGCGGCAGGTCCGTCACGCCCTAGCCTCCGAAATGCAGCACGCAGATCAGCGTGAAGAGGCGGCGGGCAGTGTCGGTATCGACCGCGACCTTGCCCTCCAACCGCTCCTGCAGAACCCGGCTGCCTTCGTTGTGGATGCCACGCCGGGCCATGTCGATGGTCTCGATCTGGCTGGGCGGCAGTGTCTTGACCGCGTTGAAATAACTTTCGCAGATCTGGAAATAGTCCTTAACGACCTGCCGGAACGGCCCCAGAGACAGGTGAAACTCGGCCGCTTTCTGGTCTTCTTCGGTGTTGACGTCAAAGACCAGCCGCTTCTCCCGGATCGACAGGTTCACCCGATATGGGCCATCGGGCACCGCACGGTCATCGCGCGCAGGCAGCACAAAGCTGTTATCCTCCAGCAGGTCGAACACGGCCACGCGCCGCTCCTGCTCGATCTCGGGCGTTGGTGGCGGCAGACCAGCGTCGTCCAGCGCAATATCGACAATACGCGACATGGGCATCACCTGTTGAGTTGATCGAGGCGCGCCCGCACGGACAGACCATGCGCCTCAAGGCTTTCGGATTGGGCCAAAGTTTCGGCCGAAGGCCCGATAGCACGAAGTGCGACCGGAGTCATCTGGCTGAGCGTCGTGCGTTTGAGAAAATCCAACACGCTGAGCCCGGACGAGAACCGCGCCGAACGCGCCGTTGGCAGTACGTGATTGGGCCCACCGACGTAATCGCCGATGGCTTCGGGCGTGTACTGGCCCAGGAAAATCGCACCCGCATGGACGGTTTTCTGCGAAAGAGCTTCGGGATCGGCCACGCAAAGCTCCAGATGCTCGGGTGCGATGCGGTTCGACAGCGCGGCTGCCTCGTCAAGCGAGCGGACCGTGATGACGGCCCCGAAGTCGCGCCAAGACGGGCCGGCGATCGCGGCGCGCTCCAGCGTTTGCAGGCGGGCATCCACCGCGCCACCCACCGCACGGCCAAAACCGGAATCATCGGTGATCAGAATCGACTGGGCGCTTTCGTCATGCTCGGCCTGGCTGAGCAGGTCCAGCGCAATCCAGTCCGGATTGTTATTCTTGTCGGCAATAACCAGAATTTCCGACGGGCCCGCGATCATGTCGATGCCGACCTTGCCGAAGACCCGCCGCTTGGCCGCCGCCACAAAAGCGTTGCCGGGGCCGGTGATCTTGTCGACTGGGGCAACCGCATCAGTGCCATAGGCCAGCGCCGCAATCGCCTGCGCCCCACCGATGCGATAGACCTCGTCCACGCCCGACAATTGCGCGGCCAGCAGCACAAGTGGATTGATCACGCCATCGGGAGTGGGCACCGTGATCGCCAGCCGCTCAACCCCCGCCACCTTGGCCGGGATTGCGTTCATCAAAACCGAAGACGGGTACGAAGCCAGCCCTCCCGGCACGTAAAGCCCCGCCGCCGATACCGGCGTCCAGCGCCAGCCCAGCGTGGCACCGCAGGCATCCTGCCAACTGGCGTCCTCGGGAATCTGTTTCTGATGATAGGCCCGTATCCGATCCACCGCCAGTTCCAGCGCTGCGCGATCTGCGGGCGCGACATCGCTGACGGCCATGTCTATCTCATCGGGTGAAAAGGCCAGCGTCTCGGGAGTCAGCTCCAACCGGTCGAACTTTGCCGTCAGCTCGATCACCGCCGCGTCGCCTCGCGACCGCACGTCTGCGATGATGCCGGATACAACCGCATCCACATCCGGGCTGTCTTCGCGCTTGGCACTCAGCAACGCGCTGAATTCCGCCTCGAAACCGGGCGCGGATGTGTCCAGAAATACAGGCATCGATTATTCCCCTTTGCCTTGCCCGAATACCTGCGGTTTCGCGCGGCCTCAAGCCTTATGCGCCGCAGTGTTTTCGACGTCCCGCAGGTCGAGGGTGTAGAACAGGTCGTCCTGCGCCCCATCGACCAAGATCACCGCATTGGGAAGAAGCCCCTGCCGTTGGAACCCAAAGCTTTCGTAAAACCGGATGGCCCGAGGGTTATCGGCGGCAACATACAGCTCGAGTTGCCAGATGCCATTTGCCTCGGCGTGATCGATCAACGCTTTCATCAACGCACGCCCCGCACCACCGCCTTGGGCCGCAGTTGTCACATAGAAGGGGCCGATCGAGCCGCGATGGCGGCACCGCGCGAAAAACTCTGGACGCAGCGCGGCGATCCCCACCGCGGCGGCTCCATCAAAAGCCGCAAACCGGCCGCCCTGATCCAACATGCGGGCATCGACCTCTTCGGGCTGCGCGGCGGTTTCCTCATATGAGACAATGAATGCTGCGGGATATAGGCGCGCGCCCTCGTTCCGAAGGGCGCGCCAGATCCCGACATCATCAGATGTAAGGGACCGGGCCTCAATCATTCCGGGTGGGTCGGGGCGTGTTTGGAAGGTGCGATATAGGGCCGCGTCACGTCCTTGAGCGTCGCTTCTATGGCTTCGACGCGCAGCCGGATCGCCCCGTCGCCCGCCAGTGTCAGCACGATCTCGCCTGCGCCGTCCTCGCCCGGCTCGAACGTAATCGAGAGCAGCGACATGACCATATCCGCCTCGCTTCGGTCGACGCCCTGACTTGCCACCGACTGAACATCGTCAAAAACCAACAGCGCCTGAACACGCTCATAGGCGCGCTTCCGGAGTTCTGCGGCGTCGCGATCCTCCCAGCGGAACCGGTTGATCAGGATGGCAAAGCGCCGCTCTTTCGCGCGCCAAGACATTTCGGTTATCGGAAACACCGCGTCCTGCGACAGGGATGCGATGACCTGCAAATCCTCGGCATCCTGCGCGCCCAGGTTCAGCGGGGCCTCTCTTCCGTCCTTGAAACTTGCGTCCACCATCACTCTTTGATCCGTTCTATTCTTGCACCTACGCCTTCCAGCTTACGCACAACTTGCTCATATCCGCGGTCCAGATGATAGACCCGGCTGACCACGGTTTCGCCCTCGGCAGCCAGCCCCGCCAGAATCAGCGAAACCGACGCCCGCAGATCGGTCGCCATTACCGGCGCACCCCTGAGCCGCTCAACCCCCGTCACCGTGGCCGTGCCGCCATGCACCTCGATCTGCGCGCCCATCCGCGTCAGCTCCGGCGCATGCATGAAGCGGTTCTCGAAGATCTTTTCCTCCAGCACCGAGGTGCCTTCGGCAGTACATAAAAGCGCCATCATCTGCGCCTGCAGATCGGTGGGAAAGCCGGGAAACGGTTCGGTCGTGACATCCACCGCCGACACCCGCCCATTGCGGCGCCTGACCTTCAACCCTTTGTCGGTCTCGGTCACGTCAATGGCGGCTGCGTCCAGTTTCTCGACAAAGGCACCGACAAGGTCCAGCCGACCGCCCAGCAATTCTACCTCTCCCCCGCAGATCGCCGGGGCTAACATATAGGTCCCCAGTTCGATCCGGTCGGTCACCACCTGATGGGTCGCGCCGTGCAGCCGGTCGACGCCCTGGATTTCGATGGCCGAGGTGCCTTCGCCCGCGATCTGCGCGCCCATCTTGCGCAGGCACTCGACCAAATCGACGATCTCGGGCTCGCGCGCGGCGTTTTTCAGTACCGTCGTTCCTTTGGCCAGGGTTGCCGCCATCACGATGTTTTCAGTCGCCCCGACCGAGGCAAACCGCATCTCATGCACCGCCCCTTTCAGCCCGCCGGGCGCCTTGGCATGCAGGTATCCGTCCCGGAGTTCGATCTCCGCCCCCAGCGCCTCGAGCGCTTCAATATGCAGGTCCATCGGACGCGCCCCGATAGCGCAGCCGCCCGGCAGCGACACCACCGCCTGCCCCAGCCGCGCCAGCATCGGACCCAACACAAGGTTCGAGGCACGCATCTTGCGCACGATGTCATAATCGGCTGTGTGGCTGTTCAGATCGTGGCTCGACATCGCCAAGACCTGCCCGTCCTGCAACGACGACACTTCGGCCCCCAGCGACTGCAGCAGCAGCGTCATGGTCTTGATGTCGCTCAACCGCGGTGCGTTGGTCAGGGTCAGCGGTTCTTCGCTGAGCAGCGTCGCCGGCATCAGCGTCAAACAGGCGTTTTTCGCCCCGGCAATGGGAATCTGCCCATTCAGCGGGCCATTGCCCGTCACAAGAATCGAATCCATCTGCCCTCAGCTTTCTGTCTGCTCGTTTTTGTCCTGCCCATCCGCCCGCTTGCGCGCCTGCGCCTTGCGCCGCGCTAGGTTGGCCTTCAACGCGGATTTCAGCCGGTCTTCACGCGAAGCGGCGGGTTTCCGGCGGCTTTCGGATGGTTTTTGCTCTGCCATTCCCTTTCTCTACAGCAGCCGCAAAAAACCGTCCAGATAGGCCTTGCACCGTTCAACCATTCGGTCTAGAGAGCCGCCCACGACGCTGCTGTAGCTCAGAGGTAGAGCACTCCCTTGGTAAGGGAGAGGTCGAGAGTTCAATTCTCTCCAGCAGCACCATCTCGCTTTTTGATCCCGAAATCGCCCCTAAGTATTTGAAAGGGAACGACAATTCTGGAGTTCCATACACACCATTTTGGCCGTATCGCAATGGCTCTGAAAACGCCAATCTGAGCACAGTTTGGCGCATAGTGTAGTCACCATTTTTATATATATTCCAAGGACTTGATAGGAATCTCATGGCAAGTTCAATACAATCCTCCAGCCGTCCCTTATCAGGCACCGCACTGTCGATCTTTTCTTGAAGCGCGATCTTGTCGCGTTCGAGCTTGTCGATACGCGCCTCATAGGCGCTCACGACAGAGGCGTTGTTCGCATCCACGATCCGGTCGAGCAGGCTTTGAATTTGACGGTTGGTACCTTCCAACATTTTCTGCACCGCCTCTTTCTCGCCAAGCGCAATGGCGAAGCGCATATCCCACGCGTCACGAAGCATTACCTTGGCAAGTTGGAAGAGTTCTTTAGCAGGCTGCAGGCCCTTCAAGATTTCCGCGAAACCTTCTTCCAGTTTCGCCTTGGGAACCGATTTGCTCTTAGCCTCGCAGCCACGCGTTTCGCACCGGTAGTACGCCTAGTGGAGGTACTTGCCTTTCGACCAAGCAGCCGTCATCGCGTTGCCACAGCAGTCGCATGCTACAAACCCGCGCAACGGAAAGTCCTCGTTGTGATCTTTGCGCGCCGGATAGCGTCGCTTACGCCCTTCAAGAGCATCCTGGATTTTCTGGAATGTTTCGAAACTGATCAAACCATCATGCTGACCTTTGCGAGTGCTGACACCCCACTTCGGCGCTTCAACGTAGCCCGCGTAAACAACTTTCTTCAGTAGCCTGTTTACGGTCATCGGACGAAGTGTGCCGTCCGGTTTGTCCTTAGGGAAGTGTGGGCTGCGTTCAAGGAAGCGCTGAACTTCTGCCTGAGAACCAAAATGACCTGACGCATAGCCTTCGAGTGCATCAGTCACGATGGGGACGAGTCCTGGATCAGGTTCCAGAATTTTTTCGCCACCGGAAGGGGCAGCGACATATCTATATCCGACAGGCGCGCGGAAAACCCAGAAGCCGTTCTCAACACGCGCTTTCATCTTTTGAACCACTTGGCGGCGATTCTGTTCACGTTCGAGCTCGCCCTGTGCCGCGATTACTGTCTCGATGAACTTGCCTTCAGGCGTATCTTCAATGTGAAAGTTCAAGCATTCAATCGTTGCCCGCGTTTCGCGAACTCGCGGCGCAGCTTCAAATGGAATTCGGTATCGCGGGCAAAGCGCTTCAAATCATCGAAGATTACGACGTAGGGCTTGCCTTTTTTTGAGCATCAAAAAAGCTGAGCAAAGCAACCATGCCGGGGCGACGCATGAAGTCGCCACCGCCACTCACATCATCGGGAAAAACGCCTTCTACAACGTAGCCCTTGTCATCAGCATAGGCACGGCAGCGCTGCTCTTGGCTTTCCAGCCCACTGCCTTCAAGCCTTTGCTTGGTCGATGACACGCGGCAGTAAACCAATGCCCGCGTCATATCCGTGCTCTTTGAATACTCATCTTTCATTCTAGCTCCAAACCACCCTCGCTGTTTGCCGCGCGAGCGTCTTCGTCATCTTTGGGGGTTTCTAAGCTTACCGCATCTGAATCGTCATCGGTGGACAGACTGCAGGTGCCGGTGTTTTTTCCACAAACTTCCTGAAGCGGATGCACACCGAAACCCAGTTCAACAAAACTGATGATGACTTGCCACAGAGATTGCAGAAATTCAGCCTTCTCTGCTTCGCTCAGATCAGTATCATCCAAGTACTGTTGATACCGCTCCACATCCACCGACAAAATCGGATTTGCGGATGTGTCGAACTCGACATTCAGGCCTTCACGGCCCAACTCATCATTCAGTTTACCGTCCATTTTTTCACCTTCTTGTATTGTATCATAAACCGTGAAAACCCCTAATTTCTGCGGGTTACAGAGGATTGCCACTTAGAATAAGCCCACCCCATAGACACTCAATCACATGCTTTGAACTCGGCTTTGAGATCGAGATTGTTCTCGCTCTTGCCGGGCAGCTTCCACTTTGGGCCTGTGGTATTTTTCTTCGAGCGATTTGCCCGTCTCGTATGTCCGTGATCAGCACCTTTGGGCCTGATTAGAGTATTTGCATAACGGAAGGTTTCTGGCTCATCTGAACCGTCAAGGAGTGAAGATGAGACTGAAAGTTGGAACCGACAAACCGGCGGCCGAACGGGTCGTCAAAGACATCC
>NZ_JBGOSH010000020.1:0-57789 GCF_041537925.1 Ruegeria hyattellae | reverse complement strand
TCGTGGAGCCGATGCCATCATCCCACCGCGCAAGAATGCCCAACCGTGGAAACCAAACACTGCTGGCACCATTGCCCGAAACGAGGCAGCAAGGACCTGCAAATGCCTGGGTCGAGCACTGTGGCGGCGGCTGACCGGATACCGCCCCAGAAGCCGCGCCGAAACGAAGATGAACTGCGTCAAACTGCTTGACCAGGGCCTCATGGCCCGAGACTTCGACCGGCAGGTCGCTGAGCTCCAAGTCCGGATCGCGGTGCTCAACCGCTACACCGCTCTTGGCATCCCTGTCACAGAACCCGTAGGATAAATCCCTCCGGGGAAAGGGCCTGTATGCTCAAACCCCCATTTGGGCAACAATGCCTCTGCTGAACCGAAACTTCTATTCATGTTTTTGCCGAACTAGACAATATGTATCCCGACATCCGCTGGACAAAGCGGAGTCAGGCTCAGATGTAATTGAATTGTTTGGTAACCCAGAATAGAATCTCTGCCAAAATACCGATGGCTCCGGCCTTGTCCGTTTTGACCAATGCCGTTCCTGACGTCCCAAACTGTATTGCACTGTTTTCTATATCCTCTGGCAGATTGACCAATACGATGTAGCTGGAGACCCCGGCCAACTCTCGCAAAGAAGGAAGGCCAGACCTTAGGTCAACAGTGCCTTCGTTCGTTCCCACGGGAAACGCAGAAATGTGGCCGGTGATTTCATCGCCGGGGACTGTTCTCAAAGCAATCCTGATTTCATCACCGACTGAAACGTTGGCACGGCTGGATTGGGGTAGAGTTGCTACAACTGCATAGTCGCCGGGATCGACAAACGTAATCGCCCCCTGCAAAGGGGTCGCGCGGTTGCCTGGTCGCAATGAAACAGCAGTTACAACACCGCTTCCTGGCGCCTTTATGACCGTTTGATCCAAATTCCACCGGGCTTGTGCAAGCGCCTGCTCGGCCTCCACAACGCCTACGTCACGTCCATCGATTTTCGCCGCGATACGCCGCTCTAAACCTGTTTTTCTGGCCTCGGCGGCTCGTATACCCGCAGTCAACTGGTCGATGGTTGAAACGGCCTCTTGCAACTGGAAGGTCGTTGTTGCTCCGCGTTCCTCCAAACGGATGATATCATCGCGACGTTGAACTCCAAAAGTCAGCTGTGCGGTCAGCGAGGTGATCTCTGCCTCGGCGGCTGATAAATCCGACACCAATTGATCGGCAGAGGACTTCGCGGTTTCCAGCGCAGCTTCCAACCGCAAGACTTCGGCTTTGTAAACCTCGTCATCTATCCGAAAAAGCGTGTCGCCTTTTGCAACCGATTGGTTTGCCTCTACAGCCACCTCGATCACAGAGCCGGCAACGTTTGGCGCTATGTTTGTAGAAACGCCCTGTACGGATACCGGGCCTGTCGGCGTCGTGTGGTTCAGTGCTCCGATGACCACCAGAGCAATAGCAGCAGCTACACCGTAAATCAGAGTTTTCCAGAACCCGTTCCAGGGAAGAAGTTGGAACTTGGAAAAGACCAGCCAGACTATTCCAAAGTAGAGTCCAAGTACGATTAACAAGACTTTATCCCTCTCGCGGCGCTTTAGATCATGCTGATCGGCCACCCGGGGTTTCGGATGACCGGTTTGATTGCCGTTGCGATTTAATTGTCGCCTTGCTCTTCCAACACTTTGCGGTTGGCTTCACGATGGCGCCACGCCGCGCCCATGCTCTCTTTCAGGTTCTCAGGAAGTGCATCCAGAGGAACAACAAGATCACCCTCGACTGGCCATTCGGTCAGCAACTCAGGATGATACCCTTCAGGGTAGTACAGCTTCGGATCGATTTCCATATCACGCACGTAGGGTTCCTGAATGTCCTCGCGCTGATGCGGAGGATACGGCACCACAAGCTGGCCATTGCTGAAATCAAATTGCGGCGCACGTGAGTTCGGGAACCGTGGCAGAATACCTTCACGCACCCAGATCTGATCCTTTGTTACGTTGACCACGATGCCGTCAGGCGCACCAAAGTGATAAGGGCCTTTCCAGTGCTCGCGAATTTCCGCAACGGTTTCTTCAATCTGATATGGATCATAGCTCATGTGCGTATTCATCAAAAGCCGGGGCTGAACCAGATTGGCAATGTAGCCAGCAGCATAGCTGGGCGTGTGATGAGTATCGACCGTGTAGCGCCCCAGGAATGGCGGCACGCCCTGAACACCGGATGAGATTTCGATGATTTCCTGTTGCTGTTCGGTGACAAAGACATCACAGCCTTTGGCGAAAGGTATGTCGATCATGTTGGGTCGGCCGTCGCCTGTCCAGATGAAGCACATGTCATTCCAGTCCAACCGATATCCGGACGCGCCGTCCTTAGCGTGGCTGCGCTGCCAGTGAGTGACCTTCACCCCGTCTTCGTCATAGATCACGCCGCCATTATCGCGGAAATCAAATTCGTTGACGATGATGTCCCAACCTTTGCCAACCGGAAATACGCTGAATGCATCCCGGTGCCAGCCGGTCATCATTTTCATGCCTTCGACCATCGTCGCCGTGCCGTATTCCTCGGTGCGGCCTGATGGGCCATGCACTGTCAGCTGTTCATGCCATCCACCGGCCCACGTCCCGAACATCCACAGGTATGGCAAACCGCCAAAGTGATCAACATGTAGGTGGGTAATGAACACGTCGGTGATTTCATTCAGTGCATATCCACTGGCGATGATATTTGCAGGTGAGCCTTCACCAATGTCGAACATGAAAATCTTGCCGTTGCCCAGTTCGACAAGAATGGCGGTGTTCATCTGTCCGGGACGAATGAACGGGGCCGATCCCATGAAGATGATCCGCATTTCATTGGGCTGAACATTTTCGGTGCGCGGGAACCAGTTGGCCGCGCTTTTTAACCATGGCTGAGGTGATATTCCCTCAAAGGTGAGGCCCTCTTTCCAGCGCCCCATCGGAACACCGCCGCCCAAGGCAGCGGCAATGTCTTCATGTGATGAAGGATCTTGTACTGGAATCCCCTGACCAAATGCACTTGTGGCGAATAGTGTCGCCGCGGTGGCGAGAGCGCCGAGTGACTTAGTCGACTTCTTCCATCTGTCTTGCAGCATTTCTCAATCCTTTATTCGAGCCTGGGTGTATATGGGAACCACTTCTGAAATGGTTTTCGGGACGATTTCTGCCTGGGCGACCCGAGACAGATGTTCGGCAATCTCTTCAGCCAGGCCGTCAAGGCTTTCGGTGACGGGGCCGTTCAGACCTGCCGGAGTTGTCTCATTGACTATCTCCGGCCTCTCCAGCTCAGCCGAGAGCAACTCGAAATCCTGGCAAAGCGTCTCAAATCCACGATGGGTCTTTCGCATTTGACGGATGCGATTGATTTGGTCTGGGAAAGCGAGTTCTAGTAAATTTACGTCCGTCATCGTCCGGCCACCTGGCTTCTCTCTGAGCACGAGCTTGAGGGCACAAGGCGTATCGCGGAAGGATAACACCGTGAAATTAGGGTGACATCCAGTTGGTCAGGCGGCAGTATTGTTCTGAAAACACAGCGAAACTTGAATTGCGAGATGGTTGAGCAAAATCTGGCACTTGATCCGGAACGGCATGCGGCCCACGTAAGGGAAGCTTTGGAACGCGTGTTGGCCAGTGACACGTTCTCCAAGGCGGAACGCCTGCGAAACTTCCTGAGCTACGTAGTTGAAGAGGCCATTGAAGGCAGGTCCGAAGCTATTCTTGGAAAGACAATTGCTCAGGATGTCTACTTCAAGAGTTTTGCCAGCGAAGACAGTCACATCAACGTCGTTCGCGTAGATGCCGGGCGACTCCGGCGAAAGCTTCAACAATACTACGAAACGATTGGTGCCGAAGATGATCTGCGCATTCATATCGACAGTGGTGGGTACGCGCCCTGGTTCGAGGACCTCTCGGAGCCAAGTGAAGCATTTCAGTTCGTTCATTCGGGAAACAGGCCAAGGCTGTTTTGGCTAATTGGCATTCCTGTCGCCGCCCTATCTGTCATAGTTCTGGTCTACAGCTTGGGCGGGCGCTCAGAGAATGCCAATGAAGTCAGCTCACAAACGCCCGCGCGCACGCTAGAGCGACAGGCTCTGGCGGGTAAGTCACCCGCGACGGTCCAGGCATCGAATTATTGCGATCAAGCCCGGGGTCTGCTGTTTCCTATCGCAAGTATTGATAACCAAATCGCGGCGAGCGACATATTCAGAATGGCTATCAAAGAGGCCCCTGATTTCTACTGTGGGTATGCCGGATTGGCCCACAGCCTGGGAACTCAGGTCCTTCAAACACGAAGCCACGAAGAGCGCGAAGCCCTGATATCGGATGCAGGGAAAATGGCACAGAAAGCGGTGGACATTGCGCCATCAAACGGCTGGAGCCAATCCGCAATGGCATGGGTGTCATACGTCACTGGCGACTATGACAGTGCACTGGGGTATTCAGCACTCGCCCAGTCGCTTCGACCCAAAGACGGAAACGTTCTGGACTTTCGCGGCGTGATACTACTGGTTCTGGGTCGCTTTGAAGAAGCGTATGACGTCAGTGACCCAAGCCATCCGAGAGAGATCGGAAGTCATCGGTTTGCACACAGGAACATTCACGCAGTTGCCAGCTTTCACATCGGGAAGTTTCAGGAAGCAATCTCGTCACTGGAATTTGCGAGTGACAATGGCGACCCTGTCAGCGCGCTCTCTCTGGTCTACCTGGCGGCTGCCCATCTGAGGCTGGGTGAAACCAAAGAAGCGAAGGCAACACTGAATCAACTGAAACAGTCCTGGCCAGAATTCAGGCCAGATTTGGTTCTGGGTGCGTTTTATTCCCGTCCCGAAATGTTTGAAGGCATAACGTCAGCTTTGATTGATGCCGGATGGGACATGTCGAAATAGCTCTTATAGGACACGGTAAACAACGGGGTCAGGTTCTCAAGGCGTTTGTTGCTGCAAGCAGTTCTCTGTTTGTTTGCTATTATTACGGAGAGCAAAAAGCGGTCATCGAAAATTGCGGATAGAACGGCAGCTTAGGGGAGGACCTCTTCTTTGGGAGAGGCTCAATGCTACGGATCCGAACCTAATCGCGCCGTTTCTGCAGAAGTTTGGGGTCGAGCGCGCCGTTGCCGATGCGGATTTCTGTGAAGATGGCTCATTTAAGCTCATCAATCCATCGAGCATCGCCGCAGTCCATTCGACCTGATACCCCAAAATAAAAGGCGGGGACCGGCATGAAATTGACCGATCCCCGTTAAACCCGCACTTCGAGAAGGGGAGGAAAGAAGCGCTGAGTTGCTTGTAGAGGCTTCTTTTGTGTCCTGCCATTGGGGGATTCCCCTATAAGGCGAATAATAGGATGTAGATTGGCTTAATACACGAGTAGGGCCATTCTCATTTGCGTTGCTCGGACTTGGAGCAAGGGAAAAGGGCAGCTTGTACCGCCCTGCCCTCTCAATTACCGATGCATTCGGTCGGAGCCACCGAGACCTGGTTCGCAATGGTCGAGACGCCGTAGATGGTTTCTCCGTTTTTCTCGCAGCTTGTGATTTCGATTTCTGCCTCGGCATAGACCAGATCACCTTTTTTCAGGTTGTCGCGCTGGCTTTCGAATCTCATGCTGAAAACCGGAGATACCATCTACCTCACACTCTGTTCACCGGATCTGCTTGTTCCCATCCAGCCCGCTCCGATTGAACCTAGCGGCGCAGCTCGCTTCTGACGCGGCGGAGGGTCTGTTCAACGCAGCTGCGCCAGCAGCATCCTTGTGATATCCCGGAGTGTAGAAAACTCGTGCAGCAAATGAAGAGCCCGATTGACCTTTTGTGACACGTAGACTGCCTCGGCCGCGCCGATTTCTCCGAAGTCCTGCCGTTCCAAGTGGCACTATCAAGGGAAATAGGGCGGACCAAGTGTGGATTATCTGCTGCTGCGCCAATGGCTACTTTATGTCTGCTGCTCCTCAGTCGTTCGTGACTCTGGTCGCGACTTTCAACAGCTTCTTGAAACGGGAGCAATCGAAATGGTCCTCAAAGGGGCAGTTCGCCACATGACGTAGCATGTTCGCGAGAATTACCAGGTGCTTGGCCTGATCCTCTAAGCTCTCGGCTTTGTCGACTAGCACATCGCGCGGAATGAGAGTTGTTCCGGGTCGGCGTAAAACTGAACCAATTTCGTCGAGTGTAAAGCCTGCCGATTTCGCAAGGTTTATCAGTGCAAGCTCCTGCAGAACAGCTGGCTCGTATTGGCGACGCAACCCTTTGCGAGCCACCGCTTCGATAAGATTCTTTTTTTCATAGTACCGCAAGCCAGACGTACTCACACCCGACCGATCCGACACCTCTGCAATATCCAGGAGTTTTTCCACACAAACATCCATTGACTTGAACTTAACTTCAAGTCGTAGGCTGGATGCTAAATTTTTACAATGGAGCAGTTGAGTGAAAGAACTTGCACTACCCGAAAGACAAAACAACGTGATGGTTACCCTGTCCGGCCCCAGCCTTTCAATTGTTCTGGCGGCCCTGGGGACCAGCACCGCTGCCGTCACTTTACCGGAGCTGTCGTATGAATTTCAGGGTCAGAGTGTCGACCCGACGTTGGTGATATCGATCTATGTCCTGGCGACCACTGCACTCATCGTGCCGGTTGGGCGTGCAGGAGATCTCTTTGGCAAGCGTTCGGTGCTTCTTTCTGGACTGTGCCTCTACATTTTGGGCGCATTTCTCGCTTTCCAGGCACCCACACTACCGATGCTGGTTGCCAGCCGATTTATCCAGGGAGCGGACGCTGCTGCAATGATGGCAATGCCCCTGGCATTGGTGCGCGATTTCGTTCCGGCAGGACAGGTCGGTCGATGGATGGGGGCAATGGGAACGATGTCGGCCATCGGGACAGCCTCAGGCCCCGCCCTTGGAGGAGTTGTTGTGGCCGCTTTCGGTTGGCGCACAGTTTACCTGCTGCAAATCCCTGTAGCATTGGTCGCGCTCGCCCTGTGTTTTGCCTATGTCCAAAATCGTAGACGCGCCGATGAGCAGAAGGGCATCGACGTTCCTGGCGCGGGCGCCCTGGCCATTTTTCTTGCCGCCCTCACCTTCCTCATATCTGATATGAACAATGGCCTTGATCCCACTGTGGCCATGCTCACGGTCGTTGCGGTTGGTGCACTCATAGCGTTTCGTGTCATCGAGGCACGCACCAACACTCCGATCATCCCGCTTGAGTTGCTGCGGTCTACACATTTGCGTTTCAGCCTCGCCATGAACGCCATCGTGTCCCTGGTGATGATGGGCATACTGGTGGTGGGACCGTTCTTCTTGATAGATGGGCTTGGTTTGACGACAACTCAGATGGGTCTGGTAATGTCCATCGGCCCAATTTCGTCTTCTCTGAGCGGCATTCCGGCCGGGCGATTGACAGAAAGAATCGGGGCCGATCGTGCTGCGCTCGTAGGTGCATCAGCGATGGTCATAGCAACTGCCGCGATGGCGGGGCTTCCCTATGTATTCGGGCTTAGCGGGTTCGTCATGGCTTTCATGCTGCTTTCGCCCAGCTATCAGGTTTTTTTGGCCGCATTGAACACATCCGTGATGGCGACGGCTTCGGAACATGATCGAGGCGTGACCTCGGGCATCCTCAATCTCAGCCGCAACTTCGGCTTTGTCCTAGGTGCGGGAGCTGTCAGCGCAGTTTTCTGGTCACTGGCGCGTTTTGAAACCGGCATCAGAGATGACGCGCAGATCATCAGCTTTGCTATGGCGGGAACGTTCGCGATATGTAGTGTCCTGACCTTTGGCGCGGTGTTGCTCGCAATCCTCTCGAGTCGAAGCCGAAACAGCACGCAAAGGTATGAAACCGGACATCCATAGAAGCCGCAGCATTCGGTGAAATGGGCTCAATGCCCGAAAAAACAATCTGTCTGTCAATTGGTGTCAAAGTACTGGCCATAATTTGATCCTTGGCCGCTCTTCAACCTGTTGATTTTCTTTCGCCCTGAGTCTGAATGAATCGCCGGGTTGACCTTTTGTGACACGTAGATTGACTCGGCAGCGCGGATTTCACCGAAACCAGCCGTTCCAAGTGGCGCTATCAAGGGAAATAGGGCCGATTTTGCAGACCTTGTTGATTGGCAAGCAGGGTCTGCTCTCAACGAACTTAGACCATGGCGACAACTTCGATCTCAATCAGCCACGAAGGATCAAGGGTAGTCACCACAAAGGCGGTTGTTGGCACGACCCGGCCCTCTAGTGCTTCCTCACGAGCCGATTGATTTTTTCGGGCAAATTCTGGTCGCGCCATGTAGCTGGTCAGCCGAACAATATTCGCAACTGACATATCTGCCTCTGCCAGAATGCAACGGATATTCTTCCAAACCAGATCGAGCTGTTCATCAAGGCTCGCTGGTGCTGAACCGTCCCCTGCCAAGCCCATTGTTCCGCTGACAAAAAGCTGTCTGCTGGCACCTGAGACTTCCATGGCGTGAACATAGTCACGGGTCGCGGGGTAAATGCCATCGGTTGGGTTGATTTCTTTTGCCTTCATCTGAATTTCCTTTTGATATACAGATATATTGCCGAATGTTTATTGGTTGATAAGGCTGATTAGACGATATGGTGAAAGAAACAGCTGATTTTCAGCGCGTAGTACCGCCAAGGCGTGCCTTGGACGATTTTGACCGAAGAATATTAGGTGCTATCACTGAAGACGGGCGGGCGACTTATGCCGAGATCGGCGAACACGTCGGTTTGTCGGCCCCGGCAGTATATGAACGTGTCAAGAGACTGCGTAAACACGCGATAAAGAGCATTGGTGCACGTCTTGATGGCCCGTCATGTGGCAAGGACTTTCTAGCTTTCGTGCATGTCGATGCGGACGGCTGGGGCAAGAGCGAGCGGATGTTGACCTTGCGCCAGTTTCCCGAAGTCGAGGAGGTGCATTCGGTCGCGGGGGATACCTGCGTGATCATCAAGGTTCGAACGGCAAACGCCCATGCGCTCGAAGACTTCCTGTCGCAATTGTATGTACTGCCGGGGGTTCGCAGCACGAAGAGTTTCGTTGTGCTTTCCACGTACCTCGAGCGTGGCGTGCAGGCAGAGGTCACAACCGAGTGGCCAGTAGTTCCCTTGCCAACTCGCTAGAGCCGACATTTGGGCAATATGCAGCATTGAGCCCATACTGCAGAATGCTGCGGGCCGTCTCAATGACGGCTTTGCGTAGAAGCCAGACTTTGCAAAGTTGAGCGTGCGAACAAAAAACAGTCCTTCACGCCCAGACTCAGCGTTGCCGGGCGGCTCCCACAAACCAGCCATTCGAGTGGTATTCGCAAGATCGGGTGACCACAAAGCAGGTCAGGCAGTCTGTCCAATTCACCTTGGTAGCAAGTCTCTTTGTCGAACCGATCTTCGGATAAAATCGGACAGCAGGCGAACACGTAGGGGGACGTTGGAGCCTCTTACCATGACCAGATGCAGCGGGATGTTGGGCGGCAACCAGTCCTGTAAGAGGCGCACAAGACGTCCTGAGGCAAGATGATCGGACAATACCCATTCGGGCATGAGCACGACACCAGCCCCAGCAGCTGCGTATTCCGCAAGAGTATCACCCTGGTCGGCCGTCAACTGCCCTTGAATCGTGACTTCCCGCACCCTTCGCCCTTTCGTGAAGCGCCAGGAGTGCAAAGTTTTCATTCGGTTGAAAGTCAAGCATCGGTGCTTCGACAGGTCCTCGGGTTTCTCTAGCCGTGGGGCAGCTTCTAGGTAGGAAGGAGCAGCCGCCAAGGTGAGTGGATTTGACGAAATACGGCGCGCGACAAGCGCGGAATCTTCAAGATGCCTTGCCCTGAGTGCAAGGTCGATACCCTGACCGACGATATCGACATGCGCTTCGGTCAGGAACGATACCACTTCGATCCGGGGGTATTCCTGAGCGAATTCGGTGATCAGCGGCGCTACAATCAAGCGGGATAGAACTGGGGACATCGACACCCTAACAACCCCGGCAGGGGTGCGCGCGTCGGTGCGAATGCGAGTTTCCGCCGCATCGAGATCCGCAAGCAGGCTGATGCAATCGTCATAGTGTGTCTGGCCCAGAGTGGTCAGCGTGACGTTTCGCTGATTGCGTCGGAGTAACTGGACGCCCAGATAGTCTTCGAGCGCCGCGACTCGTTTGCTCACGGCACTCTGTGTGATCCCCTCGAGTTTCGCCGCCTCCTGAAAGCTCTGTGCTTGAGCCACACGAACAAAGGCACGCATTGCAACAAATTGATCCATATCTGAAATTCTATTTGAGAATTCTTGTTATTCCAACCGTACTGTTGGTTTGCCCACCAGTTCATGCGAAAACCCGAATGGGTTGCAAGACCAATCACGACTGAAACCGATCTCAGCAAAAACTCCGCACCGGAAACACCGGAGCGGCACCGGAAGAGATATGTCTTCTGCCGGGTTGTCGAGATTGCCTGAACTAGGGAGGCGCCCAATGACCAAACTTTCCGACAAACTCGCAGACCTTTCTGTGCGAGTCGGGGACATTGAAGCGCGCGCCGATGCCTTCAAATCCGAACAGAAGGAGAAACGGGAGCTGAAAGTGGCGACCATGAAGGCGGATGTTCAGGCGCAGCAGGACAAGCTCCAGACGGTGGTGCAATCCAAGAGCGACGAGATCGCCTCAGCCTGGGCCGCCTTAAACCAGTCCATGCGCGACAAGGCGACCAGCGTTCGCAAAGAATTCGAAGCAAAAAAAGACGCTATCGATGCGACCCATGCCGAACATCGGGCTGACCGGTTGGAGTTCAATGCCGCTCTTGCCATCGATTTCGCCCTTGTCGCGATGGAGGACGCGGAACTCGCGGTGGCCGAGGCTATCGACGCCCGTATCCAGGCCGATGTCATGAACAACGCTATCAGCGATTAAAGCACGTCGGCCGAGCATAATCGCATCTTTCGAACAATCACTTAGAAACAAGAGGGCGAAATGAAACCGAAGTACATCTGCAACATCGCTGCTGCGGCGGCTTCGTTGTCTTTAACAACCCCCGTGGTTGCTCAGGACATTCAGCACGATACCGAACATTACATCCTGCAAAAGCAACACGGTGAGAGATGGGCGTCCGAGGATATTGATATCGACAAGAAGCTGGCTGAGTTGCGCGAAACCAATGGCGGCAAGCCCCCTAACATCGTCTACATCCTGATCGACGATATGGGCTTTGGCGAATTTGGCATGCCCGAACTGAACAAGATCCGCGGCGGCCGCACCGATGCTCTGGACCAGCTTGCCAAGGAAGGCGCCGCGTTCACACATATGTACGCCGAGAATATCTGCACATCCACACGGGTGGCGATGATGACCGGCCGTTATGCCGTGCGGACGGGCATGGAACTGACAAAGGTGACGCCTCCGGAGGGAGTGGGCCTCAATGCCGAGGAGATTACCTTGCCGGAACTGCTCTCGGACGCGGGCTATGCCACGAACCACATTGGCAAGTGGCACATGGGCGACATCAAGGAAGCTTACCCCATCAATCAGGGCTTCGATTACGCGTCCTTTCCAATGCACAATCAAGTGTCTTACAGCTTCCTGACCCGCGATGCCGAGCGCATGAGCCTGACAGCGTCCTTCACGCCTGAAAGCCTGAAAGAGAACCCATATGCAATCGATAAGTCTTTCCGTCTGTATGACTGGGTTACTCAGGTCAAAGGCGAAAAGAACGGTCCGGTGCGTGAATGGGGCATCGAGCCGGGGGAACGTCCTGACGAACAGATGTATATCGACGTCAACGAGAAGTTCCAGGAGCAGGCGCTGGAGTCTCTGCGGACCATTGCAGCCGGGGACAAGCCGTTCTTCCTGAACTATTGGCCGCAAATTCCGGTCAGCATTCTGAATGCGGTTCCAAACGGAGACTACCTGAACGCCAACTGCGGTCGTTGGGCCAATGCCATGACGCAGGTTGATGGCTATGTCGGCGAAGTTCTTGCAGAAATCGACCAACTGGACATTGCGGACAACACCATCGTGATGGTGATGGGTGACAACGGGCCAATGAAACAGGAACTGCCCGACAGCGGCTATACCGACTGGTTGTTTCGCGGCACCAAGGGCACCGCGCTGGAGGGTGGCCATCGGGTTGGTGCATTCATCCGCTGGCCGGGCGTAATCGAACCTGGCGAGGTTCTTGGCGACATGGTCTTCATCGCCGACCTGTACACCACCTTTGCCCGCATCGCCGGCACCATGGGCGGAATTCCAACTGATCGGGTCGTGGACGGTGTCGATCAGACATCTCTTCTGATGAATGGCGATACTTTCGGTCGGCGTGACTACGTACACCTTTATGAGGTGGATAGCCTCAAGGCGACGGTAAAACAGAACATGAAGATCCATTGGCCAGCCCCCGGTGTGAACCCGGCCATGGCACAGATGTTCAACCTGTTTTGGGATCCACGTGAAGACTACCCGCTCAAACGACAGGGGGTCTGGGCGGGCACTTCGTTCGGTCGCATGCTGGCACATCACCGCCGCCTGAAAGCCAAGTTCCCGGATTGGGAACCGGCACGGGGCGAGCCATACGAGGATGTTGAGAATATCCGTCCCGAGACTAAGGCCATGGTTGAGCTCTGGAAGGAAACCTACGGTGACGCCCGCTATGTAATTACCGGTGTCGAAAGCCAGGGGAACTAAGGCAAGCGCTCCGGCTTCACCGCGTATCGTGCTCGAAACCGAGGCCACCAAAAACCCAGATTCGTATCAGGAGGCTACAACAATGAGATTTTCTCGCACCTTTGGGCTGACATCAGCCTTATTCTTCTCCGGGGTTCAAATGACCCACGCAATTGAACCCGACGGTCCACATCTGGACTTTGCTAATAGAAATGCCGCTGCATGGGCAGTCGAAGACGAAGCCATCGACGCAAAACTTGCGGATCTCGAAGCAAAACACGGCAAGAAGCCCAACATCGTCTATGTCCTGACAGATGACATCGGTTGGGGTGAGCTTGGATGGCAGGGCGGCGGCAAGCACCGCGGCACGCCGTCAGAAGAGCTCGACAAGATGGCCTTTGACGGCATGCGCTTTTGGTCTGCTTATGCAGAACCCTCCTGCACGCCTTCCCGCATCGCCATCAACACGGGCCGACACCCGGTGAGAACCGGCCTTTTGTCGGTCCTGTGGCCTGGCATGGAGGACGGGCTGTCACCTGAGGAAGTCACAATTGCTGAAGTCCTGAAGGAAGAAGGCTATAACACCGCCATGTGGGGCAAGTGGCATTTGGGCGACCTGCCTGAACATGCGCCCGAGAACCAAGGCTATGATTATGCATACTATGGATTATTCAATGGCGCGCCGGATTACTGGCAGGCGTCCTTTGATGACCGCAGCGGAACCTACCCCTTTGCCGATTTCCCCGGAAACGAGGAATACAAGGCACGCACCGGGATCGACCTGTCGGTTGCAGGTTATGTTGGAAAGGCCGGAGAAGGCCGCACCCCGATAGAAGGCGCAGCTGGGGTTCTGTCGCCCGAGCGTCAAGAAGCCTTTGAAAACGAGTCGATTTCGCAAATCACAAGCTATGTAACAGAGCACGCGCAAGACGAAGACCCGTTCTTCATCTACTGGGCGTCCTATGCCTTGCAACTGGCGCCGTCAGAGGAGTTTTTCGACGCGCCCGGTGTAGATAAAAACAATCGACAGGCCTCGTTCATGATGCTGCACAACAATCATATGCGCCAACTGCTGGACACACTTGAGGACCAAGGTATTGCCGAGAACACCCTTGTCGTCTGGATAAGCGACAATGGGCCAATGTATGCCTTTTACCCAACTTCGGGCTACACCTTGCTGCAAGGATCCAAAGGCGAAATCCTCGAAGGTGGAGTGCGCGTCCCTGCGATGGCCTGGTGGCCCGGCATGATCAACCCCAGACAGGATCCGATCGATACACTGCATGTGACAGACCTGTTCACCACAGCGGCGCGCATTGCCGGCGCAACTGACCATATCCCAAATGACCGGATCACCGATGGCGTCGACCAGACTTCGCTGTTGCTGAATGGCGAAGGCCACGGACGTCGCAATTTCATGGCTTACTACAGTGGGCCTAAGCTTGGCGCCATCCGCTACGAAGACTTCAAGATCCATATCAAGGAAGGTTCCGGTGGTCTTCCAGGCATGGAATTTTATAACATCAAACGCGACCCGGGCGAAAAATACGGCCAGCTTTACCCCGGCCTTTTTGCGGTAGCGCCCATGCAGAATCTGCTGGGTCAGCATACGGGACGGGTGCAGCAATTTCCGCACCGCGCGCCGATGACCCCTGAAGACGCCACACTCACTGCGCATGACTAACAGCGATCTTGGGGTTTGCGCAACGGCGAGCCCCAAACGCCGGGAGAAGAAAAAATGCAAAACACGAAAAGAGCATTATCTGCCTTCGGATTGCTGTTGTCGTTTCTTGGCGATCAAGCTCATGCCGAGCCGATCCCGCTGGCAGGGCAAGGCGAAACCGAATGGCGGCACACTCTGGCGCTTTACGCCTTTCTACCCGCGCGGACGAGCGGAACATCCACCATAGCCGGAACTACCGTTCCGCTTGATCTTGATTTAAGCGACGCGATCAATCTTCTCGATTTTGCAGCCGCAGGTCGTTATGAGGCCTGGCGCGGCGATTGGGGGTTCATCCTGGATGCCAACTATATCGGACTGGAGGCTGATGGCGCTCTGCCAACTCCGGGCGGGGCTACTTTCAAGGCCGACATTCGGCAGAAATGGCTGGGGCTTCTGGCGGCCTATAAAATTGTCGATGCAGTTGGTGACAATGGTCAGCGCTACGCCTTCGATCTGCAATTAGGCGTCCGTTACAACTCGCTGCGACAGGAAGTGACGATATCGGCACCTGCGCCCCTACCGACACTCGGCGGAGATGAAGGCTGGTGGGAACCTGTGATTGGTGCCCGAGGCACTTGGGTTCTGAACGACCAATGGACAGCCATCGCTTCCCTTGACCTTGGCGGTTTTGGAGCCGGGGGAAACGACCTGCAAGTCGGCGCCAATGTCGGTGTCGACTGGCGCCCCTGGGAGAAAACCTCGCTGTTCTTTGGGTGGCGTTACTACAGCATGGATTACAGAACCACACTGTCGACAGGCCCATTTGCCTATGACGTTTCTCAGCACGGCCCGGTACTGGGCGTGAAATTCAGGTTCTGAACCATGGCATGCCCCGCGATTATCTGCTTCGGCTGTGCAAACTGCTCCACGCAACTCGCCTGAAACTGGGTGCCTCCGGAGCTGTGCAGGCGCAGGAAAAGGCAACTGAGAGAGTTGAGCCCACACCCATAGTGCGCCGCTTTGAGAACTTTCCTTTTCCGGTAACGGTGCTCCGGGGCCTGTACGAATTGGAGCCGGTTGGAGAGCCCTAAGAATACAACTGGACGCTACCCCTACTGGGCCACGAGGCCGCCCAAGGGGGTATCATCATGCCCGAGCCGTGGGGTGTTTCCCTGCTCTATGTCTTGGCAAGCAGGACACGCTGATTACAGATCTTTCGGTTGCGGTCAGCCTGGTCGCTGCGCCGCCACCTGAACCTATGAACTCAATGAAGTCGCGCCCGTTTCCATCCTGATCAGTTTTCCGTTTTTCACAAGCATGACGACCATAACCGCTTCACGGCTGCCTCTAGGAAACTCCATAAAAGAATGCGTCACGAGAATGTCGTCATTTTCGTAAACCACTCTGTAGTCCCGCCTGACCGGCCTGGGACCATCAGACGTCCAAATATTGATCATTTCTTCTTTGGTGATTTCGCCACCGGATTGATGTCTGACATAACAAAATCCGTCGACGATCAGGTCTTGAAATGCGGCCCGATCTCTTTGGTCAAAAGCACTTTGCCATTTCTCTGAAAACTTCATTGGCGAGCTCCTTTCACCATAGACGTTTACTAAGCCAGAGACTGCAATGCTTTGATTTACCTCAATCGAATTAGGGACCAGTTCGGGTCTCGGGCGACCGTAGAGCCCTCCGTTAATTGTTCACCTATTGAACGTTTGATCTCACCGTTTTCAAGGGTCCAGTTTACCACCTCCACGAGGTTCGGTTAAAAATCCGCAGGGTTGTGCGTGATTGAACGACTGGTCTGGCAGAGCACCGCGGCGGCGGGAACCTTGATCAACGGCCGGTATGGGTTGCTCTTACCTCCACCGATCGACACCTAATGTATCGCGATGCCTGCTCGGCGGCAAAAAAACGCCAAACTACTCGCATAATTTCGGGGAACCGGCCCTTTTTATGTCGCGCCCATAGATCATTTGGCTGACGCCAGCCCAAAAAGCCGCTGCTTCGCACATCGGGCAGGGTCGAGAGGATGAATACATGACCGTTTCGCCCAAATCCCGGCTGACTAGACGATTTGCTGCATCTCTGATCGCTGCCATTTCGGCATGGGCTGTCGGATCTTGATCCAAGATGACCCGGCTCCAGGATTGGCCAACGATAACCTTGTCGCGAACCAGAACAGCACCATACGCCTGGTCGCCATAGTCAATTGCAGCCTGACGCATATCGAAGGCGCGCTCCATGAAATTCTCGTCGCTGGGGTCAATCGGTTGTGAGATTGCCTCGGCCTCTGTTGTGATAGTGTGGCCAGCAACAGGGTTGCTCAATCCAACCGTCAAAGCGGCAAGACCCGTTGCAGTCAGGATTCGACGCCTTGGAACGATCGATGCGGGCCAGCAGCCCAAATTCGTTTTTTCAAGCTTGTTCATTTGACGCAAATACCGGATCTGGCTTAATCTTGGGCGTAGCCGCCTTACCATTGAGTTGGCTCCTGCCCGAGTCTAAAGGGCACGGGGTCGCAGCTCAACGTTACGGTTCGCCAGCGGTGTTCCTGCAAGAAAATCTAGTTCTTCCGGTCTGCGGAGCGACACTCAGTCAACTTGTCTAAGCCGCTCTGCCATCTCGGAATATTCGCGACTTTCGGCGTGAAGGAGCGGCGTGACACCTTCCCGGTCAGCAAGCGTTCGGTCGCTCCCGGCTTTGAGCAAGGCATCGAGCACCGCGTAATGGTTTTCACCCCCGTCACCCAAAACCACAGCCTCCATCACTGCCGTCCAGTGCAGGTTATTAACGTGATCGAGTGGTGCCCCAGCAGCGATCAGTCGGCGGACGACCTCAACATGGCCGAGATGCGCAGCTGCGATGAGCGCCGTACCGTCGTAGGGGCTGGTCGTGAGGCCCGGATCGTTGCCAAGCTCGATCGCGAGCGACATCAGATCAGGATCGTCTGCCACCGCCGCAATCGTAACCACATCGTAGGCCTGACCATCAAGAGCGTTCATGTCAGCGCCGGCCTCAGCCAGCGCGCGCAAGGCCTCATCTTGCGAGGCAAATGCTGCCACGTGCACCGGGGTGCGGCCCCGAGGATCGCGGGCGTTGACGTTTTCTCTCTCCTCCACAAGTTGCAGGATCTTTGTGACGTCACCCTCCTGAGCGGCTTTGAAGAGCCCTTCATAAGCAGCGATCTCGCGAGCGGAGGGCGGAGTCTGTGCCGTCCCTACAGTAGCGGTGAGGCTGATCAGGATCACAAAAAGCGCGAGGCGAGTCATAGCAAATCGTCCCATCCGTTTGCGTAATGAAGGTCAGCAAGACAGATATGCGAACAAGGTTGAGTCTCGCATATCGTAATGGCGAGCAGCAGTGGCGCTCCTAATCTTGAACTCGATATGGGGCAGCTGCAACAACCAAATCGACCGCTATGAGAGGTCGAGTTGGTCGCGCACGGTTGTCGCCTGTCAAACTCGGTTGCCGCGCGTCGCATGAACGGCAGCAATGCGAAAGCGGCAACGCAGCGTTGCGGGTTGTGACGAATGGTAGGAAAGGGTCGCATTCACCTGTTCAGACCTGCCACGCGCAAACTCTGTTGAAAGCGCTTGCGATCTTCCGGTCGCGCGAAGGGACGCGAACCCTGTTGCCGACCTTTCGAACGCTGCCTTCCAGAATGTATCGCACACCGAGTTCCAGGGCGGTTTGCTCCGCACCGACAGCGCGACCTTGGTAGGAAAAGCTTGTACTGCGAGAGATCACGAAGAACCAATGAAACCTGGTCAGCGCAGAAATGACATATTCGGCAACACCTTCGGAAAAAAACCTGGTCTGCATCGTCGGACAAATTGTCTAAGGCCATCACGGCAATCGAAGGTCGTTCAGTCAACTCAAAACGATGCCTCCGTATGGCAGGTGCTGACATTACCCAACCATAAGCGACCAAAGGATCTTCGATGTTTTTGAGTTTTTGAGTACCCAGACTGTTGAATTGATCTGAAAGCTTGGCATCAATGCTTCGCCGCGCAGTTTCAGAAATCACAAGTGATCCGGGCTCAGCCAGGCCCTGAAGGCGTGCGGCCACGTTGATCCCGTCGCCATAAACGTCTTCTTCGGAAAAACTTACATCACCGCTGTGCAATCCCATCCTCAGCGTGATCCGAGGATTATCTGTCAGTTTTTTGGACAGCCATTGCGCATGCGATGCCACTGACCACGCCGGGAAATTCGACCAACCAACCGTCCCCCATGCTCTTAATCACCCGGCCGTCATGCTCACCAACTCTTGGAGCAAGAATGTCGCTGCGAAAACGGCGCAGCGCTGTCAATGTGGCGACTTCGTCCTCACCCATGAGTTTGGAATAATTTGCCACATCTGCGGCCAGCCTTCGTTGAGAGCTGTTTAACATTGCGGAAGCTTAGCCGACGCAATGCGAATAAGAAACTTCAGTGGTGTTGGCATCTGAACACCAAGTAACACGAGCGCTCTGTTGAACATGCACGCGCGTCATTGGTGGTTCGGCGAGATGCCGCTGGTCGAAGACTTGACCCGCGCGAACGTTGAGAACATCATCGCCTCGGTAAGAGAGTTGAACCAAGACAACGGGATGAGCTGAGCAGTGCTATTGGACAGTCGCAGATGGATCGGGCTGATGCTCGTCGCGGTCGGTGTGTTCGTTGCCGCCCTGCTTTTGTCCGGCGGTGTCGCTGAGGCCCATGGAAAACATGAGCCTTCCGTGGTTTCCCTCGAGGTTCAGTCGCATGCTGAACATGCTGCAAAGGACCACCAGGGCCATTGTCACGGTGGGGCGTTCTGCAGCGGCCCTGCGATCGTCCAACCGTCAAATTTGAACGCGGATTTATTGGGATGCAGTGAACGGTATGGTCTGCCGCGCGCGACGAAGGGCATCCCGGTGGTTTCGAGCTTTGATCCGCCCCCACCCAAAGCTCTGATCTGATCCGTATCCACACACACCGTCTGGTGTGAAGAGATAACTCAGACAGGGAAGTCCAATGAAAACTGAAAGACTGTTTCTGGGCGCCGTGGTTGCGTCCGTTCTGGCTGTGATAAACCAATCGGTGTTTGCGCACGGCGGAGCTACCGGCGTTGTCAAAGAACGCATGGATGGCATGGGAGTGATGAAAGAGGCGATGAGAGTGCTGACCCCGATGATGCGGGGGCAGGTCGACTATGATGCTGCTGTAGTGCGCGAACGGTCTGAAGATATCAGCCGCCATGCGGGTGAGGCGCTGACCAGACTGTTCCCCGAAGGCAGCCTTGATGCACCATCCGAGGCGAAGCCAGAGATCTGGCAGGACTGGGACGCGTTTTCAGCCATGGCCGAAAAGCTGCGTGTGACGGCGGACGGATTGGCGGAAGCTTCCGAAAACGGGTTGGAAATGTCGGGCGAAGCGCCTGCTGTTGGTGGTATCATGGGCGATCAGGGAGGCTCAATGATGGGGGGTGGCATGATGGGCATCGGTGCAGGCTCCGATATGATGGACCTGTCACAGATGCCGGCTGACGGGGTTTTCACCATGATGGGACAGGTCTGCTCGGCCTGCCATACACGCTTTCGTGTCGAGAAATAGACCGGGACGATGCGTATGTGCTATCGTCTTGGGCTGGCTGGCGCTGTTATCGCCGCAGTTAGCCTTGCCGGCCTGATGGCCTGGCCGATCGGCCAGCCTCTCACGCCTCTCGCCCTTCAGGGGAATGTCGACCGAGGTGCCTATCTGGCTCGCGTATCCGGCTGCATCGCGTGTCATACCGATTTCGCAAAAGGCAGAGCACCGCTGGCGGGTGGAGTTGCATTGGATACCCCGTTTGGTACGTTGTATTCGCCGAACCTCACCACCGACCCTGAGCACGGGATTGGAGGTTGGAGTCAGGCGCAGTTTGCCCGCGCCGTCCGCGAAGGGGTCTCACCCGAAGGGCACGCCTATTACCCAGCCTTCCCCTATTCTTTTTATGCCAGCTTCTCGGATCAGGAAATTGCTGATCTCTGGGCAGCATTCCAAACCGTGCCACCGGTCGCCACACCCTCTCGCCCACGCGAAATGATCTTTCCGTTCAACCAGCGCTGGGGGCTAAAACTTTGGCGTGCCGTCTTTCTGGACCCTCCGAGGACAGAGCCGGTCGCGGGTAAGAGCGCGGCATGGAACCGGGGTCGCAAGCTGGTCGAAGGGGCCAGCCATTGCGCAGCCTGCCATACAGCGCGCAACTTCGCAGGCGCGCGCAAATCGGACACGGAGCACTTTCAGGGGAGCGATGCGCTGCCCGGCGGTGAGAAGTCACCAGCCATCGATCACCTGACATTGACGACCAGGGGATGGGACGCGGCAAGCCTGGCCTATGCCCTGCGCACTGGCATCACCCCCGAGGGCGACGCCTTTGGCGGGTCCATGGGCGAGGTCGTGCTTTACGGCACAAGTTACCTGACCGAGGCCGACCGGACAGCCATCGCGACATATCTGATGGACGAACATGAAGGGGGATGAGGCAATGAAAACCGGAACAATTTTTGCATTTGTCCTGGCGGGGATAGTCGCGACCGGCGCTGCAGTCGCCTGGCTCGCGCCGTCGAGCACACAGGCGGGACCGCCAGTGCAACCGGAAGAGTCCAATGGTGAGGAAGGTGCAGTGCTCTATGCCGAGTTCTGCGCATCCTGCCACGGCGCCGATCTGGAGGGGCAACCCAATTGGCGCGCCACAAATGAGGATGGCACCCTGCCTGCTCCGCCTCATGACGAGACCGGCCATACCTGGCACCACGGGGATGCGCTGCTGTTTGACTACACCAAACAGGGTGGTGAAGCAGCGCTGGAAGCCCGTGGCGTGTCGGGTTTTGCCAGCGACATGCCGGGATTCGGCGACGGCCTGAGCGACCAGCAGATCTGGGACATCCTGGCCTATATCAAATCCACCTGGCCCGAGCGCATCCGCGACATGCAGGCGGTGCGCACCGAAATCGAACAGATGCAGGGCGGCTCATGACCGCCCACTTGACACATATCATGACACTTGCCCGCGGTTTCGGTCACAAGATCCATCGTCACACCGCAGGCGCGAAAACGGAAAGGAAATGACATGACCACCCCGACCCTCGACCGCCGCCTCTTCCTGGCTGGCCTCGGTGCCTCCGGCATCGCTCTGGCCTCGCCGGCCCTGGCAACGACACAGCCGCTGGTGCAGGTCCTCAAGGACCCAAACTGCGGATGTTGCGGTGCCTGGATTGACATCATGCAGCGCGAGGGATTCGAAATTGAGGTGCAGAACGCCTCCTGGGAGACCTTGTCGCAATATAAGATCACCAAGGGTATCTCGGAGGAGATGGCGTCCTGCCACACCGGCCTTGTCGAGGGTTACATCATCGAAGGCCATGTTCCGCCAACCGATATCCGGCACCTTCTGGACGAGCGCCCAGATGCCGTCGGGCTGTTCGTGCCGGGCATGCCTTATGGCTCGCCCGGCATGGGGCCGGAGAGTGAGAGGGAGGCCTATTCGGTCTTCCTGATCCGCAAAGATGGCACCACTGAAGTATTCCAGTACTACGCGGCTGCCTGATCCGCGTCTTGCAATCGGCAAAAGCAAGGGGCGGGTTACTTGGCTCGCTCTTTTGCGGACCACAAGTAAACAGCGGCATAACCTGTTGTCGATCAACACATTCTCGCTACGAAATCTCCAGTGGAGCCAGGAAATTTCGCCGGAGATACTTCGCCCAAGAGCGGTTATTGGTCATGTACAATTCGCAGTTGGGAAAGCAATGGACAGGATAGATTTCCACCGTCGCATTGGCAGTGAGTTCGTCCAGCGCAACTTCCAGACATCTCAGTTCGTTGATTTTGCTGCGTACATTGGAGTTATGAAGTTCTGCCATCTGCTTTACGGATTGGCAGTCTTCATCGCCCACCTCTGACAGGTCGAGCAGCGCCT
The DNA here is from genome assembly GCF_041537925.1 of Ruegeria hyattellae. Classification (NCBI taxonomy): domain Bacteria; kingdom Pseudomonadati; phylum Pseudomonadota; class Alphaproteobacteria; order Rhodobacterales; family Roseobacteraceae; genus Ruegeria; species Ruegeria hyattellae. The sequence continues at coordinate 35,559 of NZ_JBGOSH010000020.1, read as the reverse complement.
TTGCCTCAGCAAGCGGGAAGCCTAATTTCCGGCACTTCTTCGCGTTCATAGTAGCGGATGGTTTCAATGCCGACCCCGCTTTGCCGGGAGGCCTCTCCAATCGCAATCATGTGAAGGTATCCATCTTGATCCTGTAGCAGCTACAGGAGTTATACATTGTCAGGGTCATCGCTGAAACGCCGTGCTATGATGACCGGTTGGGGGGAACGGTATGCAGAAATACCTTAGCCTAAGCTACATAGGATCGCTATCTGCGCTAGGTGTGGCGTCCTGCTGTGTACTACCTATGGCGATGATGTTGCTGGGGTTGGGCGGCAGTTGGCTGGCTGTCTTCGGTAAAATTGCAGCGGCAAGTCTCTACGTGCTGGCAATATCGACGGCGCTTGTCGCAGTGTCGTGGCTGGTATCTCACCTCCGCGGGTCGGCGGCGCGACTAAAGTGGTGGCTTGTAGGAAGTACCGCAATCACGGGCCTCGCATGGGTAATTGTGCTCTACGAAGGTCAAATCAACGATTACCTAGTTATGCAGATGTGACATAATGACAGAGCAAACCGTGGTACTGGAAAGCACATTGACTTGTCCGAAATGTGGGCACGTTGAAACTGAGAAAATGCCAACTGAAGCCTGCCAGTGGTTTTATGAATGCAAGTCGTGCAGGACAGTATTGAAACCGCTCGAAGGCGACTGCTGCGTCTACTGCTCATATGCCACTGTGTCGTGCCCGCCCATTCAACTGGGCGACAGCTGTTGCGGATAGGTTGAACGGATTTGACAGACCCCGTCGTCTTCCAAATCTCGAAAGTACGGCGCGATCCACCTAGATCCGGTTTGACTGGCCGGGCAGTAGAGGCGAGGTGTAGTACTCGACGGCAACTATAGGCCAGAGCCGCTCTGTGGCCGGAAATCGTACCGCCGTTGAAAGCCATGTTGTACCAATGTAGGCCAAGATATCCCAGATTTCTTCATCAGAGCTAATATCTGCCAATCCGGGTATTCCGCTTTTGATGTTGGTTGTGCCCCGCACTGCCAACGCCCCTTGCCCGCCGAGCTTGGTTTAGGTGAAGAGAATATGGTTGTCATGGTGCCAAGTGTGCCCGGTCTCGTCGTGAGGCGGGGCAGGCAAAACTCCATCAACGTTTGGTCGTTGCCAGTTCGGTTGCCCTGAAGCTCGGCACCGTGACATGAGGCACACTGCCCTGCATATAGCGTCAGGCCCCGTGCGATATCTCGATCGTCGAGTTAGTGACCGGCGACCGCGAATGTAGGGAGCAGAATTGCGGCTTAGAATGCGATCCGGCTGATCATGTTACCTCTACCCACGTTTTCATGCCGGTGGCGGAGTGTCCGAGCATGTGGCAATGCAACAACCATTTCCCGGGATTGTCGAAGACGCAAAGGATGTCTCTGCTTTCTCTGGCATTGACCAGTGACGTATCTCGGAGTGATCCGAGTGATCCGCCGTCAGCGATTTCGAAGAAGTGCTGCCCGTGCAGATGAATTCCGTGGGGAAATGAGGTGTCGTTCACCAAGGAAATCTGAACAGCGGTACCCCGGTCCACCTTCAGCCATGGTTTTTCTGGAAGGTCCGAAACCCCATTGAAGGACCAGATATCCTCTCCCGGATGCCGCCCGCCCATTGCTCCGCCCTGCATCCGCAGGGTTTCGCGGCGATCTGGTTCACCGCTTGGCGCTACGATGCCGTTCGACGGCAGTCGCTGAATCTCAGAAGTTCGAGGAGAGGGATTCGACCCATCGACAGTAATTAAACCCAGGCGGTAGTTGTCTTGTCCGGACCAGAAGCTGAACTCGATATCGTCCACTACGTCGGCAATAATGTCGGCCCGCTGCGCAGGAGCCAGTGTGACTGTTCCGACCTCCTCGACCCGACCGAGTGGCATACCGTCCAGAGCCACAAGTTTCCCGTCGATCCCTTCTACGGCGACCGGAAAGACCCTAGCATTCGCCGTGTTGATCAATCTGAGCCGAATGCGATCACCCCGTCGGACCGAGGACTGAGAGGGAATGACCTTCGCATAATTCCCCAAGCGGCCGCCATGGGCGAAATGGAACATCCCATCGAAGTCGTCGATGAACTCGGCGTTCTCACCTAGCCGCCAATCGTCGACGATAACGACGATATCGGCATCCACGTCTGGAGGCGCGGTTTCTTGCACGATCAGAGGGCCATACAGTCCCCTGGCGACTTGCTCCCACGACCGGCTGTGTGAATGGTACCAGAATGTCCCTGCGTCTGGGGCAACAAATCGGTACTCGAAGTCACCGCCGTCAGGAACGGCCTCTTGAGTAAGCCCGGGTACACCGTCCATCCTATTGGTAATACGAATGCCGTGCCAGTGAACGGACGTGGCTTCACCGGTTCGGTTCTCGAAGGTCACAGAAAGTTCGTCGCCTTGCCGGACCGTCAGCAGTGGCCCAGGGGTGCTGCCATTGAAGCCGAGCGACGGAGTCGGCCCATACTCGCTGAATTCCCCTGTGAGGATTTGGGCGAGCACCGGTTCTGCTGTCAATCTTTGCGGGCTCGCCATACTCCACGAGGGCGTAAGTGCGGCGGCGGCTGTCGAAGCAAGGAAAGTGCGTCTCGAACAAGTCATTTGTCTATACGATAGACTGAGTGACACGACTTGCAACCGCCCCGAGTGCGCCCATCGCCGCATTCAAATCCGATGGTTCGTTGATGGATGTCGAAAGCCCTAGTGCATTGGTTTCGAGTTCAGTCGACTTGGCAGTGAATTCCTCGAAGTCAGATCAAATCTCTGGCTTCGCCTCGGACCTTGGATCGGTCTCATTGGGTTCGAATAATCCCGGAGCCGCCGATGCGTGTTATGCGATGGACGCAGCCGCTGACCTTGCCGAAGTTGCGTTGAACTCCGTTGCTCCTTTCACCATCTTGCCAAGGGTTTTCATGTTCGCAGCAATGGCACTCATTCCATCCATTCGCGCTTTCACCGCTGGGTTCTGAACTCCCTGGTGGGCCAGAGCGACAGTCGCGGTCACGAGAGCTATGCCAATAGCGGAATTTTTCGTTTCATATCTTGTTCTCTTGTCCAACTGATGCCGTTGGCCCGCTGCAGTTCTCAGACCTAGGCAATGATCATGGTCACTTCCTAGAGCTCGACAACAACACAGCGGAACGCGCGGTGAAACCTGTGGCCATTGGGAGCAAAAACTGGATGTTCGCAGCCTCAGAAGGTGGCGGAAAAGGTATGGCTGCCGATTTTTTCTTCATCGAAGCCGCCGCGGTTTAAAGCGTCGATCCGCAAGCTTGGCTGACATGGGGCCTCGGCCAAATAGCCGACCACAAGATTAATTGTCTCGATGAACTCAAATACTAGCGCTACGCTGCTCACGCAGCGTAGCGATGGTCATCTCGTCACGCCAGAGCACCCGCAACAGACGTCACGTTGAGCGGCATTGCCACCCCCGTATGCTGAGGATGTCGTGCAAAGACCGCAGTTTTCAGTTTGCCTGTTCCACGTTGCACTTGCGGGCCGCCTCGATCGCCTTGAACGTGCCATCAAGGCTGACTTGGAATGCGGCTTTGTCCTCAGGCATCACAATCATGGTGTAACGCTTCATGACGTCGTCGACGAAGTTCGGGTTGTTGGCAAGGATGTAACCACCCTTATAGCCCTCGGCGAGGTTTTTCGTTTTCGCCCTGGCATCCGCGTAATATGGTTTCTCGTCGAGCAAGAGGTGGACTTTGCCGTCCTTGAATTTCAGGTCAGCCTGAGTAAACACGCCGAGATAGCCGAATTTTTGGTCTTCGGTCAGCCCCATCTGTACGACATTGGAATTCTCATCTTCTCGCTCGATCAGGCAAGAGCCGCGGCTTTCGTCGACGTAGATCGTCCAGCCTTCCTCTTCGCCCCATTTGCTGAACGTGGCGTCAGCAGACGGAATTACTTCAGAAGCAATCCCAGCACCTGCAGTAAGCCAAGTCAAAAGGGCCGCGGAGCCAATAACATTCTTCACTGACATATTTTTCTCCATTTTCTGATGTGCTTCCGATCCCCCAAAAGGGTCGAAATGCATCATCATACTATAGGTTGTGTAAAGTCAATATACTATCTCTTAAGTAGTTTTTAGAGAACGATTAGGCCGGATCCGAGGCTATGATTGGCTCCAGACTAATTGATTTTCAAAGCCAGAATATGACGGCTGTTAAAAGGCAAGGTATGACACACCCTAGTGTTATCGAAATTTCCCCTTGAGAACCGTTGAGTTTGCTTGAGCGTGATATCATTCAAGCCGTTCCCCATGGGAGAAGGTCGCCGAAGACACGCTTTTCGTCGATTTTGTTGAAAAACACGTTGGTTTTGGCGCATTGAAGCAAGCTACTGCGGTGATTGGCTTGGAGTGTTTCTTGCTGGCCCGCCTTGTTATCTGGTGGCGGGCACTATGGGTTTGAGTTTTGCCAGTTTGCAAAGGTTTTGGGCGGTAGCGACGGAGTAAATTCGCCTAGAACGCCGCATGGTCCACGTAATCGGAGACGACCCAATCCGAGGATGCGTTTGAGATGGGCGAAGAGCATCTCGACCTTCTTTCGTCGCTATTGGGCGGAGGGGCTGTATTCCGAGGCCATACAGAGCCGCGCAAAATCTCTAACGAATTCGTATTTCTCGCGGCTGATGCTGCGCGTGGCTGTGTTTGGGCAGCACTTGGCCTTCGACAAGCCTGCCTGATACTCAAATTTGAGGCTGCTATGTTGAGCCTCCCCCAAAGAAGAGGTCCGCCCCTATGTTTAGGAAAGCGGAGGACCACAGATGGCAACGAGGAGACCAATGCCCGAAAAGATTCTCGTGTAGTTACGGCAGGTTGAGGTGCTGATGGAGTAAGGCATACCTCGAATTGGTGCAATCAGACAGATCGGTGTGAGAGAACAGAACCTACTACCGTTGCAAGAAGAAGTACGGTGGAATGGGCACTGAACAACTTAAGGAACTGAAGCGGCTCCAGAAAGAGAACGAGCGACTGCGGCGAGCTGTTTCGGACCTGACGCTGGACAAGCTGATCTTGCCCGAGGCTGCAAAAGGAAACTTCTGAGCCCCTCGCGCCGCCGTGCATGCATCGACCAAGTTCGTAGTAAGATGAAGGTTTCCGAGCGTCGCGTTTGCCGTGTCTTGGGCCGGCATCGGTCTACACAATGGCGATCGCCACAAGGGCGTGCCGATGAGGAACACCAGGTAGCTGATATGATCGAGCTGGCGCGCCAGTTTGGGCGATACGGCTACCGCCAGGTTTATCCCGATGCATAGAGCCCCACTTCGAGATCATCGACGTCACACTCTTGCTTGATGCTGAAGGCATACTGCCCGTCTGGCTGCAAGCGCACTTCAATTTCTTCATCAATCGGCATCTGCGCGATCGCAGTTGCAAGGTTTTCGCTATAGCCCAACTTGGCACGCAGGAAGTCTCGCGCATTCATCATCTCCACGGCATTGTTCGGGTAACAACCAGATGCAAAAGCGAGTGACCATGCATCGCCTCATTTCTTCGATGCAAGCACCGCAATTTTACTAGGTCGCTTCACGTCCTTCCGCGAGTCGATCAATGCCGAGGATGCTTATTGCCCAGGATGGAAAAGCTGAGCTGTTCATAGCTCAATGTTCCTTCATGTTTTCAATCACCGCCTCTATCTTGCCCCCGCCAAGCCTGCATAGCTCTTTCTCATTCAAAGTGGGCTGGCCACGCACGATGGCGCGGTCAACCTCTTCAAGCTGGTCCAAACGTATGGGCGTAGTATTTCCAAATGTTTCCAGGTGATCTGATCGCACCGGGCCAATGACGCTGCTCACTAAAAGGTCACTTGGTGCTGCCACGAACGACAAGATGAAACCCAATATCTTCCTGGTGTTTGGCTGCGCTCCCATCTTTGAGACATTCCAGAATTACCTCGGCTGACCGCTGACCAATACGGTTGCCCAAAATTCGAATTGTTGTCAGACCGGGGTGGATGAGTCCGGCAATGCTCGCGTCACCTATCCCCGCGACGCTGACATCGTCAGGAACTACCAAACCACCGAGCTGTAACGCCTTGATCGCACCAACGCCGATAATTTCGTTGGCGCAAATAAGTGCGTCGATTTCTTTGTGAGATGCCACTAAATCCGCCGCCTTCGCGCCGCAGCATTCAATGTTCAGCGGGTCATCTACGTTCTTGCGAACTGGAGGCGGCAGGCATGCGTCCTCGAAGGCCGCGTAAATGCCGGCACTGCGCTTTGCGGCTCGGTTCTCATGTGCCTCATGATCTTCCGTGCCCGCGACATAACCAATGTTCTTGTAGCCGCGTCCCAGCATATAAGTTGCAATGTCATACCCGGCCTGGAAGTTATCGAAACCCACCGCCATGTCGATATGACCTTCGGCAATATCCCACATTTCGACAACCGGAATGCCAGCATTGCTCAGAAGATTTCGGGTTACATCCGTGTGAAGCGACCCGGTCAGTATCACACCATCGGGCCGACGCCCCAGAAATGCCCTTGTCAGCTTCTCCTCTTTTTCCAAGCTGTAGGATGTGCAGCCAAGCAGCAATTGATACCCTGCTGTTTCCAAGGCATCAGAAATCCCCTGGATCGTGTCACTGAAGACCGAGTTGTCGATGGTCGGAACCATCGCGACGATCACGCCACTGCGTTTGCGCCGAAGGGTGTTGGCCGCAAGATTTGGCACATAGCCCAGAGCATCAAGCGCTGCTTCCACCCTTTGCCGGGTTGCATCGGCGACTTTGCTCGGTTGATTGATCACACGCGACACTGTCATGGCCGAAACGCCCGCATGTTCGGCAACCTTTATGAGGTTCGCTTTGCCTTTGAGAAAGTCGCCTTTTTCGGTCGCCATTGCTGCCCTGCTGTTGTCCTAGTTTTAAAACGACTCGACAAAAGGCCGTTTGATGTTAAGCTTAACACTACAGGATTTTGTCTGCATAGACCTGTTAGGCCATAACCGAAAAACAAAGCCCATGCAAAAAGCGGCGCCCCGGGAAATGCGACATAAACATGGAGGAACAGAAATGTTAAGCTTAACATCAGCTAATGTGGCGCAGGCAAGTCTTTTGTTCTGCGGTGCGGTTTTGGCGCAATCGGTCGCAGCGGCAGATTTCGAAGCACGCCCCCAGGGCGGCATCGCGGGTGCACTTCTGCCAGAAGAACGCGCCCTTTGGTCTTACAACACTGAATCCAAAGCCTTTGACGTTGTCGAGGGTGACGCTTCTGCGCCATACGCGCCCAATCTGCGCGCTCTGCCTGATGGATCGAAAGTTGGTTTTGCAGAAGGCTGGGCGGCAATTCCATTCTCTTATGCAATTAACCAGCGTCTTTACGAGTTGGCTGATGAACTGGGGTTCGAGGTCGTCTACTGCGACAATGACTTCAAGGCTGACAAGGCCGTCTCCTGCGCCGAGCTGATCGTACAGCAAGGGGCCGATGTTGTCATCGAGTCAAACTGGCAATCCGGTGCAGCGGCGGCGGTGATGAACATCTTCAACGAGGCAGGAATCCCCGTCATGTCCGTGGATGTCGTTCATCCAAACGCCATATTCCTTGGTGCCGACAACTATGTCAGCGGACTGATAGGCGGACAGGCTGCGGCAGAACATGCCAAGGCCCTTGGGCGCTGCGACGATGTTTCGGTTTTGGTGGGAGTTAACCCCGGTGAAGGGGATGCCGCGAACGAGCGTCTGTCAGGGTTTGTCGACGGTGTACAGACCGTTTGCGGAGCGTTGCCCGAAGACCGGATCGATGACGAGTTGATCGATGCCGGAACGACGGATCAGGCCCTGACTATTGTCACCGACTGGCTCACTGCCCACCCGGGGGCCGGATTTGTTCTGGCCACCGCCATTGATGACCCGCGCGGATTCGGCATGTCGAATGCGCTGGCGCAAGCCGGGCGCGAAGGTGTCGCGGTTGGGATCGGCTGTGACGATATCGGTGTGGCAGCGACACGCACTCCGGTTGCGGAAAACAACTTCCTCGGCTGTGTGGCATACTTCCCCGAGAAGTATCCTGACTACGCAGTTTCGGTCGCGGCCGACATTCTGGAGGGTCAGGCAGTACCGCAAGAGGTCCATCTTGAACACATCTTCCTCGACGCCGAAAGCATCAACGATGTCTACCCTGCCGAATAACTCCGAAGTATCTGATACGGGCGTCAAATCTGGCGCCCGTTCCCCACTGATCGAACTGTCTGGAATCACAAAATCGTTCGGCAATGTCGATGCGCTCTCTGGTGTTGATCTGCAGATCGGTGAGGCGGAGTCTGTTGGGATCATCGGTGATAACGGTGCGGGCAAGTCGACTTTGGTGAAGGTCCTGTCCGGGGTCTATCCACCCAGCGGTGGGAGCATGCGGTTTCGTGGGCAGAAAGTGCGGTTCAATAGCCCTCTGGATGCGCGCAGCAACGGGATTGAGATGATCTATCAGGATTTGGCGCTTTGCGAAGATCTGGATGTGGCACAGAACATCTTTTTGGGCCGGGAAATCAAGAAACGGCTGGGGCCATTCAGCGTCCTCGACAAACAGGCAATGACGCGCGCGGCGGCAGAGGACATCGCCAATATGGGGTTGGATTTCGACGTCGAGCGCGAAGTCGGAATGCTGTCGGGTGGCGAACGGCAAATGGTAGCCGTCGCCCGGGCGCTACAGTTTGCCCCTTCCGCGCTTTTGATGGACGAACCGACTGCGGCGCTTTCGGCAGAAAAAATCCGCAGGCTTTGGGAGTTGATCTCTGAACTGAAAACCCGCGGTGTATCGATCTTGCTGGTCAGCCATCGCTTCACAGACATTCTCAGCATATGTGATCGGATCGTCGTTGTGCGCGGCGGCCGAATTGCAGGCGAAATGAAACCGCACGAGCATCCCCCGGCACAAACGATGGCGATGATGACGGAAATGATGACGGGCGATCGAATCACTGAAGAGGTCGGCGCATGAAATTGCTGGGTGCATTGATGAATTCCAGGGTCTGGGGTCGCGGCGCGGCAGCGATCAATCCTGGACTGGTACTGGCGACCATCGCCGTCTTTGTTGTGCTATGTTTTGCGTCTCCGTACTTTCTGACCACCAACAATCTGCTCAATGTCGCCAAAGCACTTGTGATTGTCGGAATTGCTGCAGCCGGCGAGACGGTAGTAATCATCGCAGGTGGTTTTGACCTTTCTATTGGGTCGACCATGGCGGCGGCGGGGATGTTGGCAGCCTATCTGCTGGATATTGGGTCAGGAGTTGGGCCTGCATTCATGGCCGCAATCGTGCTAGGAATTTGTATCGGTGCGGTCAATGGCACTCTGATCGCCTATTTCCGGATCAACCCCCTGATCACAACGCTTGCGACCCTTGCGATCATCAGGGGGCTGGCCTTTGTGATCTCGGACGGGCGGGAGATCATAATTACCGACAAGACATGGCTTAGTCTTGGAACCGGAAAATGGGCAGGCATCCCCTATATCGTGTTGATCCTGATATTGGTGTATTTGGTCTTTGCGCTTGTTATGCCCCGCACGACATTTGGCCGCTATGTCTACGCCATCGGTTCTAATTTGCGGGCTGCGCGGTTGTCGGGCATATCGACCAAACGCTGGCAGCTGGCAATCTACATCACCTGTGGTGCAACGGCGGCCCTTGCTGGGCTGATGCTGGCGGCGCGCACCGGAAACGCGCGCCCCGCTGCGGCAATGGGATTCGAACTGGATGTAATCACGGCGGTTATTCTGGGGGGTGCCAGCCTGAAAGGAGGGCGCGGTACGATCCTTGGAACAGCCATCGGTCTAATCCTTTTGTTCATGATAAACAATGGCTTGACCTTAGCACAGGTGCCATCCTTCTGGCAGCAGGTTGTCAAAGGGTTCATCTTGCTCGCCGCCGTTCTTTACGACGAAATCCGTAGCGGTCGAAGCGACGACAGTTAGCAAACATCGGCAATGTTACGGGTATAGACAAGGGAATTTTGATGTACTTTCACCCACCAAAATCGGGCGATGTGGCTCCACGGTCTGGGCAGCCGGTCATTCGTGAGGTTCGCGCATTGGTCAGTAATGCCGATCATTATGGTGCAAGCGACGTTCACGACACGCCGGATACGCATTGGATTTCGGGCTGCCCGTCACCGGACGGGTCATGGGATCATGCATCAACACACCCGCCGATTGCCAACCCGATGTCGATCTACCCTGCCTATTCGGGCTCACGCCAAAGCTGGGGAGTTTCCAATGTACCGTCGGTCATCGTCGAGATCGAAGATGAAGACGGCCGCGTCGGCGTTGGTGTCAGCACCGGTGGCAGAGCTGCCGCCTTTGTGATTGAACACCATCTGTCAAAATTTGTCGAAGGTCAGGCGGCAGCAAATCGGAACCTGATCTGGGAGCAGATGTGGCGCGCGTCGATCCACTACGGTCGCAAGGGGCTGGGCGTTCATGCGATCAGTGCCATCGACCTAGCGCTTTGGGATCTATATGGGCGGACGCTGGGCGCGCCGGTCTTTGATCTGATGGGAGGGCGCACCAAAGATCGGGTTCCGGTCTATGCGACGACATCGCGACCTGACATTGCACAGAGCCTTGGGTTCCACGGCGCCAAGATTCCGCTGCCCTTCGGCCCCGGGCGCGGCGTCAAAGGTATGTCGGACAACGTCGCTTTCATTGCTAGCTGGCGCGACAAGGTGGGTCCGGATTTTCCATTGATGCTGGATTGCTACATGGCCATGACGACCGATTATGCCGCTGAATTGGCACGTCGTATGGCCCCCTACAACTTTCAGTGGCTTGAAGAGCCACTGATGCCGGATGACTACGAGGGCCACAAGCGCTTGGCGCAGAAGATGACCACCCGCGCGGGCGGCACCGTGCTGGCGACGGGCGAGCACGAATACACCAGATATGGGTATCAGCAGTTGATCGACGCGGGTGTCGCACTGATTCAGCCCGATGTCATGTGGATGGGCGGGCCGACTGAATTCATCCGCGTGGCCGGATTGGCGAACACCCGCTCGGTGGATGTGATCCCTCACGGATGCGGCGTCTATGGCTACTACATGGCGATGGCACTGGAACACATCGCACTGGCCGAATTCATGATGATGAGTGAAGAGGCAGACAGGATCGAACCAAATTTCGGCACCATGTTCCAAAGCGAACCGTTGCCCGAGAACGGCTATATCTCGCTGCCGGACACGCCGGGGTTCGGGCTTGAGCTGAACCACGACGCCCTGAAACTGGTTCGGCCCTTTGATCGCTCGAAATAAGTTGGAATTGGACAGGTAAAACCTATGAACAGTTTAGACTTCAAAAACCGAACCGCGATTGTTACCGGGGGAGCGCAAGGCATCGGCAAAGCCGTGGCTGAGTTGCTGGCCAAAGGCGGGGCCAGCGTTGCCATTTGGGACACCGATCATTCCCTTGCACGCGATACGGCTGAGGCCCTTGGTAATGGGAACATTGCGATTAAGGTGGATATCGCCGACTGGCAGAGTGTTCAGGTTGCATACAGTGCGACAACTGATGCGCTCGGACACGTGGACATCGTTGTGAACTCAGCTGGAATTGCGGGATCAAACAGTCCCGTTGCCGACTACTCGGTTGAGGAGTTTCAGCAGATCGTGGCGGTCAACCTGTTTGGCACCTTTCACGTCAACAAAGTGGTCGCGCCTGACATGCGTAAACAGAACTATGGCCGGATCGTCAACATCGCGTCGATTGCGGGTAAGGAAGGCAATCCCAATGCAGCGGCCTATTCCTCGTCCAAAGCCGGTGTGATCGGGTTCACCAAGTCACTGGGAAAAGAGCTTGCCGACTGCAATATTGCGGTCAATTGCGTTACGCCCGCCGCTGCCCGCACCCGGATATTTGACCAGATGAGTCAGGAACATATCGACTATATGCTGTCGAAAATCCCGCGGGGGCGCTTTCTGGAGTTGAACGAAGCGGCTTCGATGATCGCCTGGCTCGCCTCGGCAGACAGCAGTTTCACGACCGGTGGTGTGTTCGATCTGTCCGGCGGACGGGCGACCTATTGATCTGCAACCAAGGGGAATGCACCTGAATGAAACTTCTGCGCTATGGAATCCAGGGAAACGAAAGACCGGCTCTGTTGGATTCAAATGGGGTAATTCGAGACCTCTCAGAACATCTTGGCGATATCGATGGTGCCGCGATCTCACCGGAAAACCTGGCTCGGCTGTCTTCGCTTGACGCGGAAACACTGCCAAATGTGCCGGAAGATGTCCGCATTGGCCCATGTATTGCAAACGTGGGTAAATTCATCTGCATCGGGCTGAATTACTCCGATCATGCGGCGGAATCCGGAATGGCGGTGCCTGAGGAGCCAGTGTTGTTCTTCAAGGCGACTTCATCGATCTGCGGCCCAAACGACAACGTCGAAATCCCCAAAGGATCTTCCGCAACAGACTGGGAGGTCGAGCTTGGCGTCGTGATTGGACTACACGCCAAATACATTGATGAAAAAGATGCGCTGGATCATGTTGCCGGGTACTGCGTGGTCAACGACGTCTCTGAGCGGGACTTCCAACTGCACCGGTCCGGTCAGTGGGTCAAAGGAAAGTCAGCTGACACTTTTGGACCCATTGGCCCCTGGCTGGTCACACGCGACGAGGTACCCGAACCTCAGAATCTAGCGATGTATCTCGACGTCAATGGAAAGCGGTTTCAGGATGGTTCGACAAAAACCATGGTCTTCGGCATAGCTAAGGTTGTCGCCTATGTTTCTCAATTCATGAGTTTGCAACCTGGCGACATCATCTCTACCGGAACACCGCCCGGAGTTGGCATGGGGCAAAAGCCTGACCCAATGTACTTGCGCCCGGGCGATGGGATCGAATTGGGCATTGAGGGTCTGGGGGTTCAACGGCAATCGGTTGTCGCAGCCTGAAAGCCGATGGGTATGCAACCTATGATGGGGTTTTGACATGAAATTGAGCGTAGCAAGCTGGTCCTTCCCGCATCTCACACTCCCAGAAGCAGCAGCTGTTGCCACAGCGATAGGGTTTGGCGCGATTGACTTGGGTTACTTCTTTGCGCCCTCGCTCGACAAAGGACGGCTGTTGAACAAGCCGGAGAAGTACGGCACTGAATTGGCAGCCAGCCTTCCTCTACCAATCGCAAACCTGTTTCACCTCTTCGGTGAAGATTTGATGGATCGCAACCTGGCGGGGTCTGCGAACCCGCAAAACCTGAATGATCTAAAATCGGCCGTCGCCTTCGCCAAGGCCGCCGGTGTCCCGTCTGTCTTTATTCTACCCGGAATGATCAATCCGGGGCAAAGCCGAGGCGAGGCAACGAAAGCCTCGGTCGAAGCGTTGAAACCAATGGTCGCGGCGGGTGCTAAGGCAGGCGTCAAAGTTCTGATCGAGCCCCACACGGGCAGCATCCTGAATTCACCGACCCGGACAAGGGAGCTTGTCGAAGCGGTGCCGGGTTTGAAGATTGTTCTCGATCCGTCGCATTTCGTTGCGATGGGGTTTCGCCAGGAAGAGATCGATCCCCTCGCCGACATAACTGGCCATGTGCACCTGCGTCAGGCGCGACCGGGATTGATCCAGACCAAGATGGAAGAAGGCGTCGTTGACTTCCCCGGCTTTTTTGGCGCGCTGAGCGAGGCAGGATACGATGGCTGGCTGACCTCGGAATATGAGCACGAGGCAGGCACGCTATCGCAATATGACGATGTGCTCTCGGAATCCGTGAAAATGCGCGACTGTCTTCGAAGCTGGCTGGAGGCATGAGATGTCACATTATGCGTGGGTCTTGGAGGTTCGCCCAGGATACGAAGAAGAGTACAAGAAACGGCATGACCAGATCTGGCCGGATGTTGTTGAGGAAACCCGTGCAGCCGGCATTCGCAACTATTCGATCTTCCGCCATGGCCTGACGCTGTTTGGGTATTTCGAAACCGACGATCTTGAGCGTTCGATCCGTATTCTGACCGAGGGCGAGGCCAACAAACGCTGGGATGATTACATGACGCCGATCATGAAAGTTGAGGTTGACCAGGCGACGGGCTTTCCGTTTCTGCTGCCGCTGATCTGGCGAATGGAGGAGTAACGTTCAAACCGTCGCACCACCATCGACAACGAGGTTGGCACCAGTCACGAAAGACGCCTCGTCCGATGCCAGAAACAGGGCCGCGTAAGCCACCTCTTCCGGCGTGCCCTGACGTTTGAAGAAACTCGCATCTGCCTCTTCAGCGATGAATTCCTCGCGATCTCGCCCGTCGAACTCCAGGTGCTTTTCAGTAGCCGCTGTATGGATTGCGCCCGGACAGACACAATTCACACGAATGCCGAATGCGCCAAGGTCCATGGCCAGTGACCGGGTTAGTTGAAGCAGCGCACCTTTGGATGTGTTGTAGGGAATGAAGGCCGGTGATGCGACAAAACTGCTGACCGACGCCATGTTCACAACGGCGCCCGCCTTAGCTTCCTTCAGATACGGCAGGGCAAAGCGCACCATATTCGCTGAGCCGACCACGTTTACGCCCATCACCTTTTCCCAATCCGCTTTCTCGACATCCTCGATTTCGCCGAACACAAAGGCGGCTGCGTTGTTGACGACGATATCAACGCCCCCAAGCAGGGAAACGGCCCGGTCAATCAGTCTTTTGACATCGGATTCCTTCGAAACATCAGTGGCCAGGAATTCTGCATTCCCGCCCGCATCCTTAATGGCTGCAACTGTCTCTCGCCCGCCGGCGGTGTCCAGGTCTCCAAGAACAACCGTGGCACCTTCTTTGGCAAAGAGCTCGCAAATCGCTCGTCCAATCCCGGATGCCCCCCCTGTGACAATGACATTTTTCGATTGAAGTCGCATGGAGCTCTCCTCCGGTCCCTGCAATGTTTCGCCGAAAGGCAAGAATATATATAAAACAGACAGTTAAATCATAACCTCTTCCAAGCTTACATGAAACCAAATTGACCAGAAAAGGCCTGAATTCTTGGGTTTCTTTTGCCTAAACCAGTTCGTTTTATTGTCGGGTGCCACAATTTCAGCCAGGCAATCAGGATACCCTGGACATAGATAGCGCACCTTGGACCGAACACATGATCTGGCCGCTTGGTATGTACGAGTACAGGCTATCTGGGTCCTAAAAAGAACAAGATAGAGCAGACCGGGGAGCCACAGGGAAAGCCCAAGGAATTATGATCTAAGGATACAAGGGAGAAACCCAAAACCATCGCAATGCCGACATTCGGAAACACCGCAGCATCCGCCGGTTTGGACTCAGAGCCGTCATCTGACACCTTCTGTCAGGCATCGAAGCCCTCCCAACGCGCCAGATGTCGGCAGTGCGGACAAACCGGTCTATTGCCGAGGCAGTGTTCGCTGATGCAAAATACCGATCCAGCCACCAAGGTGGACACTAACCGGCAGCTGTGACCCCAGCCTCTATTGAGCGTAACGCTATGATTCATTGTGACAAAAAACGACTACGGTTTTTCACCCCTACTAGAGCGGCGGCGTACGATTTCCTGAGCAATCAGTTCGATGTGCAGCCGCGCGTCGTAAGCCTTCTGACGGTATGCGAGAGGCAAGTTCAGATTCGCGAGTGTCGCAGCTACGTCGTCGAGTTTCTTCGCAACGGCTTCGACTTCGTCATCCGTCGCAGCATACTCAATTTCTGCTTCCAGCGATGCTATGTGTTGGTAGTGTCGCCAAACCCTTCGGTTTTGGAACCAAACATAAAGAGCCGGAACGAGACGCAGCAACGGCGCAAGGAAGAACAGCGGCAAGAGAAAAAGCAGTACCCGACCAAACTGAGCGGCGACCCAAAATGGAAAGATGTCATGAAGAATGTTGGGCCCAGAGTTGATCATGTGCCAAGCGACGTCGTTAATCGGCGCAGGAGGGGAATTGGTGTTTGGAAACTCCTTGGCCTCTTGCAGTACGGTTCGATCACCTTGGATTTTGTTTGCGCTATGAACGAGGCGGTCGACAACCGCCGGATGCAGTTCGTTTGTTGCAATCATTGATGCGGTCAATGTCAGTATTTTGACGTTCTGCGCGGGTCGGGGCGGGGCCAGAGAGGTTGACCCGGCTGGTACGACAACGGAGTGGCCGCTGACAAATTTGAAAGATAGGGCGTCGATCAAGGCCATTCGGACTAGATCCAACTCGGGATCGACAATAGCCTCAGTCAGGTATGGCGCATCAAGAGGCGACACAAACAAGGCTGCGTCCGCCTCGCCAGCACGCAACGCGGCTATGGCTTCGAATCCACCAATTTCTTGCAATTCGATGCTCGAGTCTTGAAGGCCTGCTGCTTCTATTAGGGCTAGAGCCGCGGCTCGTGTGCCTGATCCGACTTGACCAGCAGCCAAACGAATCCCGCGCCAATCTCCGGGATATCGTCCAACTTGTGTTGCGGAACGTCTGAAAATCACTAGCGGTTCCGGAAAGAGTGCCCCAAGAGACTCAAGATCGTGTCCGCCGGGAAGAGGTATTCCGCCCTGTACAAAGGCGACATCTACATCTCCGTCAATGAGCAATTGAATGTTCTCGACAGAGCCGGCTGTCTCTACCAGCTCTACAGAAATATCGTCCCTGGCGAGCTTAGACCGATACTCCAACCCTATCCGCCAATACCCGCCGTCTTTTGGCCCAGTGGCAAGCCGAATGCCCTCGGGCGGAAGAAGGCTGCTGATAAGAAGAATAACCAACGCAACGACAAAGACGGGTACAAGAAGGGTAAAGAACAGTCGCATTGGTCTTCTTTGAAGTTAAGGAGTTTCCACCAATGATCTGTTTTGTTGCAACTCTTTGTCAATTGTTGAGAGTTTGCTTCCGGTATTAAGAATTCGCGCGAACAGAGCGTCGGTCATCACAAAAACGCAGATGTCGGACCAAGCCAGAACGTCCGGATTGGGCTCTCTCCTGCCGTTCTTTGCGTCCTGCATGTATGGCCAATTCGAGTGTCTGACTGTCTGATGTCCTCGCAATTTTCTGCGGCCATAGATTGTTGATATTGCGCAGAGCGCGAAGCCGGCAACTGTGGACGCAGCTTTTGAGTTGCTTGGAATTTATCTACTCAATGCGAGGGGATTTGTTGCCTTACGCACAATGTCTCACGGCCAATTGATGCAAGACTTCAGATACAAGGCCGCAAGCTTCGTCAGACTTTTGTCAGTTTGGTCCTGCTGCGCAATTTTTTGGTAAGGATTTTGTCGCACAAACGGGTTGCTTCCGATGTTACCGCCGCCGCAGCAGCAGCGACACCTGTTCTTAGGCATTCCTCAAATGGCTCTCCTCGCGCCGCCCAAAGTGTAAAACCACCAACAAAGCTGTCTCCTGCACCTACTGCACTTACAACTTCGACCTCGGGTGGAACCGCGTGCCAAGCCTCATCCCCGCAAGCCATCACTGAGCCGTCAATGCCGCGCGCAACTACTATCAGTTGCGCAACCCCACGGCTCAACAGCTCCCGCGCAAACGCGGCGGTATCGGCAACAGCAGGTAATTCGCGACCTGCAAGCTCCTCGGCTTCCTCAACATTCATACGAAGCAAATAAACCGCCTCGTGCGGCGTCTCGGCCAGATGTTTGAGGGCTGGTCCCGAGGTGTCCACGACCAGTCGTGCGTTCCGGCCTTCTACATGGCTTGCTAAAATCGATGGGAAATCCTTCGCGACACCCGGCGGTTGGCTACCAGAAAGCACGACCAGTGATCCCGCACTAGCTGCCCTGTCTACCGCGACCAAAGCCCTTTCAACGTCATTTTCGTCCCAGACCGGCCCCGGCAGGACAAACCGGTATTGCTCGCCATTGCTTTCGTCAATTACAGATACGGATCGTCGGGTTTCGCCGGGACCTTGGATCGCAACGGTCGATCCACCTTCAAATGCCAACAATTCCAAAAGTTGCGCACCCGTTGGACCGCCAATAGCAATCAATGTCGTTGCTTCGCCACCCAACATACGGACGGCTCTGGCCACATTGATGCCGCCACCGCCTGGATCAAACTCGGCTTCAGAGCAGCGAAGCTTTGGGCCCGGCAACACTTGCGGAGCAGTCGTTGCAAAATCGACGGTTGGATTGAGCGTGATCGTCAGAATAGTAGTCATTGCCAATTCACCCAGCAGTGTTAGCGATAACGTGCACAACCTTCCTACCCAACTGCTTCATCAGCTTCCACCCTCTTTTCTCGAAATATCAGCGTGGCGGCGCTTGAAAGGCATTCAATCGCCGAGCCGCAAGACAGTTCAGATTTGGGACAGCCCCGACAGGCAATCCCCTCGGAATCTGCCAAGCGTGGACCTTGCCACCAATCGCGACAAGTGACTGGTTCACTTGATCGTCCAGGATTCTGCTTCGTCTCCCAATACGAACTGTGGACCCAACAGAAGACCTCGGATGCGGCGCAGTGTCCGGCAGTTTGGGATCTTTGCAGACATTTTTCTGTAGTGCGTGGCTTTGTTGCACAAGTCGTGTTGAGTTCGGGCCTTCCCTGACACTGGACGGATTTAGCCTACGGCCGCTGTCTTTGGAATGCCAAGTGTCGTGAAGGCGTTGAGGATCGCGGCGCGGATTTGGATTTCCGCGACCTGTCGATCGAAGTCTCGCGCGGAGAGGCGTTGACCCAGCAGTTTCCCACAATGCATCTTTGTTTCGACGCGGCTTCGGCGATGATATCCGGTGATTTGCCGCCACAATGCGCGACCGAGGTACTTTGAGGATCGAACAGCTTCGTTTCGTGCCCTGGCTCCGGGTGTGTCAGATTTCCATAACTTCGCATTCTTGCGCGGTGGAATGATGGCATGGGCATTGCGTGCTGCGATCGCGTCGTGGCATTTGCGCGCGTCGTAAGCGCCGTCCCCGGTGACACTGCCAATCTCTTCGTTCGGTGGGATCTGATCGAGCAGGTCAGGTAACATAGGTGCGTCACCGATACTGCTACTGGTGACCTCGACGGCACGTATCTCTCGTGTTTCCTCATCGATTCCCCTCTCGGCAGATTGCTTTGCAATCGCCTGCCGGGCAGTGGATGTGTATCTTGCGTCAAATCCGGCGTTTGGGGCCACCATGCTTGCTTGCGTTCCACTCACCTTCGCCCTCCGCCTTGATGCCTGTGCTGTCTATCAGAAGGTGCAACAGCCCCGCTGAGCCGCGATAGGGAATGGCAACCGGCAAGGTCTTCTGTCGTCGACACAAGGTGCTAAAGCCTGGCACCTTCCAGTTCAGCCCGGCGCGAACCTCGTCGCTTTAGGGCTGCGTTGTAGTCTGACCAATTCTTGGTTTTGTAAGTCGTCGGTGTCCAGCTGCTCATGGCTGTCAGCTACCACACTGGATTCATAACATGAATCCCATCACCCAATTGGTGCAACAAAGCCACTTCAAGGTCATCCCGTCTCTGAACAAGGCTCTGACCATGCAACTGGAGCGATGCCAGTTCGTTGATCGCCGCCAGAATGTTGATCCTCCGTTTCCTAAGCATAGCGGTGGACCAGTTCAATTGGGGAGCATCATTTCTCTACAGGTGCGAACTTGATGAATGGCGTCAGTAAAAGCGGACCTCCATGCCATTGGTTGTTTCGCCGTGTTGTTCTCGCAATCAGGCGGAAGCCGGCCAGGTTTGTTCTGATACCGGATTCGCTGCCACTTTTGATGAGGGTTTTTCGCGACACATCCCTAGCTGGTGAAAGAGCAAAGGTAACGCCAACAATGCAACTCAGACGTTACTCGATTGTCACATCAACTGAGGATCGCACTATATTCATGTTCTTTATCGCACGAACGCTCGTACGAACGATGGCAACAACCGTTAGCGCCGTCGCGCCCCAAAAGAACCAAGTGATCGGTCCACGGAACAACACTTTCCAATCGCTGCCGGACATGAGCATTGACTGACGGAAATTATCCTCAAGCAATGGACCCAGAATGAACGCGATCAGGAAGGGTGCAGCCGGAATGCGGCATCGCATCATGCCGTAGCCGACCCAACCCATGGCAAACATGACGCCGATGTCGAATACATTGTTGTTAACCGCAAACACGCCATAAATGCACAGGATCAGAACCGCCGGAACGAGAATTCGTTTGGGTATGTCCGCGACAAACCTGAACCCGCGAATTGCCAGCGATCCGATGAAGAACAGAAACACCGAGCTTACGATCAGGCCGATGAACAACCCGTAGATAATATTTGCGTTCAGAACGAACATCATCGGACCGGGCTGCAACCCGTGAATCATGAAGGCACCGATGATGATGGCTGTGATCACGTCGCCTGGCACACCAAGCGCTAGCAGCGGGATCAGAGTTGCGCCCGCGACGCCGTTATTGCCAGCCTCGGACGCGGCTACGCCTTCTACCTCGCCTTTTCCGAAATTCTCTTTGTCGGGGGATTTTCGACGCGCTTCGGAGTAGCTCAAAAAGGCCGCGGGTGCCGCACCGATACCGGGAATAGACCCTAGGAACACCCCTATGAAACTGCCTCTGACAATAGACTTGAAGCTCTTCTTGTAGTCCGCAAAAGACACCCAACTGCTGCCCAGCTTTCGGGCGTTGCCCAGATGTGCCGTTGGGTTCCAGACCATTGCCAGCACTTCGGGGATCGCAAAAAGCCCAATCAACACGGCGATAAAATTCAGGCCGCCCATCATGTTTGGATCACCAAAGGTGAACCGGTTCGTCCCATAAACAAGGTCAAGACCGACCGTGGCCAGCATTAAGCCCAGCAATGCGGACAATGCCCCCCGCAACAAGCTGTCGCCGGATACGCCCGCGATGATGGTCAGCGAGAACAGGATCAGGGTGAAGAACTCGGGTGGCCCAAAAGACAGTGCAAATGACGCGAGCCATCCGGCGAACAAGATCAGCGACAGGTTTGAAATCACGTCGGCCGTACAAGAGGCCCAAAGCGCCATGCCAAGAGCTCGGCCAGCCTCGCCCTTTTCCGCCATCGGGAATCCATCGAGGATTGTGGCGGACGACGCCGGAGTGCCGGGTGTCTTGATCAAGATGGCGGGAATCGATCCGCCAAAAATGCCGCCCTTGTATACCCCAAGAAGCAACAGAATACCGGTGATGGGCTGCATCGAAAAAGTAAACGGCAACGTCAGCGCCACCGCCATCGTCGCGGACATACCGGGAATGGCCCCGCCGATGACGCCGATGGCAACGCCCAGAGCAAGCGCAAGGAAGGATTCGAGGTTGCCGACAAGTGCAAGTCCTGCCGCCAGACTGTCGAGGAAACTCATGGCAGCCTCACAAAATTACCCTGGGGGATCGCAACCCCGGCGACATGCGTGAAAAACGCATAGAGCAGAAGTGGAATGATCACTGCGCAGACGATCGCTGTAATCGGATGGCGTGTTTTGACCAGAAAGGCTGTTGCCAGAAAGGCAAGCACGCAGGTCCAGACCAGACCCAGACGTTTGAACAGGTACAGGGATACCAACATGATGATAATGATGCCGATCATACGCAGAATTGCGGCACCGCGTTCATCTGATGCTTCGTTCACCGGCTCGCCTGTGTTCGGCATACGCAAGGAGGCCGCGATCAGTGCCAAACCCGCCACACCGGTCAACGCAGACAGGGTATAGGGCCAAAACAACGGTGAGAGGACAACATTGAGCACATTGCTCGGCGCGGTGACAAAGTTTGGTATCGCAAACAGAACCAGCACGGCCGAGGCAACGCAAGCCCCGATTCCCAGCCGCAATTGCAAGGCTTTTTCATCCATTGGGCATCTCCGATGTGATCGTCTGGCGCAGTTGCGCCAGACGCACTTAGAATAGCGAAAGACTGAGGGGTATTAGCCCTCGATCCGCATTCCCAACTCGTCTACCAATTTCCGGAATGTGTTGTATTGCGTGTCGATGAACTCATTGGCTTCTTCAGGTGTCATGAATTCAATGACCGAGCCGCGTGTGGTCATCTGCTCAACAAAGCCTTCGTCTTTCGTGGCTTCGGCCATCCAGGCGCCCCATTTCTCTGCGACGTCGTCCGGCAAATCATCCGGCCCTGCAATGCCTGTCCATCCAACAAGCTGGTGGAGTTCGGGTTTATCCAGATCCGCGGCCGTCGGTGCGTCGAAGCCGGGCACCGGCTCGGCAGTTGTGACGAGAATGGGTATAAGCTGACCATTGGCCACAAAGCTCGCCAAAGCCGATGAGTTGGTGCACAGGAATGTTGCCGTGCCATTCAGAACCGCCGTCGCAGCCGCGCCGCCGCCCTTTTGCGGGATATGCGTGGCTTGCGTCAGTGGATCTTCGACTCCAAACTCTTTCAGCACCATGGCGCCCGCCAGGTGCAGCAACGATCCAACGCCGGAGGAGGAATAGGTGACACCGCCCTCGTTGACCTTCGTGATCAAGTCATCCATGTCTTCGATCCCCGAAGCAGGGGTGACGGCACAGGCGACCGGATTGATTTCGTAAACCGTCACAAAACGGAAATCGTCAAGTGTGTAAGGCAGTGTGGCTTTCATTGCCGGGTTAACCGAATGCGACCCGACGCGGGCAAACAGCATCGTATAGCCATCCGCCGTCGCGTTCTGAACGTTAACCGATCCGGTTGCGCCGCCAGCGCCCGTCACATTGACCATGACCAGTGGTTTGCCCACGGCCTGACCAAGCGGTTCGGCGATGGTGCGCGCCGAAATATCCGTCGCGCCACCGGCGCCATAGGGGATAACCATATTGATTGGGCGTTCGGGATATTCCGCTGCGGCGGCGGTCGCAAGGACGCTGACTGCAGTCGTTGCAAAGAAATTCTTGAGTTTCATTTTTTGCTCCCTGGCATCTCGTTCGGATTTTTTAGAAGAGATTGGCTTGCGTTTGGTGCAATCATTCTTACTATTAAGATGAACTTTACATAAGCAAAAACACATTACATTAATTGTAAAAAAAACTTACCAAAGCGAGTACTGCCAAGTGTCGATCCGAATGCTTCGAACCCTCATCGCGGTGGAAAAAAACCGAACCTTCAGTGCTGCCGCCGATGAGGTTTTTGTCACTCATGCGGCGGTCAGCCAACAAATGCGTGCGCTCGAAGACGCTTGGAATGTCGCGCTGTTTGACAGATCAAACCGAACGCCCGAGCTTACACCGGTTGGCAGGGCAATCGTCGAAAAAGCCAAGGAAGTCGTCCAAGCATATGATGACATTGTTCCTTCGGTGTTGGGGGACGAAGGGTTGCGTGGCGAAATTTCGTTTGGGGCGATCCCTACAAGTTTAACCGGATTGACGCCGTTGGTTATCAACCTTTTGAAAAAGCGGTTCAACACGCTGCATCTGCGTGTGGATCCAGGATTGACGCTGCCGTTGCTGACCGAAATCGAAAGAGGCCGGCTCGATGCTGCTATTATTTCTCGCCCGGTGTCTCTGCCAGGCACGATTTCAGCGAAGTTTCTGGTTGATGAACCGATGCAATTGCTTGCGTCGCCCGGAGTAGACAGCGACGATCCATATGAGCTGCTGACCAATAATCCGTTCATCAGATTCAACCGCAACGCTGTTGTGGGACAATTGATCGAGGATTGGCTACAGGCAAAAAATCTGCGTGTCGAAGAAACCATGGAACTTGAAAGCCTCGAAGCGATTTCAAGCATGGTGGCTGCCAATCTTGGAGTTTCCATCGTCCCAAAGACCTGTGTACGCAGCCCCAATCCGATGCCTGTAAAGCGTATTGACCTGGGGGATGATGCGCCATCGCGGCAACTCGTACTGGTCTACAGAATGGACAATCCCAAAACGCGAATCCTCGAAATTCTGCACAACATCATCCTGGAAGCCGTATCAATCGGGCGGTTGGACATCACTGATATGGCGCGGAACTAGAAATATGGACTTCAACAACATGGCGATAATTGCCGCAGGCGCTGCGGCGGGTGGGTTCATCAACGGTCTTGCCGGATTTGGAACTTCGCTTTTTGCGCTAGGATTCTTCTTGAGCCTTCTTCCGCCAGTCCAAGCCGTTGCGCTCGTGCTGTTGCTGTCGGTCCTGACCGGGTTGCAAGGGCTTTGGGTGGTTCGGCAAGCCATTTTTGACAATCCCAGACGGCTGATGCGATTCCTTGGCCCCGCGATTATAGGCATTCCCCTGGGCGTGCAGGGGCTACGGTATGTCGACGTGTCGACTCTCAAACTGGTGATCGCCGGGTTCCTGCTGATTTATGGGGGATATTTCTCGATGCGCCGCAGCCTGCCAAGTTTTGATCGGCCAACTCCCATCGTTGACGCCGCGGTTGGCTTTCTTGGTGGCATCCTAGGCGGTCTTGCATCGCTTTCCGGTGCGCTACCGACGATGTGGTGCTCGATGCGGTCATGGCCCAAAGCGGAAACCCGCGCTGTTTTGCAGCCCTTCAATGTCTGCGTGCTAACGCTCAGTGCTGGCCTACTTGCGCTGCGCGGCGCTTACACGCCGGAAACACTACGTTTCGCAATGATTGCAATCCCGGTCGCACTAGCCTCCGCACAAATCGGAATCGCCATTTTCAAGCGAGTTCCTGATGTGACGTTTCAGCGGTTGTTGATCGGTTTGTGCTTTGTGTCCGGGATAATACTATTAATACGAGAGTTGTACTGATCTCAAACAAGCAAGAATTTTAACCAAATTCGGGTGCTGGTGCCCCGTCAATTTCAACATTGATGCAGGCAGCGCGCCCGCAGGCCATTGCCTCGGACAAAGCTGCATTCAGTTCCGTACCAGTTGTAACATGGGCACCAAATCCGCCGAGTCCCGCAACGGCAACGTCATACCTGGCCGGGGACAAAGCGCAATTGTGCAACCTGTCGGCACCAAAGTTGCGCATCTGAATTAGGTGTTCAGCATTCCAACGCTGGTCGTTTCCGATGATAGCGACAAAAGGCAGATCTTCGCGGATTGCGGTTTCGAATTCGGTCAGATGAAACCCCGCGGTCCCATCGCCCATCAGAGAAAAGATATCTGCCTTAGGCGCTGCGGCGCGAGCGCCAAGCGCATAACAAAGCCCACCACCGATCACTCCGGAAACACCGTTGATGATTCGCCGTTGCCCACTCGCAATCGTCTGCGCCCATTGCCCAAATTCTCCTCCATCGCAAATAACAATGCTTTGCTCTGAATTTGAGATCTGATGCTCTACTGCCGAACAGAGGCTGGCCGAGGTTAACTTTCCATTCGCAACGGGTGCCATTGGGCGACTTTGGATTGTTTTACGCGAGTACGAAAGCCAGTCGATCGCGCTGGCTGGGCTAACGGGGATCTGTTCAATTAGCGCCCGCCGAAATTCACGGGGATCGGCACTCAGGCATCCGACCAATCGGTCCCCAAGATTTAATTTCGCGCGCTGTCTTTCTTGCGGGTCTGGCGAGACGAAAAACCAAGATGCATTTGGCCACGTTGGCGTATCCCCGAACTGAAGTGTGAAATCGACAGGTTTACCCAGTGATATGACCAGATCACATTCCTGCGCTAGTCTTTTCCAACGACCGAGTGCGGGATCAGCCAATCCTCTGGGGCTTTCCAACGATAGAACCGGCACGTTCAGTGCGCGCTCTAACGCAATCGCAAACTCTGGATCGCGTGCGCTGGACCATGCTGGTCCCAGCAGAATCAGTGGAGTCTCAGCTTGCGCTAGTCTTTGTGTCAGATTGGACAGGTCAGGAGATTCCAATGCCGTTTTATACAGATTGGAAAGCGGTTCTTGACCGGAATCACCCCGTGCGCAATCTTCGGGAACGGCTAAATGGACCGGCCCCGGCACCCCCGATCTGGCCGTGTCCAATGCGGTTCGAACCAAACACCGCAACTGATCTGGGCTAGTCGCCCTGTAAGAGGCTTTGGTCAAAGACCTCGTGACTTCGATTTGGTCCATTTCCTGAAATGACCCAGTCCCATCCTGCGAAGTGGGGCTGTCACCGGAAATCAGCAACAATGGAGTTTGCGACGCCCGCGCCGAGAACAAGGGAGTGATGGCATTTGTCAGCCCGCCACCAGCCGTAACAAGCGCAACACCCACCTGCCCAGTGATTTGCGCATAGGCCTCGGCCATGAAACCGGTTGCGGCTTCGTGGCGGGTATGAATCAACCGGATGGGCTTACCAAAGCAGGCATCGAAAATCGGCATGATCTGGTTACCACTCAGCGCAAATATCGTATCCACGCCATATTGAACAAGCGTGTCCACAAGAGCATCCGCACCACGCATCAAACTGGCGCCAGCTTCACTTGGCTCTATATCACTGCGCTCGTTGATCTGCATCTCTCTCTCCGTAACGGGTCATCGCCAGATGTATTGATCGTCGATCTGATTCGACTTGAGCCTGAATGTGCGGGCCTTAACCGATCAATTCGTCCTTGCGGTCGTCTGTTTCACCAAATCGTTTCAAGACCGCCGGTCTGGTGCCCTCGTAGACGTGATGCAAATTTTCACTAATCTTCTCGTTTTCGCGTTCGAACAGACAATTGCCGTCAAGATCCGAAGCAACGATAAAGGGCCCCATTTTGTTGCACTTGATCACCCACATCGCCTGAGCCAGGCCCAGCTCTTCGTTCCAGTGTACCGCTTCGACACTTTCAACGCCCCGGCCCAGAAGCGCGCCGGTACCGTAGCCTACGGTCGACAGATAGATCGCGCCGTTGGGCACGAAGTATTCCTTGTAGTCCTTAGAGGACATGCCGCCCTTGCCGATGATAATCTTCGCGCCTGTCTTGGCCATCCATTCGGGCAACCATTTGGCAAACCGGAACGAAGCGGTGGCCGTCACCGCACCCATGTCAAAACTGCCATCGGCCCGGATCGTGGCGGCCGGGGAACAGTGAAAATTCGTGGCTGATGCCGAGGGCAGTTCCATTGGGATGTTGGCCTTGTCCTCAAGCGCGCGCATATAGACGCCTTCGCGGGCGGTATAGAGCAGACCGTCGAGATAGACGATATCGCCAAGCCGCATCGCGGCGAGGTCTTCTGCAGTGGGGGTGGTGGACAGGCGGACTTCACGCGGTTTCATGCCGTGGCCTCCAGTTCTTCCGGTGCCCAGTCGACCGTTTCGCGGCGCTGATATGGGGTGAACCAATCGGGGTCGGTGCGATACTCGACCCGGCCATCCGGCCAGATGCGGGCCACCGCCCGGCGTGACGACAGGCAGAACGCATGGACCGACATTTGCATCCCGCCGGTGTGGCAATAGCCCACCTCGATATTGCAGTCGATCACCATATTCTTGCCGACAAATCCCATCGCGCCCATGCCAATAGAATTCCCCAGTTCTTTGAACTCATCTTCCAGCGCGGCGATATTGGAGTCGGAATTGCGGCTGCCCACTGTGCGTAAAGTTGCGGCGCGTTTGCCCAGCACCATGCAAGTGTCCTTAGACCCGCCCAGCCCGATGCCGATGATCGCGGGCTGACAGGCCAGACCGCGTTTACCGAATGCGACAAGGCAATCAAGGTAGAACCGTTTGATCCCCTCGATCCCGTCGCTTGGAAACAGCATCCGGTAATCGGTTCCGAACAAACCGCCTTTGTGCACCGTGATCAGGTCGATCCAGTCGCCTTCGGGTTCAAATCCGTATTCGATTTCAGGCGCTCCAATGCCGACATTGTTGTTGTGATCGGTTCGCCATAGCGGATGCACCCGGTTGGGGCGCAGCGGCACGCCGTTGGTGCGGTTCGCCGTGGCGCGGCGCAACGCAGTCTCAAGGGCGGTCATGCCACCTTCGACCCGTGCCTCATTACCCATTTTGACGAACCAGCGGGGCACGCCGGTATCACCGCACATGGCGCGGCGGTCTTCCTTGGCGGCCTCATAGTTATCCAGCATGGCCTGCAACACAAAAGACGACAAGTCGCCATCCTCGGTTCTGGCGGCCTCTTGCAGGCCGGTCAGGTAATCCTCGGGGATCTCGATGGCGGCTTTGTCCATGAGTTGCTCAGCTGTCTTCTGTATCAGATCGATGGCTATCATTGTTGCGCTACCAGGGTTTCGGGTTCGTCTTCGGGCAGGATTGTCTCGCCCGGACGAACGATGGAAAAATCAACTGACTCTCGCGTGACCTCGACCACGCCTTCGCTCTGTCTGGCCACGGTGTAATTGGACGCGTCCATATCACCGGGTCCGGGGAAATCTTCGCGGAAATGCGCCCCGCGCGAGTTTTCGCGTGACAGACCGGCTTTGGTGATTGCCTCGGATATATCACAAAGCGAGCGCATATTCAGCCAGTCATGCCAGGTCAAGTTAAAGGCCAGGTTGTCGGGGGCGACGCCGATCTCCGTCAACTCGTCGGAAATTTCGGCGATCCGCTTCAGGCCGCGCTCCATCCCGATCTCGTTGCGCATTACGCCCACGTCGTCCCACATTACTTCTTGCAGTTTCTGCCGCAGCGGCTGAACCAGCGCAGGCGGCTTTGTTAACGGGTGGCGCGCGCGATCGATCTCGGAGCTCAGAACATCCTCGTCCGGATCACGCAGAGCCTCCATCTTGCGGATATCCATCCCCATAGTGTCCCCCGCAATCCCGCCATAAACGGTAGAGTTGGCGACCCCGTTGCCACCCAGCCGGTTCGACCCATGCGCCCCGCCCGCATCCTCGCCCGCAACATAGAGACCTTCCAGCGCGGTCCGCGTGTCGACATCAACAATCACGCCGCCCATGAAATAATGCGCGGTTGGCACCACCTCGACTTTGCCGGCGGCCAGATCAAAACCGCTGTCGGCGCAGCGATTGACCATGCCCTTGAACTTTTTGCGCACATTGTCAGGTCCCAGGTGGGCCATCGAGATGAACACGCCTTCTTGTTCGGGGTTATTGTTCTTGCGCATTTCGGCATAGATGCCACGACTGACCACGTCGCGGGTGGCGCGTTCGCCACGACCGTCATAGTCAAACATGAACCTCTGACCCGAGTGGCTGATCAACTGCCCCCCCGCCCCGCGCAGCCCTTCTTCCAGAACGGTTCCGGTCATGCGGGTGTGATCGCCCGCCAGCAGGCCCGTAGGATGAAACTGCACCATCTCCATGTCGCGCAGGGGCAACCCCGCGCGCAGAGCCATGGCCAGCCCGTCCATTGTCTTATCGCCCGAGGGCGTGTGGTATTTGTACATGGTCGGACCGCCGCCAGTTGCCATCAACACCGTCTTGGCCCGCACAAATCGGAAATTGCCGGTGCGCATGTCGATCGTCAGCACGCCGGCCAGCGCCGAGCCATCCTTTGTCGGAATTAACCCGATGGCCCGGTGTTCCTGCAACTTTTCGATGGGGCGCGAAAGCACCTGCTCCATAAGGCGGTTGATGATCTCGATCCCGGTCAGGTCGCCCTTGTGCACAGTTCGATCCGCAGTCTGCCCGGCAAAGGCCTTTTGGTGCAGCGTTCCATCCGGGTTGCGGTCAAAGAAACAGCCGACCTCGTTCTCTAGTTCGCGCACCCGGACTACGGCCTGCTCGCACAAACGCCAGGCCATGTCCTGATTGGGCAGCCATTTGCCGCCCTGGATCGTGTCCATGAAATGCCGCTCGACCGTATCACCGCCGCCAAGCGCCACGTTATAGCCGCCCTGCACCATGCGGGTGCACCCGCATTTGCCGATCAAACCCTTGACCGCAATGGTGATTTTTGTGCCCGCCGGGGCAGATTGCTGAGCGTGCAAAGCAGCAAACAAGCCCGCTCCGCCGGTGCCGAGGATCAAGATATCGGTGTCATGTCTGTCAATATTGGATTTCAGGGGCATGGCTCATATCGCTTGCAGAAAGAAGGTTCCAGACACGAAAAGGGATAGGCAGACCGCGCCCGCGGCCAATGTTTTTTGCCGGTTGCTCCAAGGCAGAAACTCCAGCGCCAGCAAACGCAGCCCGCCGAAAATGTGAACCGACAGTAGGAACACAAGACCGAACTCAGCCAGTTTCACCATCGGGTTCTCCGCAAACTGCAAAAACCCGTCCAATCGCTCGGGCTGGGTCAGTGCCATCGACAGCACCCAGAAATGTGCGGGCAGAAACAGGGCGAGTGCAACGCCAGACAAACGATGCACGACAAAGGCCAGCCACAGCGGGTGCGAACGCGGCGGACGTTTCACAACATCGTCACGGCCGATACGGCACGCGCCCCCATGAACAATAGCACAAGACAGACAGACCAGGTCAGCGCATGCAGCCAGAAGCCGGACATCCGAAACCACTCATGCGCAAC
Source organism: Ruegeria hyattellae (assembly GCF_041537925.1). NCBI lineage: Bacteria > Pseudomonadati > Pseudomonadota > Alphaproteobacteria > Rhodobacterales > Roseobacteraceae > Ruegeria > Ruegeria hyattellae. The sequence continues at coordinate 5,427 of NZ_JBGOSH010000020.1, read as the reverse complement.
GACCCGCAAACCGATGGCCGCATGTATCGACACTGCAATCACAAAAATACCATAGAACAGGAACCAGAACACGGACCCTTGTGTGCGCGACAGGATTTCAGCCGTACTCAACCCGCCCTGAATGGCATAGATCATCACGGCGATATGCCCCAGAACCAAGGGTACCATGACCATCGCGCTGATCCGCTGCGCCAAGTAAAGTCTCAGATCAAGCATTCTTGCGCCTCTTGAAAAAGGAACTGGCGGTCTCGCGTTTTAACCCGGCGATCGCCGCAAGCGGGTTCAGTTCATTCGGGCAGTAATGCGTGCAACTGCCCATCGAATGGCAGTTGTGGCATCCCCCGGTGCCGGAGACGGCGTCCAGTATCGCCTGTTGGTTCTCGTTCTTGGTGTCGTTGAACAACGTCCAGGCCCGTTGCAGTGCCGCCGGACCCAGATAATCGGGACTTCCCGCAACTGTATCGCAAGCCGCATAGCAGACAGAGCAGTTAATACATTCGATCCCGGCATTCGCCTCGGATCGTTCGGCACTTTCAGGGTCGATCTGCTGGATCGGGTCATTGCGGGTCTGGGTTGGATGATGTTTGCCTTCCGCTGCGACCCATTTGTCAAAGAACGGGTCCATATCGACAGCCAGATCCTTGATCACAGGCAAGTTGCGCAAAGGCGCGATATGAACCTTGTCACCGTCCAGAACCTTTTTCACATGGGTCCGACAAGTCCAGCGCGGCTCACCATTGACCATCATCGCACAACTGCCGCACATGCCCACGCGACAGGCAAACCGATAGGTCAATGTCGGGTCGCTGTATTGCTGAATCCATGAAACAACATCAAGGATTGTCTGATTTTCCTGAGCGGGAACTCTAAAAACCTCGTCCTTGCTTTCATCCGGGCCACCACGTCTTATGGTCACCTCCAGAAGCTTTTGTTCCACTTGTTCCAATGTTGCCTCTTGGATTCAAACTAGCTCGACACATTCTTTACATCATGAGTTTTTCTAACTGAAAGAGATAAATTCTAATCTCATGGTTAAGTTCCGCTTACTATTAAGCCTGACAAATCCCTGATGCGGAATGGATCGTTTACGCTACAATCCATGTGACCGACGCAATCGCCGGAAACGCCACCTCAACCAGAACAATCAGAAACCATGAACCGAAATCAAAACGTTCTACAGGCCCTGAAGATCAAATTCGGTGTCGACATTACGCCAACAACCGCACCGGTGGACCTGTCTCCGCTTTTGGCGCTGGCTGACCGGGGATCATGCCGCAGTTTTATCTCCGACACGATTCCGTCCGAAGTGATCAACATCCTGTGCGCCACAGCCATGGCCGCGCCAACCAAAAGCGATCTTCAGCAACGCGACATCATCGTCATCGAAGACCCGGCGCTCAGATCCGACCTGTTGTCGGTGGTCCGGCATCAGGGCTGGACAAAGGATATCCCCCATTTGCTGATCTTCTGCGGCAACAATCGACGGCAGCGCTTGCTGCATGACTGGCACGGGTTTGAGTTTGCCAATGATCATCTGGATGCCTTCTTTAACGCCACCGCTGACGCGGCCATCGCGCTGTCCGCCTTTGTCGCCGCAGCCGAGGCGCTGGGATTTGGCTGCTGCCCGATCAGCGCCTTTCGCGATCAGGCGGCGACAGTAAGCGATCTTCTTGCGCTACCCGATCATGTTTTCCCCTTTGCGGGACTTGCCCTTGGATACCCTATGCCGGGCTCGCGGACCAACAGCCGCAGGTTGCCGCTGCCACTGACCGTGCACACCGACCGGTATTGCGAAGACGGCCTGCGGGACAAAGTACAGGACTACGACCGACGGCGGGAGGCGGAACAACCCTACACGCACCAGCGCCTGTCAGATGACTATGGAAAAACCGACACCTATGGCTGGAGCCTGGACAAAGCCCGCCAATACAGCATGTCCGAAAGGGCTGGTTTCGGGGGATTCATCCGCTCGAAGGGCTTCAAATTCTGACCACTGTTAACCCGGAACGAAACTCTGACGGGGTCAGTCCGAAATACTGACGGAACGCATAGGCAAACGCGCTGCTGCTTCGATATCCGGCATCGCGGGCTACGATCTTGATCGGCACGCCCTGTTCCAGACGTTCCGCAGCGGCGGCAAATCTTACGCGCCGACGCCATGCGCCAAAGGTCATTCCTAGTTCGGACTGGCACAGTCTGGCCAAGGTCTTTGTCGACGCACCGGTACCAGCCGCAAATAGATCCATGGACAACACGTCCGACGGATCCCTCAGAACGCGGGCGCAAAGATTCTGAAGGCGCGGATCACTGGGCAGGGGGATGTTCGCGGGTAGGCTTTCGGCGGCTTCCATCTCCAGCCGGATCAGATCGGCGATCCGCTCGGCCCGGGAATTGCCGGAGTAATCCACCGGATTTTGGATTAGGGCCAAAATCAACTCGCGCATCAGCGGCGTTACCCGCAGAACCTTGACCTGCTGTTCCGAATCCGCATCGTGGGTGATGTACAGGGTCCGCATTTTCAGATTTCCGCGCGCCTCGACCGCGTGCATTTCCTCTGCGGGCAGAAAAAGCGCGCGATCCGGAGGCACGATCCAGGCGTTTCGCGCGGTCTCTACCCGCATGACGCCAGCTACTGCAAACAACAGCTGATCACGCGGATGACAATGCCCGGCGATCACGTGCCCGTCGGGAATGTCCTTGGCCATAGCCGAAACGCGCGGCGACACATGCTGAAAATCGCGGGCATCGGTGCTGCGAAGGTTGGAAGTAACTTTGTCCATTTTTCTACAGTTTTTGTCCTGACATAGATTTTTGGTAACAAGCATAGTTCCCGTCAAGGAGATGTCGCAATGACGGGAACCAACCGTTCCTATTTTCTGCTTTTGAACGTTGGTCACTTTCTCGATCACTTCTTCATGCTGATCTTCGCAACGGCCGCCGCGCTGGCCTTGGCCGGAGAGTGGCAGATGAGCTATGCGCAACTGATCCCCTACGCCACGCCCGGCTTTATCGCCTTTGGCGTGGGCGCGTTACCTGCGGGCTGGCTGGCCGACAAATGGAGCCGCGACGGGATGATGTGCCTGTTCTTCTTCGGAATTGGCGTTTCGTCCATCCTGTGCGGGCTTGCGCAATCTCCGGTCCAAATCAGCGTGGGCCTGTTGCTGGTCGGCCTCTTTGGCGCGATCTACCATCCGGTCGGGTTGGCCATCGTGACCTTACGATGGAAAAACATCGGTATGCGCATCGCGGTAAACGGTGTTTGGGGAAATCTAGGCGTCGGCGGCGCGGCGCTGCTGACAGGGATTCTGATCTCGACCGTGAACTGGCGCGCAGCGTTTATCCTGCCCGGAGTCTTCGCGATCCTGACCGGGCTGCTGTACCTGAGGGTCGCGGCGGCGGTCTCGAACATCACGCCAACCGCAACCAGCGCGCGCAAGACCGCCGGCGTATTTGTCAGGCATATCAAGCGAGTGTCGGCCATTATCTTCGTTTCAGCTGCGCTCGGCAGCATCACCTTTCAATCAACCACCTTTGCGCTGCCCAAGGTTTTCGACGAACGGCTTGACGCAATTTCAAGGGGACTGGCTGGGCATCTGGGAGCAGAGGCCGCCGCAGTGATTGGAGGGCTTACATTTCTGGTTTTTGCCTGCGCTTCGCTGGCGCAGCTTTTGGTCGGCCTCTCGCTGGACAGGTTCCAGACCCGCATTGTGTTTCAGGCGGTGGCGGCATTCCAATGCGTTCTGTTTCTGATCATGCCCGGGCTTGAGGGATGGGCCGCATACGCGGTGGCGCTGGGATTCATGCTGGGCGTGTTCGGTCAGATCCCGATCAACGATTTCTTGATCGGACAACTTGCAACCGGGCCGTATCGGGCGCGTGTATACGGCGTTCGCTATGTGGTGTCGTTTTCGGTTTTGGCGCTGTCTTTGCCGCTGATTGCCTGGATCCACGCGCACTGGGGCTTTGACAGGCTGTTCTGGATACTGGCGGCAACGGCTGCTGCCGTTTTTGCTGTCGTTAGCCTTCTGCCTACGGACGCCAAATCCAAACGGATTTCCACGACCACGTAACACGACTGTTGAACATGAGCATTGAACACGCCGCATATCCGCGCGGTGGACAACACTCGACCACCTGCTAAATGTCGACCGCATGACCTCGTTGGCAAACGACCTGACGGTTTTGATCGTTCCCGTTCTGGCACTTCTGTTGGCTGGCGCAGTCAAAGGTACTATCGGTCTTGGCCTGCCGACGACGGCTTTGGGAATCCTGACATTTTCAACGACACCCAGACATGCCATCGCTCTCATTCTGGTTCCCATGATTGTCTCGAACGCCTGGCAGGTTTATCGTTCGGGAGAAATCAGAGCGGCGCTCGTCCGATACCTGCCGTTTATTGCCGCTTTGGTCATCGGCGTCTGGTTGACGATCAACCTTACACACAGTGTTTCCGAACAGACGCTTCTGGCGATCCTGGGATTTGTTGTGGTCGTGTTCGTCCTGTTCAGCACCGCCAACTGGGTGCCCTATGTCTCGGAACGCCTTGCCCCCCAAACACAGATCATTCTGGGCGCGATTGCGGGCGTCATGGGCGGCCTGACGGCAGTTTGGGCGCCGCCCATGGTGATCTATTTGTCGGCCCGCCGCGTCGAGAAGCAGGAGTTTGTGCGCGCCACCGGCCTGTTGATTTTTTTCGGAAGCCTGCCGTTGGCAGGCGGGTACATCGCGCAGAATCTGACGGATGCCGAAATGCTTGCCCTATCAACCTTTCTGCTTGTGCCGACCTTCATCGGATATCAGCTGGGCGAAATGCTCAGGGCGCGCATCGATCAACAAACCTTCCGCAGACTGTTTCTCTTTGTGTTTCTCCTGATGGGTTTGAATATGATCAGACGCGCTCTGATGTGATGAACCGCTATTTCGGCCCAATATTTCAAACGCTGGCGCAGGTCTTCGGGCGGGCGGCGTTTCGTTCCAGCAGAGGGGCGTCTGGCACGATCTTTTTCGCGCGCATAGCGCTTGCAAGTAAGCTGGCATCTGGTCACCCTGATTTTCAAACGCCAGTCAGCTTTGTTGTACAAATCCGGTGAAGAACGTGCTTCGCCTATCCCCGGACGGATTTATCCTACGGCCTCTGTGACAAGTACTCCGTGGGCGGTGTAGCGGTTGAGGAATGTGACGCGGATTTGGAGGTCCGCGACCTGCCGGTCGAAGTCCCTCGCCATAAGGCTTTGGCCCATCAGCTTCACGCAATGCATCTTCGTATCGACGCGGCTTCAGCGGTGATACCCGGTCAATCTTCGCCACAGGGCGCGGCCCAAGTATTTTGTCGCTCGCACTGCCTCATTTCGGGCGACGGCCCCGGCGCTAGTGGGCTTCCAGGGTTTGGCATTTTTCGCGGCGGAATGACGGCATGGGCGCCACGAG
>NZ_JBGOSH010000019.1:0-74575 GCF_041537925.1 Ruegeria hyattellae | reverse complement strand
GAAGGGGTATTTACGGTCTGACCCCAAACACCGCAAGCCCAAAATACAAAAAAATCAAAAAATACACCCAAAACACATAATACCTTAACAAATTCAATCAACTAACCAACAAAACAACAACAAAAAATACCCAAAAACTAACCCGCGCCATAACAAATCACCGAATCCAATGGCAAACAGCGCAAACAAGCGAAGACACGCCAAACCAAAGGCAACAATCCAAGGCCGACAAGTGAGGTTTCAATCAACCTTTATGAACAAAAGAGCGCCCGCGAGTCCTGCTCCCGGGCGCCGTCAGAACTCCGCCCCGCGTCTGGAGTGGCGCGGGGCGGCGCGAAAACCGGAGGTAAGCCCTGTTTTCGCGACCCTGTCCCGGTGTGCTACAAACGCCGGTCAGGATATTCGGTGCGTTCAGTTCACCGGTTTGGCGTCAACCACGTCTGCCTCTGCCGCCGCAGGCGACCCGATGGCGATCCGGCGCGGTTTCAGAGCTTCGGGTACTTCGCGTTTCAGGTCGATGTGCAACATTCCGTTCTCATGAGCCGCGCCGGTCACGCGCACATGGTCGGCCAGTGCAAAGCGGCGCTCGAACGCGCGAGTTGCTATGCCACGGTGCAGATACTTGCGCTCGGCCTCGTCGGTGGCTTTCTTGGCAGAAACCACCAGCGCGTTCTCCTTCACCTCGACCGACAAGTCGTCTTCGGCGAAACCGGCAACGGCGATCGAGATGCGATAGCTGTCCGCGTCGGTCTTCTCGATATTGTAAGGCGGGTAGCTGGGTTGAGCCACGTCGTTGGTCATGACGCGGTCCATGATATCGGCGATCTGGTCAAAGCCGACAGTGGCGCGGTGCAGCGGTGCAAAATCAAAACTACGCATTATTCGTGTATCCTCATGCTAGAGCGATGGACGATGTGCCCTCCTATTGGACGGGCGGGTGATGTTCGGGTCCCGGATTGGCAACCCGATGCAATTCACATGGGAACGGAAATATGGGTTTCAAGACCCGTTCGGGCGGATGAATTTGGCGCCAGAACTGCTGCGCCCCGATCCGACCCCAAGCCGTTTGATCCCGGCCTTGGGGCGAGGCGCATCGCGGTACAACTGGCGTTTCAGCTGCGCGACGATCTCGGGCAGCTCCATACCGATGCCGATTCTCTGGCCGTTATGATTCCCGCCGCCGGACAGAACCGACAGGATCTGCCAGCGACTGTCGGACCTTGCCAGCAATGCTGATCCCGATGAGCCGAAGGTCACATCGCAATCCACCACGATCAGACCTTCTTCGCGGTTCAGTATCCGGCACGATTTCTGACGCGAGATCGCCTCGGCCCGGCCCTGCCCATAAGAGGAAACGCTGATTTCTGCACCATGGATGTTGCCGGAATGCAGCGCAAAAGGATTGGCAACGCTCAACGGAACCGGCTGTGCCAGACGCATCAACGCGACATCCACGCGAATGTACTTCGGAGACATCGGCTGGCGGATGTCAAAATCCGGATGGACCGCGATCTGCGAAACCTGCTGCTGCGACAAAGATGCACCGTCGCTATAACCGGCGTGGAAGACCACGCGACCCGGCGCATAGGGTTTGCCGGTGGATCTGTCCACGGCGCAATGGGCCGCTGTCAAAACCAGATCGCGTGCGATTAGCGTGCCAGTACAGAACGACCCGCCGCCAAGGTCCAGCTTGCCGACGGCCTCCCATCCCAGCAGGTCCTCGCGATCGATCAGCCGCCGCAATCCGCTGTTCTGCGCGTGCAGCGGCAGAGACAGGCATAGGCTGAGGAAAAGAAGCAGAAAGATTCTCATGGCTTGATGAATTTCGCGCTGGTTGATCCGTTCATGATCCGGTTGGAGGGGCGTGATGCTAGTTCGGCGCGCAGCATGGCAAACGATGCCTCAAGCCCTGAGCCCAGCGCGACCCTGCCCCCATCCGCCTCGGCTTTGGCCGACACCACCGAGACGATGCGCGGCGCGCCGTCGCTGAACGAAAAGACCGGCGCACCCGAGGAACCGAAATCGACATCGCAAGACATCACCAGGATACCCTGCTGCCGCGCCATCACCGTGCAGACCCGTTGCAGCGACGGGGCATCGGCGCGACCCTGGGCATAAGACACGATGCCGACATCCTCGTTCCGTTCGGGATGGCTGCCGGTCGGAAAGGGGCGGATCGTGGTATTGCGGATGGGGCGATCCAGTTCGATCAGGGCCACATCGTTGCGTACACGCTGCGCCGATATCTCGGCCTCATGGCTGTACTCGGGGTGGATCACTGCGCGGCGGGCATTGCGATAGGCCGACGCCTGACCCTTGCGCCATCCGGCAAGAAACTCGATCCGGGACAGATCGATCCGGTCGCCCGAGGACCGTTTGAACAGACAATGCGCGGCGGTCAGGACCAGATCGGGCGCAACCAGTGCACCGGTGCAAAACCCCGCCCCGTCAATATCCAGTCGCCCCACCGCCATCCAGTCGCGCGCCGAATCGGTGGTCTCGAGGCGTTTCAGGCCGCTATCCTGCGCCAGCGCCACAAGGGGCAGCGCCGCAAGCAGCAGGGCTTTGATCACAATACGCACATAACACTCCGCCGGTTTTCGCACTTTGTCCTAGCCAATCCATGCGGCGAAAATACGGCGCGGCTACAGGTTCGTGCGTAGATTCGGAATCACCGTTTCGGGCCTGCGGGATTGCTGCAACGCCGGTGGTTTCGGCCCGCCGGTTGCCCAGTCCAGCAGTTCGACCGTGTGAACCAACGGCAGTGCCGTGCCCGATCCGATCTGCATCATGCAACCAATGTTACCCGCAGCGATCACATCCGGGTTTCGGGCCTCAAACGTGCGGATTTTTCGTTGCTTAAGCTTGCCCGAGATCTCGGGCTGCATCAGGTTGTACGTCCCCGCGCTGCCGCAGCACAGATGGCTGTCGGTGGGCTCGACAACATCGAAACCGGCCCGCCGCAGCAGGTTTTTTGGATGTGCAGTGATCTTCTGCCCGTGCTGCAGCGAGCAGGCTGCGTGATAGGCCACCGTCATGTCACGTGGCGCAGCCTCTGGCAGGTCCAACTGTACCAGTAGTTCCGAGACATCCATCGCGATCTCCGACACACGCCGCGCGTCCTCAGCCAGATCGCTTTCGCGGAACATATGGCCATAGTCCTTCACGGTCGTGCCGCAGCCCGAGGTGTTGATGACAATCGCATCCAGCCCCTGCCCGTCCACCTCGCGTGCCCAAGCGCGGATGTTGCGCGCGGCACTTGCGTGGCTCTCGCTGGTCTTGCCCATATGATGGGTCAGCGCCCCACAGCAGCCCGCGCCTTCGGCCACCACAACCTCACATCCCATCCGCCTCAGCAGGCGAATGGTGGCATCGTTGATATCGGTGTTCAACGCCTTCTGCGCGCAACCGGTCATCAGCGCGACACGTTTGAGGCGCGGACCCTCAGGCGCGAAGCTCTGCGGGTCGTCATTGCGGCTGACCGGAGGGATGTGCCGCGGTGCCATGTCCAGCATTGCCCGCAGGCGTGCATCGGGCATCAGGCCGCGCAATGGCCGTGCGACCTTTGCCCCCAGCAAAGCCAGACGGAACCGCGTCGGATAAGGCAATATCCGCGCCAGCACCCAGCGCAAGGTCCGGTCGGTAAAGGGGCGCTTGTAATTGGCCTCGATATATTCACGCGCGTGGTCGACCAGATGCATGTAATGCACGCCCGAGGGGCAGGTCGTCATGCAGGCCAGACAGGACAGGCAGCGATCGATATGCTTGACGGTCTTCTCATCCGGTACGCGGGCGTTTTCCAGCATGTCCTTGATCAGATATATGCGCCCGCGCGGGCTGTCCAATTCGTCGCCCAGCACCTGATAGGTGGGACAGGTTGCAGTACAGAACCCGCAATGCACGCAGTTCCGCAGAATCTCATTGGAGCGTTTGGTGGCCGGGTCTTTCAGCTGTTCGGGCGTAAACTCTGTCTGCATGATCTAGCCCATCAATCCGGGATTGAAGTGGCCCCGCGGGTCAAACCGCTTGCGCAGCGCCTGCTGGATCCCAGCCAGCGGAGCGGGTTGTGGATGGAACATTCCAAGCCGCGCGCGCGTCGCTTGGCTGGAACGGACCAGCGTTGCATGCCCATCGAAACCACCCAGCCGGGCGCGCAGATCGGACCCCTCTCGTGTTAACGCCCAGATCAGGCCACCGCCCCAATCAAACAGCAGCGCATCCGCTCCGATCTTTTGCGCAAGATTGGGAGCGTCGCTGGGTCGGCAAGAGATCCGCCAGACATCGCCCGCCCCGTCGGCAAATCCTTGGACGTCGCGAATGTCGGACCAGATATCTTGCGCCTCCGGGCGCTCAATGTCGCCCCAATGCGTCAATCGTTCGGTCAGACGATTTGCCCGGTAGGCGACTGAATCCGCGAACCCCTCGACCCGGGCAAAGACCTGCCCGCGCTCGGGATCATACGCTGCGCCCGAAACCTCAAAAGGTGATCCCAGCGCATCGGACATCGCGGCAACTGCCCGCTCGGCATCGGGAACGGCGATGGCCAGCGTCTGGGTGCATTCGGGTTTGGGCAGAACCTTCAGCGAAACCTCACTCAGAACCCCGAGCGTGCCCCAGGACCCCGCCATGAGTTTCACCAGATCATACCCGGTCACATTCTTCATGACGCGACCGCCATTCTTGATGACAGTGCCGCCACCATCGACGAACCGTACACCCAGAAGGAAATCGCGGCAGGCCCCAGTCTGAACCCGCCTCGGACCCGAGACATTGGCCGCAACGACCCCGCCTATTGTCGGCGCGCCACGCGTGCCAAGCAACACGCGATGATCCATCGGCTCAAAGGCCAGGCGCTGACCTTCGGCATCCAACGCGGCTTCGACCTCGGCCAGCGACGTTCCCGCAGCTACCACCAAAGTCAGAGCCCCTGGCTCATATAGGTGGATGCCCGAGAGGCGCGACATATCGAGCGCGGGCGCTGATCCCGCCGCACCCCGCGTGCCACCGCCAACAATCGAAACCGGGCCGTTCAACCCGGCGACAATCTGTGCCAGTTCTACTTCTGTCTCTGGTTTCATACCCGCTCTTCTTTGTGTTCAGGGGCTTTCTGCGAGCAACAGGTCACGCGCTGCGCCTCGGAGCGGAAGACCCGAGCGGGAACACCTTGGCCGGGTTCAGGAGCCATTGCGGATCGAACACATCCTTCACAGCCATCTGAGCCTCTAGGTCTTCGGGTTTGTACTGATGCAGCATAAGATCGCGCTTTTCGATGCCCACCCCGTGTTCTCCAGTCAGGCAGCCGCCCGCATCGACGCAAAGCCGCAGGATATCAGCCCCGAAGGCTTCGCATTTCTCCAAATCACCGGGCTTGTTGGCATCGAACAGGATCAGCGGGTGCATATTGCCATCGCCCGCATGGAAAACATTGCCAACCGGCAGCCCGTATTCCTTGCTCAACTCACCGATCCGGCGCAGCACCATGGGCAGTTCCGAGACCGGGATTGTGCCGTCCAGGCACATGTAATCGTTAAGCTGCCCCATCGCACCAAAAGCCGATTTGCGACCCAGCCAGATCTTGGCGCTTTCCTCTGCCGATCCGCTTTCACGCAGTTCGACCGGGTCGTGCCGCCTTGCGATCTCGATGATCTTGCCCAACTGACTGTCGATCTCGGCCTCCGAGCCTTCGACCTCAACAATCAGCAGCGCCTCGCAATCGGGGTAGCCGGCATGGGCAAAATTCTCGCAGGCTTGAATACACAGGCGGTCCATGAACTCGATCGCAACCGGCAGGATACCGGACTTGATGATGTCCGAGACACATTGCCCCGCCACCGCGTTGTCATCGAACCCGATCAGAACCGGTCGGGCGCCTTCGGGCTTACGCAAGATGCGCAGCGTGGCCTCGGTGACAACGCCTAATTGTCCTTCGGACCCGCAGATGACCCCCAGCAGGTCCAACCCACTCGCATCCAGATGCGCTCCGCCGATCTTGACCACGGTGCCGTCCATCATCACCAAGGTAACACCGAGCAGATTGTTGGTGGTCACCCCGTATTTCAGGCAATGCGCGCCACCGGAATTCATCGCGATATTGCCCGCGATGGCGCAGGCCAGTTGCGAAGACGGGTCGGGAGCGTAGAAATAGTCACGCTCTTCCACCGCGCCGCTGACGCTGAGATTGGTGCGCCCGGACTGCACCCGGATGATCCGGTTGTCATAGTCGGTTTCCAGCACATCATTCATGCGTGCCACACCCAGAATTACGCAGTCTTCGGTGGGCAATGCCCCCCCGGCCAGCGAGGTGCCCGAGCCGCGCGGCACAACCGGCACGCCCTCTTCATGGCAAATGCGCAGCACGTCCGAGACCTGTTGCGTCGACGCGGGCAGGACCGCAACCATTGGCGGGCACCTGTAGGCGGTCAGCGCATCGCACTCATAGGCCCGCGTTTCGGAAATGTCATGGATCAGCGCATCCTCGGGCAGCACAGTCCGCAGGCGGGCCAGCAATTGCGGCTTGCGTCGTAAAATCTCGGGATCTGGCGCAGGCATTTCCATAGCGGGACTCCGTTTTGGTAAGTTTATATTACCAATTTTGGCATCTGGCAAGTCGCGTGCCCTGCCCCTATGGTCCCGGCATGTCATGGATTGATCGCGCATCGCTGTTTGCACCGCTGGATTACGGCGCCGTCGCCCTGCTTGTGGCGGGCTGGCTGTGGATCGGCTGGCGGATCGAGAAAAGCGACTCAAAGCGCCCATCGGTGTCTTGTCTGATGGCAGGGTTCCGGCGCGAGTGGATGACGCAGATGGTGACCCGTGAACCCCGCGTGCTTGACAGCCAGTTGATCGGGCAATTGCGGCAGGGCACCACTTTTTTTGCCTCGGCCTCGATGATTGCCATTGGCGGTGGCCTGGCGCTGGTCGGCAACACGGACCGGCTGGCCGGTGTCGCACAGGAGCTTGCCATCGGCGACGCGCCAGCTTTCGTGTGGGAGCTCAAGATTATCTGCGTGCTGTTGTTTCTGTCGAACGCATTTCTGAAATATGTCTGGGCGCATCGCCTATTCGGATATTGCGCCGTGATCATGGGCGCGGTGCCCAACGATCCCAAGGCCGCCAATGCCTATCCCCGCGCCTTGCAGGCTGCCGAACTAAGCACGACAGCCGCGCGCAGCTTCAACCGCGCCATGCGGTCGACCTATTTTGCACTTACGGCGGTGGCCTGGATGTTAGGCCCCGCTGCGCTGATACTGGCAAGTGTCATCACGCTGGCGATGCTCTATCGCCGCGAATTCGCGTCTTATTCGCGCGAGATACTGCTGAACCCGCCTGCGGACACGCAAACTTGAATGCAGGGCGGGACCATCGTCGCTAAGCTGCGGCCATGAAATATATTCTCGCCCTTGTGCTGCTGACCGGTCCTGTACTGGCTGACCCGCCAAACATCGAAAAAGTGACCGCTTCGCATTCCGGTGGCGACTGGAGATTCGATGTGACCATTTCGCATCCTGATACCGGCTGGGATCACTATGCCGATGGCTGGCGCGTTCTGGACATGGACGGGAACGAGTTGGGCCTTCGCGTGTTGCATCACCCCCACGAACATGAGCAGCCCTTTACTCGCTCGCTCGGCTCTGTCCGTATCCCCGATGGCACGGTTCAGGTGCAGGTTCAGGCCCGGTGCAGCGTGGATGGTTGGAATGAACAGACCACACTGGTCACCCTGAACTGATCCTCAGAACACACCCAGGCTGAGACCCGCGGCCAGCGCCGCACCGATCTCGCGGCATTTGTCGAGTTGATCGGCAGGGATGCGTTTTTCGGCAAGGATGTCTTCGGGCGATTGGGCATGGGTGCAGATGATCAGCGGTGGCTGCACCTCTTTCAGCCGCCAGCCCGTGGCAATCCGTGCCGTTTGTCGTGCAGCGTTTTCGCCATCGGACCCGGCACAAACCATCTGAGCATAAGGCCGCCCCTCGATGCGGCCCAACACGGGATAGTAACACCGGTCAAAGAAGTCCTTCATCACCCCGGATATTGCGGCCAGATTCTCGGGCGCACAGAAGAGGAAACCATCGGCGCGCAACAAATCCTCGGGTCCGGCTTGATCGGCAGGCTTGAGCACTGTTTCCGCCTCCTGCCGCGCCGCTTCGGCTGCGGCCTCGGCCATCTGGCGGCTGCCGCCGGTGCGTGAGTGGTACACGATCAAAAGCTGCGCCATGTCAAACCCGGTGATAGGGACCGCCCGACAGAATCGTGGCCGCCCGAAAAAGCTGTTCGGCCAGCATCACCCGCACCAGCATGTGCGGCCAGACCATCTTTCCAAAAGATAGCGAAAAATCAGCCTCGGCGCGCAAACCGGACTCGATTCCATCGGCGCCACCAATGACAAGGGTAACATCCTGTCGGCCCGCATCGCGCCAATTGCCCAAGCGCTGCGCAAATTCGGGCGAGGTCAAGCTGCGGCCGCGCTCATCCAACGTACAGATCAGGCCGCCCTTCGGGATCGCCTTGCGTAGCAACACGGCCTCGGCACCCATCCCGGCGTTTTTCTTGTCTTCAACTTCGATGATTTTTGCCGGGCCAAGCCCGAACGCACGACCGGTCCTGTCAAAGCGCGTCAGGTAGTCGTCAATCAAATCCTTTTCCGGTCCGGCCCTGAGACGGCCGACCGCGCAAATGGAAATGCGCATCTTTCCCCGCTTCCGGCCGTCAAAATCGACCGGGATAACGCCTCAGTTCGCCGACGCGTTGCTACCCTGCGGCAGCCACATCTTTTCCAGCTGGTAGAATTCGCGGACCTCGGGGCGGAAGATATGGACGATCACATCGCCTGTATCGATCAGCACCCAGTCGCCGGCATCCTTGCCTTCGACCTTTGCGGTGAATCCGAATTCCTGCTTGATACGATCCGACAGTTTCTCTGCCATGGCCGCGACCTGACGGGTCGAACGACCCGAGACGATCACCATGTAGTCACCGATCTCGGTCTTGCCGCGCAGGTCGATCTGCACAACATCTTCAGCCTTGTCGTCTGTCAGAGAAGAAAGGATACGCTCTAGCAGCTTTTCGCTGGTAAGCTGGGATTGGGCCATCAAACCGGCCCGTTCATCGGCGGTAATTGCCGCCTCTGGATAAAGAGACAGGACATTGTCCTCCTTTGCTGCGCGCCGCCAACCCCCGACGCTGAGGTACTCTAAATTTAACCCCGGCTTCATCACATTTCAATGAAACCCGGCACATCATCGCACGAATGTGCCCCAACGGCACCGCAAAACCCCGGCAGACCTTGATAGATGCGGCCCGGAACTGTATCTGGGCGCCATGAGACTCGATACGGCCCCATCCCTTGATCTGCAAGACCGCGCGCGGCTGCGTGAACGGTTCTTTGGGGCTGCCCGCACGGTGCTGGCCCGCCTATAGGCGGCCCGCAGCCATTCGCCAGCAATTCTCAAAAATACGGGAGAGGACCGATGTCCCCCAAAACACTCTATGACAAGATCTGGGATGCTCATGTCGCCCATGAGGCCGATGATGGCACCTGCCTGCTCTATATCGACCGCCATCTGGTGCACGAGGTGACCAGCCCGCAGGCCTTTGAAGGGCTGCGCATGGCAGGCAGGCCGGTGCGCGCGCCGGAAAAAACCATCGCTGTGCCCGACCACAACGTTCCGACCACGCCGGACCGCGTCAACGGCATCGACAATGAAGAAAGCCGCATACAGGTCGAGGCGCTCGACAAGAATGCCAAGGATTTCGGCATCAACTATTACCCTGTGAACGATGTCCGGCAGGGCATCGTCCATATTGTCGGCCCCGAACAGGGCTGGACCCTGCCGGGCATGACCGTCGTCTGCGGCGACAGCCACACCGCCACGCACGGCGCCTTCGGCTCGCTGGCACATGGTATCGGCACTTCGGAGGTCGAGCATGTGCTGGCCACCCAGACGCTGATCCAGAAGAAATCCAAGAACATGAAGGTCGAGATCACCGGCAAGCTGAACCCGGGCGTGACCGCCAAGGACATCACGCTGGCGGTGATCGGCGAGACCGGCACCGCCGGCGGCACCGGCTATGTGATCGAATACTGCGGCGAAGCGATTCGTGATCTGTCGATGGAAGGCCGCATGACCGTCTGCAACATGGCGATCGAAGGCGGCGCGCGTGCCGGTCTGATCGCTCCGGATGAAACCACCTTCGACTATGTCAAAGGCCGCCCGCACGCCCCCAAAGGCGCACAATGGGAAGCGGCACTGACGTGGTGGAAGACGCTCTTTTCCGATGACGACGCTCATTGGGACAAGGTTGTCACGCTGCGTGGCGAAGATATTGCACCGGTTGTGACCTGGGGCACCTCGCCCGAGGACGTGCTGCCGATCACCGCCACTGTGCCCAGCCCCGAGGATTTCGAGGGTGGCAAGGTCGACGCAGCCAAGCGGTCGCTGGACTATATGGGTCTGGAACCCGGCACGCCGCTCAACGAGATCGAGATCGACACGGTCTTCATCGGGTCCTGCACCAATGGCCGGATCGAGGATCTGCGCGCCGCCGCTGACATCCTGAAAGGCAAGAAGGTCAAGGACGGCATGCGCGCCATGGTCGTGCCCGGCTCGGGCCTTGTCCGCGCGCAGGCCGAAGAAGAAGGTGTGGCGCAGGTGTTCCGTGATGCGGGCTTTGAATGGCGGCTTGCGGGTTGCTCCATGTGCCTGGCGATGAATCCCGACCAGTTGCAACCTGGGGAACGCTGTGCAGCGACCTCGAACCGCAACTTCGAAGGACGTCAGGGACGCGGTGGGCGCACCCATCTTCTGTCCCCGGCCATGGCCGCGGCAGCCGCCATCACAGGAAGGCTTACGGACGTGCGAGAACTGATGTAAGCTACGCTCAAGACTTGGCTTTTTGAGGAAAGAGACACATGAGCGACTGGTTAAAATGGTTCCTGCTGGGACTGCTGTCTATTGTATTCGGCGTTATCGTTCTGGGGGCACCGGTGGTGGCTTCGGTTACCGTGACGCTACTCACTGGTATCTTGCTGCTGATCAGCGGTGGGTTGCAATTGGTCGGCGGCTTCTCGGTCGAGGGGACAGGACGCAAGGTCCTGGCCATCATTATGGCGGCGGTCATGCTGTTTCTGGGTTGGTCGTTTCTGGCGCATCCGCTCGAAGGGACGCTGACGCTCGCCACGGTGGTGCTGATCCTGTTCATGGCAGGCGGCATTGCGCGGATCATCCTGTCGTTCCAGATGCGCGGTACCGGGCTTTTTGCCCCAACGCTCATTTCCGGCATTCTGTCGATCATTCTGGCAGTGATCATCTGGAACTATGCCAGTGAAGATCCCACATGGTTGCTGAAACTGCTCGGAATTCTCTTGGGTATCGAAATGCTGTTCAACGGTTTCGGCCTGATCTTCATGGCACTCTTCCTGCGCAAGAATGGCGGCGAAGCCACCGACACGGAAATAAAAGAAAGCTAAGCGGTACGGGGGCTGCCCCGACCGCGGGAGTAAGAAAATGGACAAGTTTGAACGACTCACCGGTGTGGCTGCCCCCATGCCCCTGATCAATATCGACACAGATATGATTATCCCCAAGGTCCACCTGAAGACCATCAAACGCTCTGGCCTCGGCAAGAACCTGTTTGATGAGATGCGCTACCACGATCATGGCGGCGAAAAGGATGACTTTGTTCTGAACCAACCCGCCTATCGCCAGGCCGAGATTCTGGTGGCCGGCGACAATTTCGGCTGTGGATCCTCGCGCGAACATGCGCCCTGGGCGATCAAAGACTTTGGCATCCGCTGCGTGATCTCGACCAGCTTTGCCGATATCTTCTTCAACAACTGCTTCAAGAACGGCATCCTGCCCATCGTCGTCTCTGAGGAGCATCACGACATCATCATGGAAGATGCGCACAAGGGCGAGAATGCCCGCATCTCGGTGCATCTGGACGTGCAGGAGATCATCACCTCCGATGGCGTAGTGATCGAGTTCGAGGTCGACGCGCATAAAAAGCACTGCCTGCTTCACGGGCTCGACGATATCGGCCAGACCATGGAAAAAGCGCACGCCATCGACGCCTTCGAGGGCAAAGCGGCACAAGAACGCCCCTGGGTTTGAGTGATCAATGCGCTCAAACATAAGGCCGCGCAATTGCGCGGCCTTTTTCGTTCACCCCTATCTACCGAGCTCCCGTCGCGCGCCTCACGTCACCAACAGGATCCCGCAGACAGGAAGGGTTCCGCTTAGTGCCAAATCTGCTCAACTTCGATCAGAACCTGATCGCCGGCTTTGTTGGCGAATTCAGCCGGGCTTTGAGCGCCAAGGGCGAAACTGCGTTCACCTGCATCTATAGATCGGCCGACTTTCCGAACGAAAGACAGGTTTTTTACGTCGTCATCGGTGACAAGAACTATTCCCTCAAAATCGATCTGACAGGGGGTCAAACCGGCCGTCTTCGGGACGAATACGCTGTTTTGCGCAAGCTCTACGACCACTTCCTCCAATTCGAAACCACCCGCATCGTGCGCCCAGAATTTCTTTCGCCCTGCGGGCAGTTTTTTGTCACCGAGTACATTGACCGGCCGACCGCGACCGAGGTGATCTACAAAACTCCCGACAATCATCAGGCGGCACAGGTCTATCGGCGCGCGGGGGCGTGGTTACACAACCTGCACAGCTTCAAAGAACAGTCGAGAGCCGAGTTCTGGCCACAATGGACGTTCGAGATGATCGCCACCCTGGTGCATGACACACCCAAAGCCGCCGCATCCACATACTCTCCGATGATCAACATGCTCCGACGGCAGGGCGAAAGCCTGACCCGTCGCCTCGATACTTGCGGCTTTACGCACGGCGATTTTCATGGCCGAAACCTGCTTCTTGGAAAGGGCGCGACTTACGGCATCGACTTTACCGAAGCGACCGAGAAACTTCTGGTCTATGATATCGTGGATTTTCTCAAGATGGATGTCTTTCGCCCTGCAACACCTGACGCGTTGGACCGCAGCGGCATTCTGCGCGCCAATAAAGAGATGTTCCTGCGCCAGTACAGCCATCCCCTGGACATAGACATTCTGGATTTCTGCATTCGCGCCCGGCTGCTGATCGATTGGCTGTCTATCACCCAGTCAAAATATGACAGCAGTAGTTTTCAGCGTCGTAAATTTTATTTGCTTCACGACCGGCTGAAACAGGCGCTTCGAATCTGGTGATAGCCTCTGGTAGCACCGATTCGAATCATGCAACCTTGAGAGGGTAGGAAAATCTGCTCATGCGCCTCTGCCGCCTCCAACCACAAGATGTGGTATTCAACTCCTGATCAATAAGCGCACCAAACTAGGATTGATGCAAGAACGCACCAGTTTTGCCACTTTTTTGCCCGGAATCGCCTGTTAGCAAGAGGTTCTACTTGAGTGACTGATTAACGCCTGCACAAATAGTGCAAAAAACTACTCGCCCTTTACGGGAAGGGCCAAGTTGGGAACGGGTTCGGCAATGTATCGACCCGTCCAGTTTGAAGGGGTCGAATTGTGATTGGACGTATCACCGGCGCGGCGACGCGCGGTCTGCTCGTGGCTGTGATGGTTGCCACGCCTGCACTCTATCTACCGGGCTACCTCACAAGCTCGGTCGAGATCGTGGTTCTTGTCGCGATCCTTGCTTTTGTGCTGACATTTGCCGAATACAATTCGGCATTTCCAAGCTTCGTAGAATTCCGGGACGCCCCACCGTTGAACCGTCTGCGGTTTGTGGCACTGATGTCGATGGTCACTTTCTTGACGCTGATCATCAAACACCAATATGAACCGACCAATGTGACCGCCCTGTTCTCTGGCCTTGGTGTGTTGACAGCGCACATGGTCGATTTCCCTTATTCTCCGGTCCGGCTGATCGTATTGATGCTACCGGACCACAGCTCTCTGGACACAATCAATGCGGTTCGCCTTGCCGCCGGCTTGGCCTATGTCCTATCGCTGACAACGATATTAACCTTCTACTTTTCGGTCCGGGTTCGTGGCTGGCCCACCAGCAACGGGGCATTCAATGTCTGGATCAACCTGCCGCTGTTCGACCCCACCACAGGTGGCGACGTTGTGGCGCGGCTGCAAAAAGACGGGCGCGCCAACATGGTCATCGGATTCCTGCTGCCCTTTGTGATCCCGGCCTTCGTCAAGATCGCGTCCAATGTCGTCAATCCCTTCCCGATGGAAAATCCGCACACCATGATCTGGGTTGTCAGCGCCTGGGCCTTCTTACCTGCCAGCATGGTCATGCGCGGAATGGCAATGATGCGCATTGCCGAACTGATTGAGGAAAAGCGCCGCCGCGCCTATGCGGACGCCGATACCGAGGCCATGCAAACCGCATGATCCGACTGGCCCTGGCGCTGCTTCTGGCGCTGCCAGCGATCGCCAACGGCCAGCAACTGCGCATCGCCACCTACAACACCGAACTGAGCCGCGATGGCCCCGGCCTGCTGTTGCGTGATATCGAAAAGGGGCGTGACGCACGCATCCGGCAGGTGACCCAGATCA
This sequence comes from Ruegeria hyattellae, assembly GCF_041537925.1. Lineage (NCBI taxonomy): Bacteria > Pseudomonadati > Pseudomonadota > Alphaproteobacteria > Rhodobacterales > Roseobacteraceae > Ruegeria > Ruegeria hyattellae. Next base: position 60,045 of record NZ_JBGOSH010000019.1, on the reverse strand, counting down.
TTGCGCAGCTGAACCCGGACATCATTGCATTGCAAAGCATCGACTGGGACCACGAGGCCAAAGCTCTGAGCGCCCTGACAGACAAGCTCGCAGACGCCGGGGCTCGGTTTGACCACCTCCTACATCTGCGCCCAAATAGCGGACTGGCAACCGATCTCGATCTGGACGGAGACGGCCTGACCGGTGGCCCTGGTGACGCGCAGGGATATGGCACTTTTGCCGGGCAGGCAGGTATCGCGATTCTGTCGAAGCATCCGATCCTGCACGAAGAGGTTCGAGATTTCTCAGCGCTGCTCTGGCGCGATCTGCCTGGAGCGACCTTGCCGCAGGTGGATGGCTTGCCCTTCCCCTCTATAGAAGCGCAAGCGATCCAGCGCCTGTCATCGACCGTCCATTGGGTTGTGCCGATTGAGACCCCAACCGGCCGGGTCGATCTATTGACTTTTCAGGCCGGCCCTCCGGTTTTTGATGGCTCCGAAGACCGCAATGGATTGCGCAACAGGGATGAAATACTGTTCTGGCACCATTTTCTGGAAGGCCATTTCGGCGCACCACCCGAGGCGCGCCTGGTACTTTTGGGCGGTGCAAACCTTGACCCCCATGACAGCGACGGGTTTAGCGCGGCGATCCGCTCTTTGCTGACCCATCCGAAACTGCAGGATCCCGCGCCCCAAAGCGCAGGTGCCCTGCAGGCCCCGGATCAGGGACACCGGACGCCCAACGTGCTGGATACGGTAGACTGGGAGAAACCGGGCCGAATGCGCGTCGACTACATCCTGCCATCCCGCGACTGGCAAGTTGCCGGATCAGGCGTATTCTGGCCCGCGCCTGACGATCCGATGTATGAACACGCAGTCAATGCCAGCCGCCACCGTCTGGTCTGGACTGATCTGACCGCCAATTGACGCGTCTCAATGGACCATGCAGATCGGCTCTGTCCTGGTTCAACTGTACGAAAAAACGGCCCGATCACATCCGCCCGGGCCGCTGTAGACCTGAAACAACAGGCGATCAGAAGATGAAATCGCTTGCGTCCAATGCACCCGACCCCACGCCAACCAGTGTCATCGTATTGCCAGAACCGTCGTTGATCACTGCATTCAATGGGTCTGAAAGATGGTTGTTCTGCAGATCGGTGAAGTTGGTGATAGATGCCACGCCGAACAGGTCGATCCGGTCTCCCTCGGAAAACGCTATGACCTGATCCTCTCCGGCCGAAAAGACAAGCACGTCCGCATCGGCACCACCGCGAAGGGTATCATTGCCAGCGCCACCGTCGAGCCGGTCGACACCATTGCCACCCCAAAGATCGTCATTTCCGGCGAAGCCCAGCAATGTATCGCTGCCTGCGCCGCCATAAGAGACATCTTGCCCCCCTCCGCCCCAGAGCTTGTCATTGCCAAGGCCACCAACCAGAGTGTCATTGCCCTCTCCGGCAAAGATTTCGTCAGCGCCGGTACCACCGCTGAGCAGGTCCCGCCCATTACCGCCAATCAGGCTATCATTGCCACCCAATCCGTAGACGGTGTCCTGTCCGTCGCCAGCAAGAACGGTGTCGTTACCAGCACCGGCATCGACGCTGTCGTGCTGAGCTCCGGCGTCGATCCTGTCATTGCCGGTACCCCCGGTCAGTAAGTCACTTCCGACATTCCCCATGATCACGTCATCGCCAGCACCGCCACCGATCCGGTCCACGCCATTGCCGCCTACGAGACTGTCATTTCCGGCACCTCCGAAGAGCGTGTCATTGCCGTTGCCGCCCCAGACCGAGTCAGCGCCCCCATAGGCGATCGCGTAGTCCTTGCCGTTCCCGGCAAAGACCCGATTGTTCCCGAATCCGGTGACAAGCACGTCATTTCCCGCACCTCCTGACAGCTGATCGTTGCCCTCTCCGCCATTCAAGGTGTCGTTGCCCAAGCCACCCGATAGCACATCCGCACCCTTATGCCCGTTCAGCATGTCATTACCGGCAAAGCCCCAAACCGTATCGTTGCCCGCAAATGCCTGAATGAAATCATCCTTCACAGTGCCCGCGAGTTTGTTGCTGTTCCCGTTTCCGTTGATCACCGGGACATTACCGAGTGCGATCGTCGAGCCATCACCGAGGCGAACCACAAGGTTAGACCCGGTTTTGACAAAACTCGCACTCGCCTGCTGCGCCGGCGACAGGCTACTGAAATCAAGACGGTCAACGCCGTGCTTGAAGTCGGTGACCCTGTCCTGACCCATTGCCCAGGTCAGCACAAAGACATCGGCGCCAAAACCACCGGTCAGGCGGTCATTGCCCCATCCTCCGACCATGCGATCTGCTCCAAGCCCGCCAAGCAGGACGTCATTTCCACCATCGCCGACCAGATTGTCGTTCCCGGCAAGCCCAACGATCGTGTCATTGCCGCCAAAGCCGCGAATCCCATCTTTGCCGTTTGTTCCGAGCAAATAGTTGGGACCGCTGTTTGCAGGTGTACCGAAATCGAAATCCGGGCCGGTGACCGGCGTGCCGGTGCCATCATTCCCCGCGATGCGAACCTCTGCCATGAGCGTTGTCTGCCCATTGAGCAGCACCGCTCCGGTGGGAGAAGAGAACTCAACGCCAAAACTCTCGTCACCTTCGATTGCATTGTCACCAAAGATGCTGACCCGCACACGGCCGCTGCTGGCGCCTGCCGGGATTGTCAACGTGCCTCCGCTCGCACCAAAATCCACGCCGCTCTGGGCATCCGCGTTCTCGACAGTGCTCCAGTTAACCTGTACATCGGTTTTCGCGGGCTCCGACAACAGGACATAGACATAGGCGTATGAAAAACTGCTATCGCCTTCCAGGATCGAGGTCGACACTACGTCCAGAACGACCCCAGCATTCGAAACGGGCGGGCCGAGAACCGGCTTCGCCACCTCGCCGATCCCGGCGTCCTGCGAGGGCATGCCTGAATCATTGTCGATGATCGTGCCCTGCGCAACCAGGGCCGGCCCATTGCCATAGAATGTGGCGTTCTGCAGACCGGTCAGGACGAGGTTAAAATACTCGTCCCCTTCGATCCTTGTATCCCCGCTGACGGCCACGCGCAGATAGGTGCTTTCCGTTCCCGCGTTGATCGTAAAGGTGCCCTCTCCACCGCTGAAATCCCCTTGGGTTTTTGAGGCGGTGCCGTCGTCAAAGACATATTGGCCGGTAATTTGGGTAGGCGCAGGACGATCCAACGTAATCAGGAATTCTGCATAAGCGAAACTGCTGTCGCCTTCAAAAACCGACACTTCGGAGATCTGCAGGACCGGCACATCCGTCGCGGTCGAAACAGGCGTTGGCAATTGATCGGCGGGATTACCGATCCCGGCAGGACTCGTGAGCGGACCACTATCATTATCCAAGATCGTGACCTCAGCCTGCATCACGGCAGTGCCACCCTCAAAATCCGCGTTCTGCAGATTGGTGAACACAACCGTGAAGCTCTCGTCACCTTCGATCGCAGTGTCGCCATTGATGCTGAACCGCAACCACCCGCTTTCCTGGCCCGCGGGGATGGTCAGCGTGCTTGCCGCATCCTGAAAATCGCCCTGTGTATTCGATGCGCTACCGGCCTGAGTATAGTAATCAACCCTGATCTGTGTCGGTGCGGGGGCGTCCAACGTATAGGGCACATAGGCATATTTGAAACTGCTATTGCCCTCGATCACTTTGATATCGTGGAACCGAAGGGTTGGGAGCGTGTCGAACTGACCGGGTCCTTGGATCGCATCGCCCGCGCTTCCGACCCCTCCCGGCTCAGAGATCGGTCCGGTATCATCATCCAGAATGGTCGCCGTCGCAGTCAGCATCTCGCCCCCATCGGCAAAGACGCCATTGCTGATATTCGTCAGCACCAGTTGGAATTCCTCATTTTCTTCTGCATTCGTGTCACCGTTCACAGACACCCGGATCCAGCTGGATTGCTGTCCTGCCGCAATTGTCGCTGTACTCGCGGCCGCACGAAAATCGATGCCACCCGTGGCGGTTCCTTCCTGCAAATGATAGCTGAAGGTAATTGGTGCCGTCGCGGGACGGTCAAGTGTCAGCAAGAAATAGGCATAGTCAAAGCTGCTGTCGCTTTCGATGATCTTCAGATCATGCGCAGTAACCGTTGGCAGCGGGCCCGGTTCCCGTTCTGGGCCGAAAATGAGCGTGCCGGGGCCGGTGGTGCCTGCGGGCGCATCGGCAACACCATCATCATTATCCGCAATGGTAATCGTCGCCACCATAGCCGACGCCCCTTCCGGCAGGGATGAATTCGCCGATGGCAGAACCACGAACTCAAAGCTCTCGTCGCCCTCGATCGCGGTATCTCCGTTGATCGAGAGGCGCACATCGGCAAAGCTCTCACCTGCCGGGATCGTTACGGTCGTGGCGCTTGGGCTATAGTCAGGCCCGGATTCGGCGGTGCCATCCTGCGTATAATAAAAGAACGTGACCGGAGCCGTGGCGACCGCATCCAATGAGACACGAACAAACAGGTACTCAAAACTGCTATTTTGTTCGATAATGCGCGTATTTTGAACAGACAGAACTGGCATTCTTTGTATTTCCCCCAAAACAAAAACTTAATCTATTAACGAATTGTTGCCCAAGGCCCGACAAAATAACAACACAAAATTGCCACAATTGAGATCGATTTCGCGCGGGCCGCAGATCAGGGGTGAACACTGAGGTCACAGGTCAATACGCCTTGTCGACTTCGTTGCGAGCGCTTTTGTAAAAGGCGCGTTTTCGAATTGTTGCTTGTCCGGATTGTTCCCGAGAAACTCGCTTATCATCGCGTTACACAGCATCTGGATAACGGAAACGTGATCGCGGTGCCGGCTGCTAAAAAGACGTGCGCGCGCTCGAGTTGGCCAGACAATGCAACACTGCAGCTGAGATTTCGTCCAATCGACGTGAGATCAACGGGATTGTTTCCGCTCTATTGACAGGCCGAATCACGCCTTTCAAAAACGCACCCCGCGGCGAATTACTGCCGCGCACGGCGTTAATATTTAATTTTAACAATATGTTGCGCCCTGCCCCTTATCACTTGCACATGAGCCACAAAAAAGGGAGCGAGATCGTTATGAGGCTGGCGAGATCGCGGACTGGCAACTCGATCAATGGGCCCGTGGGTCCGTGACAGATTTCTTTCCCACCTACAGCCGGTGGGCCGATCCGTCGGAGGACGAATGGCAGGCGATGTCCTACCGGTCGATGAACAGCCTGGGTTTTGTCGGGTATCAATTCGGCGAAGCGCTGTTGATCGACCTTATGTATTATCAGGATGACCTGCTCTACGGCAATGGCGCGGCAACCAATAGCTGGAACGGCACCTGGACCGGCAAGAACGGGGCCCACTCACTGGAGGATTTCATGACCGGCACCGCGCAGGAACGCGCGATCCAGGAAGCGTTCGGGTATAATCTGCAGGTCATCGAAACGGGCTTGGGTTATCAGGGTGAAAGCCTTGCCGACTATTTAGGCATCACGCGCAGCAGTGTGGCTGCGGGACAACCGGTCACGGTCACACTGACGCTTTCGGGCATCATGGCCGCGGCGCATTTGCACGGGGTCTAGGGCACACTTTCGCTGCTGCAGAATGGTGATGTTTCGACAGATGAATACGGCACTTCGATCCTGCCCAGGACCGTTTGGACTTTCGATCACTGGGGTTGAAAGACCTGCAAGTCACCAAAATGGGCGATGACCTGTGATCGAGGTTCTTGGCAAGGGCGGCAATCTGCGACATTGCCCGACCTGCAGGCCGAAGACCTCACCATGTTCAACCTGACCGCCGACAGTTGGAACGACGTGGACGATCCGGGCAGTGCGCTGCTGGCGCAGTTGAATTCGCTTGGCATGGATGCCGGATAAGAAAGCAACACCGGCGCCAAAGCACCGTTGCTACGAGGTAGAGGCGTCGGCACGCTCATCTACGATTGCGAGAATCCTGTTTCTCTGGATTTTTCCCGACGGACCCTTCGGAAGATCGCCCAGCAGGTGAATCTCGTCAGGCGATTTGAACTTACCCAACCGGCTCTGGCAAATTTCCATAAGAGCCTGCGCCGTCAGGTCCGATCCATCGCGAAGCCTTACGGCTGCGGCAACCGTTTCCCCGTAACTCTTGCAGGGTCGTGCAAAGGCGGCGGCCTCGACTACGTCGGGGTGCGAATAAAGCGCCTCGTCTATCTCGCGCGGGGCGATGTTTTCGCCGCCCTTGATGATCAACTCTTTCAGCCTCCCTGTGACATAGACATAGCCATCCGCATCCATGCGCCCCAGATCGCCGGTGCGCAGCCATCCGCCCGGTGTGAATGTCCCAGCGGTCGCATCGGGGTCCTTGAGGTATTCCAGCATGACGTTCGGGCCACGAATGACCAATTCCCCTTCGGTCTCGTTCGGAGCGGGCTGCAGTTCGGCGTCAAAGATCGCCGCTTCGTTCCCATATGCAATACCCGGCGAGCCGATCTTGCGCACACCCGGCGGCAAGGGGTTCGACAGAATCTGTGCGGCGGTTTCGGTCAGCCCCATGGTTTCGATGATCGGAACCGAAAACCGTTTCTCGAACGCGCGCTGCACGTCCGGTGCCAATGCGGACGAGGCTGAACGGCCGAACCGGACGCGCTTACACGTCTCATCCTCGGGGTTGAGATCGGAATGCAGAAGGTGGGAAATGATGGTGGGAACAACCGAGAACCACGTTGCCTGTGTCTGCCCCAGATTGTCCCAGAACCGGCTGGCCGAGAACCGCTCGCACATGGCCAGCGAACCGCCCGAGACCAGCGTTCCCATCACTGTCACGCACAGACCGTTGATGTGATAGATCGGCAAGACGCAGAACCCGCGATCATCGGCGGTCAACTCATGCGCTACCGCCGTTGTCCAGCCTCCGGCCAGCAGGCTGGAATGGGTATGCACCACGCCCTTCGGACGACCAGTGGTGCCGGAGGTGTACATCAATAGCGCATGATCTTTGGGCGAGAGGTCGTGCAGATCGCCCGCGGCACCCTCTGCCTGTGCAACCTGCAACGGGTTGATCGCCTCGCGATTGGCATTGCGGTCGAACAGATCGGTCTGATCGGGATGCACAAAGCCATAACGCGCGTCGCTATGGTCCAGCGCATAAGCGACGGCACTGTCGCCCGCGACCAGGTTGATCATGGTGGCCCGGAACCCGCCATAAAGAACGCCGAAAACTACTTCGAGCGCTTCGCGGCAATTGGGGTAGAGGATGGCAATGCTTTCACCTTTTGCCACACCCAGCCCGGTCAACATGCAAGCGGTGCGGCGGGCCGCGTCTCGCAGCTCGACCCAGCTCAAATCCGGCGTGGCGTCAGGGAAGACAAAACCAGCGCCCCCTTGATCCGCGCGCAGGTCCAGCCAGTCACGGACGGTTCCCTTGGGTGGTTTCATCATTGGCCCGCCTCCGCCCAATATTGGCCAAAGATCTCGTCCAGATCGGGTTCGCGCGGAGGTATCTCGCGCACGATTTTGGTGGTCTGGACGAAATGCCGCCAGTGCAGGTTGGTGTCGATGGAATTGCCGCCCCAACTGCCACATCCCATCGACAGGGAAAACGGCATTCCATTGTTGAAACTGCCCCCGGTGGCAAAGGTATGCGCCTGGTTGACGATGACCCGGCAGGTCGGCAGATCGCGGCCCAGCTCAGTGGCGCGGGTATCATCGCCGGTGTGGATGCCGACCGAATGCCCGGCCCCCTGATGGGCCAGGATGCGGATCGCCGTGGCCTTGGCCTCGGGGAAATCCTTCGCCCGATACAGCGCTAGTACCCGGCTGAGCTTTTCCCCGGACAAAGGATGATCCGGGCCGATCCCGTCGGTTTCAACCGCGAGGAATTTGGTGCCCTCGGACACTTTCGCGGCCATGCCCAGCGCCTCGAGCATCTTGTCGGCATCCTGTGCGATGACCGAACGATTGAGATGCCCGTCCGGCCAGAGCCGGGCGATGATGCCGTCTGCCTCAGAGGCAGGCACCAGTGCACCGCCTTCGGCAGCCATCGCGGTGACAAAGGCGTCATAGACCGCATCCACCACGACCACCGCGTTTTCGGACGAACACGAGGTTGCATTATCGAAGCATTTCGATGCGGTGATCTTGGCTGCGGCTGCCGCCAGATCGGCGCTTTCATCCACGATCGTGGTGACATTGCCCGCGCCGACCGCTACGGCGGGTGTGCCGCAGGATTGCGCGCGATGCACGTTGTTCTGGCTGCCGGTGCAAATCACCCGATCGGCAGTCTCCATTAGCCTTTGTGTCTTGGCTTTCGAACCGGGCGCTGGGATCATCAGCACCAGATCGCGATCCAGCCCCAGCTTCTCGAACTCGGCATGGATATAGCTCAGCAGCATTTCACAGGAGGCCACGCCCTTGGGTGACGGGGCCACAACGATGGAATTGCCGCCCTTGAGCGCGTTGATGATGTTGTTTGCCGGCGTCGCAGCGGGGTTAGTCGATGGGACGACCGCACCAATCACACCGATAGGCCGGGCAATCTCGGTGATGCCGGTGGCTGGATTGTCACTGATGGTGCCATAAGTCTGTACCTCGGCAATGTCGCGCAGCAGGCCCAGCGTCTTGCGATGGTTCTTGGTAATCTTGTCGGGCACGTTGCCCAAACCGGTGGTTTTCACCGCCAGTTCCGCCAGCGACCGGTTGCGGGCCGGTTCCATGATGGCCCAACCTGCTGCCAACGCCGCCTTGTCATAAAGCGCCTGGCTGCCGTTGACCTCAAATGCCGCCTGCGCCTTGCGCGCCCGCGCCACGATACGATCCACTTCAGCGATTTCGGGGGCAATCCCGTCCTGAGCGTTCATCTTTGTCCTCGATTGGTTGTCCGGGGCGGACCAACTCCGCCCCGATGGGGGGTTCCGGATCAGAGACCGGCGAGCAACTCGATCAGCGTCTGCTGACGCTGCGCCCACATCTCAATCACTTCGTCGCGTGTCATGATGTGCATGGGCGAACCGCCCGCCTCCATCTTCTTGGATACGCGGGAATTGGCGAACATCTCGGGCACAGTTGCGGCCAGTTTCTCGATCACCTCGGGCGGTGTGCCCTTGGGCACCATGACACCCCGGAAATTGACCGAAGAATTGTCCACGTCCAGCCCCTGTTCCTTCATCGTGGGCACATCCGGCAGAAAGGCACTACGCTCCAGATCGGCGACCCCAAGGATTTTGACATTGCCAGCCTCTTGCGCGCGGAAAGCGTCGGACAGGTTGTTGATACCACCCATCACCTCACCGGCGATCACCGCCTTCATGGCGGCAGCACCGCCGCCCTTGGTGGGGATGTAGGCCATCTTCGTCCCGGAAGCCTTGTCGATTTGCAAGGCCGCGATGTGGTGACCGACGAACAGACCCGCACCGGAAACGGTCAGTTTGCCGGGGTTTTCCTTGGCAAAGGCGACCACATCTTCCATCGAGTTGAACGGACTGTCAGCCCCTACCACAAAGACCGCCGGATCGGCGCCCCAATTGGCGATGGGCTCAAAGCTGTCGGTCGAATACTGGACCCCGCCCTTGATCGACTGGGCAATGAAATGCGGCACATTATAGGCGCCCAGCGTATAGCCGTCAGCGTCGGCCTGCGTGGCGAACCAGTTCCAGCCCACGCGTCCACCCGCACCGGGTTTGTTGATGATGGCGATGGGCATGCCCAGCGCATCCTCATTTCCTGAAGTCATTGTCACGATCCGCGCCTGAAAATCCGTGGCACCTCCTGCGCCGTAGCTGACCATCATCATGATCGGGCGTTCGGGGTACTCGTCGGCACCCGCGGCCCCTGTCAGCCCCATGAGCGCCAGTGCCGCCCCTGCAATCAATCGTTTCATTTTGCGTTTCCTCCCTGATTGAGTTCAGCCGTATCGCGCACGGTCAGAACAGAATTTCCTTTGGTGTGTAGACGTTCAGCAGCATGGCAAAGAGCCCGTACATCACCGCCACGAATACGCCCGTGATAATCGCGCGCTTGATCCAGCTTTTGGCCTCGACATGCGGGGCCGGGTCATAGAGCGACAGCAGGATGAAAAAGGCGATAGCGGTTGCCGTGTAGAACCCCAGCGTCTTGGCCGCCCAGAAGACATAGATCAGCATGACGACCAACCCCGGCAGCAGGTTCACGAACATCGTCCGCGATACCCCCGTGCCCACCTTGGACAGGCCCAGCACCGCCTTGCCGAACGTCCACCCCGCCAGCAACACAAAGACCGACGCGATAAGACGCGGGAACAGAAAGGCCTCGGCCGGTTGCTGGGTATAGCTGACCCAGGTCACCCAAAGCCCGACGGCAAACACAATGCCAGACCCGAATATATGCTGAGAGCGGTTCATGCCTGCGCCTCCTCTTTGGTGGTGTAGCGGTGGTGGCGAAGCTCCATCCAGACCGAGTAGGCGACCGAAGCCAGCACCACTGCGATCAGGAACAGGTTCAATCCGCCGGTCAAGAAATAGGCGCTTCTACCGTCAGTCGCGTCGGCGATCATCGAGCCCTGGATAAAGTTCGCCTCGGCGATCGGTCCCAAGATCAAGCCCAGCACCAGCGGTGCGGCAGAGAAGCCAAAGCGCTCAAGAAAGAACATGCCGATGCCGAGACAGGCCATGACATAGACATCCCCCATCGAGCTTTGCACCGAATAGGCACCAAACACAGACAGTGACAGAACGATGGCGGCCATTACCGATTGCGGTACCTGCGCGACGCGCGCTGCAAGGCCGGCAACATAAAGTCCAAAGATGCACATTAGCACCTGCCCGATCAGCATCGAGTTGATGAATGTCCAGGCCACGTCCGGATGATTGTCGAACAGATCCGAGCCCGGGAAGATCCCGTGGATCAGTAAACCGCCCAACAGCACAGCGGCGGTAGGACTGCCGGGGATCGACAGCGTCAGCAGCGGTACAAGCGAGGGGCCGACCATGGCGTTATTAGCGGCTTCCGCGGCAATGACACCTTCGGAATGACCAGTACCGAACTTGTCCTTTTCGGGCGAGAATTTCTTGGTCTGGTCATAGGCGACCAAACCGGCGATCTGACCTCCGACGCCGGGGATCAGGCCAATGATCGAGCCGATCAGGGTACCGATACTCAGTGCCCGAGTGCGACTGAACAGCTCGCGAATGGCGGCAAGGATCGAATGGCGCTGCACTTCGATCACTTCGGCTCCGACATTGCGGCGGCCCTTGGCGAACATGGTCAGCACCTGTGGAATGGCGAAAAGACCGATCAGCGCCGCGATAATGTTGATCCCGCCCCCGAGTGCGGGGTGAAAGATGAACCGCTGCGCTCCCATAATGTCGTCAAAGCCGATCGTGGCCAGCCAGAGCCCGATACACCCCGACAAAAGTCCCTTGACCACGGATGACGAATCCAGCGTTCCGATCACCGTGACGCCCAGTATGGCCAGCCAGAACAGGTGCGAAGGGCCAAAGGCTAGCGCCCATTTTGCCAGAACCGGGGTCAGAAAGATCAGCAGCAGAACGCCAAAGATGCCTCCGACTGCCGAGGCCAGGAACGATAGTTGCAGCGCGCGTGCGCCCTGCCCTTGCTTGGCCATGGTGTGCCCGTCCAGCGTGGTGGCAATATTGGCCGGTGCGCCGGGGATCTTGAGCAGAATGGCACTCACAGCGCCCCCCGCAACAGTCGAGGTATAGGCCGCCCCCAACAGGATCAGCCCCTGAACCGCCTCAAGCTGGAATGTGAACGGGATCAGCAGGGCCACAGCCATCGTGGGCGACAAACCCGGCGTCGCGCCCAGGATCAAGCCACCAACCGTGCCGCCAAGCAGCAGCATAAACGATAGCGGCGAGAACACGTCTCCGAAGTAATAAATGAATTCCATCCGGGGCCTCCCACCCTCAAAGTCCTGCTTTACCTTTTGTTGACAATCTAGGTTAGGCGATGAAAATAGTATTGCAAATGTTTTCATAAAATCAGTCACGGGCGAGGATATTATGGCGAACTTTCAAAAAGGTAAGGTGGATATCGTGGCGGTTGCAAAGGCCGCAAAAGTGTCTGCATCCACGGTGTCGCGCACCTTCAACCACCCCGATCTGGTGAATCCGGCGACTCGCAAGAAGATAAATCGTGCGGTGCAGAAACTCGGCTATATCCGCAACCGCGCAGCCCAGACCATGCATGGCAAACGCTCAGGCACAATCGGACTGGTTGTCCCCACCATCAACCACGCCATCTTTGCCGAAGTCATACAGGCGTTCTCGGACTCCATCGACAAGGCCGGGTTTAGCCTGCTGCTGGCCTCTCACGGCTACAACCTGGACCGCGAATACGCCATGGTCCGCAAGTTGCTGGAACACCGCGTCGATGGGGTGGCGCTGGTCGGGTTGGAGCATTCCGAGGCCACGATCCGATTGATCGAACAGCAGGGCATTCCCGCTTTGGAGATCTGGAATTACGCCGAAACGTCAGAGCTTCCTTGTGTTGGCGCGGACAACCACCAGGCCGGGCGCATGGCGGCAGAGCATCTGCTGGCTCTGGGTCACCGCGACATCGGTCTGATCTTTCCCGACACAATAGGTAATGACCGCGCGAGCCATCGCCTGTCCGCCGTTCTTGAAGCCCTCGGCAGCCGTAACATCACAGTGCCCGATCACCGCAAGACCGAGGCGCCTTACAGCGTGTCGCAGGCAAAACAAGCGACACTGGACCTGCTGGACCAGCGCCCCCATCCTACCGCGTTGCTCTGTGGCAATGACGTCATCGCGCAGGGCGCGCTTTTTGCGACCCAGAAACTCCGGCTGAGAGTTCCCGATGATCTTTCCATAATCGGCATCGGAGATTTCAAGGGTTCGGTGGATGTCGAACCCGGCCTGACCACGATCCGGATTCCGGCGGAAACCATCGGAAAGCTCGCGGGTGAAAGGTTCACAGATTACATAACGTCAGACGAACCGACAAATTTCAGTGTCTGTTGCGAGCTGAAATGCATCGTTCGGGGCACAACAGGCAAAACACCAATGCAACCTGGCGCTTTGCGAAATACCTGAAACGGTCTGAACGCGGCGTGATTGTCCGACGGCATTCATCCGCCCCACTTATTGATAGCCGCAAAATTCCGATCCAGTATTCAAAAATCATCCTGACATAGTACCCTTCAGCAGGAAGATGGTTTCCTGTGGTTGGTCTTCTGGCCGATGCGCCCTAGTTTCTTCATCCTGGCGGCAGTCATGAACTGGTAATGCTGACGGTCGGGGCGGCAGTCCTGATAGCACCTGGTCTCGAATTAAGAATTGTTGATCGACCGCGACTGGATCAGTCATCGCGTGAAGGAACTCATCAATTGATCGAACTCGACCTCTGACACTTCGACGGTTCCGATTTCGATGGCTTTTGTGACATTTTCACGGAGCGGTTCTGACGAATTCGCCCATGTACCTGGCAAGTCGAACCGGGTACGCCGATGGTGTGAAACACGTGATCGGACAGCAAGGCCCCGCTGTGACAATAAACACACCCGGCCTTGCCACAGAATAGCTGCATCCCGGCCTCTGTCCTTTTCGGCAGCGGCGCTCTGGTGAGGCACGCATCGAAGGGGCTGCCGTTTGACCAAAATGCCCCTGTCTGAAATACCGCGAACGGTTCTCCGCCATGCCTGAAGCGGATGTCGTCAGATGTCTTGATGGCGTCAAAATGTGAAACGAACCGATCTGCATAAACCGGCGTTTCAACCAAACGCTTCGCCAGGATGCCACAGACAACGCGCGGTTGATTGTCAAACACCGCGTCGGCGACCGCGTTTTTGCCTGATTGTCCGGCCATCTCGATTTCCGACAGCAACGGGAACATCGCTTGTGCCGAAAGTGCGCTGTTGATCCCTGCCGGCAGGTCCTCGCCCGCTGGATTACGCAAACGGTTCGGGTATCGTGGTTTCTTGCGACAGTAAATGTTTCACCGCGCCGACGACAATACGCGCATACGCCGCGCCCACGAGTTGTTGCGCGCAAAAGGGAAAGCTCGATTTCTTAACCCATCGCCGTTGCACTCAGTCTTGATGAAATCGTGGTGACCGTTTTTCTAGAAACGCCGCCATGCCCTCTTTCTGCGCGGGTAATCCGTAAAGCGCGTGATACATTTGCCGTTCATAGCGCAGCCCGGTTTCCAGCGTGCTTTGGTCGGCCATGTTCACGCAGGCGCGGGCCATTTGGGTGATGTCCGGAGCGTAGTCCGCGATCGCCTGCGCAGTTTCCATCGCGGTCTCCGACAACGCAACCGAGGCTACGACACGGCTGACCAGACCCATTTGCAGCGCCTCCTGCGCGTCGATCATGCGCCCGGTCAGGATCAGGTCCATCGCGCGGGCACGCCCGATTAGCCGGGTCAGGCGCTGGGTGCCGCCGATGCCCGGTATGCAGCCGATCTTAATCTCGGGCTGGCCGAACCTAGCGGTTTCTGACGCCAGAATGATGTCGCACATCAAGGCCACCTCACAGCCGCCGCCCAGTGCATAGCCGCTGACTGCGGCCAGCTTGGGCAGGCGGAGTGCGGCGAACCTGTCCCAGCCCGCAAAGAAGTCACTGGCCTGCATGCTGGGATAGGTCTGCACTGCCAACTCGCCGATATCGGCCCCGGCAGCGAATGCCCGATCATTGCCGGCCAGGATCAGGCAGCCGATGTCGGGATCAGCATCGAACGCGGTTGCGGCGGCCAGCACCTCCTCCATCACCTGCGTATTGAGCGCGTTGAGCTGGGCGGGTCGGCTGAAGCGGATCGTGGCGACCCGCCCCTCGGTTTCGGTCAGGATGGTGTCATACATGCTCAGCTGTCCCAGATCGCGCCATAGGCGGGGATGCCCAGGCTTTCCATGTCGTGAACCACCTTGCGCGTCAGTTTCTGGTTTGAGATCACGATGACCGCCTCGGCGCCGATGTCGCGTACCGCCTGCAAGGCCAGTGCCGACAGGTTCGGTTTGCCTTGAGTGTCGGTGTCCCAGATTATCGGGGCGTCAGTATGGGCCTCGATCTCATCCATCAGCGCTTCGCCATAGGTCTTGCGCGGGTTGCGGGTGGACCAGATCAGCCGGTTCGGAACCTCTCCGGCCAGCAGATGCGGCAGGATCGGCCCGATGCCGGACCCGGTCCCGACGTAGACGACCTTTGTAAACAGCACCTCGATCCGCGCCACGCCCGACGTGGTGATGCCCTTGACCCAGACCTTGTCCGGCGGCGTGTCAATGAACCGCCCGGTCCAGTCGCCTGCCCGGCTGATGGCCAACCGATAGCCCGGTTCCCCGGGCGCCGGGATATTGGCAAATGAATGGTATTCGCCAAACGGCGTTTGGCTGATCGCGTTCGAGCTGCCGGGAAACGGCGTATCGCCATAGTCGAACCGCGCGATCACCGCGTGGTTCGAGGGTTTGACGATGTCCACATCGACCCGCTTCAGGTTCAGCCAGGGTGACAGGATCGACAGGGTGATCAGGCACAGCATCCAAAAGGCCGGGCTGTGCAACAGATGGCCGCCCATATCCCGCGTGATCGACACGGTCTGCGCCCAGAACAGACCCAGCACAGTCCAACCGACGAAGCGGTGGATTTTCTCGAATGCATTGTGAAACCGGGCCCGGATCGGGCCAAGGGCAGAGATCACCATCAGGGTCATCAATGCCACCATGGCCCCGCTCAACCCGAGCGACAGGTCCGACGGCAAAACGGCACCGCTCAAACGGTTCCACACCATGGCATAGAGCAGAAACCCGAACCAGATGGTGCCAGCAACGGTGCCTCCAGAATGCAGGCCGCCGAAATGGAAGACCTTGCCCGCGCCCCATCGTATCCACAGCGGCCAAGAGGTCGGCACGCGGGTCGCCAGCCAGAACAGGGCGTTCACCACGCGCTGCTGCCGGATCAGGATACCGAGGCTCAGGTTGATCAGTGCCATGTCCGCGATAGGGCTGAGCGCGTACACACCATCGGCGACCCATCGACCCTCGCGCAGCCCCATCGCAAATACCCCCAGATTCACCACCGCGACCAGTATCGCCAGCCGACGATACTCCATCATTGCGGGATGCCGGGTGAACCGCCGCCAGTTCAGGGCGCGAGATTCCAGATTTGTCGTGTGCGTCGTCATCAGTTCAGCTCCGTCCCGGTTTCGACGATCTCGGTCCGCGCCAGCGTCAGTAGCAGCATCTTGTCCAGCTTTCCGCGCGGCGTACGGGGCAGAACATCCATCGGCAACACCATGGTTGGAGTGCAGTAATAAGGCAGGCGGTCGGCAACCGATTGCGCCGCCCGTTTCGGGCAGGCCGTGGCGGGCGAAATGAAGCTGACCAGATTGCGCGGATCAAATTGCAACGTCACTGCCTGTTGGCAGCATGGCGACGCTTCGAGCGCGCCAGACACACTGTCCAATTCGACCCGGAATCCGCGCACCTTGACCAAATCGTCGACGCGCCCGAAATGCTCCAGCTCACCTGTCGTGGTCCAGCGGCCCAGATCGCGAGTGCGGAACATCATGTGGCCGGGGCGGAACGGATCGGGGCGATAGCGCTCGGCCGTCAGGTCGGGATTGGCCAGGTAGCCTGCAGTCACGCAATCGCCACCGGCCCACATCTCGCCTTTGTGGCCGATCGGCAGCGGGCGCAGGTTCTCGTCCAGTATATAGACCGTGTTGTTAGGGGTCGGGCGGCCGATCGACAGGACCGGCTTGTCGGGATGATGCGGCTCGGCGGTGTTGATGATCGTGGTCTCGGTCGGGCCGCAGGAATTGTAGAAGGTACAGAAAGAGGCCCAGCGATCAGCCAGCGGGCGCGGACAGGGCTCTCCGGCCACAGCGGCCACTTTGACCTGCTGGCAGCGGGTGTGGTCGAGCGCGTTCAGGATCGAGGGCGTGGCGATCAGCACATCGACCTGTTCCGCAGTTTCCTGAATGGAGGTACCGCGAATGACCAGCGTAGCGCCATTGGACAGCGCGCCCAATGTTTCCCACGCGGCCATGTCAAAGGCGATGGACAGGATCTGCCCGACGCTTAGACCGGGTCGCATGCCTAGATCACCAGGCGCGGTCAGCAGGATATTGGCCAGGTTGGCATGGGTAACCTGAACGCCGTTGGGCTTGCCGGTTGTGCCCGACGTGAACAGGATCATTGCCAGATCATCGGGTCGGGCGTGATGTTCGACGCCGCCCGGATCACCGGCATCAAGCATCGGATCGAATATCACCGTGTCGATGCTAATCAGGGTCTGATCAACTGCAATCGGGAGCTGATCGGCCAGTTCACTGAGGCTGAGCAAAACCTTCGCACCGGTCATATCCGCCACATGGCGCAGTGTTTCGGTCGGCGCCACGCCAACATGTTGCGGCACATAAGCTGCGCCCAGCTTCATCGCGGCAACGATGCCGACCACCATTTCAATCGAACGGTGCAGAAACAGGCATACCGAATCGCCACGTCTCACACCATGAGCGCGCAGAACGCTCGCCAACCGGTTGGATGCTGCGTCCAACGCCGCATAGCTGAGCTTGTGGCCCCCGCAATCAACCGCGACCACATCGGGGTAGCGGCGCATCTGAATCCGGATCGCGGCGGCGATGGTCGGATGGCGCGGCGCCTTTTGCGGCCCCCAGCCAAAGGCGCGGAACCGTTTTCGGTCCAACGCGGTGAGGCAGGATAGGGCCTCCGCCTGATCGTCTTGGGCGGGATCGGAAGGGGACAGGGGGCGGAGATCTTTCAAAGGCGTGACAGCAGAGTATTGCATGGCGTATTCCTTTCGGAGTGGGAGTCACGCCATCGTAATAATGGGAAAATTTCCCATTTTAGTTCACAACCGGTCACAAACCGGTCACAAAAGCGTTGAATTCCTCAACGCCGATCAATGTTATGTGCAGCTAAGGTTAACCAGTATCCCATGTCGACCCAGCCCAAACCACCTCTTGAAACAGCATTGGCCGCATTGCTTGAGCCTTTGGCGCAGGCGATGGTCGCGCATGGAGTGACGCTCGGCACGGCAACGGAGGCATTGAAGAAGGCCTTGCTCTCTGCCGCCGAGGACAGTTCAGACCAGCCGCTCAGCGACAGCCGTGCCAGTTTGCTGACCGGTTTGCACCGCAAGGATGTCAAACGGTTGCGCGATCAAGAGGGTGGCACACCTGAAAAACGCAGTAGCAGCGCTGCGGCGCTGGTGATCAGCCATTGGGCAACGTCACCGGATTACCAGAACATGTCAGGCGCGCCGCGAGATCTGCACCGAAAGGGCGATCAGGACGGTCCGGGGTTTGACGATCTGGTCCGACTGGCCCGTATCGACATGGCGCCGGGAACCGTCCTGAACATGTTGCTCGATCAAAGTATCGTCGAAATTACCCCAAAAGGCCGGTTGCACCTTTTGACCCATGCGTTCCTGCCTTCAGGCGGGGGTGCCGAACAAGTTGCCGCATATCAGGCGACGCTGTCGGCTCATCTGATGGCGGCGACCCAAAACCTGCTTGCCGAGCCCGGAGATGCGCGGAATTTTGACCGCGCCGTGCGCTATTCGCACCTGTCGCTTGAATCGGTCGCGCAGCTGCGGCAAACCTCGGAGGAACGAGCGCAGGCGCTGTTACAAGATATCAATGCGCTGGCCCGAACATTGCAGGACCGCGACCAGGATGGCGATCCCCGAGGCCGCTTCGTTATTGGCGCCTATGTCTTGCCGTCACCGCCTGGCGAGGCGGACGAAGACCCGGAAGAGGGCGACACAAAATGACCACGTTCTCCCGCGCGATTGCGGTGACCCTGGCGATCTGGCTTTGCGCACCTGCTGGCGCGCAAGACGGTGAAGAGCGGGAGGGCGGGATCATCGGGACCGGCATTGTCGGCACCATCACCCAACTTGGCAGCGTCTTCGTGAATAATTTGCGCATCGAGGTCTCGGATGGAATGCAGGTGGTCGGGTCTGTTCCGGCCATGACCGCCGCAGATCTCCGCCCGGGCCACACCGTCGCGATCATCACCGAGCGTCAAGATGACGGCTGGCATGCCCGACATATCCGCAAGGTGTTGCCTGTTGTGGGCAAGGTGACAGCGCTCGGCGACGGGGAAATCGCCGTTTTGGGCACCCGAGTTGATCTTGGCGGTCAATCGACGGATCTGCGCGTCGGGGACTGGGTCGCGGTCAGTGGGTTGTGGCAGGAACAAAGGGTGCGGGCGTCGCGGATCGAGCGCCTAGCCGGCACCGCCCACCGGGCCCGGCTGAGTGGCACCTATCTGGGCCCCGACCCGACCGGCAACACGGTGATCGGCGGCAGCCTTGTCAGCGGAATAGACCCGCAGCATCTGCAACCGGGTGATCTGGTGCGGGTCTATGGCCAGCCGACCCCGGACGGGATCGAAGCGCTTCGGCTGGAAACCGGTCTGTTCGACGAAACCGTCGGCCTAATTCAGGTTCAGGGTTATTACTCGCGCCCGCAACCCGACGGGCTTTACACGGTTCTGGGCAGCGGACTGGTCTCGTATACGGATCGCCCGGAGATGATCAGCCCGGATGACCGCGTGATCCGATGCGGCCAACAAGGCCGGCTGCGTGTTGAGCAAGCCACAGGCGCGGCCGAAACCGAACAGGTCGCGCATCTGCTGACCGAATTGAGCTGTTGACCCGGACCGACCCGATTTTGTTTGCCAGAGCCGGAATCCCCTCATAGGCTCGCGGTATAATACTGTTACAAATCTGTTACAAAGCAGATTGCTCTGGGAGGGTTCAAATGACTTCGTTGAAGACACTGGCGGGTGCGTCCGCGCTTGCCTTCGTTGCTGCGGCGGGTGCCGCGCAGGCCGAAAAGCTGACATTCTATTGCTCGGCGCAGGAAGACTGGTGCCAGCTTATGGCGAACAGCTTTCAGGACGCCACCGGGATCGACGTGGCGATGACGCGGAAGTCCTCGGGCGAAACCTTTGCCCAGATCAAGGCCGAAAGCGCCAACCCCAAAGGCGATGTCTGGTGGGGCGGCACCGGCGACCCGCATCTGCAGGCCGCCGAAGAAGGGCTGACAGCGGAATACTTGTCGCCGATGCGGGATCAGCTGCATCCCTGGGCCATCGCGCAGGCAGAAAGTGCCGGCAACAAGACAATCGGGATTTATTCCGGCGCGCTTGGATATGGCTTTAACTCGGACCTGCTGGCGGCCAACAACCTGCCGGAACCGGCCTGTTGGAAGGACCTGTTAAAGCCTGAATATAAAGGTCATGTGCAGATGGCGAACCCGAACTCGTCGGGTACCGCCTACACGACGCTGGCCACAATGATGCAGCTGTTTGGGGAAGACGAAGGCTTTGATTTCATGAAAGGCCTGCACAAGAACATCAACCAATACACCAAGTCCGGCTCGGCTCCGATCAAGGCGGCAGGTCGCGGGGAAAACACGGTCGGCATCGTCTTCATGCATGATGCGGTCAAGCAGGCCGTATCAGGTTTCCCCGTGAAGGTTGTCGCACCATGCGAGGGCACCGGGTACGAGATCGGTTCGATGTCGATCATCGACGGTGCACGCAACATGGACGAGGCCAAGAAGTTCTATGACTGGGCGCTCAGCCCCGAGGCACAGAACCTTGCCTTGCAGGTGAACGCGTTCCAGGTGCCGTCAAATCAGGGCGCGGAAACCTCGTCTTCGGCCCCGGACATGTCGCAGATCAAGCTGATCGATTACGACTTCAAAAAATATGGCTCGTCCGACGAGCGCAAGCGCCTGCTGAAAAAATGGGATGACGAGGTGTCGACCCTACCGCAATAAACATGCGCGAACTGACTTCCGAGAAAACGACCCATCCGGTTCTGCTCTTCTGGATCATTGCCGGATGGGTCGGGTTTTTCCTCCTCCCCTGGTACGGGGTGGAGGAGTTTTTTTCGTTCGAATGGCTGATTGACGGCTATCCGTTCGACCCTGATTATGCACCGGCCGGGTTTCTGATTACGCAGGGTGAAAAGCTCTGGCTCGCGCCCATGGTGCTGGCCCTGATTGCGCCGCTGGCGGTGCTCAGGAAACGCAAGATCGACCCGATCTATGCCAAGGTGCTGATCATCGCGGGGGCGTTCGGTTTCGGGTGGATGATCCTGCAGGGCTTTGCAATCGGCATCCGCGGCTGGAACTTCGAATGGGCTGCGGCGCTGTTCGGGGATCTGGGTGATCGTCAGTTTGGAATGGGCTATGGCGCGCTGATCTGCGCCTCGGCCTTCCTGTTTCTGTTCACCCAAGGCATCGCGGCGCGCGGGGCCATCAACGGGGACGTTTTTGTCGTCAGCGCCATCGGCGGCGTGATCGTCATCGTGACCGCCTTTGTATTCTTCCCGATTGCCAAGATGCTTACCGCCGCGTTCATAACGGATGACGGAGGCTATTCGGCGGGTGTGTTCTTGTCGAAATTCTTTGACGACCGTCTCTGGGGGTTGGGATGCCTGTCGGGCGGGCGTTGCGGGGCAGCGTTGAATTCGCTGTTCCTTGCGGTTCTGGTGGGCTTCATTACCACTGTTCTGGGACTAATTTTCGCGCTGGTCGTCACGCGCTCGGGCTTTCGCTATAAACGCGCATTGCGCGCCTTGACGGTCCTTCCCATCATCACCCCGCCTTTTGTAATTGGCCTCGCGCTGATCCTGCTGTTTGGCCTCTCGGGCTCGGTCACCGTGTTCATTGCGGATGTCTTTGGCGTTCAGCCGACCCGCTGGCTTTATGGTCTGCCAGGGGTTCTCATTGCACAGACGCTTGCCTTTACGCCGATCGCATTTCTGGTACTGATCGGCGTGGTCGAGGGGGTCTCGCCGTCGATGGAAGAGGCGGCGCAGACCCTGCGAGCCAGCAAATGGCAGGTGTTCAAGACAGTCTCACTGCCACTGATGCGGCCCGGTCTTGCCAACGCCTTCTTGCTGGGCTTCATCGAAAGCATGGCCGATTTCGGCAACCCGCTGGTTCTGGGCGGCAATTTCGACGTGCTTTCGACCGAGATTTTCTTTGCCATCGTCGGTGCGCAATATGATCAGGGCAAGGCGGCGGTGCTGGCGATGGTGCTGCTGTGCTTCACGCTTGGCGCGTTTTATGCGCAGCGGTTCTGGCTGGGCAAGAAAAGCTACACCACCGTGTCGGGCAAGGGCGACAGCGGCGTTCACCCGCATATGCCGCGTGCGTTGTCGGTGCCGGTTTTGACGCTTGCGATGGTCTGGGCCGGGTTTACCGCAATCGTCTATGTCATGATCTTCTACGGCTCGGTGGTCGAGCTGTGGGGTGTCAACAACACGCTGACCTTCAAGCACTACGTCACCGCTTTTTCCTTCCGCCTCGAAGATGGCGGCATCCGCTGGTCGGGGGCGGCTTGGGACAGTTTCTGGACCACGCTCAAGATCGCCGCGATCGCTGCACCTCTGACCGCCATTGTCGGCCTGATCACCGCTTATCTGCTGACACGGCAATCCTTTGCGGGCAAGAACGCGTTCGAGTTCGGGACCATGCTCAGCTTTGCCATCCCCGGCACCGTGATCGGCGTCAGCTATATCCTCGCCTTCAATGTTCCGCCCATCGAGATTACCGGCACCGGTATCATCCTTGTCGTCAGCTTTATCTTCCGCAACATGCCGGTCGGTGTCCGGGCAGGGATTGCCTCGATGTCGCAATTGGACAAATCGCTAGACGAGTCGTCACTGACGCTCGGCGCAAACTCGTGGCAGACCTTCCGCCGGGTCATCCTGCCCTTGCTCAGGCCCGCAATTCTGGCCGCGCTGGTCTATAGCTTCGTGCGGGCGATGACGGCAATCTCGGCGGTGATCTTTCTGGTCTCGGCGGAATATGACATGGCCACCAGCTATATCATCGGGAGGGTCGAGAATAACGACTATGGTCTTGCCATCGCCTATTCCACCACCCTGATTTTCGTGATGCTCAGCGTTGTGGCGCTGATGCAGGTCATCGTAGGGCGCACCGAGATCGGCCGCCGCATGACCCAGTCACGCAGCAACGTATAAGGACGCCCGGATATGAGCCTCAATTCCAAAGCCGCGCCGGTCAGTTTTCGGAACGTCACCAAAATCTATGGCAAGGATGTGGTGGCGGTGGACGACATCAATCTTGAGATCGAAGCAGGGAAACTGGTGACGCTGCTAGGCCCGTCAGGATGCGGCAAGACCACGACGTTACGCATGATCGCCGGGCTCGAAATGGCCAGCAAAGGCTCGATCCATATCGGTGATCGCGACGTCACGCTGCTGCCGGCGACCGATCGCGACGTGTCGATGGTGTTTCAGTCCTACGCGCTTTTTCCGCATATGACGGTGATGGAGAATGTCTCGTACGGGTTGGGGTTTTCCGGCTTTGACAAGGCCGAGACCAAGGATCGCGCCGCACAGGGTTTGGAACTGGTAGGTCTGCGCGGGTTCGGAGACCGGCTGCCCTCAGAATTGTCGGGCGGTCAGCAGCAACGTGTCGCTGTTGCGCGCGCGCTTGTACTGGAGCCACAGGTACTGCTTTTTGATGAGCCGCTGTCAAATCTCGACGCAAAGCTGCGCCGCCAGGTTCGTGAAGAAATACGCGAAATTCAGCAAAACCTCGGCCTTACTGTCGTCTATGTCACCCATGATCAGGAAGAGGCGCTGGCGGTCTCCGACAATATCGTCGTCATGCGAAATGCGGGTATTGCACAAATCGGCACGCCGCGTCAGCTTTATGATGCCCCTGCCGACCGCTTTGTCGCCGATTTCATCGGAGAGGCCAATATCATCCCCTGTGAAATCACCACGGTCCACGATCGCACGGCGACCATCCAGGTCGGAGATTTTGAACATATTCTGCCAGCGCGCGGATTGGACGTCGGCACGGCCCTGTTGGCGGTACGCCCGACGCGCCTGAAGATCGGCGCGACCAATGGGATGAAAATGACGATTGCCAAGGCGACCTATGTGGGAAGCCGGATGGAATATACCTTGGAAGCGGCATTCGGGCAGATATTCGCGATCAGCGAAAACGTTGACGCGCCTCTTGAAATCGGGTCGCAAGTCACTGTCGGATTGGACGAAATCGGGCCGGTTCTGTTGCCCACGGATCTGGCGGTTTAGGGACACCAAACAAATGAGCGCGATGTCGGCAAACTTTTGTAGTTGACTGATAAGCGAATAGAGCACCTTTGACCTTGCTATCCCGAGGATTCTGGCAAGCTGCAGGTTGATGACACCGAACCGTGCTTGGCATTTTCTTCACGCTTCGCAATGGTTTGCGTTTTGAAGACGCGACGAGCAGGTGCAGACCCCGCCCAAGTCGTGTGGGAAACCGCCGGAAACAAGGGATTCAAGCTTCGACTTAGTCTTTTCCGTCGGCGCCTTAGGCGCGAGGCTCATCTCGCGATTTGATATGGTGGAACCCAAGGCAATAAATTTAACAACATATTGAAAATCATTAGCAAAATAGTGGTTAAGAGAGATCATACTACATTTAGTATCAGTCACCCTTTGACCTGGTCCTAGGGTCGGCCAATTGTCGGGCTTGAAAAACCGTTTTTTAAATATTGCGCCTAGGAACAGACCACTCTTCGGAAGTGCTTTGAGCCGAAGCTCATTTCTGCTTTGAAGCTTTCCCAAAACACTGGGTGCGGTCTTCACAATGACCGTTGTCAGTTCAATTCAATTAGCGCTTTTTACAACGTCACGTTTCACAGCACCGCCTGCTCAACCGGGACGGCCCAAAGACAACATTCATGCATCGGTCGTATCGAATGGCCACAATCTCCGAAGCGGACGTTGATCGTCCGCGCAGCATCTCTACCGCGAGTGATGGCCGGGTCGCGGGACAAAGCACCAATTCGCTGCGCTAGCGCCAATGCTTGGCGCTGGTGCTGAAAAAATGGTTACAGCGGCTCCAGAAATAGCGCTGTCCCCAGGATCTAACTGTTACCAGCGATTGAGGCCCATTTGGCCCAGAGACTGTTCGCGTTTATCAGTATGTTTTTTCATACGCTGCGCATCGTTGGATGTTGTCCATCTCTGAAAGATGGTCAATCTCGGACATTTTATGTGCTGTATAGACTCTGGCAAACGGTTCTGGGAACCAGCCGATGACTGTACGATTGGCGCTAAATAGATCGAGAGCCTTTTCAAGCGACTGTGGCAAGCGAACATACCCTTGGTCCGACAATTCAGTCGGGGTCAAAAGCGACAGGTCTTCCTCTGTTGGTTCAGGAGCTTCCAACCCCTCTTCGATGCCCTGCACTCCAGCGTGGACGATGGCAGCCAAAGCCAGATGGGGACAGGCGGCGGCATCGGCCGCACGGTATTCGATATTGAACTGTCGGGCGAAGCTGGCCGGGTCTTTGGTGGTGACAGGGCAAACGCGAAGCGACGCTTCGCGGTCCCGGAACCCGAGGTTATTGTACGCCGCGGACCATCGATGCGGGGTCAGGCGCAGATAGGAAATCGCCGATGGTGCAGTGAGTGCCAGAATACTGTCCATGTACTTCAACACACCTGCTGCAAAGGCGCGGGTTAACCCTGACATTCCGCTTGGCCCGGTCGCATCATACGTGGCGGGATCTCCTGCCTGATCGAGAAAACTCATGTGTATGTGAACACCATTGCCAACGCTTTCCGGGTCGCGAATGGGGGTAAACGTTGCCTCTTGGCCAAGCGCGCGTGCGCAGGACCGGGTGAGTTCGCGCAAAATCACTGCGGCATCAGCAGACCGCACACCAATCTCGGGCCCCACAACAACCTCGTACTGGTTGGGGCCGTATTCCTTCATGATGCTGTCTGGTGCAAATCCTGCGGCTTCAAGTTGATGCATCAGCAACTCACAAAGCGTCCTTTGCATCTCAAAGCCGGATCGACCATAGGCCTCACCGGCCATGTCCAGATTGCCTTTGAGCTGGAATTCGTGCTCAAAGGCTGAAAGCAGGGTGACACCGGCGACATCTTGCAACCGCGCAAGCGCAGATTTAAGCAGGGAACGCGTGCAAAAATCCCATGGCTCACCTTCCAGTGTGACTATGTCACCCAAGATAAAATGCTCGGGTTTATCGACGAATTCTGCCTGAACCTGAGTGGCGGCGTCAGGGATTAGCAGCAAGTCGCCTAAAGCCCCAAACGGGCTTTCGGCGATGACATCAAAACAATTGATCTGTACATTGGTGGGCGTCCAGCCGATCCCACGCTGCAATCGCTTTTCCAACTGGTCGAGGGGGAACGCTTTGCCGCGTGTTTTTCCCGCTAGGTCACTTGTCCCCACAAATATCAATGGCGTCATGACGAAGACTCCTGTTCTGTCTGTCGTACAGCATCCCAAGCCTCAATGCGCTGGCGGGTTGCCTCCCAATCCTCTTCCGCGACATGAGTCGCCATGGCTTCTGTAACCGCCAATGCTGCAGCGTAGCTGTCCCAGATTGTGCTGATCTCAATCGGCACCGCCAGAACTTCGGTGGCATATTTGTTTGCAGGCGACATCCACTTGTCTGTCATGAGAACAACCTGAGCTTTTCGATCTGCCGCTTGTTTAGCAAGCCGCCTCAGGTTCGGTTGATACCTTCGGAAATCAACCAGAAAAAGCACATCTCCGGGTTTCATTCGCAACAGATATTCCGGCCAGCGTTCCGGATCTCTTGGAATGTGAAACACCCCCGCTCGCGCCTGGCGCAGGTGAAAGGACAAATGCTGCGCGATTGTATCACTGATGCGCCCGCCCAAGGCGTAGATATTGCGTTTTGGGTCAGCGAACAGCGCGCAAATCCGATTGAATTGGCCTTCCGTAATCGCGGCACCTGCTGACTGCATCTGTCCGACTGCCCGTGACAGGAAGCCTGACAGATAGCCGCCTTCGATCTGCTTGCCCGTTGCGTGTATCTCGACCGGCGATCTGTCGCCGTCTTTCATTTCTGCGATCAGGCTGCGCTGCATTTCGGCGTAACCCGACAATCCGATCTTTGTCACAAAGCGGGAAATAGAGGGCGGTGAAACCTCTGCCCGTTCTGCAAGTTCCTGAATCGACGCAAGCCCCGCAAATGGATAGTCCGACAGGAGAACAGCGGTGAGCTTTCGCTCGGACGGGGTCATGCTTTGCGAGTTTTTTTCGATGAGATTGCGAACAGACATGGGATAAATGTGATGGAAATAGAATTACAGTCAATGCAAATAAGTTGACACTGAAAATAAAATTTCTCTAGGCTGCAGCAATGGAAGCTGCTGCCGACCACGCTCTGCTGTGCGATACCGACCCCGTCCCCGTTGAAATCCTCAATCGGGAAAGCGAGGTGCCGGTGCTTTTGTTATGTGAGCACGCAGGTCGTAAAATTCCGCGGTCATTGGGCGATCTGCAAGTGAATGAGGATGTGCTCATCAGCCATCGGGCGTGGGACATCGGCGCGGAAGACGTGGCGCTTGGCGTCAGCGAGCGCCTCAACGCTCCGTTGATACTCCAGCGATACAGTCGTCTTGTCATCGACGCGAACCGTCCCCCGGGTGGGACGGACTCCATGCCTGAAATCAGCGACGGTGTGGTTGTTCCCGGCAATCAGGGCCTGACATCTGCTGACAAGCAAAGACGCATTGACGAGATCTTTGCCCCTATGAATGGCGCGATCGAGCAGTATCTGGAACTGGGCGTAAAAGCTTGTTTTTCCATCCATTCTTTCACGCCACGCATGAACGGGATTGATCGGCCATGGCATGCGGGTTTCTTGACGCGACAGGCCCAGGACACTGCCCAAACGCTTATGCGTTCAATTTCCAGGCAACAACCGAGCCTGGAGCTAGCGATCAACGAACCCTACCAGATTGAGGATGAAACCGATTGGTTCATTCCCCACTATGCCGAGGCCCGCGGATTGCCGCATTGCCTAATCGAGATACGCAATGACCAGATTGATCATGTGTCGGGTGCACAGCTCTGGGCGGGTTGCCTGGCAAAAGCCATAAGTGAATTCATGGAGACATTGTCATGACTTTGACCCGTGATGTTCCCGTACAGCCCGATCAAGCTGCGCTTTTGTTTATTGACGTGCAGAATTTCGCCGCACATCGCGAGGGCGCCGAGTTCGATGGTCTGTCGCCCGAAGAGTTCGCACAGAAATATGGTTGGTTCTTCGACGAGCTTGATGCCCGTGTCATTCCCAACATGCAGGCGATTCAATCTGCCTGTCGCACCGCCGGGGTTGAGGTCATGTATACCACCATCGAAAGCCTCACATTGGATGGGCGGGATCGGTCGCTGGACTACAAGATCACGGGCTTCAACGTGCCCAAGGGATCTTGGGACGGGAAGGTCATTGATCGGATTGCCCCGAAGGGCGATGAGATTGTCTTACCAAAGTCGTCGTCTTCGGTCTTTGTCTCAACCCACATCGACTACATTCTGCGCAATCTTGGCGTTAAGCAGATCATACTGTCCGGCCTGATCACGGACCAATGTGTCGAAAGCGCCATCCGCGATGCCTGTGATCTCGGGTATCTGGTGACACAGGTTTCGGATGCTTGCCTGACTTATACTCAGGAACGGCACGATCATTCGCTTAGGACGATCAAAGGATACTGCCGACAAGTAACCACGACCGAGCTTGTGAGCGAGTTGACAAATGCTTGAGCTGCGCGGGATCACCAAGACCTTCGGTGGTGTCAAAGCCGTGCAGGATGTTGACATGTCGGTTGCACCCGGCGAGGTGCGCGGCCTGATCGGACCGAACGGCGCCGGCAAAAGTACCTTGGTGAACTTGATCTCGGGGCTATTGACCCATTCGGCTGGGGCGATGACTTTGGACGGAGTACCGCTGGATGATTTGTCCTCGCAGCAGCGCGCCCTAAAAGGGATTGCTCGCACGTTTCAGAATCTGCGTGTTTTCTCCAGCCTGACGGCGCAGCAAAATATCGACGTCGCAGGTTATACCGGTACTGCCAGCGCAAGAGGCGGTGATGACCTGCTACAAGAGGCGATTGTGCGGTTTGACCTTGCCGACAAGCTGAACGATCCGGCCAATTCACTGGCCTATGGTCAACTCAGGCGGTTGGAAATCGTGCGCGCCCTGGCCCTGCGCCCTCGCGTTTTGATGTTGGATGAACCGGCAGCTGGCATGAATGAGCAGGAAACCGAGGCCTTGGGCGCGGCGCTTGGCTGGGTCCGCGACAAAAGCGAATGCTCGATACTCGTGATCGATCATGACTTGAAGTTCATCATGGCTTTGAGCGAGCGCATCACAGTTTTGAACATGGGGAAAGTCATCGCAGAAGGCACCCCACAAGCGGTCTCTGAAAACAGGCAAGTGATCGACGCCTACCTGGGCGAAGACCAGGAACATGCCGCCTAAGTGGCGAACCAACCGACAGGAGAGAAAGATGAAAAAGACGTTAATCGCATTGGCTTGTTTATCTCTGGCCGCACCAGCGTTGGCTGAAGATACTATCAAGATCGGTCTTGGTGTTCCAATGACCGGAGATTATGCGCCATATGCCGAATGGCAGGGTGCCCGCTGCATGGCAGAGAAAATTAATGCCAAAGGCGGCGTTGATGGCAAGATGATTGAAGTGCTGGTTCAGGATTCGGCGGCCGACACACAAACGGCAATCAGTTTGGCACAGAAGTTCCTGGACGAAGGCGCGGTGATGCTGGGCACCATTCCGTTTTCCGATACGATGATCCCGGTTGCGCAAGTGGCCAAACCTTACGGTGTGTCCATCTTCCAGCCGCAATCTACGCAGGTGGAAATGCATGCGGGCATCGTGGACAACTTCTTTACCGGGGTATCGCCGGACCCCTTTACCGCCACGGCGGCTGCCAATCATGCGCTCAGCCTCGGGGTCAAAAACGTTGTGTTGATGACCTCGGACGAAGGCGGTTCCTGGTCCGCCCGTACGCCGCTTTGGTTTGGCGACGTGGTTGAAGCGGGCGGTGGCAAGGTTCTGGCAAAGATGAACTTCTCATTCGGTACGTCGGACTGGTCCCCGCAAATCGCGGAAATGAAAGCCTTGGGCGAGGAGATTGACGGGGTCTATATCTCATCCATCATGCCCGACATCGCGGTGCTTGTCCGTCAGTTGAAGAGCGCAGGAATTGAGGCCTATGTGATTGGTTCGGACGGGTTCGACGATCCATCGCTGGATGCGGTGGGTTCAGACGACCCGTCCATCCTTGATAAGGTGTTCTTTGCAACACTGGCACCCAGCCATGCGGAAGGGGCCGTGGTAAAATTCATGGCTGAATGCAAGGAAATGGGCATCGACGTCCCGGGCCTGTTCCCTGCCACAGGTGCTGACACCGTAGCTGCCGTCGCCTGGGCGATTGAACAATCGGGCAGCACCGATCCGGCTACCATTGCTGACACCCTGCGCAATGCAGACAGCATTCCCGTCCTCACGGTCGAGAGTATTTCGTTCAAGGACACGAATACCTATGCGCAGCGGACCATTCCGGTGATCGGTTTCGAAAATGGGAAACGGGTTTTGATTTCAAATGAAATTCCGTCCAACACACCGACTGATTGGAATTGATCAGAATCGGCAGGGCCAGCTATGGCCCTGCCTCTTTCCAAAGGCCTGTACATGCTCGACGTTGAAAATCTGGAGGTGTTCCACGGGCCAATTGAGGCGGTGCACGGCATATCATTTGCTGTGGCGGAAGGTCAGTGCGTTGCGTTGCTTGGACCCAACGGCGCCGGCAAGACATCAACGATTTCGGCAATAACAGGAATTGCAAAAGCAACCGGGTCCATCGCGCTGTCTGGCGTCGACCTGACACCCCTTCCAGTAGAATCTCGTATGCGCAAAGGGATTGCCGTGTCACCAGAAGGCAGACGCGTATTCGCCAATCTGAGTGTCGAGGAAAATCTGCGACTGGGCGGCGCGCAACAAAAGAATGACCTGGCAGATCGTATCGCGGAATGGTTCGACACCTTCCCAATTCTCGGTGAACGTCGCAATCAGCTTGCGGGGACACTGTCGGGCGGAGAACAGCAAATGCTTGCGATTGCGCGGGCCTTGATGGCGAACCCGCGCATTTTACTTCTGGATGAACCCAGCCTTGGATTGGCCCCCAAAATCGTCACTCAGATTTTCACCATGATTGGGGCGCTGAAAGAAAAGGGCATGACCATTTTGCTGGTCGAACAAAACGCGACCCAAGCCCTGCGCCTGTCAGACTATGTCTATCTTCTGAACAATGGTCGCATCGTCGCAGAGGGCACGGCTGAAACGCTTGGAACCAACGACGCCCTGATGGCGGAACTGACGGGGCTGACCTGATGGAATACGTCGCACAACAGATCATGAATGCGCTGTCTTTTGGGGCCGAGTATGCGCTTTTGGCCTTGGGGCTTGCTATCGTCTTTTCGATAATGGGGCTGGTGAATTTTGCGCATGGCGAGATCATTGCGGTCGGTGGGTACACAATGGTTGCGATGGCAGCCCTTGCATTGAACAATCCTCTGATTGTGGTTGGCGCGGCAATTATTGCGGCGACGCTCGCCTCTGTTACGCTGGAACGGGTGGCCTTCAGACCCGTACGCTATGCTGATCCGACGACGGGTCTGCTGACGGCGTTTGGCGTGTCCATTGTGCTGCAAAATCTGTTTCTGCTTCTTGTGTCCCCCCGACCTATCGCGGTGACATCGCTTTACTTTTTAGAATGGCCGATTGACCTCGGCGGTCTTCGCATTTCATCTCTGCAGCTTTTCGAAACACTCACGACCATTGTCGTCATTATCGGAATGATGGTGTTTTTGCGCCGCACAGTTCTGGGTCTGGCAATGCGTGCAGCGGCGCTGGATTTTGAGATGGTCCGACTGACTGGCATACGGGCCAACCGAGTATTTGCAGCGGCCTTCATGATTTCCGGGCTGCTTGCCGGTATTGCCTGCGTCTTCATAATGGCGCGGCGCGGTTCTGTTGATCCGCATTTAGGGTTCGACCCCGTTCTCAAGGCCTTTGTCGCATGCGTCGTTGGCGGATTTGGCAGCCTGCCCGGCGCCGTTCTAGGCGGATTTCTTCTGGGGGCAATCGAGGTGACGATGCTAGTCATGTTGCCACAGTCCCTGGGGGGCATGACGGACGCCTTCGTATTTGGCATTATTGCACTGCTGCTGATTTGGCGCCCCGAGGGCATTCTTACCCCACGCAGCGAAAAGGGGGATAAGCATTGACCCTGTCGCGTAGCCAAAAACGAGGAATAGTCGGTGCGGGGATCCTCGCGATGATCCTGATCGGGATAGGGCTTGCTGCAAGCTATTTCGGGTCTCGGTATCAATTGCGCATTGTTTATGGGGCCTATGTCAATCTGATGGTTGTGCTCGCTTTGCAGGTCTTTATGGGCAACGCCCGGATCACCAACCTCAGCCATTCCGCGTTTATGGGCATTGGTGCATATGTCGCGGCAATCTGTGTCACGCCCGTTGCGATGAAGGGCATATCGCTTCCAGATGCACCTTGGGGGCTGAGTGCTTTTGAGCTGGACCCGACTACATCGGCGCTGATCGCGATCGCGCTGACGGGGACCTTTGCCATTCTGACGGGGCTATTCATCGTCAGGCTATCGGGGATCGGCGCAACGATCGTTTCTCTGGCTGTGCTTGTCATCGTGCATTCGTTTTTCCTGTATCGCACAGACATCTTTAAGGGCAATCAGGCGTTCTTTGGTATTCCACAGGTGTTCACACTGACCTCTGCTGTGATCCTTGCCGTCGGGATGGTCTTTGTTGTGCGAGGTTTTCGAGAAAGCCGTTGGGGGATCGCCTTGCGCGCCTCTGCCGACGATGAGGTCGGCGCCGCTTCGATGGGTGTCAACTTTTTCCGATTTCGATTGATCGCCTGGGTGCTGTCTGGGGTGTTGCTGGCGGTCGCTGGTATCGCCTATGCCTATTTTCTTGGAACAATCAGCGCACGGCCGTTCTATTTCAATCACGTGTTCCTGACGCTCGCTATGCTGATATTGGGCGGGATGCGCACCGTGACCGGTGCTGTGCTGGGAACGTTCCTGATATCCTTCGGTCTCGAATGGGTGCGCTGGCTGGAAACCGGGCCGGAAGTCCTGGGGGTTAACTTGCCAGAAGTTCTGGGCCTGTCCGGGGTCGCGTTGGGGGCAGTAATCGTATTGACGATGGCCTTGCGCCCCGGCGGCATAATGGGCGACCGTGAAATCGAGGACCTGATCCTAAAAAACTGAGAGGGCCGTATGGCTTGTAATCACACGATCCACAAACATGCCCACCACTTTGGCTGGGATAACTCGATAGATCCTGTTCTGAGCGTCTCTCCGGGGCAAACGATTGAGGTCGAAACCATCGATGCCTCCGGCGGTCAACTCGGTCCCGGCTCGACCTTGGATGATTTGGCAAAGCTGTCCTTTGATCACGTTAACCCGGTCACCGGCCCGATATTCGTCGAAGGTGCAGAACCAGGAGACGCGGTTGCAATCACCTTTCTTGACTTCAAGCCGTCGGGCTGGGGGTGGACGGCGAATATCCCCGGCTTTGGTCTGTTGGCTGATCAATTCACCGATCCAGCCCTGCATATCTGGAAGTATAATCCTGCGGCGATGGAACCTGCCCTTTACGGACCTGGGGGCAAAGTGCCGCTAAAGCCTTTTGTTGGCACCATTGGGCTGGCTCTAGCAGAATCCGGATCCCACTCCGTTGTTCCACCACGCAGGGTCGGCGGTAACCTCGACATCCGCGATAACTCCGTTGGCACAACACTCTATCTGCCGGTCGAAGTTGCAGGAGGGCTGCTTTCACTTGGTGACACCCACGCAGCGCAGGGCGACGGAGAGATTTGCGGCACGGCAATTGAAAGCCCAATGGATGTGGCAATAAAGGTCGATCTGTTGAAAGGCGCCAACATTCCGTTTCCTCGATTTGAAACACTAGGCCCCGTCTCGCGCCATTTCGACACCCAAGGCTATTGGGCGACCACCGGTATCGGAGAAGATCTGATGAAAAGCGCACGAGATGCAGTGTCGGCGATGGTCGATCTTGTTTCAACAGAAACGGGCATGCCAGCGCTGGACGCATATATGCTTTGCTCCGTCTGCGGCGATCTGAGGATCAGCGAAATCGTGGACATGCCAAACTGGACAGTATCGTTCTACTTCCCAAAAGTGGTATTGGGATAGGTCTTCGTCCTATCTACATATTGGTCAATAAGGTGGTTTACCGTGTAGGAGCGATAAACTACCCGATCATCGATTTAAGACATTCGTTATCGCTGCAGCATTTGGAGAAGTGGGCTCTCCCCTGCCAATCGCTGTGATCCGCACGAACGGCAGCTGCAGGGCGGGAGAATGTATGGTCCCTTGAAAGGATTCGGCTGCTTCGCGGACTTTGCCGCCGTTCGACGAAATTGCTCGATTGACCGCTTTCATTCAATCGCGACCACGGCACCGGATGGCGCATCTTAACTCGAAGTGAACACAACGCTGCAAACATACTTAGAAAGCGGCGCGCAACCGACATGGACGAAGTGATTTAGGCGCTAGTCAAAAAAGTTTGCCAGCAACGAGTATCAGCAGAGCGAACACATCAGACCACCGAAAATGGCAATGAACGGTGCTGTTGATACCTTTCAAAGAGTTGCTCTCGAAGGGAAGCTATCGGAGGTGCGATGGCCTTGGTTTCGTTCTTTCGTGACAAGATCGCATCGCGCTCAGCGGGATCAACTGCGGCTTGCGCCATGCGGGCGGCCCCGAGACAGGCGGAGATATCGCCTTGTTTGGGGATGCTGATCTCTGTGTCGAAGAGCGTCGCGATCAACGAGACCCAAAAGACTGAGCGCGTACCGCCCCCAACGGCGGTGAGGGTGTCAATCGGGACGTCAGCCGCCTTTTGGGCCGTGTAGGCCGCGTAGAATTGCATCGCCACGCCCTCAAGGATCGCATAGGCCACGTCTGACGCTTCGTGCCCCGCTGTCAACCCGCCCAGAAAGGCCTGCGCGTCAGGCCTGTTATCTGGCGTGCGCACACCGGTGACCGACGGACGCGATATCGGCAGATCCGCAATCCCCTTTACCGCTCGAGTTTTGGCCATTGCGGCCAAATCGGGGGCTGACACGGATGTCAGGCGGCTCAACCAGTCGAGCGATTGCGCAGCCGACATCACCACCCCCATCGACAAGAACAAGCCCGGTGCCGCATGGGGGGTTGTCAGGATGGCTTGCTCGGGTGCCGGGTGAAAGACGTCGTCTGCCGCGCATAAGACACCCGATGTTCCGATGCTGAGCGCCGCACGCCCGGACACCGCTGCGCCCACACCAAGTGCCGCCGCATAGTTGTCTCCGCTGCCAGCCGCGACTAAAACGACACTCGGCGTTTTCCAGCGATTGCACAGTTCCGGTTTTAGCTGCCCAGCCACGTCGCAGGACTGCAAAAGTGGCGGTAGGCGGGCGCGGTCCCAGCCTGCGGCGGCAAGCAATTCGTCATCCCAATCGCAGGTGGCACAATCCAGAAGCATCGTTCCTGACGCATCGCTGTGCTCCGTGGTTGTTTCGCCCGTCAGCTGCAGCACGACGTAATCTTTGGGCAGCATCAAGATATCTGCAGCCTCAAAATCCGCAGACCTATGTTTTGCCAGCCATAGCAGCTTCGGCGCGCCCAGGCCGGGGTCGGGCTGACCGTTGGTGCGCCAGCCGATGTCTGGCACTTTCGCCAGCAACTCCGCACATTCCAGAATGGAGCGCTGGTCGTTCCACAGAATGCAAGGCGTTGTGGGCCGCTTCGCCTTGTCCAGCAGAACAGGCCCCAGCATATGACCCGACAACGAGATACCCTTGAGTTGGCTCATCAAGGCCGGGTGGGCCGCGGCCAGTTCATCAAAAATGTCGCGACTTAGGCGCCACCATTGGTCCGGCTCCTGCTGGCTCCAGCCGACGTGGGGGATATCAACCGGTGATGGCCGCGCGGCGGACGCCAGACAGACGCCTTCCTCATCCACCAGCGCGATCTTTATGCCTGATGTGCCGAGGTCTATACCCGCGAAGATCATGCCGATGCCGCGAGCAGACCACGCGCCGTATGCTCGTCCGTCACAAGGTGATCCACGCAATTGCGCAGCAATATGGCGCGCATGATCGGCACTTTTTCCGCGCCGCCAGCGGCCACAATCACGTTTGACAGATCATCCAGATCCTCCAGCTTGATCCCAAGAACGCGGTCGTTGATTTCATGATCAATCAAGCCGCCATCTGCACGCAGAAAATACCCCATGATGTCGCCTACGGCGCCCGCCTGCACCAGATCACTGGTTTTGATATCCTGAGGCAGCCCGTCTGCCAACAAAAGCGAGTTCTTCATGTCGCCCGCGGCGAGGGCCAAGCCATCGGCCGCGCGGATCTTTTCGATCGACCCCTTAAATTCCTGTTGCTGCTCCAGGATTTCGCGTGAGGCCATGCTGGAGGCATATACTGGTGCGGTGAAATAGCTGTGTTGTGCGTTGCACAGATCTGCCAAGCGGGTTGTGATTTCGTAGCTGTTGACGTCCGATCCTTTGGTAAGCCCACCCATCACTGACGTGATCTCTAGGTCTGGACGGTTCATCGGCTCCATATACCGGGTCGCCATGTTCAGGGTGTTGCCCCATGACATGCCGAACAGCTTAATCTCTGGGTATTCCAGAAGGCGATTGAGGAACTGGCCCAGGGCCGCTCCCAACACGGTGTAAAGCTTGAAGTCTTCGCCGCCCACCGGGGCGACTGTCGCGGTGTGCAAACCAAAGCGATCTCGCAATTGCTCCTCAAGCTCGATACAGGGACCAAAGGAGGAGTTGATCGTCACCCGCACAATGCCGCGTTCCCGCGCCTCGGCGAGTGATTTATTGACCCGCAGGCGCGTCACGCCGAACTGCGCGGCCGCCTGCGCTTGGGTCATGCCCTGCACCTCGCAGGCCCAGGCCAGACGGACAAGAAGCTGCTCATTCGCGTCGAGAATTTCAGTCTTTGATTGGCGCGACATCTTCGATGATCCTTACTTGACGGCCCCCATGGTTAAGCCGCGCACGAGCTGTTTTGACGCCAGCAAGGCAAAGATCAAGACCGGAATGACGATCAATGTCGAGGTCGCCATGATCTTCCCGTAAGGCAGATTGTAGCCTTCCATGAAGCTGACTGCCATGGCGGGAGCGGTCTTCGCCTCGGACCGGGTTAGTATCAGGCCGAACATCAGTTCATTCCACGAGAAGATGAACGCAAAGATCGACGACACTGCGACCCCGGGCATGGCGAGCGGCAAGCAGATCTTTGTCATGATGGTGAACTGGGAGGCCCCCTCAAGCCGAGCAGCTTCATCAAGGTCGTAGGGAATACCGCGGAATTGGTCGGTGACAATCCAAATCACGATGGGCAGATTAAAGGTCAAATAGATCAAGATCAGCGTGATGTGTTTGTCGAGCATGCCAAGATTGCGTGCAATCAGGAAGAAAGGCAGTGCAAGCACAATGGGTGACACCATTCGGTTGGTGATGAACCAAAACCACAAATCCTTTTTACCTCGAAACTCAAACCGCGCGAGCGCAAAGGCTGCGGGGACACCCAAGATTACCGCCAGCAAGGTTGTGCAGATTGCGATCACCAGAGAATTGATAAGTGTGCGGAGCACGCCGTCCTCAAACAGGGCCTCGCGGTAATTGTCGAGCGTCGGTTCGAAAATCCAGGCGGGTGGCGCTTGGAGTGCGACAATGTGGGTCTTCAGTGAGGTCGTGACCATCCAGTAGAATGGAAACACACAGATCAACAGGATGAGACAGAGCACGATGATCCGCCCCCAGAACGGTCCTTGTGCGCGGGCTGCCATCTCAAACCTCCTTGTAGAATACGCGGATATAGATCTGCGCCAGAACGATTGTGATTATCAGCAGAATGATAGCTTGTGCAGACGCCAAGCCCTGATCAAAGCCGCGAAAGCCAACGCGTTGGATCATCAGTGAGATGAACTCGGTCGAGGCCCCAGGTCCGCCGCGTGTCAGCGTGAACACCATATCGAACAGTTTCAGCGTATCTGCCGTGCGCAGGATCAACACGGCAACGAGCCCGGGTAACAGGAAGGGCAATTGCACGTACCGCAGCACGGTCCAGCGGCTTTTGGTTTCGAGCCGCGCGGCCTCTTCAACCTCTTCGGGTACCATCGACAAGCCAGCCAGGAGGACAAGCGCCACGAAGGGCGTCCATTGCCAGACATCCCAGAATATAATCATGGCGAAGGCGTTTGTGCTATCACCAATCCAGTTGATATTGGCCCCACCCATCAGTTGGTTCACGACCCCGAATTTCTGGTTGAACATGACCTGGCCCAGCAGGCCCACAACCGCGTAGGTGGTCGCCATGGGCAAAACGAGACTGAGCCGGGCCAGTGTTTTCAGCAGGGTCAGACCTGGTTGGTGGAGCACCAACGCGATCACCATCCCAAGCCCAATCTGGAGGGGAAGTGCGGTGCCCAAGAGGAAGAATGTCCGCCCCGTGGCTTGCCAGAAAACCTGATCCGTGAGCACTTCCCAGTAGTTCTCCAGGCCGATGAACTTGACCTTCTTCAGCTTGGTCAAGTTGAAGAAGTGCAGCGATGTCCAGACGGCGTAAAGCAACGGTACGATGCCAATAGCGGCAAGTGCCACGACGGCAGGCCCAATGAATACAAAGATTGTCCGTCGCGAAACTTTATCGCGCATGGGTGCCCCTCCCGGCCTGACACGTTGCGTCCAGGGCCGCGCAACACGGCCCCGGACAGTTTGAATGGCTCTCGCTTATTGTGCGAGTGGCTTTTCACCGGAATAGTAGCCTGCTTCCTCCAATACAGCTTCCATCCGATCACCGATTTCTTTTGCACCTTCCTCGGTGCTGACTTCACCGAGCATCATTTTGGTGCCCCACTCTTGCACGATCTCAGTGATTTCGGGCCATTCAGCAAAACGGGGGCGGAATTCGGGCACGCCGTCCTGCCAACTTTCGACCAGCGCCGGCACGAACTTGAAGTCTTCAAGGCCATTTTCCAGATAGACCGACTGCCGGGCGGGCACGCCGCCGCGCTCAAGGTATTCGCGTGCGTTTGCTTTGGACGTAGCCCATTGTATGAACAGGTATGCCGCCGCTTGTTCGGCCTCATCTGCCTGGCTGGCGACAGCCATGGAAAACCCGCCAAGGGCAGGCTTGCGGCCCGCAGGACCAGTTGGCTCCGGTGCGATCTCAACGCAATCTGCGACCGCAGATGTGTCAGGTGACACGACGGTAGAGTAGAATGCCGACCACTCAGTAATCATCGCGATATCCCCTTGCGCAAAACCGTTCACGGTTTCAGCGTGGTCATATGCGACGATTCCGTCGGGCATGTATTGCATCATGTCTTGGCGGAACTGCAGCCCGGTTTGGCTTTCTTCGCTCAGCAGGTTGGATTTGAAGTCGGCATCTAGGAAAGACCCGCCAAAGGGCCAGATCATGCGCGCGAAACTATCGGCCGATTGTGTTTCGTTCCGCTTGGACTGCAAGGCGTAGGCGTATTTGCCGTCCCCGGTCAGGGCTGGACCATATACGTCTTTCAAGTCTGCCCATGTTTCTGGCGGCCCGTCAAAGCCGGCTTCTTCCAGCATGCAGCGGTTGTAGAACAGCAGACCGGAGTAGTTGTCGACGGGCAAGCCGTAAATGGTGTCATTCCAGCCGCCGAAGGCGTTCAAGACAAGTGGGAAAAAGTCGTCGATATCCAAATCGGGATCAACGGCGTCAGGAAACTTTGCCTGTACATCCGCCAAAGGCAGGATCCAGTCGTTTTCCGCGAAATTGCCAATCCAGACGAGGTCGATCAGGGCGACATCGAGGTCTCCACCCGCGACGAAGTCACGAACCTGTTCGCCCAATGCGTTCTCATATGGATGCTTTATGATGTTGACCTTGATGCCAGTCTCTTCCTCGAAGGCCGGCAGCATGGCTTCGATGGCTTCATATCCAGGACGCAAAAGGAAAACAACGTCCACAGTCGTCCCTGCATATGGTGCAGCGGCGTCCTTCAAGCTCCATCCGTGATCATCAGCCAGCGCCCCCGTCCCCAGCGTCGCGGCCAGTGCCGTAGATGCCATTAATGTCCTCAATTTCATGGTGACCTCCCTGTTCAGAAGCGGTTGACATACTTTTGCTTCGTGCTGCATACAAATGTAAAATCATGCTGTATGTCAAACAGAAAGTGACGTAGCGTTGACCCGGGTCGATGATGGCCGAACAAAAGGAATGTGGGCTTGGCCACTGTTAAACTTGAAAAAATCAATAAATATTACAGTGCCTTGCACGCATTGAAGGACGTATCCCTTTCGGTGGCGGATGGCGCGTTCGTTGTCTTTGTCGGGCCGTCAGGCTGCGGCAAGTCCACCCTGTTGCGCACGATTGCGGGTCTCGAATCGGTAAGCGACGGGACGATTATGATCGATGGCAAGGACGTCACCGATTTGGAGCCCGCGGACCGCGATCTATCGATGGTCTTCCAGTCCTACGCGCTCTATCCGCACATGACGGTGCGCGCGAACATGGAATTTGGCATGAAGGTCAACGGTCTTCCCCCGGCCGAACGCAAGACCCGAATAGAAGAGGCCGCCCGCATACTGCAATTGTCAGACTTGCTCGACCGTAAGCCAGGGCAGCTGTCTGGTGGCCAACGTCAGCGGGTCGCCATCGGTCGCTCCATTGTGAAGAACCCGAAGGTCTTTTTGTTCGACGAACCACTTTCCAATCTCGACGCCAAACTGAGGGTGCAAATGCGCATTGAGCTTGAGGCGCTGCACAAGGAACTTGATGCGACCATGATCTACGTAACCCATGATCAGGTTGAGGCGATGACCATGGCCGACCAAATTGTTGTGCTGAACGCCGGTCGGATTGAACAGGTCGGATCGCCCATGGATCTTTACCACACCCCTGCCTCAGAGTTTGTTGCGGGGTTCATCGGTTCACCTGCGATGAACATCTTCCCAATTGGTCAGGGTTTGGAGGAAATAGGCGATCTGCCTGCCAACGCGGTCAAGGTCGGCATCCGGCCAGAACACATTCAGCTTGGCGACAACGGGATCCCCGGCACGATCCGCGTGAAGGAGAAGCTGGGTAGCGAGAGCTACCTTTATGTGATGACCCCGAACGAAACGCAGATTGTCGTGAAGACCGATGGCGAGGACACGTTAAACACCGGGGACCCTGTTCACATGACGTTCCGCAAGAACCGGTTGCATCATTTTGACGCCAACGGGCGCACCCTGAAATGAGGATTTTCCCATGACCACATGGACTTCCCAGATGGACAGTCTGATCGCACCAGCCGTCGCGCGCTCAGAGGTGACAGATGAAGTTGTGGTGGGCGCAAGTGTATTGACACAAGCAGGTGCGCTTGTCCGGCGGATGACCGCCCTGCCTCGCGTTCTCATTTGTGCCGATGAAACGGGTTTTGAAGCCGCTGGCCGCCCTGTTGTTCGCTCACTCGAGGCCGCTGGGTTCCCGGTTCAAACGCACATCTTGCCGATCAATCCTTTGCCCAAGGCCTCCGTCGAAGAGGCCGAGTCGTTTCGGGCGATGCTCGCCGATGACCCCGATCTGTTCCCGGTCTCGGTCGGATCGGGAGTGATCAACGATCTGGCCAAATACGCCGCTTACCGGACAGACCGCCGCTATGTGTCGGTCGCGACTGCGGCCTCAATGGATGGCTATACCAGC
This sequence comes from Ruegeria hyattellae, assembly GCF_041537925.1. Taxonomy (NCBI): domain Bacteria; kingdom Pseudomonadati; phylum Pseudomonadota; class Alphaproteobacteria; order Rhodobacterales; family Roseobacteraceae; genus Ruegeria; species Ruegeria hyattellae. Next base: position 18,444 of record NZ_JBGOSH010000019.1, on the reverse strand, counting down.
GCCGGTGCGCCCTTGGCGGAGAACGGGTTCAAGGTCACGATCCCGACCCGCGCGCCGATTGCGATGCTCGCCGACCTCGACATCATTGCCGCCGCACCTGCTGAGATGAACGGCTGGGGGTATGGCGATCTTGCGGGCAAAGTTCCGGCGGGCGGCGATTGGATTTTGGCCGACGCCCTGGGGGTCGAGCCGATTGATGACGTCGCTTGGCCAATGGTGCAGGATCATCTTGCCGGTTGGTTAGCCGGGCATGATGGTGTCAAATCCGGCGACCGCGACAGCGTTGCGCGCCTGTTTACCGGCCTCACGGCTGTCGGGTTCGCGATGGAGGCGCATGGCAGCTCCCGCCCCGCATCCGGAGCCGATCACCAGATCGCGCACATGTGGGAGATGGAAGGGCTGACCGATCAGGGGGAGAAGGTTAGTCATGGTGCTGCGGTTTCGGTCGGTTGCGTTGTGTCCCTCGCCCTCTTTGACTGGTTGCTGGGGCAAGATCTGAGTTTACTCAACATCGACAGCGTTCTGAACAGAACCCCTGATCTTGCGACCCGTGAGGCGCACCTTTCGGAAGTAATCGCAGACCATAAAATTGCTGAGAAAGCTAAGGAGGAGCTTGCTGCGAAGCATGCGCCGCCAGATATCCACGCTGCCCGACTGCGGGCACTACGTGAGGGCTGGCCGGCCCTTCGGGATCGACTGGCCGCCCATCTCTACCGTCACGACACAATGGCCGAGATGCTGCAACAGGCTGGTGCCCCGGCCTATGCCGAACAAATTGGCGTTTCGCCTGACCATTTGCGTACCACAATGCAGGCTGCCGCATTCATTCGCCGCCGCTACACGATTTTTGATCTGTTGCACGACATTGGGCAGTTCGAGGCGGCCATTGCAGCGGTCATGCCGACATTGACAACCAGTGATTTGGTGGCCGAGCTATGACCCTAAAGTCCACAGCAGCGTCCGTCATTGCCGAAGTTGAGGCTGTGCTGGATCGCGCCATTCCGCAGCAGGTCGAAAGCATGGCAGCACCCATCCTGACGGCGAAACGGATCGCTTTGTATGGTGTCGGGCGCGAAGGTTTGATGATGAAGTCCCTTGCGATGCGCCTGTTTCATCTGGGATTGGACGCCCATGTTGTGGGTGACATGACAACTCCGCCCGTCGGCCCAGGTGACCTGCTGATTGTCAGCGCCGGTCCCGGTGGGTTTTCGACCGTCGATGGGCTGATCGGCGTTGCCGCAGCGGCCGGTGCGACCACGATGTGCGTCACCGCGACCCCGAGCGGATCGGCCCCGCTTTCCGTCGATCACATCGTTCATCTGGACGCCCAAACCATGGCGAACGACCAGACTGGCGGGCAATCCGTTTTGCCGATGGGATCGCTTTTTGAGGCCGCGCAATTCCTGTTTTTTGAGATTGTCATCCTGCATCTGCGGGACAACCTGGGCCTGAGTGCGGATGTGATGCGCAGCAATCACACAAACTTGGAGTAGCCGATGAGGTGGCAGGATAGGTTTTCGATCGCGGGCAAGGTCGCATTGGTGACCGGGGCATCGTCCGGCATCGGGGCCGAAATTGTGCGCGTCTTCTCGCAGGCAGGTGCCAAGGTCATTTCAACCGGACAATCTGTAGAGCGGCTGGCTGCGCTCGCCGCAGAAACCGGCTGCGCCACGATACCGGCCGATCTTGCCACGGTTGAGGGATGCGATACCCTGATCGCCGAGGTGCACGTACTACATGAAACTGTTGATATTCTGGTCAATTCGGCCGGCATCGCCTTGGTTGGACCGGTCCTTGATTTCGATCCGGCAGATTGGGACCGCACCATGGCAATCAACCTGCGCGCGCCTTTTCTTTTGTCCAAGGGCGTCGCACCGGGTATGGTTGCAGCAGGTGCGGGCAAGATAATCAATATCTCGTCTCAGACTGGGGTTATCGCCCTGCCTGATCATGCGGCCTATGCATCGTCCAAGGGTGGTTTAAACGCCCTAACAAAGTCACTGATGACAGAGCTTGCCCCTTACAACATTCAAGTCAACGCGATCTGCCCGACGGTGGTCTTGACCGATATGGGCCGCGAGATCTGGAGCCCGCCCGAAAAGTCCGGCCCCTTGATCGCGGCAACACCTTTGGGTCGTTTTGGCGAGCCGGTTGAGATTGCCGACATGGCGCTTTACCTCGCCTCACCCGCGTCTGATCTGGTCAATGGCGCGCTGATGATGATCGAAGGCGGGTATTCGAGCGTATGAAGCGCTTTGGTGTACATACAAGCATGTGGAACATGACCTGGGATGCCGCAGGTGTCACCCGGACGATTTCAGCCGCGAAGGCTTCCGGCATGGATTTCATCGAATTAGCCTTGCTTGATCCAGCCTCCACCGATACAGCGCTTGGGCGCGATTTGCTTGAAAAGGCCGAACTTCCTGCTGTTTTCTCCTTCGGTTTGCCGCAAGAGACTTGGGCATCGCACAATCCGTCCGGCACCGCCGATTTCCTTAAGCTCGCCATTGAGAAAGCCGCCGGTTTGGGTTCAGAAGCCTTAAGCGGGGTCACCTATGGCGGCATTGGGGAGCGGTCGAGCTTTCCAACAACCGAGCAAGAGCTGGACAATGTTGAGGCCGCGCTAGAGGCTACCGTAATGTACGCTAAGGATCACGGGCCTGCCATTGGCATTGAACCGGTCAACCACTATGAGACTCACCTGATCAACACCACCACCCAGGTGGTTGAAATGATTGAGCGGGTCTGCGCACCGAATATGTTCCTGCACCTCGACACATATTACATGAATATCGAGGAGACCGGCATGGGTAACGGCATAATTACCGGGCGCGCGCATCTGAATAACCTCCTCCTCTCAGAATCCGACCGAGGCACGTCGGGACAGGGCCCATGTGACTGGGACGAAATTTTCGCCACGCTTGCCGCGATCAATTTCAAGGGTGGCCTGGCGATGGAAAGCTATATCAACATGCCGCCTGAGATCGGCTACGGGCATTCTATCTGGCGACCCGTTGCTGAAAGTGCGGAGGCGGTTATCGGTCAGGGTCTGCCCTTCTTGCGCGGCAAGGCGCAGCAATACGGTTTGATCTGAATGAGTTACAATGAGATCTGGGGAACGCAAAACGCCTTCGACCGATATGAGGCCATCCGTATCCGTATGCCTCTCGCTGTCTTTCCGACCGAGACTACACAGTGTACCGGGCTCTTAGAGATTGCGGATCAGTTTGATGCCTTCGTGCTGGATAGCTTTGGCGTGTTGAACGTTGGCGAGACGGCGATCCCCGGAGCGGTCACCTGCATCCAGCAACTACGCGCGCGCTGCAAACGCCTGATAGTTCTGACGAATGCCGCAAGCTACACTCGTGCAACGGCTGTGCGGCGCTATCGCGCCCTCGGTTTCGATTTCGCCCCTAACGAAGTTGTTTCAAGTCGTGATGTCGCTGTAGCTCGCCTTGACGAAGTTTTACCGGGCGCGCGCTGGGGAGCGATTGCTGCGCCAGATGACCAATTTAGCGATATCGAAGCACAGGTTGAGCATTGGTCCGGTCAGGAGGTTGACGGTTTTCTTTTTCTCTCAAGTGCCGCACTAGATGCGGATATACTTGCCTCCCTCAGTGCCGCGATTAGGCATCGTAAAAGGCCCTTTGTGATCGCCAATCCCGACCTGGTCGCCCCACGAGAAACTGGGCTGAGCAAAGAGCCAGGCTATTACGCCAATCAATTGGCCGATACCCTGAATATCGCGCCTGTGTTCTTTGGAAAGCCGTTTAACAACGCATTCGACGACGCCAAAGACCGACTTCCCGGGATACAATCCCATCGCATTGCAATGGTCGGTGATACGCTGCACACGGATATTCTGGGCGGGGCGGCTGCCGGTTTCAGGACCGTCTTGGTTCGTGATCACGGCCTATTCGCCGGTCATGCAACAGAGACATTCATTAACAGATCAGGCATCGTCCCTGATTTTTCGTGTTCAGCCATCTGATTTTGATGCGCATGCCCAAAGGAATGACCAATTTAGTGGGGTCCCCACTCACTGAACGCAACGTCGAGCAAATGTCTTGGACACAATGCCTCAAATGTCAGACCTGCGACGGCTTTGCACAAGGTTGCAGTCATTGATGCAAACTGCACCATTGGTCGAACTGGGCTCAGAGTTGACGTTCTTAGCAAGCGGTTCCATTGGCTGGTTGCAGCCCAAAGTTCCCTATTAACCAGAGGCTGAATTGTCAGCGCCGGATAACAAGGGAAAGTCCCTAAAATCTGACAGTGCGTTTTCAAGTGCCTCATGTCCGAAGCGACGTGCGGAGACAACATGCTCTCGGAATTGCTCTCGGCCATGTGGTCCTACGTCATTTGTCACGTACTTGATGCTGTACAAAGGAACAGCGAAAGTTTCCATTAAAACGGCTAGACCGTAGAGCTCCATGTCTTCTACCTGCCCATCTTTTGGAAAATGGACGCTCTCATAGTCTGAAGCCCGAGAGTAACGCGAACCGGTTACGCAGTTTGCGGTTGCCACTGAAAGGTTGACAACTGGAAGCGTGCGCGGAGGAACCCAATGCAGGTTGTCATCAACATCAAAACGATAAGACGTAGAAACGCTTACAACGCTTTCAATCTTCGGCGCTGTTTCCACTCCAAATCGATTGCCATATGTCCCGCAAGCCCCAAAGTTCACAACGCGCTTTGGCTTGTATCGGTGTAAGCACAATGCTGTAGCTGCAACCATGTGATGCTCAAGAACTCCGCTGATAAGAACGTCGAAGCTCCTTCCGTGATAAAGACCGAGACCTCGCTCGTGATCTCCAGCTTGGATTTCGAAGTCCTCCGCATGTTGCAGCCCGAATTCGTCAACAAGGCCGAGGCCCTCTCGTTCGGAAGCAATTACAATCAGAGTGTCCGCCACCGAAGCTGTTTCCTCCGCATCCTACTTGTTTAGGACCTAACCAAACTTCCACTGGAATTCCAGAGATTGAAGCGAATGGGGTTGGCAGGCCAACGGCAGCTTTATCCGCATTGCTGAAGCTCGATTCACTTTCACTCAATGTCCTCAAACTGAAGTGGCAAAGCCACTGGCCCCACCACGTCCTTGGTTTGCAGGCCGCATCCTTGGCGGCATCTGCAGGCCTAAGGATTTACCGCCCACCCTGCCCATTATCGAGAGCGGTGGCCAGCCATCTCCTGCTCCAGGAGGGCGATAAGCTCGTTCTCAAAATTTCGAGATTCTTCTTCGCTCAAAGGTTCAGGGGCGTCACAATGCCCCCAATCTTGATCAAGTTGCTTGATCTCAATAACCATCGCAACTACCCGGCCATCCTGAAGCAAAGGGGTTGGACATTGCTGCGCTTCGACAAGGAGACGTGTCCGTAAAAGCACCCATCATTTCGATTGCGATTTGTTGCTCGCGTGCGTTTTCCAGATCAAACTCATCCATAGCTTTTTCTTTCATGCGCACCAATTCCGTGCCCGGCGTGATGCCAGGTGGCTGGTGCACAAAACGGCTTTGTTGCACAAATCGTTTGGGGGATTCATCTTATGAATCCAGCGTGATAGCTGGGAGGTATGAGCAGTTGGGCCCCAACGAGCGACAAGACCACAAACTGGTCGTGTTGCAATGACGGTTTGAAGCGGCGTGGATCGCTCTCGATCTGGTTCGATCCCGAGATGGTCTGGACACCGCCGCCGACGGGCCAACGCGGTCGACGGCAGCAATTCACTAACGCGGCGATCCAAACCCGCCTGACTCTGAAGGTTTTGTTCGGGATGCCGCTCCGGCAGACTACAGGCTTTGTTGAGAGCTTGCTGTAGTTTATCGGGTTGGATTGTGCGGTGGCGGAATTTTGCACCCTATGCCGCCACCAGAGGGCACTAAACGCGAGCCTGTGATATCGTGGTGGTACCGGCCCGCTGAACCTCTTGATTGATAGCACAGGCATCAAATCTGAGGGCGAAGGTGAATGGAACGCGCGCAGCGTGGAAACCCCAAACGGCACATCTGGCGCAAGATACACCTCGGGATCGATGAAAAAACAGTGGGAGTTCGGGCCGTCGAGGTCACGACCAGCAATGTAGGTGATGCGCCCATGCTGCCCGAACTTCTGGATCAAACCCCACCTGATCAGACCATCGGGACAGTCACTGCCGCGGGGCCTACGAAACGCGCAAATGCCATGATGCGATTGCCGCCCGGAATACACATGCTGTCAACCCTGCCCGCAAGAACGCCAAGCCTTGGAAGCCAACAAGCGGGAGCCGTCGCAAGAAACGAAGCCGCGAAAGCATCAAGATACCTCGGCCGCGCCCGGGGGCGACGATGGAGCGGATACCACCGCCGAAGCCGCGTCGAGACCAAAACGCACTGTGTGAAATTGGTGGGCCAGAGACTCATGGCGCGGGGCTTCGACCGGCAGATCGCGGAGATCCAAATCCGCATCGCCGTCCTCAACCGCTACACCGCTCTTGGAGTACCTATCACAGGGCCCGTAGGAGCAGTCCCTCCGGGGAAAAAGAAAGCCTCCACTCCAACGGAATTGTGCAACAAAGCGCGTGTTACGTACGAATTGAACGGACGGCCTTTACACTTGCCCGTGAAAGCCTGGTTCGATTTTCTGACCAATGACGTTTCCAGCCAATAGCGCCGGGTTATCAACAACCGGTCGCCACAAGCCTGCATTGCTTGATAGCTAAGCAGATACTCTTCATAGAATGAGAACATTCTTTTCCTTTACGCCTGCAGCTTCGCGTAATCCAAAGCCAGTTCAACGAATAATGGGCAGCCTTCTGGTGAGACAGGCGTACGGGACATTTTCTAGGTCGCAGAGAAAGGCGCCTGGCGATGAGACCGCAAAAACAGCACCTGAAATAGTCTCAAAATCCGCTCGGAAATGTGTGGTGCTCTTTACGCAAATCACCGAGTAATTCATCGGATTCAGCCCAATATGAGTAAAATGCGCACGATCTAGACACTGGTTACGTATACTTGTCACAACGAGGTCAATCTCGGCCTCATGTCCAACCAAACGTAGTGCAGCCGTCTTGCCCAGCGTTGCTACACCACCGCCATACATTTCTCCGGTATAGCGACATTTGCCATCACCCAGAGCCAGAACTCTAAACTCTGCATTGACCGGAACGTGCCCTGCCAGGTTGGACTTTGCACCGATTGCCAACTTAACCTGTGCACCTTCACCTGCCACATGGGCTTGTTTTGCACTTTCCGGATCATGGAGCAGACCCATCAAGACACTCTTTACCCCGCCCTCAATCAGTGCGGCCAGCAACCCTGTGGTATCAGACGTCCCGCCCGCACCAGCGTTGTCCTGAACATCTGCGAGAACAACGGGTTTTTCTCGCCTCTGACGACATGCCGAAACGGCGTCCTCCAGAGACAACATCGAGCAATCAAGATCGGATTCCCGGGACATAAACAAATTTACGATTTCTTCGGCGGCAGCGGCGGCTTTCTGGGCAGTGGCTGCGTAGGCAAGGCACGACGGGCCAGTGTCGGCGAAGTCCGCCGCTGTGAAACCAAGAGCGATTTCGGCCAGGACTTCCTGCTGCTCAAATCTTGCTGGCAATTGATAGATGTCGTTAAACGGTGAGGAACCGGTGTATTGCGCATGCAGAGGTATGAGATAAGGTACCGGTTGGAACGCCTTAAATAGTGTTTCGCCTGCTAGCAGGCGCTGCAGGACAGGAACACAACGTGCGCCCGTTTCCGCCATATCCAAGTGAGGATAGGTGCGAAAAATAGACAGATAGTCCGCATGTTCGACCATCTCAGCGGAAATGTTGGCATGCAGGTCCAAACTTGCGACCACGGGAACTTCGGGGCCCACAACTGCACGTACACGACGCAGAATCTCTCCTTCACCGTCAACAAGGCTTTCGGTAACCATTGCGCCATGGAGATCAAAATAGACGCCATCAATGTGGCCCGCATCCCGGAGTCCATCCAATAGCATCCCGCAAATCGTCTCAAATGCATGATCGGTTACATGTGCGGACGGCTCGGCAGAGCACCACAGGATTGGAATAACCTCAATCCCCACTTCCATTGCCTCTGCGGCAAAACCTGCGACAGGTAGGTTCATACCAGTTGTTTCCAAGACCACCTGTGCACCGTGCAACATTCCGGGCCAGGAATCCGCCATTTCAAACTCGCGTAGATCGGCCTTTGTCACACCAAAGCAATTGGTTTCATGCTGGAACCCCGCGATCGCAATACGTTTGGTCGTCATTAGGTGTGCTCGACTTCTTTTTCGGCATGCGTTGCGGCAAAAACACTTTGACCGTCGCGGATCGTTTCGAGCACCCGTGTATCCGTTAGGCAGTCCGGGTCGTGCAGTGGATTGCGCGAAAGGACAACGAAATCTGCAACTTTACCCGGTTCGATAGATCCGCGCTGATCCTCCTTGAACACCTGCCAAGCAGCGTCGATGGTCTGGGCACGCAAAGCTGACAGAACGCTGATCTTCTGATCTTCGCCGAGCACGCGCTCCGAAGCGGTTATCCGATTCACGGCGCAATTGGCCAGGTGGATCGGGCGTGTTGGCGTGACCGAGGCATCATTGTGGATCGTATATCGCACGCCATACCGTTCAGCTGATGCTGCTGGGGATATCCGCTCGGACCGTTCAGGCCCTAGGAAGGTATCGTAATGGCGATCCCCCCAAAAATATACATGTGCAGGAAAGAAGCTAACGGTAAGGCCAAGTTGGGCCATACGCTCTAACTGATCATCCCGCAGGGCCTGGCCATGAATAATAGTGTGACGATGATCTGCGCGGGGGTACGCTCGAAGTACTTTTTCAACCGCATCAATGAACATCTCGGCGCCGGCATCGCCGTTACAGTGGCAATGAATCTGTAGTCCCTTGCTATGGAGTTTGCTGACATCAGCATCCAGCTGCTCTTGTGAGGTGTAAGTCATCCCACAAGGATGTTCTGGATCAGACGGCTTGAAATACGGGGCAGTCAGATACGCGGTCTGCAGTTGAAAGGCTCCATCCGTGAACAGTTTGCGCGGACCTAGTGTGAAATGCGGGTTGCCGGGCCAGTTCGTGCCGATCCATTGGGTACTTAGCTCTGGCTCCAGACTTCCGACGGGTAACAGCTCGATATCAATTCCCGGATCCTGATCTGCGGGCAGGCTGGCGAAGTGATCCAGCATGGTTTGCGACGTCCAGGCATTTTGGGCATAGGTCACGCCATGGGCCAGATATTCATCACGGCAGGCGTCAAAGCCCTGCCAGAACCTTTCGCGGTCGATCAGGAAATCGGTGTCGCCCATCTCACCCATGGCCGATAACCCTTCGATCAATCCCGTTAGGGCTCCGGTTTCAAGGTCCCGGCCAAAGCGGCCGCCCTCTGGGTCAGGTGTGTGACGGGTTACACCTCGCCTCTCAAGCGCAAGAGAATTAGCCGCGCCGTTGTGCCCCGATGCATGAATTACCCAGATTGGATGACGTATTGAAACGTCGTCCAGCTCGGCCCGCGTCGGCATACGGCCTTCGAGAATAGAGGTATTGTCAAACGACACCCCCATGACCCATTCACCCTCCGGCGTTGTGTTGGCCCTTTCCCGAAGTCTGTCCAGCGCCTGCGCAATTTGCCTACAATCCCCTAAAGGAGGTGAAGACAGGTCAACACGGAACAGCCGGATGAACCCCGGATCCGGGAAATGTCCGTGTGGATCGATAAAGGCTGGCATCAGAGTGCGACCTTTCAGGTCATGCTCCTCAGCATCTGCGTGCATGCATGCACGCAGGTCAGCTTCGGCCCCCACTGCCTGGATCCTGTTTCCTTCAGTCAAAACAGCCTCGGGTGAGGAGTCCTGCGCATCCATAGTCAGGATTGTGCCATTAAAAAAAAGCGTACTTGGCATCGGATTTCCTACTACGACAGCGGAGCCAGGCAACGCAGCCCGTGGCCACCGTCCACTTCCCATTCCGGAGTCTGGGTGCAGATGTCCTTGGCAAAAGGACAACGTTCGCGGAATTCGCACCCGGAAGGGCGCTTGAGCAAGCTGGGGGGTTCGCCCTTAAGGGCGATCCGTTCCAACCGCGCATCCGGGTCCGGCTCTGGGTTGGCACTCAAAAGGCAGCGCGTATAGGGATGGCGCGGATCTTTGAAAATCGTTTCGGTTGTGCCCTCCTCGACCAAACGGCCCAGATACATGATACCCATTCTGTCCGCCACATGGCGCACCACGCTGAGGTTGTGCGTGATGATTACCATTGCCAGACCCAACCTTTCGCGCAGATCGTTGAGCAGGTTCAACAACTCGCCCTGTACTGAGACATCGAGGCCGGCAGTCGGCTCATCTGCAAGGATCAGCTTTGGTTCCAACGCCAACGCACGTGCCACGCCCACACGCCGCGCCTGGCCGCCTGAAAGCTGATAAGGATAGCGGTCTGCGAAATGCGTGGGCAGGTTTACCATTTCCAACAGACGCTTGGCCTCGGCATCCAGGTCACGGTCTTTCATGCCTTGGATGCGGTAGGGTTCGGTGATCAGGCTGCGAATTGTCAGGCGCGGTGACAGGCTGCCAACCGGATCCTGGAACATCATTGCCATGTCTTTGCGCAGCGGGCGCATGACGCTTTCTGGCGCCCCTCGGATTTCCTGACCTTCGAAGGTAACCGAGCCGTTCTGCGCAGGCGCAAGCCCGGCGATGGCGCGGATGACTGTTGTTTTGCCAGATCCGCTTTCACCAACCAGCGCGTAGGTCTCGCCAGGTTCTACGGTAAAGCTGACACCTGCCAGTACATTGACCGGCCCATAGCTGGTGTTCAGGTCCACAACGTTCAGCAAGCTCATGATGTGGCCTCCTCATGGTTTAGCCAGCAAGCGGCATGATGGCCTTCTTTCAATTGATCCAGCGGCGGCACGTCGGAGGCGCAGCGTGCCATGGCTTGATCGCAACGATCCCGGAAAATGCAGCCTCCCGGCAGATTGGCCAGATCAGGCACTTCACCGGGAATGGTCGGCAAAATGCGGGCGCGTTCCTTGATGTGACCGGGGTCACATTCGATCAGACGCCGTGTATATGGATGCTTGGGGTTGTGGAAAATCTCACGCACCTCCCCGCTTTCGACAACTGCACCGGCATACATCACCACCACCCGGTCGCAGAGTTCAGCAATCACGCCCAGATGGTGGGAGATGAACAGGATGGCACAGTGAAACTCGCGCTGTAGCTCTTGCAGGCGCTCGATGATCTGCACCTCTAACGTGGCATCCAGCGCGGTGGTCGGCTCATCCGCGATCAAAAGATCGGGTTCGGACATCAACGCCATTGCGATGGCAATCCGTTGGCGCATCCCGCCTGAGAATTCATGCGGATACTGCTTCAGGCGCGCTTCGGGATCGGGAATGCCAACAGCGCCCAGCATCTTGGCCGCGTGGGCCAGCTTGTCCGCTTTTGACTGCTTGGACCGATGCTGAATGTCCAGCATCTGCTGCCCGATGGTCAGAACCGGATTATGCGTTTGCATCGGGTCCTGAAAGACGATGGATATATCCGCCCCGCGCAGGTTGCGCATCTGACGTTCGGAGGCCTGCAAAAGGTCCTTTCCTTTGAACCTGACCTCTCCCTCGCGGAACCGAGTATTTGGTGCGGTCAAACGCAGGATGGATGAGATCAACGTGGATTTGCCGCAACCAGATTCCCCGACAATGCCAACGATTTCACCCTTATTCACGTTGAAGGTTATGTCCCTCAAGGCCTTGAGGTCACCACGGCCTGTTTCGTAGTCGACACTGAGGCGGTCGATTTCCAAAAGTGTGTCGGTCATCGCTGTTTCCTCAGTTTTGGATCAACCACGTCCCGCAGGCTTTCACCCAGGAATGTAAATCCAAGCGTTGCCAGAATGATCGGCAGGCCCCCGCCCACCACCAGCCAAGGGGTCTGGCGGATCAGTGAATAGCCATCCTTGAGCAAAGCACCCCAGCTGGGCGTCGGAGGTTTCACACCCAGCCCCAAAAAGGACAGGCCCGCCTCCAACGCGATGACTGTGGGGATATCCATGGCCGCCAACACCGCCAGAACGCCAATGATATTGGGCAGCATATGCACACCCAGAATGCGCGCCATGCTGGCCCCCATCGACCGCTCGGCCAGAATGAATTCAGAGTTGCGCAGCGTCAGTGTCTGGGTTCGTGCCACACGCCCGTAGGTTGGGATCGAGGTCGCCATGACCACGAAAACCACCGTCTGCAGGCTGGGCCCGATCAAGGCCACGACAGCCAACGCGAACATCACCGTCGGGAAGGATCGGATGGTATCGAAAAACAGCATCAGAAGATTGTCGAGCCATTTCGGCCCATACCCGGCAATCATTCCCAGTGTCAGGCCAATCGCCATTGCGCCGAACACGGCGGGTAATGCCACCTTTAGTGCTACCTGCCCCCCTGCAATCACACGCGAAAACGTATCGCGCCCCAGTTGGTCGGTGCCCAAAAGATGCGCAGTGGACGGTCCTTGCAAGCGGGATTTGATATCCATCGCAATTGGGTCATAGGGCACGATCCAATAAGCGAAGATGGCGCAGAACACGATGACACCGACGATGATTAAGCCCATAAGACCAAGCGGGTCGCGGGCGACGCCGATGATGATCTGGCCAAGTTCGGAACGAGATTTTTCCATCACTCCCCCTCCTCAATGAGCCGTGCGTGCGCGCGGATCGAGCAACGCATTGATCAGGTCTGCCAATGCGGTCGATATCACGAACAACGCCGTTGATATGAGGACCGAGCCCATAACAATCGGGTAGTTTCGGGTGGTAATGCTATCGATAACCAACTTACCCAAACCCGGTCGGGCAAAGACGATTTCAGCAAAAACCGCCGAACTGAGAAGAAAGCCCATCCCTACCCCGATCACGGTGACCACCGGCAAAATGGCGATCCGCAGTGCATAAACCATCACCACGCGACGCTCGGCGATACCAAAGGCGCGCGCCGTGCGCACATGGCTTTCGCCCATAACCTCCAGCATCGAAGCCCGCACCAGCCGGGCAATATAGCCAACCCAGCTGAGGCCGATGGCAAACGCAGGCAGAACCAGATGGTCGAGGCGGTCCCAGAACCCCTCTCCGGCACCGATTGCGGGAAACCATTGCAGATGCACGGCGAATACCAGCAGCGCCAAAAGCGCGACAACAAAGGCCGGTGCAGCCACGAAGCTGACGGATATTGCGGCGGCGATCCGGTCGATCAGCGTGTTGGGATGCGCCGCCGCATAGGCACCAAGTGCGATGCCCAGGCTTGCAGACCACAGGATTGACGCAAAAATCAGTTCCAGCGTGAACGGCAATTGCTGGAAAACGATGTCCGTCACGGACCGTCCCGAAAATACATCGGTTCCTAGGTCGCCTTGCAGAAGATTCCCATAAAAGATCAAAAGCTGTTTCCAGATCGGTTGATCAAGCCCCAGCGCCGCTGTGAGTTGGGCCTGAAGTTCGGGCGTGGCGCGCGGGCCCAGCATGATCTGGACCGGATCGCCAGGCACGGCGCGGATCATCAGGAACATGACGGTGACCGCCACGAACAGGATGAGCAGCGACAGCCCGAAGCGACGGGTTGCAAAACTTAGCATGGCCAACTGGCTCCTTGTGGCTTGATGGCGTTCAATTTGGCACGGCGAGCGTTACGCGCCCGCCGTACCCGGTCGACCTGGGGAGATCAGGTCGCCTTGCCGAAATAGCGAAGTAACGACAGGCCATCTGGCCGCAGTGCAGGAATGACCCGGGCGCTGTGAATAACCGGCGTTGCCTCATGGGTGATGAAGCGATAGGCGCCACTTTCTTCCATCAGATCCTGCGCGCGCTGATACATTTCCGCCCGTTTTGCGATATCCGTTTCCGCAGCCGCGGATTCATGGATTTCGTTGAATTCAGGGCTGTTAAAGCGTTCCCAGTTCCATTTTCCGATCTGTTCGGGCGTGAACCACGACGTCGCATAATACGGGTCTGGGGTCATCGAAAAACGGTTCAGAACAAGCTGAAGATTTTCATTGTCGCCAGACGCCCAGAAGGCCCCAGATTCCAGAACGTTCACTTCAACCGCGATCCCGATCTGCGCCAGCGTTGCCTGAATGATCTGTGCGGTTGTCGTGAAAGTCGTCTTGTTCAGCGTGTCGAGGGTCAGCGTGACATTGGTTTCACCGGATTCCGCGAGCAGCTGTGCAGCTTTTTCAAAGTTTGCCGCCGGTGGCACCAGCGAAGATGGCCGGTGGCCGGCGAGGCCCGGTGCGATAATGCCAGTTGCTGGTTCGGCAGCTCCAAAATAAGCAGCTTCCAAAATACTGGGGACATCCACCGCATGCTGAATAGCCTGCCGCAGCTTCTGATTTTGCAGCTTTGGATGCTCGACGTTCATCCCCATCCAGACATAATAGAGCGAGGGCTTCTCAACCAACGATCCACCGTTTGGAACTCCGGCACGATAACGCTCAACCGAGCCCAGCGAAACGCGGGTTACATCCAGCTCACCCGCCTCGAACGCGATCTCGGCAGTGTTTTCGTCATCAATGGGATAGATTTCGACGGTATCCCAGGTGGGTGCATCCCCTTTCCAGTCGGGGTTACGCTTGAGAACGGTCTTTTCCTTGGGCGACCAGCTGTCCCGCAGGTAAGGGCCGGACTCGGCAACCGGATCTGCACCGATCCTGCCACCGGCGGCTTCGACCGCCGCTTTTGAGACGATGTTGCCCGTAATGTACGGCAGGGCAATCGACCAGATCGGGGCAAACGGGCTGTTCAGAACGATTGTGCCCTCACGTTCGCCGGTCACTTCAACATGGCTGAATGGCCCCAAGTCGGGCTTATTCGGACTGTCCGTGGCGTCGTCCACGATCCGTTCCATGCTGAATTTGACATCTTCAGCGGTCATGGCGCCAAATCCGTTGGTAAATCCGATATCGTCACGCAATGCGAACTTGATATGGGTTGGATCAACCTGCTCGATCATCGTGGCCGCATCCATCTGCCAGCCCCATTCCTCGCCCGGCTTGTATTGGATCAGCTTGTTGTAGATGGAGGCATGAACTTCTTCTTCGACGACACCAACGGAATGGGCCGGATCCATGTTCTGCGCATCCCCATACGCCCGCACCCGCAGAACGCCGTCATCTGCTGCAAATGCGCGGTTCGCCCACCCCATCGGAAGCGCCGTAGCTGCCCCAAGCGCAGTTGCGCCCTTCAGAAATCCGCGGCGACCAACATTGGCCTTTGTCCATTCGATCTTCATAGTATCCTCCCTTGGAATTGATCAGAGAAGTCCACGCGGAACGGTTTCGGACCATTCCTTTGTCAGAACTTCGGTTTCATCGGCGCCTTCGGTGGCGCATAGTTTGCGGTAGAGGTAGAAATTTTGGGTGTCGCAATTCATGCTGCATTCGGTCGAGATGGCGACCTGCCAATCCGCCCGTTCAAAGGTAAATCTCCAGGCGGTCTCGAAATGCGCAGTGGCCGGGTTATCGGGGTGAACGCTGTAATTCATGCGAACGTCACTGCCGACAATCAGATCATGATATGGGTCGCGTGTTTTGCCGTAGTCATCGAACGTCTCCAGAACCACCCGACCGTCGTCGTTCACGGTGCGTTCGAAGTGCGCTGAAGGTGAACGCAATTGCTCAGCTGCAAGAACTGGATACTTCTGAGCCGGGCCGGGTTCGGAGGCTTGAATTTCGTGTGTGACTTCGCGCACCGGCAAATGCAGAGCACAGTTTTGCAAGTGCAGGGTCACTTCGGCTGAATGTGGCGCCGGCCAGACTATCGGCCAGTAAGACGTCGACAGGGCGAGACGCAACACATGACCCTCGCGCAAATGGTGCGCACATTCATTCAGGGCAATCTCGGCCTCGTAAATCTCACCGGGTTGTAGGGCTTGGGGCGTTTCGTGACTGTGGTAATGGCACAGGTTCAGCGACCGATAGCTGATACGTTGCGAAACACCTTCAGGCGAGACATCGCATAACCGTGCGACAAGCTGGGCGACAGGCTGATCCACCGAAAACCGAAACGTCAGCTTCGCGCGACCCAGCAAATTCAATGTCGCTTGCAATGGCGCGCTGTCAAAACAGACCGACAAAACGTCATCACTTGCCTGATCACCGGCAAGCTCGTTGTCTATCCGCATGCCCGCACAGAAGTACCCGCTTTGCATACCAACATGGCAAGGCGATGCGATAGCGACGGAACCAGGGCTTGGGCTCTGGGAAAATCCGTCGGGTGCCAAATGCCAAATCCGTTCAGATACAAAAGGTGACGGCAAGGTAGCCTCTGCAATCCAACGACCTTGCCGAGGGCTATTTTGCGGCGACGGATTAAAGTGTTCCTGCATGTATGTCCGATACGCAGGCAAGTCTTCAGCACCGTTCTCTTGACCCTTTAACCAGCGGTCAAACCAGCCGATGACTTCGGAATGAAAGTCTGCAGGATCAAGTTTCGAAATATGAGGATAACGATGCTCCCACGGCCCAATTACGGCTTTTGTCGGTGCCTTCAGGTTCGCAGCCAAAGCTGGAGGCGCGTTGACGTATGCATCTGCCCAGCCAGTAATGGCTAAGACAGGGGTTTGGATCGCTGACCAATCTTCGCAAACAGAGCCATGTTTCCAATAGGAATCACGCGTCTGGTGACGCAACCATTCCGCGGCAGAGAACGGGACGGTTCGCAGTCGTTTCAGCCAATCCTCTCGCCAATCTGCACGAAGGACAGGATCCGCGGGGCGGGTCAGATAGGCAAACATCTGACTGCCCCAGTTCATGTTGTCACTCAACAGGCACCCACCCATAAAATGGATATCATCTGCAAAGCGATCCACCGTCGAGGCCACGCTGACGACGGCTTTCAACGCGGGTAGTTGTCGGAAGGCCAATTGCAATCCGTTAAACCCACCCCACGAAATTCCGATCATCCCGACATGGCCGTCACACCAATCCTGTGCAGCAATCCAGGCTATGACTTCTTCACCATCACGCAGTTCCTGCTCAGAGTACTCGTCATCGAATTGACCTTCGCTATCGCCGGTACCAGCTATGTCGACCCGGATGCAGGCGTATCCCGCCTTAGCAAATACTGAGTGAGTTGTTTCATCTCTTGGTGCTGTGCCGTCGCGTTTGCGGTAAGGCAAATATTCCAGAATGGCGGGGGCAAGACTCGTTTCAGGCAGCCACAGGCGTGCAGCAAGCCTCCGCCCATCGGGGAGAGTGATCCATGTGTTCTCGATGGTTTCAATTGGCATCTGGGGGCTTGTCTGTTGCGAGCTGATACCGAAGAAGAAACCGATTTGCAGATAAAATAAATTGTGCGATCTTACGCGAATTGACGCTATTTGCTGTGAAGTAGCGTCAAAACGCGAAAGGTTTTGCTTGTGTCAGAGTATTTTTCTGCCAACCTGCGGTCGTTGTGTGCAGAACACGGAAACATTTCACAGATTTGTCGTGATATCGGCGTCAATAGACAACAATTCAGTCGCTACCTGAATGGCTCTAGCCTACCTTCGGCACACAACATGCGCCGGATCGCGCGTCATTTCGACCTGACAGAAGCTGAATTATTTGCCGATACCACGACCTTCGAGCGAAAGCTAATGGGCGCCTTGCCGCAAGCAGGAACAACGCCCATAGACGCGTTTCTGGATCCTTTTCGGGACCAGCAGAAAAATCTGAGGCGATACGTCGGCTTCTATCATTCCTTTTTCTGCACGCCTTCATGGGAAGGAAAGATTTTCTGTTCATTGATCCGCATTCAGGAAGTTGATGGGCTAATCACGATCCGCTCGCGGGAAATTGCTACATCACCAGACAGGAGCATGCACCAGATTTCACGCTACGCCGGCTTGGTGACAATGCGAGGAAATAGGATTTTCGTGACCGAACACGAGCTCACGCGTGAAGGCAGTATAGCAAATACCATTTTATACTCCGCACACCGTCAGCAGTTGAAGTATCTGCGAGGCATGACAATGGGAGTAGCCTGGCGGCCATACCCTCACCCCTACGCAGCCAAAACCATTTGGAAACGCTTGCATGAACGCGTGACTGCACGCGAAGCTATCGCCTCTTGCGGAATCTATCCCGCTCAAAGCACAAGGATCGATCCAACGGTCAGGAAACACCTTCGCGACGCTTGAAGCGTCTGTCGAGCTCAGAGGTTCTGGCACTTAGAAGAGAGCGAAAATCGCCCCGGATCATAACTCCATACAATCTGGAGTTTTCTATGCAACGTTCCTTCTCTAATCTGATCAGGGTGGTTTTGTTGCACAAACGGGATGAGGGATTCACTGTGTGAATCCAGCGTGATAGCTGGATGGCATGAGCAGCTGGTCCCCTACGACGTACAAGACCAAGAACTGGCCTTCGTACAACACGGCGCTGAAGCAGCGCGGTTCCTTCTCAATCTGGCTTGATCCCAAGATGCCGTG